>DAOUGQ010000008.1:0-6881 GCA_034429195.1 Anaerolineaceae bacterium
GGCGGTTGTATCATAGGTGATCTTGAACTGAGCAGCAGCCGTATTCCCGTTATTTGAAGCATCCACAGCCACATTCGCAGCGATATCCACTGTCACTTCGCCATCTGCTGACGGGGTGATATCAGCGGTATAAATCTTTCCTGAGCCGAGAAGGTTGCCTGCCGTGCCGTTGCCTACGGTGATATCTGCCAGCTCAAATCCTGTCATATCTTCACTGAAGGTGATGGTTACGGGGATGGGAGATGTTTTGGTAGGGCTGGTAGCGGTTGAAGATACTGCCACTGCTGGGGCGGTTGTATCATAAGTTACGGTATTATCAATGGTGCTGCTTACAGTATTAAGGTTATTCGCTACATCCAGTACTTTGTTCTCTGCGATTGCAGCAACGACAGTGCCATCCCTGGTCATTCCACTGACTGCGACATTAAAAGCAGTGCCATCGTTGGGGGCGATCTGGCTGATCGCCACGTTGGTGGCTCCTGCAGAACCACTTAATGTTACATCTTCTGCTGTGAAACTGCTGATTTTAATGGGTTCATCAAATATTGCAGTAAAGTTGATGGCATTGGCATTGGAAGGATCGGATTGACCCGCTGCCTGATTGAGGGTAACGTTTATGGTGAACAAGCTGGGATAAGTACTACCATTGATCATTTTCCATATAGAGGGAAAACTCCATCCAACGAAGGATGTTTGTATTTTCATTTCTGTGGTGGTGAGAGGAGTACCTCTGTCAGAATCTGTCAAACCCGAGACTGTCGAATCGTAGTAGCTGCTTGTTATTGCGTTAGCATTTGGGTTTGCATTTGCGCCGACCAATCCACCATTGGTTCCGGTATCATGCACCCATGTCGGTGCACCATACAAGATGCCATCATTTCCCACAATTGAACTATCCTCTATGTAACCACCCACACCAGGGTTATCTAGTTTCCAATACCCGATCAACCCAGATTCATTTCCAGTTAATTGTTTATATTTATCCGAAGAAATTTCCTCGGGTGTTCTTACTTTATTCCAGAATCTCACATCTGAAATATTGCCTCTAAAGAACATACAGGGGAATCCATAAAACTGATCGTTTCTTGCTCCTATGAAAAGCTCCTCTGTATTATCAGAAAACGGATCTGAAACAGATAGGGGAACGGTTGCTACCGTGCCCTTGTTTTCTACAGTATTTTGATAGATGTCCTGAAGAATACCATTCAGATAGACCCTTACTTCTCCGTAACCATTAGCCAAATGCCAGGTAGTTGCCACATGATTCCAGCCTGGCTGAAGTACATTATGAACATCATTATATGCGGCTATATTTCCGCCAGCTTCTTGGGCTCGGTTAACTGGGATAAATCTAATACCATAAGTTCCTGATCCCCCACCGGTATGGATTTCAAAATTTTCTAACCCTTTTCCAACAATAAATGAAACATTATCCCATTCATTCGTATCAGAATCATTTTCTTTTATTGGAGTCCATTGGAACCATGCTTCGAGAGTGTAATCGTCAATATCATATGCGACATTATGAGGGATGGAAATGTAATCGTCAATTCCATCAAACACAAGATAATTATTGGTGACAGCCCCCGATACTGTTGAAACCGCATAGGTATTGGTCAGTGTTCCTGTACTATCGTTATTGCCTACCAGCCCACCAGCTTTATCCTTGCCAGAGACGGTTGCCATAGCATACGAATTATAAATGGAACCACTGTTCGTTCCAACAAGACCACCAACCGATGTGGCACCAGAAATCACTCCCTGGGCAAAAACACTGCTGATCGTTCCCTTATTGGTGCCTGCCAGAATTCCCGCATTATCTGCTGCAGTAATATTGGCGTTCTTTATCTGCAAGTTACTGACGGATGCTCCAGTATCAATTACACCAAATAATCCCTGATCACTGGTTTGTGTATTTGAGATGACAAGATTGAAAATGGTATGCCCTGCGCCAGTAAATGTACCAGTAAATGGTGTACTCGATGTGCCCAGCGGTGTCCAGACACCAATTACGCTCAAATCAATATCGTTCATCAGCATATAATTACCTGATAAACCCGCATTACGAATATTATTCAACTGTTCTGCGCTTGAAATCTCTATTACTGCAAAAGCCTGGACTGGGGTAGTAGAAAGCTGTGAAAAAAGAATCGCAAATATTGAAATCAGACCAACGATACTATGACGGGATTTTGCCATGATGTCCACCTTGGAGACGTAAGAAAAATAGTAAATATTTTGTTATTGTATAATAAAAATAAAATTAGAACAAATTTAATTTACGTTGTTAATTTGTTAAATAATCAGTTAGTTAGGTTTGATTATTCGGAAATCTGGATTCCGGATTGAGTGTCTCAAAGAAATCATGTTTTTTCAAATGACACCCTGATTTCGTCACGGAATAAAGAACTTACCATGAAATCTATCGTAGATGAAAATTAATTTTCCTGACCAGATAAAAAGCTCTCAATATCAAAAATAAACCTGCAATCCTCACGATCTATTTGATAGGTTAATGCATTTAGATCATTTAAATCCGGGTTATTGACTAAGATATGTTCAATGATCGCATCGGCCCCTTTGATCGATGGATCAATAGAGTATTTATTCCAGTTATTCTCCTTGGTTAAATTCCAAAATTTTTCTTGAATATTTTGTTATACCCAGCCAACTAAACTTCAGACCTGTAAGTCTCATGAAGAAAGACAATTGCGTTTTTAAGATTTCGCTGTTTTAAGGATTCGGGATTAACAGAAAAGCAGTTCATACATCTCATTATGAATTGCAAACATCGTTTCACTTTTATCATATTCTGAATAAAAAAGGCATACAGGAAGATGATCAACAGAAATTGAATCTAGAGAGGGTTCATGAGATAATCAGATAGAAGAAAAAAATTAAGTTGGTATGTTAAAGAGAGATAATATGACGGTAGAGCAAAGAAAGTACTCACACATTGATATCCGAGTTCCAGCGAATAAGAATAGTCTGGTGGCGAAAGCCCTTGAACTGATCAACGATGATGTTGAAATCAAAACTTTATGGCGAGTGATCAATATCAATGCCATTGACCGGCTCGGAATGTCTGATCACGGGGTGGTTCATTTTCAAATCGTATCCAACATTGCAATGCGTCTGGCTCGCATCCTTGATAAGAACAAGGTGGCAATGTCGGTTACACAAAACTATGGTCTCTCATACGACCATGCGGAATTGATCATTCTATTAGCCAGTCTCTTTCATGATCTTGGTATGACCATCAGCCGTGAAGGGCATGAGGAATTCAGCCTGATCCTTGCGAATGGTATCCTGCATCGGATCCTGGACTTCTTGTCCGTTGAAGAAAGAACAATCATCACATCAGAGACACTGCATGCCATCATTGCTCACCGAAGCGGTGGAATGCCTTACACGATCGAAGCTGGCATTGTACGTGTAGCAGATGCTCTGGATATGAGCGAGGGCCGCTCCCGCATCCCTTATCAGGCAGGCAAAATGGATATCCATTCTGTATCTGCTGCAGCGATCAATAAGGTGGATATCCTGGAAGGAACAGATAGCCCCATTCAAATCAACATCTGGATGAACAACAATGCTGGGATTTTTCAGGTGGATGAGCTGCTGCGGCGCAAGTTGCTTGGGTCTGGGATCGAAAAATACGTAACCGTTTGTGCTTATCTTGTTGAGGGAGATGAAAAACGACTGATCAAGGAGTTTATATCCTCATAAATCTCTTTACAATCTCTCATGTAAAATTTTTGTAGGGACTTGTAGAAAAGCAGAGTACTCTCGTTGATGAAGAGAGTGCTCTGCTTTATTGTAATGATTCTACAAAGAATATCTGGTTATTCAACCATGTAATGAGTCTAATAACTGTCATTCGAGGAGAACGGACAAATATTTTTAAGATAGCAATCGAAAAATTCTACAGCCAATTTATTGATAGTAGTTAGAGAATACCTGGCATCCATGCTTGCCCTCTGACCATCGATAACCCGAGTTAAAAATGGGCTTGAGAGCGCAAGGTCTGTTAATGTCATGTGTCTGGCGCCTTTGAAATGGATATTAAAAGAAATCGCATCGTCATTGGTTAGCAAATCTGCATTTTCAGCATATTGAGGTAAATCTTCAAGACGGTCCCAGGTACTATCAGAATAGATATTTAGAATAGGAATTGGAAAAGTTTCTTCATTCCATACGAATTCATCATTCTTAACTCCAACGATGTCACCCAGAAAGGGCGATTCTAATGCCATTACAGCGTCAACATCATTGCGCATTCTCGCAACAGATAGCACTGCAGATCCACCTAATGAATGTCCCATCAGTCCAATCCTTGATGGATTAACTAGTTTTAGAACGGTATCCTTCGAACCAGAATTGGTCTTTGCTATTATGTGTTCGATCACAAAATTTATGTCACTTGCTCGTATCCCCATCCATTTTTGATAGTATTCGAAACTTAGCTGTTTATTAGTATGGGCATCTTCAGAAATTACTTCAGAAAAAAATCCTTTATCCAGCAAAGAAAGATTTCCTTCAATGTCAGTAGAAAACAAGCTCTGATATGTATGGTCAATTGAACACACCACATATCCATTACTTGCCAGTTCCTTATATAAAGATAAATTACTGGTTCTTATTCCAAACGAACCATGTGAAAATATGAGCAGTGGGAATTTTCCGTTTGAAGTTTTTGGAAACCAGTATTGAACAGTAATTTTCCTGTATTGATTTGCGTCTGAGTAGGTTTCTATACGATTAGAGTCGATGTAAGTATCAATTTTTGTCTCAACATCAAATTTTCCGGTAGGTTTTAAGGGCGAATATTGTGGGAAAATAAGAGCCGGGGTAAGTGTGATCAACGCCAGGAGACTCATAAAAATGGCATTTCCAATAATTCGCCTTCTATTAAAAGTCCTATGTGTTTGATTTTTTCGAAACAATGAGATGGTACCGAGAATTGCCCAGATCAGCAATAAACAAGCAAATCCATACCAGCGAAAATTCCAATGAATTAATGAAGTAATGATCATTAACCCAAAAGTGAAGAATAAACTTATCCGGAATATACTTCTGACCTTTTGTTGATTAGATTTCGATATGATGCAAAACATTGCGCATAGAATTTCAGATAAAAATAAAAACACAAGTAAAAAGATTTCCAATTCTTCCTCTCCTGTAAAGTAGGACAATATTTTAGTCAGTAATCTTAACCGAAAAGGCAAACCTGAAGTATTTTCAGGGACATTATAAAGGATGCTGATCTGGCTCGAGAAGAAGATAATCTTTTCCTGGTAAGCATTTTAGAAATGGATACTCGAAGCATAAGTATCTTCTCATTTTTTTTCAGAGCAATTAGGTGGGAGGAGAAAGCTAGTCAGGTATTGAATCCAAAGCCCACCGACTGGAGAAGTGAATACCCTCCACCTGGAATACGCATACTTGGTTATGAGTTGATGTACGATCTTTACCCCTTCTCCATTTGCTTCCTCAGCAGATTGCAGAGGATTTTTCAAGGGTTTTAGGTTTTTTTAGGACCGAATCCCGAATACCCTCCCACATTTGCGATTCCTGCCGTATAGCCAAATAACCTGCAAATTATCACACCTCTGGAATCGTGATTTAATTGCTGTAACTTTCCTCTAGTAAGGTATTGTGAACCCGGTGCGTCAGGGTCAAGTTTTCCTTCTTCAACCAGATTCATGATCTCCCAGGTTTTCATTGTTTTTGAAGTTGAGCCTGGTTGAAATACGTGGTTTCTATTACAGGAATTGCTTTCTGACGATCAGTGACTCCATAACCCTGTAAATAGACGACCTTCCCGTCATGAATGAGTCCAACAGCAGTTCCACGCTTTCTCCTAATTACAAGTAAGCAAAAAAGCCTCTTCTGGCAGTGGAAAGTGCAACATTTTTTCTTACTTTCTTATGCCCTCATGACTGATCTTAATTTATACCTGTAAATGAGACTCGGTCCATATTTGGGCGGTAAGGGTTATTATCTATTCGATAGTATTCCTTGCTACCGGGCAACGTCATTGATTCTTCAAATAGATCTGTTGATTGATAGCGTTTATGGTTTTCTGGCACATACTCACCGGTGCTTTTCCGAAGTATCGCCAGGCAAACCCGTGTAAAACCAATTAAGGAAAAGCTTCTCCCGGGCAATCAGATGCGCAAGAAGATTTTTAACCGACCAGATTCCAGTAATTCCGGGCATGAGCATATCTTCTGCACTCGGGACAGTCAGATTTTTCTCCAATCGTCTCCGTTTAGTGTAAATGTCTTTCAGAAGCTGGTTTTAGCTGGTCTGTTTTGCCATTGTATCTTACTTCTGACGACAACTTGCTTGCTTATACCTGCTCAATAACTTGCGTTAATGGTGCCGGGTATGAGTGTGGACTCTGTTTGCTGCACTATTCCGCAGGCACTCTTGGAAGCATGGAAAGCTTGACACCAATACTAAATATTTGAGATGAATATTTCCCCTTCTTCCATAATGAATATAATAGATATGTTTTATTCCAATATGACTAAAAAGCGCTCCCCAATCTTGGAGAGCACTCAAAAATTCTGGGTGTTAAGCTCAAACTGAAGGCTGGAACTTAAATCTGCTTTCACACTCTACAGATATTTATAAATATAGAGGTCTTAAGCTCTCATCACCGGCCGGAACTTATACCCATACATACGACTCGGTCCGCGGGGGAGAGGTTATAGTTGTAGTTTAGCAACTAATCTTACCAACTAAGGGTAACTCAAAAATCAAATATGGGTAATTACCTTATTAACATTATTTTTGATGGAATTCTCTGAGTGTAGTTGGTGGCCAACCCTCCTGAATAATTCCTTTTTTTGAGAACCGAAAGTCACATTTTT
>DAOUGQ010000009.1:0-19833 GCA_034429195.1 Anaerolineaceae bacterium
TGGACATGTGGCTTTACTTTTCAAGGATTGCGATGTGGAATATGAAAAATATGTTCGCCTCTAATCATATAATATTTTCTTCAATCTGACAACGAATCCCCCTTCATTTCATCAGATCATCTTTACCGTGCCTGATCCTCCTGTTTATCATGGACCGGGCTTGTTTCAAAAGGATTGCACAAACCTAATTGACCCGCCATTGCCATCATCTGGTCCTAGTTGGAACTCGGCCGGCGCATGACAAACTTTTTTCGTTCTTCAGTTTGCGATTCGCGCGAGTAAACGCAGGCCTTGAGAAGTTTTTCCACTTCCTCTTTTGTGAATGTTTCAACGGGATGTTTTTGAAACTTCGGGGCAGTGATTTCTTTTGCAGGATTGGGGAACTTGAACTCCACCTGCAGCCATCCGAAAAAGGATCGAAACGTTACCCACACATTTCGGATGGATTTGGCGGACAGCGGTTCGGAGCTTCCGTTCCAACGTCTCGGTTTATATTCGGTTCTCAACCAGGCCATGTAGCCGGTCAGGTCGGAAGATTGAATTTCCGACACCTCTCGATCTCCGATGTATTTCAACCAATGACCAAGAGTGAACTCATAGGAGGTAATTGTGTGTTGGCTTAATCCCTCTGCCGTTTTAAATTTTAGGAAGCCATCAATGGCTTTGGATAGGGAAAGTGAAACTTTGGATTTTGACGTACCCGGCGAACTGTAGTTCACGTGAATACGCACAGAGGTGTAAGAAATTCCTCCATTTTTGGAAAAATGTCTACCGCTGTACGCCGGGCCCTCGCTCTGCGCCCCTTTGGGGATCAAAAAACCAGAGCCTGACGGGCTCTGGTTTGACCTTCGCAACGGTGAGTGGATTCGCCTGCCCTGATGAGCTGTCCAGGGAACCACTACCCTGACGGGTACTTAGTGACCTTTGGGTTACACCAGCGCACAGCACGGTATGGGTTAACATCCTGTAACTGTACATTTATGTTGTGGGCTCTGCAAACCGGTTGTCCCATCAGTTCAGATTCAGAATTTAGACTTATAACCCAAAGAGCGCTGCCACAGCGAACAAAATGATCAATACGAGTATCATGCCCCCTAACACAAGGGAGTACTTTTGGGGCTCAATCTGTCCCTCACGATCCATTTTTCGAGCCAACGGGAATAACCGCCAATAGAAGGTAAGTGTCGCGAGCCCCAGCGCCACCAGACTCAACCGCTGCAAATTGAGATCGGCGAACGCCACTATCAACCCCAATAGAAAGAGAAAGATCAGCTTTGCCCCTGCCACCCAATAGACCAGATAACGCATGAGGTCATGGATCTCGGGATACTGCTTGGACTTTTCCCAGGCAGAGAACACTCCCACTGCGTTAGCCCTTTTCGAGCCTGGAAAGAAGTACAACGCCAGGACATTCGAAAATTCCAGCAGGATGAAAACCAGGAGCACGATCTTCATGAGCATGTGTTAATGCTTCTTTGAATGCTTGATAATCTTTTGATAGGCATGCCAGGCAGTTAGCATCGAAATAGGTACACCGGCAGGGGCATACGCCCACTGCCCAGCTTTATATATGTTCGGCAGTGCGGTGAAGACAGATTTCCCCACATCTGTGAGCTTATAGATCACAGGTGGCTTGGCTTCGAAGGACCATCCGGTGATCGCCCCTTCGGAACTGCCTGAAATTTTATTAATCGTCAATGGGGTGGAGGAGAACCTAAAAAGGATATCTCTTTCAAGATCCTTGAAAATAGTCTTTGAGAGATTGCTCAATATCCTCTCTTCAACTCTTTCCTTGAATTCATCATACCAACCGGCGTTTTCAACATTCTTTATCAACTGGTAGTCAAATAGGCAGCTCACCATCACACCGGTCTGTCCTTCAGGCGACAGAGATCTATCCCGTAGAACTGGGACGGATATTTCGTAGGTATTCAGGTCGCAGTAGATTTCAAGCCAGTCGATCACCTCGCTCTTTGAAACCTGATCAAAATGTTCGATGAGATGCACCCGTTTTGACCTGTTTATCTCACCCAGCCCCTTCCTCGAGGGGGTGTAGAACAGGTGCTCCCCGCCATGTTCCTTGAAATATTCAGGCGGACGGTTGACGCCAAGATAAATGATGAACACAGATTCCGCCCCTTTGGAAGAAAGTATGCGCTGCTTCTCAAATTCTAGTTTGCGAGTGATTTTGGCATCCAGCCCAACCGGGTCCACGCTGCGATAAAAGGTCTTCAGATCTGCTGCCCATATCAATTGATCATAAGGATATTCATTTCCTTCTGCATCAACCACTTTCGATTTTGATGGAATGACCCGGCTCACCTGTTTGTTCAGCTCGATCTTCCCTCCACATTCGCGCACTTTCTTCACCAGCAGGTCATTCAAAATGCCGGTTCCACCTTTTGGGTAAAAATAGTCCAGGTAAACATAAAAGTACCCCAGGGCAAAATAGGTCGGTGTGTTTCTGAAGAAATGCTGGGTGAGGATATCAATGAGTGATTGATTCCTGGTTAGCAGATGCAGAAAATTCTCCATCGGCATCTTGAACTGATTGAACTTTCTTAAAGCTTGAAGGAATTTAAGCGTCCACGGCAGCAGTTTTTTTATTACATATTCTTTGTTGCCGAATTGGTCGCCGAAATAAGGGCTGTCAAATTCATAAATGACCCTGGTGTACTCAGATAATTCATATACTGCAGCAATAATTTTCTTAATATCTTCTTTGTCTTCCGGATATAGATCCGTCAATATACGTTGGTATTCCCGCAAGTCATTGATCGAACATACCCTGAAAATCTGGTCTTCAATACCAATCGAGATTTTATTTTCATAAAACTCCCATTGGATACCCAATTCCTTCAAAATTGGCTTTACAATGCCCGAGTTGATCAAAGCCCTTGGACCAGTATCAAAGCAGAAGCCGTTTTTAATTATCGTACCCAGCAAACCTCCGCTTCTGTCATTTTTCTCTAGAAGTGAAACATTGTATCCTGCATTCGCCAGGTATGCCGCTGCAGTTAAACCTGCCATTCCAGCGCCTACGATAACGATCTTTTCATCATCTTGTCTCAAGTAATCCACCTAATTCTAAACTTATTGTCCATAATTTTTCTGCAGCGACCCTATCCAATGCCGGAGGTGTGGGTTCTTCTTCGGTAGTCAGATTGAAAAATTTCCCGGAGAGCTTTTCGACTTCATCAGAGACGCCAAGATAATAAAGCGCTTCGGCAGAAATATCTACTGGTTGCGAAGTTGGTTCCACAAAGAATTTTTTAAAAATTTTATAAAATACACCATTGTTCTGCCCACTGTTGGTCTTCACATTGCCGGGATGCATGGCATTGATCGTGATACCACTTCCTCGAAAACACTCATTAAATTTTAGCATGGAGAGCAATTGTGCTAATTTGGCTGATCCGTAGCTATTGATCCCTGAATAGTGGTGCCGCTCCCACGAGAGGTCGTCCAAATGCAGACCAAGCACAGCGAACCGGTAGGCTTCAGAATTGACAAATAAGATCCGCCCACGTGCTTGGCGTTTAAATTTCTCCAGGAGTAAATAATTCAAAATAAAAGTGCTCAGGTAATTGGTCTGAAATACTTCCTCCAGATTGTCTGCAGTAAGGATCCTGGTGGTGTTGTAAATGCCGGCATTGTGGATCAAGACATCAATGCTCCTATCAAGCGTTGATAGTTTCTCTGCTGCCAACTTAATATCGGCTAACCTCGTAAAATCAGAAATTATGTAGCTGCAATTCGCATTGAATTCATTCTTCAGAGTTTCACAAATCTCTTTGGACTTTTGTTCATTCCGGTTGATACAAATAAGGTCAGCTCCGCGCGAGGCATATTTTCTCGTGGTGGCATAACCAATCCCTGAAGTGGCACCTGTTATCACTACCAAACGATGGTTGAAAGCATCTGTGCAGATGCGGGGTTCAGATCTTAGATTGCGCAACATTGCGAATACATTCGACCATTTGTACTCTTTCAGGTATTGACTCAAATTACCTCCAGTCAATTGACATGTCCGAGTTCATATTAATTCTTATCAAGTTAATTATATAAGAATACAATCCATCCTTGAACCATTTCACCTGGATTGTTTTTTCCAGATAAAGGAGCCTTACAATCTGGTGCTTATGCAAATTCTTTTCTGGAAAATTGATTAGGTTATTCAAAAATTAAGGATCAATCTGGCGTGCACTTGCTGTTCTTCGTTCGGTTCATATAGAGCGGCTTTCATGTACCTTTGCCACTCGATCTTCATACCAGTATTGATCATGGTTCGGATCAACTTCGGCAGATAATCCATTCCATTTACCGCAATCTGTTCTACGATTTCTTCAAGGTGTGTAAAAACTTTTTGGTAGATCACGTGTTTTCCGTGTTAGCCTGGTAACCTCAAGAATAACCTGACCTATCGCCTTTTTTATAAAACCTTTAAATTCTACAGAAAGAAACCTGCACTACTACCCATAATCAATAAAGTGTTGTATGGGTTGACAAGGTATGGATAATTAATGATATGGATCAGACTGATTTCCTCATGATTTCCAATTTGAATTAGAGGACAAAAAGGATATTTCCATGAATGCAAATATTAATAAGCACTGGCATCATCTTCCAATAGACGAAGTAATTGATCTTTTGGATACGAATGTACACGATGGATTGGATATCTTTGATATCAAACATCGCCAGGCACACTTTGGTTTTAATGTTCTGACACCCCCTAAAGGAAAAAGTCCGTTAGTTCGCTTTCTTCTTCAATTTAACAATCCCCTGGTGATCATTTTGCTCGTTGCCAGTGTGATCACTGTCGTTATTAAAGATCCTGGTGATGCAGCTGTGATTTTTGCAGTGGTTCTTATCAATGCAATTATCGGTTATGTCCAGGAATCACGTGCGGAGCAGGCAATTGCGGCGTTAGCAGAAACGATAACTACTGAGGCTACGGTTATTCGTAATGGGAAAGTGGTTCGGCTCCCAGCCTCAGAACTGGTGCCTGGAGATATTGTTCAATTACAATCTGGAGGTCGTGTACCAGCTGATCTTCGTCTAGTGGTATCACGCGATCTTCAAGTAGCTGAAATGGCACTCACTGGGGAGTCACTCCCAATAGAAAAAAATGTCAGTCAGTTAGTTCCGCACGATGCGGTGTTGGCTGAACGCCATAATATGGTATACGCTTCTACACTGGTCACCTCCGGGACTGCTACAGGAATCGTGGTTGCTACAGGTGATAACAGTGAAGTGGGGCGAATCTCACAATTAATCTCCAGCGCAGTCGAGTTGCAAACGCCTTTGACACAAAAAATCAATCAATTTAGCCGTGTTTTACTGATTGCTATTCTGGCTTTATCCGCAATCACCTTTGGTATCGGCGTTCTGCGTGGCCAATCGGTCGCAGATATGCTCATGGCGGCAATTGCACTGGCTGTTGGAACTATTCCTGAAGGTCTCCCCGCAGCATTAACGGTTACACTAGCAATCGGGGTTTCACGCATGGCTCGTCGGCATGCCATAATCCGGAATTTACCAGCAGTCGAGACACTCGGTTCTACAACAGTTATTTGCTCAGATAAGACCGGTACTCTTACCAAAAACCAAATGACTGTTCAGGAAATCCGCACCCGGAGCGGGATCTATACAATTAATGGGATTGGTTATCAGCCAGTGGGAGAAATTTATCAAGAAGATGCCAATTCCATAAATTATAAAAACGACTTAGCGTTTATCGAAACCCTCAAGGCAGGGCTATTATGCAATGACAGCCAGCTGATTGAATCAGAAGGGGTTTGGAGTGTGCAGGGTGACCCTACAGAAGGCGCACTATTAGCCGCAGCGCGAAAAGCATCACTCACTAATGATTTGGATGCGTACCCAAAAAGACTGGATACCATCCCCTTTGATTCACAACACCAATACATGGCAACTTTGCACGCTGGGGGAACAATTTATATCAAAGGTGCTGCTGAAGTATTGTTAAACCTCTGCGTTAGCACTCTTGGTCCTTCAGGACAGGTTTTTGATTGTGAAACTGATTTCTTCCGCCTGGCGATGGAGGAGATGGCTTCGCGAGGTCTGCGTGTCCTGGCATTTGCACGCCTTGAAAAACCAGGTGCGCAGTCAATCAGATATGAAGATATCACTGGTTTGACGCTGTTGGGCTTACAGGGTATGATTGACCCGCCCCGCCCAGAAGTGATCGATGCCATTCAAGCCTGCCAAACTGCGGGTATTATGGTCAAAATGATTACCGGCGACCATGCACTAACTGCCGGTGCCATTGGAAGACAAATAGGTTTGTGCAAGGATGATTGTTCCACGGTTTTTTCTGGCGCTGAGTTGACCAAACTTTCTGATCGAGAACTAATTGAAAAGGTTGAGAAGATCGATGTATTCGCCCGGGTTGCCCCCGAGCAAAAATTACGTCTTGTTGAAGCATTGCAAATGCGTGGACACGTGGTAGCAATGACAGGTGATGGTGTCAATGATGCCCCAGCTTTAAAACAGGCAAATATCGGGGTGGCAATGGGTATTACCGGTACAGACATATCCAAAGAAGCAGCAGACATGATCTTGATGGATGATAATTTCGCATCAATTGAAGCTGCTATCGAAGAAGGACGGGGCGTTTTTGATAATCTAATAAAATTCATTGCATGGACACTCCCTACCAACCTGGGAGAAGGTTTAGTGCTATTGGCAGCAATTGCGACTGGATCTATACTGCCCATCCTTCCTATTCAACTCTTATGGATTAACATGGTAACTGCAACGTGTCTGGGGTTTGCATTATCACTGGAACCCAAAGAATCGGGAATAATGAATCGCAAGCCACGTAATCCCCAAACGCCAATATTGAGTGGAACAATAATTTGGCGTATCTTTCTGGTAAGTGTCATTATCTTCGTCGGGGCTTCTGGTTTGTTTGAGTATGAGCTCGCGCGAGGGGTAATGCTGGCTGAAGCGCGCACAGTAGCCGTAAATGTGGTAATTTTTGTGGAGATCTTTTATTTATTCAACACTCGTTCTTTGATACTCACCCCTTTTGAACTAGGTTTCTTTTCCAATCGATGGGCGATTGCAGGTGCAATTCTTATGGCGATTATCCAATTTTTATACACCTATATCCCGTTTATGAATAAACTCTTTAATAGCGCACCAATTTCGCTGAATCTATGGGTAGATGTATTGGCAGTTGGTTTATCAGCTTTTATCATCGTCGAATTTGAAAAATGGCTACGACGCAGGTTTAGTCGTTCTTCGAAATAACCCGATTGGCTCATTCGATCAGCGAAAAGAAATTATGTTTTTCATGTTATATGAAAATTACCCGATGGTTCTGTGAAGAATTTACCAAAACTTGTGAAGGAGTGAAAAGGGAATACGGTACGATAGCTTCTTAAGTCAAAAGGCGAACATGCATGAACGATTTCCAGGGATACAACTGATTTTGAGAGCTTGAAATTGATGACAGAGAAATGAGTAGTCTCCCTTGTTATTATTGAGGATGGTAAGGTTATCTTGATTTTCGCTGAACGCGATTATTCCTGAAAGATTGGTCCTGGTCGAAAAAATCCTGAGGAAATGCGTATTGAAAAGATCATGACAAGAGAATTGATCACCGTCGCTCGAAACCAGACTGTGAATGAATGTTACTGATCCAGAATAAAATGCGATTCTTTGATTGGTAGAATCATAACCACGATCATCCGTGGATAAAGTTATCCAGGGGAAAAAGTTCGAAAATCATAGAGGGTTGATCAAAATATATAAAATGTAGTTATTTCCTCTCAAATTTTCGAAACGAAGATAAGATTCATGTTGGTTTGCGGTATCTATGAACCTTGCTGAAGGATAGCAAAGAAAACCGCCATTATAACTACAATGACTCCAATCGTGAACGCCAACCAGGTAGCAACCCTCTGCCGCATAAACCCTCCTTAAACCAGGTCGAACCTTTCAGAGTGAATATCGCCCAGTGGGATACCAATCTGGATAAGTGCTTTTTCCACTGTGTCCATCATTGGACCTGGTCCGCATATAAAAACTTCAAACTCATTGCGTATACGTGCTACCGGTAAGTAACGCTTCAGAATATCGCCGTTCACAAATCCTTTTTCGCCATTCCAGCCTTCTGGTGGAAATTCAAGAACATGGACTATCTTAATATTTAACTTTAAAGGCAATTCTTCGATCTCTTCCAGAAAAGTGGCTGTCTCAATGGTTTTATTTGCATAGATAAGGGTTAAAGGTCGTTTATCACCCCGATCAGCCAATGTGCGCAGCATCGACATGATCGGCGTGATCCCGATTCCACCGGCAATGAAGACAAATTCATGCGAATGAGGATGGCGATCAATACTAAAAGATCCATAAGGGCCGTCAACATATACGCGCTGCCCCTGAGATAAATTTTTGATTTTCGCAGTGAAATCTCCCAAATCTTTGATCGTAAAAGCAAGTTGAGAGCTTATTGCTGCGCTGCTTGAGAATGAAAATGGATGCTCGTGATCTTGAAAGGGTGAATCCCATGCTGTAAGCCAGGCAAATTGGCCTGGTTGGAAACTCCAGCCTTTGAAATTATCTGGTCGCAATACAACTGTCCACGCATTACCGCGTTCAGAGATAACCTTTTCAACAAGATATGCTTTACGCAATAAAATAAATGGCTTGATCACACGCACCCAGGCTAGCACCCCGATCCACAAAATGCTATAAACACCCCAAAAGATTTGTTTTCCAGGTGTGTTAAGGTAATAACCTCTCAGCTCTATGTGTGCTAAAGCTAATGCCATTACTCCAATAGCCAGAATACCATGCCAAATTCGCCAATGATCATATTCAATCCGAAATTTTTTTCGCCAGATCGATAGACTGATCAATGCTATCAGAGAAATTAAAGCAGTCACACCAAATCGGGCTGCCCAAGGTGCCGTGACTAAGTTGAGCAATTTGAGATATTCCAAATTAAATATAAATAAAATAAATGGATGGCTTGCAATTAATGCAAATGCGACCAGTGAAATTTGGCGATGAAAGTAGTAAACGATATCGCTGCCGTAGGGTGCCTTGATGACCTTAAACCGGGCTGTCAGTACAAATTGCAGGCCAACCATCGCGAAACCACAGTATCCCAAAGCTACTGAAAGGTCGCGCCACAATTCTCTTCCAGGAGGTCTTGGCCCGGAAATTAAAATTAACAGTGGCGCCAGGGTTATTAACAAGTAAATACCAATCCAAAAAATTCCTTGAAGAATGCGCTTCGCCATCGTATACCATCCTATTTATTGAGTCAATTAATTTTAATTTTGAAGGTCACTTGTATGAAATCCATTTTCATCAAAGATCTATATTTTTGTTTTTGATGAGCATGAATACGGTTGTCTGATGATTGTGTGGGTGAATTAATGATCGGGAACTGCGAGAAGGAAATCCGATGTGGCTGCTATTGATCGACTTAAGACTGATACTAGTTCTAATAATTATCTAAATGCACACAATATTATTCTTATTCAAATTTTAGCGGAAGTTGATAGGATCTGCCAAATTCTTCGATCTACTTTGGATCCAACATAACCGGAGAGACAAATCCTTCTGGTTTGACAGTCATAAGCGAACAATTCACTCTCTGTAACACCTTTTCAGCGGTGTTGCCGATGAGTAATCCAGCTATGCCCGCGCGACTGACAGTACCCATCACAATGAGTTCAATAGCCTCAATCTCAGATAATTCAGTGATAAAAGTTCCTGCTTCTCCTTTTAACAAATATGCTTTGAATTTTAAATTTTTTAACGGGAATTTTTGTAGAAACTCGATTAGCCACTCTCGATGTGTATCTTTAGTTTTTCGAAGTAACTTTTCAATTTCCTGGTTTGATATATCTCCTCGCCCCCTTAATATCGATTCTCCATACATTTTCCAGGTATGGACAATTAGAAGCTCACTTTGACCCATTTGGGATATCGAAGTAGTTAGTTCAATAATTTTGTGGGCGAGTGCAGCTCGCCCTTTATCGTCCTGATCCAGATCCACTGCGGCCAGAATTCGATCGAGTTGTCTGGGTTGATCCGGTTTAATCACTCACACAGGGGAGGGACATTTGCGCATCAGGTGCAATGTTGTGCTTCGAAAAAGAGTCTCCTTTAAGCCTTCCTTGCCTTAGGCAGTGATCATAACCAGATCGAATTGATTTCGCAAAACCTCTTTAATAATCTCAATGAATGGTACTCCAAACAATGTCTTGTTTTTTACCCGGATTGCAGCCTTTTGAAAAGCTTCGATATACTCCTCTAGCCTGCGATTTTCTTCCTGTATGATATATTCCTGAATATCAATCTTTGTATCTTCTGATGTATTGGTTTTATCTTTCCAAATCTCAACCTGAGGTTCAGGAACTGATGATATGGAAGTATCTATAGATAATTCCTCAATAATAGGAATTTTTGGTTTCCCTTTATCGCTGGCCGATTCTCGTAATACAGGTCTGTCAAATCCAAAGTGTGGTTCTTAAATTATATCGATTACCGTCAAGGTGGCTTGATTCTTTTGTGCCAAATCCACTGCTTGATTAAAAAGAGATCGGTTGTCGGCTTTACTGTTAAAAACAATCAGAATTTTAGTAAATCGTTTTATGACTTATTCTCCTATAATTGTGGTGGCTAAGAGAATCATTAATCTTTCGATAAGTTGCTGTTGATTTTAATTACAGTTATCGTTAGTCTTCATTAATCTTCAATCGGAGTTGTTCATTCTCTGTAACATATTGAAAGACTAGTCAATCATGTTGTTTATGCAGCAAAAAACTGGATCTGGTTAATCAAACAGATCACGGGCAGAATCTTTTACCTTTCCACGAACGCCCACTCGTTTCTATCCAGGCATCAGCCTTTGACCGCGCCAGCTGTCAGACCTTCCACAAAATATCTTTGAATAGCTGTAAACATGAGCACAACAGGAATAGTCGTCGCAGTTCCAAGAGCCATAATCACACCCCAATTGATCTCAACAGAACTAATATAATTTGCCAAGCCAACTGTCAGTGTTTTCATTGTATCTTGTGAAACTAAAACACTCGCTAACAAGTATTCATTCCAGGACAGAATGAAAACGAGAATCCCTGTACTGAGAATCCCGGGGATGCAAAGCGGCAAGATAATTTTATAAAAGACAGTTATATCAGAGCCTCCATCTACCAGCGCAGCCTCTTCAATTTCGCGGGGAATACTGCGAAAAAAGGCTATCAATAACCATATTGCGAACGGAAATGTTACTGTCATGTGGCCTATGATCACACCAAACAATGAAGCCTTAAGCTGGAGGCTGGCAATAATTCGGTACAAGGGAATCATCAACATGATTGGTGGGATACAATACGCTGAAAGTACCGCAATAGTTATCGCTTTCCTTCCGAAAAAGCGAAATCGGGTCAAGCTGTAAGCCCCGAATGTTGCTAAGATAATTACCAGTATTGATGTTACTGAGGCAACGATTAGACTGTTTAAGAAATAATGGACAACTATCGAATTGCTGAATGCCTCTCGATACCACTCAAGAGAAAAATTCTGCGGGAGAATTGTTGGAGGCATTTTAAAGAGTTCTGTAGGTGGTTTAAGTGAACTCATCACCATCCAGAAAAGAGGAAATCCAACGAGCCCTATAGCCAAAAAAGTAAGCACAACGAGGATTATCCTCTGAATTAGTTTTCTGCTTGTGTTTTCCGCGCGGATTTTCATGTAAAAACCTTCAATCTTTGAAATGTTAATCAGCGAAATCCCCTGACTTTCTAACATAGAAGATAATACAGATAAACAATACAATTCCGAGTATTATGGAAATTGCAGACGCATATCCAATCCTGAATGATCCGAAGGATGCCTGATAGATCATGATTGGTAGATGTGTCGTAGAGCCAGCTGGTCCACCACCAGTTATCATCCAGATGAGATCAAAATAGGTGGCGGTCCAGACGATCCGGAGTATCACCAGAACGATCGTTGTGTTACGCAATTGAGGAAGAGTAATAAACCGAAAACATTGGAGCTTATTAGCGCCATCAACATTTGCAGCTTCGTATAATTCTTTATAAATTCCCCTCAAAGCTGCCCAATAAATTAACATTGGAAATGGATAAGATCGCCAAATGTTTACAATTACTAAGAGCGCCATCGCTCCACCATATAATGCCAGCGGAGATTGTCTGTAATCGATCAAACCCATATCCTGTAACCATTTGCTTGCAATGCCATAATCGCCATTGAAAATCCATTTTGTGATCAAAGCAATTGCTACAGCCGGTACAACATACGGGATCAACAGGAAACTTCTTAAGAAAGATCCTCCCCGGATCTCACGGTTGATCAACAATGCAAGACTTAAACCCAATACTAACTGCCCTATTACCGAAAAAACTGTCCAGATCACGGTATTCCAGGTGTACTTCAAAAACATCTTGCTGGAGAATAGTTTTAAATAATTATCTAATCCAATAAAGTTGTATTCACTTTTCATCAACTTGGCATCTGTAAAACTCAGGATCAAATTGCTGATCACTGGGTACAGAACAAATATCGCCAGGAATAAAATCGTGGGGATAATGAATAAGAACCCCAGTATTTTTCTTCTCATATGAAAACTTGAGAAAAAATTATGTCCTCGTTTTAAAGATTGCAGATAGGACCCTTCAGCATTAACCATATTGAATACCTTACCTTAATCCGTCAATTCGATATTTTATGTCCCATCGGATGCGGAGAGGATATTCTATATGCATCCGATGGGACTGATCTGTAGTTAATGTATCATTATATTAGCAATATATTTCCGAAGAGGTTTCAAGGATTATTCACTGATTATGCTGAGCTGTTCCTGCAACATTTCGTCTATATATTCTACTGCCTCTGTGGATGTCATCTGTCCTAACGCGACGCTTTGCATTGCTTCACCAAAGAATGTGGTGGCCTCGATTTGAGAGGACATCTGGCTCAAACCATGCTCCATACCATACCAGTACCAGTCGCTATTCTCAAAAGCGTCAGTGATAGTGGTGATTTCATCCTGGAACATAGCTACAGACGGATCCTGTTTGTAGATCCCGAGAGCTGTGTACATTGAAGGGAAAGCAAACATCGGGCGAGAAAGCGCCCGCTCAGCAGCTCGCTCAGGTGTGTACAGCAGTTTCATAATTTCTTTGGTTAGCGCGATTTTCTCTTCAGAACCCTGGTTGCTGACTACGAATGCATAACCACTGCCGAAGGAACCATATTTCGTTCCATATTGGCCAGGGAGATCGAAACGCCCAAGGTTGGCTACCATATCAGGATTGTTTGATTGTGCAAGACCGATTACAGCACCCATATCCAGCGTCATCGCAACAGTCCCTTCAACGAGCGCATTTCGATATTCATTCCAGGACCACTCAATCGCAGAGGGTGGAGACACTTTCTTATAGAGGTCGATCACATAATCAAGGACCTCAGCAGCCTTTTCCTTTTGTTTTCCAAAAACATATTCTCCTGTGACTGGATCAAAGGTATAAACACCAGCGGAATAGAGGAACTCGTAGTAGGTTTGCGGTGCGACCTGTACAGGATTCATAGGAACCGGGAAACCGTAAATGTCGATATTGCCATCATAGTTTTCATCAATGTTAAGAGCTTCTGCCACTGCTTTAAACTCTTCCCAATCCGTGGGAATTGTCAGGCCTTTTTCTGCAAATAGATCTTTCCGATACCAAACAGATGTGTGCATTGCCCAGTCAGGGATACCCCAGGTTTGATCGTCAGCGGAGAGAACACGCAGGTAGGTCGGAATAAAATCGATACGTCCAACCTCATCAATAACATCATCCAATGGTGTGATCATGTCCTGCGAGTACAGGTAAGCCACCCCAGCAAAGTTCGTGTGCATGATGTCGGGTACTTCACCTGATTCAACAGCGGTAGCAAGTTTTGTGTACATATCTTTGAAGGGAACCGCTTCTATGACGATCTCGATACCTAATTCATCAGCAATCTCATTGAATTGTTTCGTCAGTACGATCTGCTGAGCTTCGGCTGTCAGGTTTGACCAGATAACCAGTTTTTGAGGTTGTTTTACTTCCGATGGAGATTCGGTTGCAACCTCGGTTGGAGCTTCGGTTGGAGATACTACTTCTATTACCTCTGTTGGTGCAGATGCTTCCTGTGTTGGAAAGGAAGTTTCCGCGCATCCAGGGAGAGTAAAGAGCATCAACATTGCCGTCAACAAAAGAGCCAAACTTCTACCTGTTTTCATTTCTTTCTCCTTTTTGTGTATTATGAGTTTTTCAGAAAATCACATTTTGGTTGAGTAATGCTACATGCAGCATTTTTATGTCCACTTTGCGAGGTGTAGTACCTATTTCCACTGCGAGAGCAGCTGCAGTTCCTGCTGCTTCACCCATAGCCATGCATTGTGCCATGCATCTTATGCAATTCGCAACTTCAGCTTCGTATGAGACACATCGCCCGGCAACTACGATACCTTCTACATTTTGTGGTAACATGCATCTGTAGGGAATGGTCATGGATTTACCTGGATCCAGATCGTACACATTCATAGTTACGCCATCAGGGGTGTGCGCACCCGCGGGCATAGCACCTCTTCCTATACTATCTTCAAATTCCCTTGCAGCCAGGAAATCATCCAATGTGACTTTATAGTCACCGATAATGCGTCTGCTTTCTCTAATTCCGAGTTGACTGGCAATTGATGATAAGTAAGCATTTTCAAAACCGGGGACGTACAACCTTAAAACTTCTGCCACATCATATAGGCACTTTTGTGACACAGTCTCCTGTTCTGTTCGGTCTTCAAAACCAGCAATACTATGCGCCTCCGTCGCTCCGGAACAATTGATCATCAGCTCGCCCGGATTCGGAGTTGATGTAAATATGGCAAGCCAATTTCGAAGATATTCAAGATGTGCTGGAAGCTGAACATGCTCAAGCTCATCCTTTAAACCAAAGTGCATCAAGCCGGGAAAAGTTTTAAATTCGCGCCAGGCGGGAGGAACTTCAGCATCATGTACGGGCGGGTTATCCTGATAGTATTTTTTGAGCTTATCCATGTTTATTCCAGCCATTTTTCCCATCAACGTCATTGGCTGGATATCTTTCTTGGGTCGTATTTCGTAAGGAGCTCCTGCCTTGGCTGCCACAACAGCATCACCACTGCAATCGATCACAACGTTTGCATGGATTTCCATTGGTTCCAATTCAGAAAGAACAATTATTCCTGAAACCTTATTTCCCTCCATGATAACGTCTGTTATGATTGTGTTCAGATACACTGAGAGTTGCGTTTCTCTTTTTACCATCTCGTCTAGAACTACCTTGGCGACCTCAGTGTCATACAGGTAGCAGACATCTGTATCCGGATCTTCTTCTACAATCGCGTTCCGTTCCTTGAGAATTTCCCTTAATTCCCAGGCAATGCCTTTCACGATCACCTTTTCTTTATCACTAAACCCAACCCATGCGCCTAACATTCCAGCGGTAAACTGGCCCCCTAGGCACCGTTGCTTGTCAATAATCAAAGTTTTCGCACCATTTCGAGCAGCGGCTATTCCAGCAATTACTCCTGCTGTTCCTCCACCCGCGATCAAAACATCGACCTTTTTTGATTTCATATTATTGTTCCTATGATTAATCCCTTTTCACTAGTTTTTATTTAGGAGGTGATAATCTATTAAAGGTAACCGTATTCCTTCAGCACTGACTTTAGAGATGTTAGAACATCGGCAGGAAGTTCAGAGATGACCGGTTTTCGGCAGAAGCCTGCGTCAACCCCTCGCAGCTTCATACCTTCCTTAATTATTTGTAGCCATGGGGCAGGCATCCCTGCAGCTGTAGGCTTGATAAAGAGAGGCAGATATGGACGGATCTTTTCGAAGTGCGCCTTCATGGCTTCTTCCATCTTTCTCTCTTTGGCTAGGTGGAAAACCTCAGTATTTTCCTTGGGGAACAAGTTGCCGGTTCCGCAAACCCAGCCATCACACCAGCAGCTCAGGCTTTCAACTGGGCAAATATCGTAACCATAGAAGATACTGAATCCTTCATCGGTCAGGTAACGGAGATCCTGTTGTCTGAAGACATCAGCCTGGCGTTCTTTGACAGCGTCAATGAAACCTTCTTTGTACAGTTTTGCCATGAACTCATCAGTCATCAGGCAAGTAGAATAGTACGGGTTATGATAGAGCATGATGGGGATACTGATGGCTTTACGGATGGACTGATAGTGTTGCAGGAGTTCATTCTCATTTGGAGCCATGTACCATGGAGTAACTACCATGATCCCATCCGCACCATCAGCTTCAGCGGCAATGGACATATCCACCACATCCTTAGTGCGATATGCACCTGTGGAAGCAACAACTTTGATCCTGCCAGCTGCGGCTTTAATCGTCGCCTGATTCACAGCGATCTGTTCCTGCTTATTCAGTGCAATCATTTCGCCAGTGCTGCCAGAAGGAATGATGCCAGTAACGCCATTCATCACAAGAAAATCAGTGCACTCCTTGATCCCACTGAAGTTGATCGATTCATCCGCATTAAAGGGAGTAACGATCGGAATATAAATGCCTTTCAACTTCTCTTTTGTCATAATGTTCTCCTAATTTGTCAATAAACGGAATAGCTATTCCAAATATATATTAGCATATCAGAATAATTAATACAATAAGGAATTTATATTTCGTTTATTTCATAATTTCAGATAAACGAACACAAACGTTTAGCTATATACGGGTTAATCCACGGCAAACCGAGTTCTGGAAGAGATTATGAGGAGATAAAGTTCAGAATTGGACCCATTTATGGAATTTAGTTTGTATTATAGTTGATAAATTTGAATGAAAATGGTATATAATAAGTTAAGTGATGTATTTACCGTATCGAATAGGAATGATCATTCCATAAACAACAATTACAACGTACAAGCCCAATGCAATAAGCTTAAATAAATCTAGCGTGTACTAAAAGGTATAGATATAAAATGAAAAACCAAATTGATCAGAATAGTGAAACAATAAAAATGGTCGAGTATGCGCTAAAGGTTCTCGATTTTTTGCGTAATAAACGTGAGCCAGTTGGCGTGAATGAAATAGCTAAGACCTGTGGATTAAATCCATCCACCACATATCGTATTCTAAAGACCTTGGAACAATCAGGTTGGGTCTTCCAATTTAATGATCGGCGATATATCACTGGACAGAAGATCAGCTTTGTCACCGAAAAGAACAACTTGTTCCTTGCCTTACGTGAAGTTGCGCAGTTTGTGATGGCAGAATATACTGCAAAATATGGTCAAGCGATGAATCTTACTGTGAGGGAGGGATTTCATTGCATAATCCTGCAACAGTCCCGGACGAATAAATTTATAGATTATGTGCCACCATTGTTCTCTAAACTGCCCATTTATGCGTCTGCAGGGGGTAAGATCTTGCTTTCAGAATTACCCATCAACCTGGTTGATCAAGTTATTAATTCAATTGAAATGAAACCATTCACGAGCCACACGATCACGGATCCAAAGCAATTCTGGCAGGTATTGTTGGAAACAGCGAAGCAGGGATATGCCATCGATTATAAAGAGTCTGCAGAAAACGGTTGTTGCATTGGTGTACCCGTTCGCGATCATGAAGGTACGATCATAGCCGCGCTTTCTTTCAGTGGTTTCATAGGCATTGAAGATCCACAAGAATTGCTTAAGTATCTACCAGCGTTACATGAAGCATCCGAAAAGATCTCTCACAGTCTCTATACATGTTGGGAAAGATAGTAAAGGATAATAAAGCTCATATATAAATAATAATCATATCAGTTCCAGACGAATTTTAATATCTGATGGATTTAATTTAAATAAGCTGGATCACTCCTGCTTTAAATAGAAGATCTTATGCAGGTATTTCTCGAACATGTGATAGATAAATCCCACACCACCATTCATGTTTTGCGCCATGAATATGGGGGAGTGATTTCCTGTTTAAGCAACTGTTTAATTATCTCAGCTACAAGGCACTTTAAGACAATCGTTGTGGTGATACCGAAAACAGGATAAAATTTTTGCGAGCAGCCTTCGGATTCCAGAATAACGTCTCGCTTTCTTTGGCTTTGTCATCCAACACAATATCATCATAAGCGAACATGATCTTTACTACCGGATGACTCGATTCTACTTATCTTTTTTGTTTTTAGTTCCTTATAAAAATTACCATGACTCACCTTTCCTTCGTTACATTGGCTATTTCGACGGTCCGAGATCGAAACAAGGATTAACTCATCGCTTTTATTGATAGGGCATGGTTCAGGTTGGCATCAGCTTAACACTGCGTTACTGACGGAACCGTCTCATCCAGGGAGACGGAGACCCACATAATTAGTGCGCTCCAATTGACCGCTACTTCGCTGCTCGAGAACGATTCGATGGTATCGAGATAATGCCTGGCCAGTGGTAAACTCATAAGGTCAGCCTCACTCGTCGTCGAGCCATCCGGTTTGAAATTTGGTTCACCTTTAACCGCCCATCCAAAGAGGGCGGTTATTTGATCCCTGCGCAGGGGAAGGGAAAGCGCAAAACGTAATAGATAAAGTTTGCCAGGCTCCCTGGCAGGCTTGTGTTCTGAGTGATGAAAGCATTTCCTGACTCAATTAAAATCCGCCTTATGACCTTGACCGTTTTGTGGGTCACCCCACCCAAAGCAGTGGGGCAGGCAAACGACTGGAATGGGATTTTCTCAAGACGACCTCCTCTAAACTGATGCGTGACGGGCTGCTGACCTATATCATGCCACAGAAAATCCTAGGAATGATTGAAGTTGCTCGGCTGTTAGCCGGACATTATCAAGCCATCACGGTCTATCGGTTTCCGGATGGATTGTACGAGAAATTCAAGCAGGTGGTGGTGTTGGCTTCCAAGCGCAAGCTCTACCAGTTGCCCACAGATAAGGAGGTTCTTTCACTTCAAAGCCTGGCATCAACTGAACTGGAACCCATCCATTCCGCTGTTGAACCGATCTATGAACTGTTGCCTGCGCCATTACGAGGTGCAAATGGCAAACCAGTTATGTTCAAGCGAACGGATTGGGAACCAGAAGAGGTGGTTGAAGCCACGAAGGAAGCAGGTGTCCACAAGACCAGTGATTGGCTTGACCTGATACACCCAACGCGTGGTTTGGCACAACTCTCCCAACCAGTCATTCCCTTGAAGAAAGGACATATCGCTATGCTCATGGCCTCTGGCATGACACTGGCACCGCCCGCCAGGGCAGGTGTGGGCACGGTGAAGTTGACTGATGAAGAGGGTAGGCCAATGCTGATCAAGGGAAGGGTGATCAAAGTGGTCGAAAAGACTGAGCAGCCGGATGCCAAAGAAGCGGATACAGTCGTTGAAACCTACAAGGATCGTTTTGTTACTACGGTGGCTGTGCTGAAACAGGATGGTATCCAGGTGATCCAGGACGTTAAAGGTCTTTCAGAGTTTATGAAAGTTCACGGCGAGAAGATCGCTGCGCATGTCCTGGAAACCTATAAACCCATCTATAATCTGGACCCGACTGCAAACGAAATTTCAGCCCTCGATAGGCTTGGTACACAACGAAAAGCCCTTCCCGGACAAGAGCGTGCTGGATTGCTTCCTGCGCAAAGACATGCGGCAGCGGCGTTAGCTCGTTCAATTCGCAGAAATGGCGTGGCCAACTGCCAAGCAGAAATGGGTACCGGGAAGACGACAATATCAACTGGGGTGATAGAGCTGCTGGATGCTTATCCTGCAATCGTGCTTTGTCCTCCACACCTCGTACCCAA
>DAOUGQ010000010.1:0-132777 GCA_034429195.1 Anaerolineaceae bacterium
GGTCGAAAGTCTTTTCCCTGAAGAACAACACACGGCTAACCTCCCTCTGCGCAAAGTGGCCTCACTAGATGAGATTGAATCCGCAGCTCTAGAATTACGTGACCACTGGAACCTGGGCTATGATGCAATTGAAAATCTGGTCCAGTTGCTGGAGGATCGGGGAATCAAGGTGGGGATCATCTCCGGTTTCGAGCATTTTGACGCCTGCACTTTCAAGGCAGATGGCGATCCGGTAATCGTAACTAAAGGCGAATTATCAGGCGACCGGCAGCGATTCAATTTAGGGCATGAACTGGGACACCTGATCCTGGATGTTCAGAGCGACCTCAAGCCAGAACAGGCGGCCAATCGGTTTGTCGGGGCTTTCCTCGTGCCGGCTGCAACTGCTCGCTTTGAACTCGGTGCCAACCGGACGGACCTCAGCATCAACGAGTTGCACATGCTTAAGCATAAATACGGCTTAAGTATGCAAGCCTGGATTTACCGCGCCAAGGATCTTTCCATTATTTCTGAAAACACCGCAGCGCGTTTATTCCAGCAGTTCCGCGTCAATGATTGGCATCGCCAGGAACCAGGAAAACCTTATCCATCTGAAACGCCCATACGGATGGAACGGTTAATTTATCGCGCTTTGGCTGAGGATTTGATCTCACGGTCCAGAGCACAGGAGTTGTTAGGCAAGCCATTACAAGAATTCCTGGTAGCCGAATAACTTTTTTTGTCACTATGACTTAACATGCTTCAAAAATTTTTTCATAACCGCTTGACGGATATAACAATATTGTTATAATAGAAGAGAAAAAACATGTGGAACATCGTATTTTACGTTGATCATCGTGGAAAGTGCCCACCCAGGGAGTTTATCGAAGAACTTCCTGTGATGGAGCAAGCAAAGATTCGTAACGTCTTGCGGCTGCTACAAGAATTTGGAAGTAATCTGAGCATGCCGCATGCAAAGCAGATCAAAGGAAAGCTTTGGGAGTTAAGGCCTGGAGGAGTTCGATTATTCTACTTTGCACATATCGGGCAACAATTTGTCATCTTGCATGGATACAGAAAACAAAGTCAAAAGGCCCCAGACCGTGAGATTGAGATAGCCATCCGACGAATGCAAGAGTTAATGGATGAGGTGTAATATGGCTCGAAAGAATATGCCAAAATTTGAAGATTGGGAAGCTGAAAAGATTAAAGACCCAGATTTCTTGGCTGCTGCCGAGGAATTGGAACCCGGCTATCAGGTTGCCCGGCTCCGCATGTTACGGGGATTAACTCAGGCTCAACTTGCTGAGATGGTCGGCACCCGGCAGCCTTCCATCGCCAGACTGGAAAATGGCACCAGCGCCCCTAGTTTATCCTTCCTTACCAAGATTGCTGAAGCATTAGGCGCAAAGATTGAATTTAAGTTGATTCCCGATACAAAATGACCTTATTCAGGATTAGATTGCCAGGAAGTTTGCCAGATAAGACTTGTTATGGGCAAACCTGTTTATAATTAATCCAACAGTACCCACCACGCCTCTGCTCTGCATGCGCACCGAGGTGGGTCATTTATTTCTGTTTTCAATAAATACTTAGTGTGTGTTTGCTGCTGCAATCTGATTTAGAGCAATCTTCTACCATGTGTACTTTGGCTTTTTATAGAAAATGATATGTTTAAGATGGGATCCAATCTAGTCGCCCAATAATCGCAAACCATCTTTGCTTGATTTGCTTTTGGTTGTGAAGCGAATACAATTAATGAGAATCCAATCAAAGCAAGCCTTGCAGTGCGATTCTAAACATCGAGGTGATCAATGCAGCCAGTTAGCCCATCACTTTTCAATCTGTTTGCGTCCAAAAATCCCCAGTATTGGAAATCAATTGAAGGTTGCGAGATAATTCATAAAGTATGGGGAAGATGCATTATAGAAAAAGTAGATCTACCACAGAAGGTAATAATTGTTCTGGGTCGGAAAGTCGCTCTTGAGTACTTTAGAGACGAAATATTTGATGGATTGTGTCTACCATCAGAAATTGTGGAAAAGGTTTCCTTATTCGAAATACAAAAAAATGAAGAAGAGCAATTAATCATACGAAGGCGAATTGAAGAAGAATCAAAGAAAAACCTCGAAGCATCTATCAGACAAAAAGCGAGACTTGAAAAAGAAAAGATTGATAGGGAAAAACAAGCAGAAATCGATAAGCTTAAGTTTGAACGAGCTCAACAACAAGAGGCCAAAAGAACTGCACAGGTTGAAGCAGAAAATCAATCCAGACTTAGGGCAGCACAAGAGCGCTCAAAACTAATAGCTGAATATTGCTCTACAAAAGGGATTCTTCACCTCATTCATTTTACAAGAATAGAAAATCTCAAGTGGATCTTACAACAAGGGTTGATCAATCGGAAGGAATTATCTCGTTTGCCAAAATCAGAGCGCCCAATTTTTAATGATCAAGAAAGGTTTGATAGTCATACTGAAGCTGTTTGTTTATCAATCAGTTTTCCAAATTATCTGCTGTTTAATAGATGGAAAAATCAAAAACCAGATAATTGGGCTGTGATACTTCTTTATCCTTCCTTGTTGTGGGAACTCGATTGTGCCTTTTGTCAAACCAATGCTGCCTCATCAATTATTTCAAGAATCCCATTGGAACAACGGAAAACTTTTGAAGCACTCGTTCAAATGTTTACTGATGAAGAAAATGTATCCAGAGATGAATTAGCTATACCTGCCAACTTTACGACAAATCCTCAAGCTGAAGTATTAGTTTTTGATACAATACCTGTAAAGTACATTCGTTGTGTTAATTTCAGATCAATATCAGCGATGAAAACATGGCAAAACTTGAATTCATATCCAGAAAATATATCTCTGGTCGCTTCGGATACTTATTTTAAACCCCGTCGCGATTGGCCTAAATGGCAAAAATCTCAAGAAAATCACAATGTACCACCAGAATTCGATGAATTCGAAATAATTGAAATATAAAATTATGGCAAAACGACCCGTTTTTATTCCATCATATTCTCATTATCCATATACCAAAGAAATCATCATTGATTTCGAATGGTATCCAGGGTTTGCCAAAACTCAAGCCCAAAAATCCATCCACTCTTTACATAACGAAGCCAAGAAAAGGGGTATATCTCCAATTCTTGAGATTTCATCCAAATCATTAGATTCTCTGGGGGTTTCGCTTAGTGCGTTTAACCTCACGCTAACAGTAGAAAACCTAACAATGTCTGTTGAATGTGCCTTTCAAGGGAGCAAAGTTTTCAAAAATGGCGGTCCTTATACCGATCTTTATCGCTCAACCAGTATTGAAGCCAAAAAGAATGTAAGGATTAAAGAATCTGGTGAATTAATTGGCTTTAATTTTTTAGGAATGGAATTTCCAACCAGGCCTTTTACATTGTTTTATGATTGGATATATCTTATAGCGCTTTCACAAAATCCCGCTCTGTCAGAAAGAATGCTGAAATATTGTGGCTTTTCTGATATTGCATTTAACCCCGACCATTCAATAAATTGTCAGGCAAGATCTGCTGCTTTGTTTGTTGCGCTTTCCAATTCCCCTGAAATTGATATGAATTTATTGATCGCAGAGAAAAACTATTATTTAGAGGTTATGGGCGAGAAGAATCAACAATATAGTCGAACGCCAAAAAATCCTAACCAATTAGGTTTCACATTTTAATTTTTGCCAAAGAAAATCATCATACCCCAGGCTTTGACAGAATCAAACGACCTCGAATCTTAAGGATTTTTTCCATTTCACAAAAGTTTTTCAAAAAGAGGACGTTCATTCACCAAAACTCAACCATCGTCCTCCGGGTCGCGAAAAAAGTCCTACTTGACCCTGTCATAAAAAGTCGCTATCATACGACTAATAACTCGTAACCAAAGATCCTCTGGCCGCTTCAGAAGAGCGTCCCTCAGGCCAGGCTAAAATGCAGAGCCTGAGTGAAAAACGTTCCGAAACCAGGAAAATCTCTCATAACCCGGAGGTCAGTGGTTCGAATCCACTCCCCGCTACTAAAGTCAAACCAGAGTCCGTCGGGCTCTGGTTTTTCGTTGCCCAAAGGGCCGCAGACGCGAGCTTGGCGCACAGCGGTAGACATTTTTCCAAAAATGGAGGAATTTCTTATGAACCGCAGTTCGCCGGGTACGTCAAAATCCAAAGTTTCACTTCCCTTAGCCAAAGCCATCGACGGCTTCCTAAAATTCAAAACAGCAGAGGGATTAAGCCAACGCACAATTACCTCCTATGAGTTCACTCTTGGTCATTGGTTTAAATACATCGGAGATCGAGAGGTGTCGGATATTCAATCTTCCGACCTGACCGGCTACATGGCCTGGTTGAGAACCGAGTATAAACCGAGACGTTGGAACGGAAGCTCCGAGCCGCTGTCCGCCAAATCCATCCGAAATGTGTGGGTAACCTTTCGATCCTTTTTCGGATGGCTGCAGGTGGAGTTCAAGTTCCCAAATCCCGCTAAAGAAATCACTGCCCCGAAGTTTCAAAAACATCCTGTTGAAACATTTTCCAAAGAAGATGTTGAAAAAATCCTCAAGGCGTGTGTCTATTCCCGCGAATCGCAGACTGAGGAAAGGAAGAAGTTTGTAATGCGCCGGCCGAGTTCCAATCGCGACCAGGCGATTGTGTTGATGTTGCTGGACACTGGATTGCGAGCAACGGAGTTGTGTTCTTTGATCATCAACGATGTGGATCTCAAGACCGGAAAGGTCACCATTCGTCACGGAGTGGCAGGTGGAGCAAAAGGCGGTAAAGGACGCACGGTGTACCTGGGTAAGGTTGCGCGAAAAGCGGTTTGGCGTTATCTTGCCAGCCGAGAAGATGGGGACGATCCCGACGCCCCCCTCTTCATCAGCCATGCGGATCGCGCTTTCAACAAGGACAGTTTGCGTGTCTTGATCAATCGGTTGGGAGACCGGGCAGAAATCAAGAAGGCTTATCCGCATAAATTCAGGCATACCTTCGCCATCACCTACTTGCGCTCTGGAGGAGATGTTTTTACCCTCCAATCGCTTCTGGGTCATGGATCGCTTGATATGGTACGCCATTATGCCCAAATAGCCGAAGTAGATGTGGAACAAGCGCATCGTAAAGCCAGTCCAGCTGATAACATGCGTCTGTAACCAAGAAATCTTCATTGAGCCAACTTTCCTGCGATAAACATCAATGCCTTTTTCTGGCTTTCTTGGTCAAGTTTATCAAGGAAGACCTCAAGCTCATCACCCGGCATGGACGTCGTCTTTCCAGGCAGCCCGGCTATGCGCTCTTGAACATCAGAAGAAAGCATGAGAGTGTAAGTGCTGTCAGTGATCTCGATACTCTCGTGCATCAGGTTCATGGAAACTGCTTTGTAATCCGCCATGGTCTGGGCATGAAGTGACCCGTAGACGGCGTGTCCATGGCAATAGCTGATTATTTTGACTGGAATCCAACCCTGGTATAGGTTATCTTTACTGTTCTATTCCTGGAAGGAAGAAACGACCTACTTCTTTACCCGCTACTGTGGACCCTTACCCCACTGGAACCGTCAATCAGAAAGCCCAAATTCTTATGCTGAACCAGGCAGTAAATAAAAACTTCCGCATCAATGATGCGGAAGTTTTTAAGGCATAGCTATTTTTAGGATGCTATCTTAAAGCCAGCCAACCTTTAAAGCTCCTGGCAAATTTTATAAAGATAGTTCTTCTCAAATACTCTTGCTGCCTTCACACTCATGTTTTGCTCATAAAAGGAGGCGCTCACACCCGGAAGCGGTTGTAAATCCGTGTATTGACCGAACTCAGGGCAGGGTAAATATCCTTGTAGATCCCGAATAGCTCAGCATACAGGGGCACCAGTTTCATATTTGGTTCATAGGTCTTACCTGGGCGCTGGACGCGCATGGCTGCTTCTGACAGGTCTTTATAAACACCGGCACCAACACCTGCCAGCATTGCTGCTCCCATTGCGGTAGCTTCCTCTATATCCAGGGTTACCACTGGACGACCCGATATATCAGCTTTGTTTTGCATCCAGAATGCATTTCTGGTGCCTCCTCCAATGGCAGTAATCTTTTCAGCTTTTTGGCCTGCGCCTGCTTCGAGAGCCTTCAGCATATCCAGAGAACCATAATTCAAACCTTCGACCACAGCCCTGATCATGTCCTCTCGCTTTGTATTGTCATTTAAGCCTAAAAACGCACCCAGGGATCTCGGATCCAGGTTCGGGCAGGTTGTACCATTGAAATGAGGCAGGAAAAAGACGCCATTTGCACCAGGGGATGAAGCGGAAGCTTCTTCCATCAGGTTCGACCACAGATTTCCGCTACCAGACTGGGCTTTGAGCTGGGCGTCTAGACCAAGCTGATCTTTATACCATTCAAGCATGCTTGCCGCAGTCCCGCCGCCCCAAATACAGTACATGTCTGGTGCTGCATGTGCTTCAATAGTCAGACCAAGTTTCCGGATTTCAGGGGTCCACTGGGGAGCAGCGACTGGTGTAATAACAAGTTCCCAGGTACCGGTTACATCCAAGAACATGCCAGGAGAAACCGCTCCAGCCGCTAGTGCGCCAACAAGATAATCATGACCTCCCTGGTAAACCGGTGTTCCAGCAGGTAAACCGGTCTTTTCTGCTGCTTGAGATGTAACTTCACCTATGAACTTACCACTGCGCTGGGGTACAGGGAGAAGATCCTTGTTTAACCCCACCTTATTCAATAACTCATCTGACCATTGCAATGTATGCTGGTCAAATAATAGTGTGGGAGATGCATCAGTAAAATCGGTGGTATATTTTCCTGTCAGCTGATAATTTACAAAATCCTCTACGATCAGCCATTTTTGTACCTTACGGGCAAGTTCAGGTTCATTCTCCTTTAGCCACATGAACCTTAAAACAGTGCTCCAGATAAATGGCTGCCAGCCGCTTATCTGAAAGGTCTTCTCCAAACCGATATTCTTCAACCACCATTCGAATTGGGTAGTCGTCCGCGTGCAAATCCAATTAATAAAGGGGTAAACCGGCGTGCCGGTTTCATCCAGCGGAACAGCATCTGCACCGAGGCCAGTAACCGCAGCTGCAAGGATGCTGTGTTGGGGTCCTAGCTGATCCGTAGCCTCACGAATGGCTGAGGAGATCCCATCCCAGATATGGTCCGGTTTATACACTTGCCAGTTCGGGTTATCCGGGTTATCACCAACGCTTATTGTCGGCCGACTTCCCCGTGAGATGACGTTGCCTTCCAGGTCATAAACCAGAGCTTTCATGCTTGTCGAACCAACATCAATACCAAGCAGGCAATCCATTTACTTCCTCCATACCTCATTCAACTGGTCCAAAGCAATTCTAACTTCTTTACAGCAGCGCTAAGCTTTCTTCAATAGCCTGGCTGCGTGTCCAGATTGAACCAGCTAATTCACTTTGAACTCATCAATGAATACTTCCTTAAACTATACCAGCAACTTCGTTCAACCATCCGGCTTCTTGGGTAGTAAGCCTAAAATCCATTGCAGGGAAAATCCCATCTACCTGGCTTGGGCGACGCATACCAACAATTGCAGCTGTCACTGCAGGAACCCGCAAGGTCCAGGCAATGGCCACCACGCCGGGTTCCACGCCATGCTGTTTACCAATTTCAGACAGGGCTTCTACCAATTTGAGGTTCTTCTCGAGTTTGGGCATCTGGAATTCTGGGTCACGCTGTCGCCAGTCATCTGGGGGCATATTCTTTATCCGTTCCGGTGTCATCTTACCAGTCAGCAATCCGGAATACATGGGCGAATAGACAATGACCCCAATATTATTCTCCATGCAGAATGGGAGGATCTCTTTTTCAACTTCGGGGCGGATCAGTGAGTAGGGAGGTTGTAGTGAATTGATGGGGGCAATAGATTGCACCCTCTTCATCTGCTCTACGCTGAAGTTCGAGACCCCGATCCAGCGCACCTTACCTTCTTTCTGCAATTCAGCCAGCGTCGCCCAACCTTCTTCGATGTCAGGATCGGGGTTTGGCCAGTGGATCTGGTAAAGGTCAACATAATCCATTTGAAGGCGGCGCAGGCTGTTTTCACATTCACGCCGGATAGAATCCCGCGAAAGGTTGAAGGTAAATTCGCCCTTCTCATTCCAGGTCATTGAACATTTGGTAAAAACATAAGGCCGCGAAGACATCCCCTTCAGGGTTTGGCCCACCACCTCTTCTGAGTGACCAAGCCCGTAGCCGGCAGCGGTATCGATCCAATTGATGCCCAGGTCAAGTGCATGATGGATTGCAGCTACAGACTCGTTGTCATCTTGCGGGCCCCAAGCATATATCCAGTCTCCGCCGCCAAGAGCCCAAGCGCCAAATCCTACCGGTGTGATTTGCATGTCGGTATTACCAAATTGCTTTGTTTTTAAATGGGTGCTGCCGTTTTGCATCTTCATCTCCTTAGAAAACCTAATGAGGTATTCTCATAAACCAGGTTCTGGTAATCCTTTGTACAGGGAAAACCAGAATACTTGAATCGGGTAAGGCCAGGCTATTCATATTAGATGAATTCCAAGACCAGGAATTCATAATCAATATCAGTAATTATTAGGCGGACTGCGGACATCCGCAGTCCGCCTCGGGAATGCTTCACTTACACAGAAATGTTACTGGACTTTACCTTCAATATAATCTTGGAGGGTCTTTCCAGGGTAGTAGTATTCGAACATGTCAACAACATTATCCGGGGTGATTTCTTTGGTGGCATAGAACAGAACACCGGGAATGGGAGCGCCGTTGAGCAGGTTGACCATCTGGCTCATGCACCATCTGGCAGGAGCGATGGATGAGTAGGCAGCAGTGCCGACAATGATGCCATCATAGATACCCTTGAGGATGGGTTTGTCCTGGTCGACAGAGGAGAGCAGGACATCACTGTTGTTAGCAGTCTTGGCATTCATCATACCGATGGTAGCTGATGAATACAGACCCCATGCACCAATCATATCGGGATATGCTTTGAGGGCGCCGTCAAAGGCAGTGTAGTGTTCTTCTGGTGAAATACCAGTCAGCTCTACGATCTTTATGTCTGGGTATTTAGTGAAGGTATCAACAAAACCTTTGGCACGGGTAGCAGCGTTGGGGTGGACAAAAGGCAATGTCTGATAAACAATAGTACCTTTCATTTCCTTGCCTGAATCCAGCAAAGCTTTTTCCAGAAGTGCACCAGCGATTGCACCCTGTTCTACAGTATCTCCAATGACCAGAGAGTCAACCGATCCGGCCAACGGGGCATTCAGGGTGACCACAGGAATGCCAGCTGCTTCAAGAGCATCGAGGGCAGTCTTTACACCGGTAAAATCACACGGAGCAAGGATAACGCCATCAACATCCTGCAGGATCCATTGTTCAATAGCCTGGTTCTGGGCGTTCTGATCGTAGTTCGCATCGTTGATCAGTAATTCAACGCCAGCTTCTTCGGCTGCAGCTTTCATGCTCTCAAGGATCATGGAACCAACCTCATCCACGGTATAGTACACAGAGAAACCAATGGTGTACTTTTCATTCGCCTTTGGCATTGCAGTTGTCATAACATCCGGTACCTTTGCAGCACCTGCTGACCTGATCGTCACAGCAGCTTCAACACCAACATCTCCGTACCACTTATTCAGGTCAAATACAGTATCCGGATCTCCAACGTATGTGAAATCAGCTGCGTTGGGATTAACAATGGCTTCTGGTTCAGTTGCTTCGGTCGCTTCAACAGCGGTTTCTTCAACAACGGGGGCTGCAGTCTCTTCCTCCACTACCGGAGCTTCAGTAGGTGCAACAGTCGGTGCACAGGCAGTCAGGATAAGCGTCAAAATCAGCAAGAGCGATGCAATCAGAGTAATTTTTCTCATTTACTTTTCTCCTTTGAAAATATTTACATGGTTGCGTTGGTCAATCCTTATTGACATACTACAAACAGGGTTAATTTGTGTTCCTCCTTTCTTCTGTTTTTTCTTGTCGTTTCCATATCAATAGGTGAGAATTCACCTTTGTCTGGACTTGAAGGCATTATCCATCAAAACGGCAAAGATGATGACAAGACCTTTAACCAAAATCTGAACATGGTATTGGGCTCCAAGCAAAGACATACCATTATTAAGGGATGCAATGATCATGCAGCCTCCCAATGTGCCCCACATCGTACCAACTCCACCTAACAGCGCAGTTCCGCCAAGAATAACCCCAGAGATGGCATCCAGCGCCAGGTCCTTCCCTGCATCAGGCAAGCCGGAATTCATTAATGCCGCGAGAATAAGACCGGAAATGAAAGCATACAATCCACTCATTGTGTAAGCTGCAAGCTTGACTTTGCTGATCTCAATTCCTGCCACCCGTGATGCTTCCTGGTTTCCCCCAATACTACGCACAAAAAATCCAAATTTAGTTTGTGTGAAAACGAACCACGAAATTGCAAATAAGATCAGTGAAATAATCACAGGAGTAGGAATGACATTAAATAAGCGGCCGTTTCCAAAAATATCAGCAAAATGGGGTATTACGATGGGTACAGGTTTCCCGCTCGTAAGTGTGAGTGCAAGCCCTCTGTAGATGTTCATGGTTGCCAGTGTCACCAGGAAAGGTTCAATCTTTCCCTTGACAGAGATAAATCCATTTAAGAAACCCAGAAGCATCGAGAGGACCAAGACGATTAACAATGCTGGTATGGCTGGTACCAGGCCACCCCTAACCAGCAATGCAAAGGTCACACCGACAACGGCGGCTATGGATCCAACCGAAAGGTCCAACCCCCCCAATGTGATGATAAATGTCATTCCCAATCCAACAATCAGTACATAACTCATGTTTTTCAGGATTGCGAGCAGGTTTGCCGGGTTTATAAACACGGGTCGCAGTAATGAAAATACAGCCATAAGAACAATAAGGATTACCATCGTCCGATATCGGATCAGCAGCTTCATAAAGGTTGTTCTTGATTTCGGTGTGGAATCAGTTTTAGCATGCATCAGTCATTAATCCCTTCATTGGAGAATTTGCAGGTAGATTTTGCATTTTCTGTGTAGCCAGGCTCATCACATACTCCTGGGTCATTTGTTCTTTTTCTACAATCCCCTTCATGTAGCCTTCTTGCATTACCAAAATTCTGTCTGCCACGCTGATCAGTTCAGGTAGTTCAGATGAAACCATCAGGATTGCAGTTCCCCTGGCAGCAAGATCACCCATGATCTGGTAGATCTCAGTTTTGGCACCAATATCGATACCGCGGGTAGGTTCATCGAAAATGATCACCTGCGGCGAGAAGTCAAGCCACTTCGCTAAGGCTACTTTTTGCTGATTGCCCCCAGACAGGGAGCCCATGATCTGTTCAATTTTGCTTACCCGTATATCTAAAGTTTTCCGGTGCCTTTGTGCAATTTCTTTTAACTGTTGCCAGTTCAGGTATCCAGCGAATGACGGGCGCTGGGCATTGAGCATGTTTATATTCTCATAAACCGGAAGGCATGCTACAAGGCCGGTTTTCTTCCTGTCTTCTGTAACAAAAGCAATTCTATGTTTAATTGCTTCCCTCGGGTTCCGGGGGTGAATTTCTTCATTATTCAGATATATCTTCCCTTCAGTAATCGGGCGCAAACCAAAAAGGGCTTCGAGCATCTCGGTGCGCCTTGAACCAACCAGGCCGCCAATACCCAGGATTTCGCCTTTATGGACCTCAAATGAAATCCCTTTGACCAGTTCCCCGCTGACCAGATTCTCAACCTTCAATACTGTCTCCCCAATTTGCACATCCCGCTTTGGATAGACATTTTTCAATTCTCGTCCGACCATCATTTGGATCAGGTCCTGTTCTGTGACATCAGCATTATTCACGGTACCCACCAGCTCTCCATCACGAAGAACTGTGATGCGGTCAGCAATACCATTAATTTCATGCAACCTGTGAGAAATGTAAATTACTGCAACACCATTTGCTTTGAGGTTGCGGATGATATCCATCAATTTCTTGGTATCACTTTCTGAAATGGATGAGGTTGGTTCATCCATCAGCACAATTTGCGCTTTGGATGTCACTGCCTTTGCAATCTCAACAACTTGCTGCTGTGCAATCGATAAAGACCTGACTGACCTGTTCGGGTCTATTTCATTCTGCCCTAAAGCAGATAATACACGGTCAGCAATTACCTGATAGTCGCTTTGGCGCAGGAGGAACCCTTTGAATTCATTCTGCTTATCCAGTACGATGTTTTCAGCCACAGTCATATCCGGACAAAGGGTTAATTCTTGATAGATTGTGACAATGGAAGATTTAATCGCATCTCTGGGTTCTTTGAACGAAACCGGTTTCCCATTGATCAGGATTTCACCGCCTTTGTCAGGTTGGTGGTATCCGCTGAGGATCTTGATCAACGTGGATTTCCCAGCACCATTTTCTCCCAGTAACGCGTGAACCTCTCCTTTTTTTACATTCATACTTACATTTTTTAAGGCGACAACGCCAGGAAAAGTCTTGCTAATGTTTCTTAATTCGAGGACATACTCATCCGGACTCACAAAATCCTCCTAAAAGCAATATCTCAATACCAGAGCGTTAGTTTTCACAAACACAACTCGCGGATCGATTGCACATATTTCGTTGAATATCAGTCATTGACTGCATTAAATGAATCTTGGTTAATGAATGAAAATAATTTCTCCGCGTCACTCTTATCAATAAATAGATGTTTGGCCTGAGGTGCTCAAGCAAATTTGCGAAGGGGTGAAATTGCATATATTGTTTCATATAAATTCATCCCTCGCTATCGCTAATCAATCAGTTCCGTACTGGACTGGTGGCAACAACCGGTAAGCTTTCTGGTTTGGCCAGGTGTTCACAATACGGAAAGCCTCGGCATATTTACAACCGCACTGGAATCCGCGCCACTTATTGACAGTGGCTACGTACTCATACCAATCCTTCACCCCGAACTGTTTTTCCAGGAAATCACCATGTTGGCTTGCATGCTGCTTGAATGCTTCAATTTTTTGGTCAAACTCATTGGTGATATCCACATAGTAATCTGGCGGGGCATCTCGGTATGTACCGGTTGTTTCCATGCGGAACACAGTGGGAATATGGTCAATCGGCGGATATTCAGTTCCAGGGATATTGGCCGTACTTGCCCAGATTGCTGCCCGGTATGCCAGTTCACCAACATTGGTGTGGTCATGGACGTAATCATCCTGCTCCATTGTAATAATCACATCAGGGTTGGTCATTCGGATAAGGTCAACATACCTTTTCCATGTACTATCATTCTGCCAGACTGCTGCGTCTTTGAAATCCCAGTGGATCAATTCAGCGCCGATTACAGCTGCGCCTTTCTGGGCTTCAACCGCCCGGATGGCTTCGATCTCAGGACCAGTGTGAAGCTTCGAGCCAACATTACCAGTACAGGCAATCGCAATATAGACTTTATGCCCTTCTTTTACATAACGGATGAGAGTTCCCGCGCAATCCACTTCAACATCGTCAGGATGGGTGGTAGCTGCTAAAACCGTAAGTTTCTTTGACATATTAGCCAGGTTCCTTATTAATACTACCGTGAGCTAAACTGTACAGGCGGTAGCAAGCGGTAGGCTTTATGATTTGGCCAGGTCTGAACCACCCGGAACGCTTCGGCATATTTGCAGCCGCACTGGAACCCACGCAATTTGTTCACGGTTATCATGTAATCGTTCCAATCCTTTACCCCAAACTGCTTCTCCAGAAAATCACCATGCTGGGATTCATGCTGGGAAAATGCATGAAGCTTTTGTTCAAATTCTTCTGAAATGTCAACATAGTGGTCCGGCGGGGCAACGCGATGGGTTCCTACCGTCTCAAAATAGAATACCGTTGGTATGTGGTCAATGGGCGGGAGCTTACATTCGGGAATATTGGCTGTGCTTGCCCAGATTGCAGCTCTATAAACCAATTCACCCACATTCGAATGGTCATGGACATAATCATCACGGTCGTGGGTGAGGATTACATCGGGATTCGTTTGGCGTATGAGGTCTACATACCGGGTCCAATGGGGATGGTCAAGCCAAACATCCGCATCTTTGTAATCCATATGGATCAGTTCTGCGCCAATCACTTCAGCGCCTCTCTTTGCTTCTTCTGCCCGGATGGCTTCAATCTCTGGGCCTGTTAGCTGTTTGGAACCCACATTACCAGTACAGGCAATTGCCATAAACACTTTGTGTCCTTCTTTTACGTATCGAATGAGTGTGCCGGCGCATTGCAACTCAATATCATCAGGGTGCGCTGATGCGCATAAAACAGTCAATTTCCTGGACATAAGAACCTCCTTAGCAGATTCAGTTCTTTACGGCAGAAGCTTATATGCGTTTGCTATGATTGGCCAATCAGTGCTGAGTGTGAATGCTTCAACATACTCAACGTTTGGCGTTCCGCAAGCAGAGGCATAGAATTTGTTTTCATTAATCAACATATCGGAATAACCTACTCCGAAAGCGGCTTTGGACCATGGCCCATCTTGGGAAGCATGGCATCTGAACATTTTCATCTTTGTTTCGAAAGTATCTGTGATATCAACGAAATATTGCGGATTTGTTTTCATGCTCAGACCTCCAAGTGCAGTACAGAAGAATAACGGAGGCAGATGGTCAATGACAGGGTGTTCAGTTTCCATCAACTTAACGGTTGCCAGAACACGAGCTTCAAACGCCAGATAACCGCAAATATCGTGATCCTGGTTGTAATCAAAATGTTTTGGAGGGGCAAATATTACATCAGGCCGTGCTGTCCGGACAGCCTCAATAAAAGCCATCCTTGTCTCCCTGTTGTCAAAGAGCATCTCATCTTCATAACCAAGCCAGATTAGATGAGCCCCAATGACATCAGCGGAAGCCTGTGCTTCTTTATGCCGCATGGCTGCAATTTCAGCGCGTGACATTCCATATGAGCCAATCTCACCATTTGTTGCCACACACATGTAAACCTCGTCACCACGTGCTGCATACTTTGCCAGGGTACCGGCCATCCTGAATTCAATATCATCGGGATGTGCACCAAATGCTAATACTCTCATTTTCATTACCTCCATTTGAATAATCTTGGCAAAAATCTACGACGCTGTTTATGATTCTTTTTGCGTGCTGCTCCATGCATTAGCTATCCATTGGGACAGCTTCTGCCGGGCACTCGTTACTGAAGCAATAGGGTCATCATTCTTACCCATACCAGACCACATCTCCATTACCAGAGGCCCGGAATAGCCCAGGCGGGCTAATAACTGGAAGGCAGCTTCAATTTTGACAGTCCCTTCGCCCAGCGCCACGCCACGCAGCTCGTCCTTTCGGGTGTCTTTGACATGCACCCCGACAAGATGGCCGTCTGTTTGGGGAAGCTGTTCCAGGGGATCATAGCCAAATGCAGTCATATTTCCGATGTCAGGATACGCCTGGAGCCAGGGCGAATTGATCAGTTTCACAATCCGCATGATCTTAGATGCAGAATTAACCAGTTCAGTATCGCCATTTTCCAATCCTAACAGCACCCCGGCTGCACTTGCCCAACGTACTCCGGTATACAATCCTTCCAGATACCTGGCTTCTGTATCCGTATTACTGGGTTCGTAAAAGGCATCATATCCCATTACCTGAATAACCCGTACGCCAAGGTCAGCTGCCAACTCGATCGACTGGTAAAGGATGTCCAGACCTTGCTGCCGCAAAACCGCAGAAGCACTGCCCAATGGAAATTTCCGGTGGGCGCTGATGCCCATTCCCCATATTGGAACCCCAGTATTAAGAATAGCCTGACGCAGTGCTGCCCTTTCTGAAGGTGGCCATTTTAACCGGTCGAGCCGACGAGTGCTTTCATCAATCGACATTTCGACAAAGTCATATCCGGCTTGTTTAGCAGAAACCAGGATCTGCTCCCAGGTATATTCTTCAGGGAAGGCTTTCTCGTAAACACCTACAGGATTGTTTTTCAATGAATACATTTACTTACCGCCTTGGATATCCTTCCTTCATAGGTAAATCTTCGTCTTTGTGGTTGTATTTCTCAAAAGCCCACTGCGAAAATCCAAAATCAGAGCTGTTAGTGTTACTTCTTCTGCCCGTAAAGGGTATGGTAGATATTTTGGAATTCCTCTATTTGCGCTTGGGTCATTTTTATCGGGTCACCTAATAAAGATGAAAACAATGCGATCTTTGCCAGATCTTCCACTTCCACGGCATCAATCGTAGCCTGCCATACTGTTGAAGATATGGTATAGACACCATGGTTTTGCATAATGATGGCAGAACACTTGCCAATCTTGCGGATGATCTCAGAACCGATATCTTCACCGCCAACAGCTGCATAACCACCAATGGGGATCTCCCCCCCCAACATGGCTGCGGAAGTCATCACTGCTGGGATCGGTTTTCCTAGTGCAGCAAAAGTGCAGGCATACGGTGAATGAGTATGGACGATCCCAAAAATATCTGGGCGATGTTCGTAAAGGTACAAATGGGTTTCTGTGTCACTGGATGGACGCAGGGAGCCTTCTAGTATCTTTCCCTTGCTATCTATCACCAACAGGTCACCTGGCGTAAGCCGGTCATATCGAAAACCGGTGGGTTTGATCACAATGTTGCCAGTTTCAGGATCACGGCCGCTGACCGTTCCGCTGTGCATGGTTACCAGACGATTCTTAGGTAATTCAATTAATGATTCAAATACTTCCTGGCGCAACTTTTCAAGCATCATGTTCTTTATCCTTATTAATGGATCTGTAGTACTTAAGTCTGGTAGCAGGTTTAGCGGACAAAACCACCAAGGCCTCCGCCATCAATAACCAGTGCAGCACCGGTCATTTTGGCTGAACGGTCACTGGCAAGAAAAACAACAACCTCCGCTATTTCAGCAGGATCGATAATCACACCAAGGGCATTATTTTTCTTGTATTCTTCTTCCAGTAATGCCGGATCAAAGCCGTGGATCTTTGCACGGGCTTCTCGCAATTCTGGCGTCCACATCTTACTGCCGCCAAAAACTGCACCCGGCAAGACACTGTTGGCGCGAATTTTGTATTTTCCAAACTCGTTAGCGATTGTGCGAGCCATATGCAACAGACCGGCTTTTGAAGAATTGTAGGCCAGGAAATGCCGGCTTGGTTTTAGGGCATCATCGCTATTGATGTAAACCAGGGCTCCGCCATCCGGCTGTTTCATAAACACCTTAATGGCTTCGCGCGAAACCAGGAAGCTACCGGTAAGGTTAATGCTCATCACCCAGTTCCATTGAGCCAGAGTACATTCTTCTGACGGGACACTCACCGAAACACCCGCATTATTGACAGCAACATTCAACTTACCGAAGTGGTCAACAATGACTTTGACTGCCCGAACCACATCCTCTTCGCTGGTAATATCAACCTTCACAGGGAGGATTTGGGCAGAGGGATCCATCTCTTTTAATTCCTTTATGGACTCGGTCAATCTTTCCTCGTTGATGTCCATCATTGCCACCATCGCTTTTTCCTTAATGAACCTGCGGGTGATCGCCAACCCGATGCCGGATGCGGCACCAGTGATCAGGCACACCTTACCATCAAGTTCACCTTCTTTTGTAGTGGTATTCACATTCATCGATAATCTCCTTGACTCGATCTGTAGATATAGAACCGAAATGCGTCGGCTACGTAATACTCATCGGAAAGGGCGACTGGTTCGCCGTTAAAATCATAGTCAACCTGTTCAATGTGCAGAATGTTGCTGCCCACTCGCACCTGGAGTTTGTCCGCGATATACTCTTCAGCAGAAACCGGGCGTATCCAGGCAATACCGTGATGGATTTCCAGGTTTAACCGCTGGTGTAAAAAACTGTAAATCGATTGCTGCTCCTCAATGGCTTTACGGAATTCATCAATGGAGACATCACCATTGGATGCGTGAAACAAAGCCAGGGGAAGGGAATCTACAGTAAAAACCACACGGCGGTCATTCGCCAACCTGACCCGTTCAACAACCAGAATTGGTACCTCAATTTCAATTGCAAGCTGATTGGAAACACGTTCGCTTGCCGGTCTTACAGCCATCAGTATCTCGGCGCTGCCCGGATTTGCCCCAGATGACCGGATCAATTGCGTAACCCCTGAATTCAGGCTCAAGTTATTGTAAGTGGGTGGGTTTTTAGCAACAAATGTGCCTACTCCCCAGCGGCGCTGAATGAAACCGCCCTGCTCCAGAATCGCCAGAGCCGAACGGACTGTAGAACGACTGATATTGAGATATGAAGCAAGATCAGGTTCATTGGGGAGCTGAGTTTCCGGAGCCAGTTCTCCATCCATTATTTTTGTGCGCAGGTATTCTGTTACCCGTTGCGCCAGTTGCATTCCTTCTGGCGCGCTTTTATTCCATTGCTGGAAGGCTGTAAACACTACCGAAAAGTCCATATATTTACCTGTTAGAGGTATGACAACTGTTAGAAATATAATAGCAACAAACTATTACTTTGTCAATATTCAGGCTAAAAATTCGCATTTTTTGGTTAAAAACGGCCTTTTTATGGGCTTGACAGGCATTATTCATATTGATATACTGATGGTATCAAATGAGATGTATTCTATCTGCATACATCTTATGAATCATATGTAACCAACTACAGGAGTGTGAATCATGGAAAAACTGGCTATTGACGGCGGGACTCCAATCCGGACAAAGAATCCTATTGTGGAAACAGATTTTTTCACTGATGAAGAGCTTGATGCCGTAGTAGCGGTAATGAAGTCGAATAAGATCCGCCGCGGTTCAGTAACCCTTGAATACGAAAAACTCATTGCTGAAAAACTACATGTCAAACATGCGATTGCGGTTACAAGCGGAACAACCACGCTGCATATCGCCATGGCAGCACTGGGGATCGGTCCTGGCGATGAGGTGATTGTTACCCCCTACACATTTGTTGCCTCAGACACCTGTGTGTTGGAACAGAACGCTATTCCGATTTTTGCGGATGTGGACCCTGTCACTTTGACGTTAGATCCAGTTGACGTGGAACGGAAGGTGACAAAGCGAACAAAAGCCATCATTCCCGTATCCATTACTGGCACACCCATCAACATTGAACCGATCATGGATATTGCCAAGAAATATAACCTTTACGTGGTTGAAGATGCTGCCCAGTCACTTGGGGCTATTTACCATGGCCGGTATGAGGGAAAATACGTTGGTACCGTTGGTCACATCGGGTCATTCAGCACAGTAACGGGAAAGATCATTTCTACTGGTGAAGGCGGATTTGTTACAACGAACGATGATGACCTGTTTGAGAAAATGTGGGGCTTTATGGATTTCGGACGTAAGAAATCGCAGGGACCTGCCTCAAAGTACCACTGGAGCCTGCCCTGCACGAACTACCGTATCACAGAATTTCAATCTGCCGTAGGTATTCAGCAAATCAACCGTCTGGATTACCTGAAAAAGAAACGCACAGAAAATGCCCACTATTTGAATGAGAAATTGAAAGATCTACCGGGCGTAACTCTACCCCCAGAAGTTCCATATGGTGAGCGGGTGTTCTTCTACTATGTGATCAGGATCAACCCGGAGATCATCGGGGCAGATATGTTGAATATGGCAATAGCACTGGCTGCAGAAGGAACATACAATCTGAATTACCTCAGCACCACCCGTTGGATGATCCCGCAGCACCTTGAACCATTATTCCTTAACAAGACAGGGTATGGTGGTACAAAATGCCCGTTTGAGTGTCCCTGGTACGAAGGCAAGGTTGAGTATTACAAAGGTTTGTGCCCGGTCTCAGAAAAAGCGTGTGAAGAAGTTTTCTGGCTTGCCAGTGTACATCCACTTCTCGAAAAAGAGGACCTTGATGATATCGCTAATGCGGTCAGAAAAGTTGTCCTCAACTTCATTGAGAAGAAAGAAAAAGGCATCCCGATCGATTATGTGACAGATGAAATCCGGGCAAAGCTGTAGGGGAATGTATCGAGGTTTAGCATGACTGAAGAATCTCCCTTGATCAGCGGCGTTGAATTGGACCAGATCGGCATCGTGGTAAATGATCTCGATGCTTTCACCAAAGAATTGACACGGTTGTTTGGGATTGGTCCTTTCCGTATAATGGAATGGCCGGTGCAAGGGATAGACCCGCAGGCTACATACCATGGTGAACCTGGTAATTTCCGCATGCTTTTAGCATTTGCTACAGTTGGCAAGATCCAGATCGAAGTTGTGCAACCGCTCGAAGGCGATAATATCTACAGCGATTTCCTCCGTGACCACGGACCCGGACTGCATCATTTCCGCTTAAGCGTTCCTGCCTTTGAAAAAAGTGTTGAGGCAATGGTAAATCAGGGCATACAGAACATCTCCAGCGGCACAGGTGTGCATGTTGGGTCCAGGTGGGCATATTTTGATACCAGTCACAACCTGGACGGTGTGATCGTGGAATTGAGGACGCGTCTTGAAAGCCACGGCGGTGAAGGCCAGTGGATTGATACTGGCACAGAAACTCACTAAATACCGATATTAATTAACAACACGCATGATCTGTAATCTTAAAGAACAGGTAAAAAATAACCGGGCGTAGCCCGGTTATTTTTGATACTTTTTTGTAAATTTTATTAATCAATTTTCTCCACCAGAGGCTAATTTAGTGGGGGTCTATACCTCATACTCAATTGAGAAGAGAGATTATTTGTTTATGATTCATAACTCTCTATTTGAGATAGATCAAGGGTATCCTCTCTAAGATTAATATTTGCTATATTAATATGATTAAACGTAAAAACCAATCGAGAAAAATAGGTTTTCAGGGATTACACATTACCATAACAAAATCTTTCAATAAAGCTGAGACTTCTTCAGCTGCCCAGAACTCATCCGTGTCGGCAAGTCCTCACCTCACTAAGAACTGAGATTATCACAGTTTAGCGAATGATTTATATTATTGGAAAAGAAAATGGAAATTCAAAGAGGAAGGCAATTTCCTCTCTAATCCACCTGAAACGCCCATGCAGATAGAACGGTCTATTTATGGTACTTTGGCTGAGGATTTGCTCTCGCGTTCCAGGGTGCAGGAATTGCCAGGCAAGCCATTACAACCAGGATGGGAAATAAAGACATTGTAGCAAAATGACACTGCCATCCATTCTAATATCTGATACGAATATTTGATCATCTAATTCATGCTACGAATTTGGGAGACAAGCTATAATCGGTTTTGTGAATCATGTTTCACCTGTATTTATTTTGTTACCATAAAAAAATCTCTGACTCACCTCTTTTGTTAAGGCAATAAGTTTTTACGAAGAAAATTCATCAACACCAGCGTAACTTAGGAGCAATGTTATGAAGAGAAAAGGCTTACTGGAAAAACATCCCATAATCATTTTTTTCGTGTTGACTTATAGTTTCTCGTGGCTATTCTGGATGCCGATGGTATCAACCAACCATGAAAGTCGTCTGCTTTTAATAATTGGGACTTTTGGACCGACATTGGTAGCACTTCTGCTTACAGGAATAGACAGGGGGTGGAGTGGCTTGCGGGAACTTCTTGGCCGATTATTAATCTGGCGAGTAAACATTTTTTGGTATTTGTTCAGCTTTCTAGCGACAATGTTGGTGGTAATGGCGTCAATTGGTATCTATGTGAAGATAGGTGGCGCAGTTCCACAATTCAATGATCCCAGGAAGATCTATCTTGTAATACCCGCTTTTGCTTATGTTCTATTTCTTAGCGTGTTGGGTGAAGAGATAGGATGGCGGGGATACGTTTTACCAAGGCTTCAAGAGAAACATGGCGCACTTTTAGCCAGCTTGATCATTGGAGTGTTGTGGGGGTTCTGGCATCTACCTGAGTTTTGGATGAAGAGCAATTTTCACAGTCAAATACCCCTTGTCTTGTTCATTTTACAGGATATCGCTTTATCCATCGTGCTGACATGGTTGTATAACGGCACTGGGAAGAGTCTGTTAATTGTGAATCTATTTCATGCGGCAAGTAATACGACATTGGGAGTGCTACCTATTCTACCAATGGATACAGGTGGTGATTTGCGTCCATTATGGATAGCTGTTGTTCTCCTGTGGATTGTAGCAACCATCATTGTTGTGGTGAATTTACCAGTCTGGCTAAAACAAAGAAAGGTCGTGGATAGATGATCCAGAATAAAACCCCAACACCAAGGATTAAGAGCCTATGGCTGTTCTTTATTTTGACTTTTGTATTCTCTTGGCTCTTTTGGATAATTGGAATTCTATTGCACGAAGCATACCCTGAAACTCCTGTCCAGGTGTTTCATTATATTGGCGGGGTAATCCCCCCACTAATGGCGATCCTGATGATCTATGTGCGACATACCCCAGAGGAGCGGCGGGATTATTGGCAACGCGTAATTGGATTCAAACGGATTGGAACAAAGTGGTATGCTGTGATTCTTCTCATGGCTCCCATGCTTGCTGGTCTGGGTGCTATGTTGGATCTGATTGCCGGAGGGAAAGGTGCGTTTCCAGAAGCAGCAGCACGCTTTACTTCCCATCCTCTCGCTGTTATTCCATTTGCAATCTTCATACTGCTTTTTGGGCCGCTACCAGAAGAATTAGCATGGCGGGGATATGCTCTTGAGCTTCTACAAAAAAGATGGGGGGCATTGGCATCGAGTTTGTTTCTGGGAGCTGCATGGACAGTGTGGCATATTCCGTTGTTCTTCATCTCAGGAAGTTATCAACATGGATTGGGGTTGGGTACATCAGGGTTCTGGTTATTTATGGCGGACAAAATACCTCAATCAGTACTCATGACATGGGTGTACAACAACAATCGGCGAAGCACGTTGTCGGCGATATTATTTCATTTTTCAGTGAATTTCATTGGCGAACTGTTTGAACTGACTGCCCGGGCAGAGTTGTTTTACATAATCTTCTGGGTCCTGGCTGCGATAGCCGTGACAGTAATCTGGGGACCTCAACATTTGGTTCGCAATACACAGAATTTGAAAAAGGGGGAATACATTCCAACCCAGCCTGGCTGAAGCCTGTTACTACCAACATCATCCTACCAGTGATAATTGTGGTGAAAAATAGTAGACATGGAATTTCGATACATGCCATTCAATACTCATCTCAGAAAAATTAATGGCTCATGATCTACCATTCGCCTGTATATCTTTATTTTGATTTCTACCAGCTTTTCGTGCGTCTTCACGAGGGGATGCCAAGATCAAAAGTGATCAAGTGTGCCGCTGATAGAAAGGCAACTCCTAATTTTGTTTGTTCTGTGAAATAAGCTTCAATACCAGAACAATTGACCTGTCAGAGGAGACATTAGAACGCTCAAGGGTCGTAAAAACAGCAAATGGGATGAGTTTAATTTACCGAAGGGAGATATACATCAGTTCTTTTTTTTTTACTCAGACCTTTAACCTGGTATGTGAATATAGTTCGATGGTACATCTCAGACACATAGAAATTGCATTGCGTAAGCAGAACTGCGCCGGAAGATAAAACCAGTGATTTTGTTTCGATGTTGCTTTTGTTAGCCGATACCTAGCCTATCGAGGAAGAGCTGGTCTTTTATTGTGTATTCCCCCTCACCCCTTCCAGCATACTCTTGACATAAAAGTGTAAAGGGATATAATCATATTCATGGATTTGAATGTGATTGAAGAACAAAAAACAAATACCGATCCTCTCGATGCGCAAGCGCAGGTGTTTAAAATCCTTACCCACCCGGCACGGATCGCAATCCTCAACATCCTCAGGGATGGGGAGCATTGCGTCTGCCACATGGAAGCTCACCTGGGCTTTCGACAATCGTACATATCTCAACAACTTGCGGTACTGCGCGAAGCAGGTCTTATTCAAGATCGACGGGATGGCTGGAACATTTATTATCGTGTAATCAACCCGGATATATACACTGTACTGGATGCAGTGCAGAAATTGACAGGACAGCAGATCGATCCTTTTTCTGGACATGTGGTGAGTTGTAATTGTCCTCATTGCATTACAAAACAAAATAGCGGATAAGCCGTTCTTTTTTTGAGTCATTATATACAAACTTTTGAATATAAAGGAGCATCTATGAAAAACATCAAAATTCTCGGTTCGGGTTGCGCCAACTGCAAGCGCCTGGAAGCGGTAACTCGCAAGGTCGTTAATGATCTGGGGATAGAAGCGGAATTTGAAAAAGTAACCGATATGAATGAAATCATGAAATATCCCATTCTCTCAACTCCTGGATTGGTTATCGACGGTAAAGTTGTTTCTTCTGGCCGCATCCCTTCAGAATCACAAATTGCTGGTTGGTTACAGGAGTAATCCGATGGATTGGGCAGCTTTGTCTGCCCATTATCTTGGTTAAAAGATATTCAAATATTTGTATATGATTTTCCGATTATAGAAGGTACTATGGACTCCGTATTGAATTATGTTGGCACGTTGCTCTGGTCTGGCTGGATAGGCTTGCTAGATTACCTGGCTGCGCATGTTCTTCTTTGTCTGGTACCGGCATTTATCATTGCCGGTTTTATGAGCTCAATGATCCCTAAAGAGGCGATTACCCGTTATCTCGGGCCAAAGGCATCCAAATGGATCAGCTACCCGGCTTCTGCTTTTGGCGGGTTTATCCTGGCGGTATGTTCCTGCACCATTCTCCCCCTTTTTGCCGGTATCTGGAAGCGGGGCGCAGGCCTCGGCCCGGCGATCACTTTTCTCTTTGTTGGTCCGGCCATCAACATCCTGGCAATCACCTATACCGGCGCAACCATCGGGATGGATATTGCCATCTCTCGTCTGGTGCTTTCCATTGTATTCGGTATCGTCATTGGCCTGATCATGGCCTGGATCTTCCGAAAAGAGGAAAGCTCTCGTGAAACCGAGATGGCGGCCAACGGTGTGTTTGATCAAACCGCGAAAGTTAAACCAGCAGTTTGGGTACTCTTCCTCATGTTGGTCGCAGTATTGATCGTTGGTACTTTACAGGTTGATCTTTTGACCAATGTGTACGCCAGTATTAATTTGCCTTTTGACTGGGCGAATGGATTGGGTTCTCTCTTATCTACTATGAACCTGACCATTCAGGGCGCCGTCCTCATTCTGATGCTGGTCGTGATCGGCATCACCGCCTGGAAAGGTTTTGAAAAAATATTCGACGGCTTTACTGGCTGGACCTATGCCGCCTTTGCTTTCATTGCACTTACCATCCTGATTGCAGCCCCCAAAGAAGAAGTGGGCTCGCTGGTTATCGGAATTAACGGCCGCTTGATTGGAGAAATCATCCTTCTCATCGGTATCGCGATCGTTGCCAGCCGTTCATTCACCAAAGACGAACTCAGCGGCTGGGTTTGGGAAACCTGGAAATTTGTCAAACAAATATTTCCACTGCTTATTGTGGGTGTCTTTGCTGCCGGTATCGTCAAAGTAGTCATCCCTGAAGCCTGGGTACGCACCATCGCCGGACAGAATACCATTTGGGCTAACCTGGTGGGTGTTTTATTCGGCGTATTTATGTACTTCCCCACCCTGGTTGAAGTTCCCATCGCCAAAATGTTCCTCGATCTGGGCATGGCGCGTGGTCCGCTGCTGGCGTATCTGCTTTCGGATCCAGAACTCTCGCTCCAATCCATTCTGGTATTGAACGGAGTGATGGGCAAAAAGAAAACGGTAATCTATGTTTCATTGGTGGCTGTATTTAGCACGCTGGCTGGTTATATCTTTGGGTTGGTTTTAGCTGCTGGTTAAAAAAGGAGATATCAAATGGATAAACGAACGATTTTGGATAAAGCTCTGGAGTTTCATGGTCACCGATGCTGGGCAAGCGTGGCCGGCGTTCGGGTGGGGCTGGCTGCCCTGGAAAAGCTGGGCGTCAAACGTTCAGGCGGCACGCAGCTTTATGGCATCGTTGAAATTGGCGAAGAGCACGGTGGTATGTGTTTTGGCGACGGCGTGCAATATGCCACCGGCTGCACCTTTGGTAAAGGTAATATCCACAAGAATCCCCTGGGTAAACTTGGCTTCACCCTGATTGAAAAAGACACCAATCGCGCGGTGCGGGTAGTTTTCACCAGCAAACTGCAGAAGCAAATTGCAGCCTCCAAATTTATGCAGCAACGCGCCGCCGGCATTTCACCCGATGAAATCCCCCTCGAAGATCAAATGGAATTGGTGGAACTGGTCTGGAATGCGCCGGAGGAAGAAGTACTGAAAATCGGTGAGGTATTTGAATACCCGGGCAAATGGATCCCGGAAGTGATGGGCTTTAAACCCTGTGATCGCTGCGGTGAATTGACTGCCCTGGCCTATCTGCGCGTGGACGGCAACCAGCACGTCTGCATCCCCTGCTCAGGTTATGACCGGTAATCGGGGTTGGCATGGCGATTGAAATCTACCTGATTAGCGCAGTTCTGGTGTTTTTCTTTTCTGGTTTGCTGGCCATGGCTGGTCTGGGGGCAGCATTCCTGTTTGTTCCGCTGTTCTATTACCTGGGGGTCCCTCTGGCTGAGGCAACCCCCACCGCTTTGCTGCTCAACGTGGTCAGCCTGTTATTCGCCACTATCAATTACTGGCGTGGCAAACTGATCAACTGGCGGGTAGGGGTTCCTGTGCTCATCACAGCGGTTGCACTTTCCCCTATTGGCGCGCTCTTAACCCCCCATGTGGATAAAACGATCCTGTTGGCTTTGTTTGCGGCTTTCCTTGTTTTTGCAGGTACCATGATGCTCTTCTATAAGGCTAAAAAACGCGAACACGAGCTGAGTCGTGGTATCGAGGTAACTGCCGGAGCTGGGGTAGGAAGCGTGGCCGGGTTCCTGGGCGGATTACTGGGCGTGGGCGGCGGCAATTTTATTCTGCCGGTGCTCAACTGGCTGGGTCTGGATGCCAAAGTGGCTGCTGGAACTACAGCTCTGGTAGTCATATTCTCATCTCTGTCTGGCTTCCTGGCGCATGCAAGCATCAGCGGTTTGGATCCCCTTTTTGTGGGCATTATGGCAGTCATGGCTGCAGGTGGATCGATCATTGGATCGCAATTGATGAAGACCAAGGTCTCCAGCGGTCAGTTGAAGAAGATCATCGGCGTGTTACTGTTTGTCATCGCGGCCAAGATGATTTTTGATTTAGTCAAATAAGGAGAAAAGAAGATGGATCGAAATGATGAGTTATACAAAGCTGGTTTACTGTTACATGGTCACAAATGCCCGGCCATGCCGATGGGCTTGCGTGCGGGTCAGGCTGCCCTTCAAGCCCTGGGCGTTGAACGGGCTACGGATGGGCAGCTCACAGCCCTGGTAGAGATCGACAGCGATCACTGCGCCACCTGCTATGCCGATGGTGTGATGATGGCCACCGGTTGTACCTTTGGCAAGGGTAATATCCGCAAGCTAGGATACGGCAAATTTGTGCTGACCCTGATTGACAATAAATCCGGACGCAGTGTGCGTGTGGCCACCCGAAACGAGGTCATCAAACGCAATCAAGAATCCGAGTTCATCCAATTCCGCAAGAAGGGCGTTCCTGCATCAAAGATTGCGGCAGAATTGATTGACCCTGCTGTTGATTTTATCCTGGCTGAACCAGACGAGAACCTTTTCAAAATCGATCTGGTTCAGGAGATCAAACTTACCCCGGGACGCCCGCACGATTTCAACACGCATATTTGTGAGGAGTGCGGCGAAGTGATGGTCGAACGATACGCCCGAATTAAGAATGGGAAAACCGTTTGTATTCCCTGCGCTGAGAAATCGGCTTAACAGACATGAAGAGCTCTTCAACGAGCAAAAAATGTTTCGATAATTTGATTCTTTTTTGTTATATGAGCTAATTTGGATATAATTTATGACATTATCTGGGATAAAGAATGACTAATCCAACAAGGAAAATCCTATTTTTATGCACCGGGAATTCCTGCCGGTCTCAAATGGCAGAGGCGATTGTCAACGCGAAATATGGAGATCGATGGGAAGCCGTTAGTGCAGGCACCCAACCGGCCGGATATGTCCACCCTAATGCGATTAAAGCATTAGAAGAGATTGGGATTGAGCATGAAGGGACATCCAAATCCGTTGATCAATTTCGAGAGGTGGATTTTAATCTGGTCGTCACGGTTTGTGACGATGCCGCTGAAAACTGCCCGGTCTGGTTGGGCAAAGGGAAACGGGTTCATCTGGGATTCCCCGATCCTGCCAAAGCAGTAGGGGATGAAGAGCAGGTGATGGCAGTCTTTCGTTCTGTTCGGGATGACATAATTTCCAGGGTAAATAATTTATTGATACACATTGAAGAGCAGTAACTGATCACCAGGCTTTCTTAAGTGATTAATGTAATTCACAAAAGAGTATTATTACATTATACTTCAACCATGGTTGAAGTATAATTACGAATTATGAGAGCAAAGACATTTTCTAGCGATGACCTGATCAAAAGTGCGCAATGGCTCAAAATCATCTGTGAACCTAACCGGCTCATGTTGCTTGAAAAAATTATTGAGGGGATTCATTGTAATTGTGAGCTTGGACAGGCACTTCAGATAGCCCCGAACCTGATCTCGCACCATCTTTCGGTTTTGCGAGAAGCTGGTCTGATCAACGCTGAAAGAGATCCTGTAGATAATCGCTGGATATATTACTCAATTAACCCAATCATGATGGATGATTTACAAGCATTTTTTGCTGAATTTTTTAATAAAGATCGCATCCAACCAAGAGGAGCTACGTGTGGTCCCAAAATTACTGAAGAGCAGCGTCAGAGTTTATTGAGAATGACCCGCAGGTAAATTTTTTATCTTGATATTTCAACATTCATTGAAGTAATATGGCTTATAACAACCGACTCATAAATCGCCAAAAGGAGAAATAACATGGAAGAAATGCTGCTAAAAGCCGGAAAGTTCCTTTTATTAATACTCGCTGAATTAATTCCATTATTTTTGCTCGTCACTTTTCTTTCCGGTTTGGCTTTGGAATATATTTCACCGGAAAAGCTCCGTGAAAATTTAAGCGGGCGAAAAGGAATTTGGGGGCAGTTCATTTCAATAATATTGGGTTGGGTTACCCCTTTTTGCTCCTGTTCAACAGTTCCTGTGCTTGCCAGCATGGTAAAGGCTGGCATACCCATTGGCATCATGACCATATTTTTATATGCTTCACCTTACCCTGTTGAGATAGCGATACCGATCTTGGCACCTTTATTCGGCATTCCAGTCGCACTAGCATTTTTAATCGTTGGGGGTATCATGGCTCTTGCGGGAGGATTACTCGTTCAAAAGCTTAAATGGCAGGATCAGGTGAAAGTTGAGATAGTTGATAATTCAGGTGACGTTCAATCTGTTACAAACAAGTTAGACTTACCCATGATCGATATCGATGAAAGTTTTAAAGCAAAATGTAAGCGTGCCTGGGATTACACAATCGGTTTTGTTAAAAAGCTATTATTGATTATCGTGATCAGCAGCGCAATAGGTGCATTAATTTATGGTTTCATCCCTGAAGAATTCATTCTGAAGTATGCCGGTGGTACTGGTTTATTTGTTGTCCCCATCGCAGCATTAATTGGGGTGCCTTTGTATGTGAATGTAGCTGCGGTTATTCCAATCATTTATTCCCTTTCACTGAAAGGTATGAGCGAAGGAGCTTTACTCGCTTTCTTAATTACAGCTACAACGATCAGTCCCCCCGAACTTTTCATGCTATCTGCTTTATTTAAAAAGAAATATGTGTTTGTCTTTACAGTTGCGATGATAATTGGCGCTATTCTCACCGGCTTCGTTCTCAACATGATTGCTTGATCAATTTCCAAGGAGAAAACAAATGGAATCCATATCATCCTCACAAATTTTAATTGTCTCTGGAGCCTGCTGCAGTCCAAACTTGATTCGCCAGGATCAAATGCTCGAAAAAGTCTTAGGTGAAGCTATTAGCGATTTAAACCTTTCTGTCAAAATACAGAAAGTATCTCTGAGCCATGCACTCCACGGTAGCGATCAATTGACTTCCAAACAATATCAGCAAATTTTGGCTCTTTTCCGGACTTATAATACGAGGTTTACACCTGCATTATTCATCGGTGACGAGATTCAATTTGCAGGGAAAATCCCCTCTGTTGACCAGGTTAAAGAAGTATTAACTAGAATCAGCTAATATCAGAGGATATTTTCCTTGGGACCTGTTTCATGGAGGTTGTTTAATAAATCAACCACTCATTAAACACAACGATCAAATTCCAGATCGCAAAAAAGTTACAGTATCAAAATTCCATAGATTTGGGAAAGAGAAGGTCACGGTTGTGAATCATCTTTCGTAGAGTATTCGCCCAAGACTTATCGTGGTCAGGACAATGCAGGATAGGCATAGTTATAAAAAGTACCTCCGATTATTCTACATAGAGTTTCTGAACTTGATGAACAAATTTATCTAAAACAGATAACGAAACATAACGATACGAATGGTGCTTGAGAAAATTATAATCGCAGCATAATGCCAGCATTGCACGTAAACCTCGTAACCCACAGGAAACCACCCCTGCCTTTCATGCGGTGAACCGCCAGTTAGGCCACATTTCCTACAATACCGTCCAGGAAAGCAGGAAGATCAATCTCGAGGTGTTCCAAATCTAGTGTAAGCCATCTTAATTATTTTGGATGTAGCTGTAGAATTTCATAAGTTTCTGTCTTTCTCTGCCTTCAGATTGTTCAATACGTTACCTCAATTCTTTGCCTACCGAAGAAAATCCATTTTGTCTTTACTGGTTAACAATCTGAGCAGCTTCAACCTGGTAATGGAATGTTCATCCGGTGGCACTGCACAGTTGAAACCGATCCAGAATGAATTCCTGTAGAACCCTCGTGTGATCCATGCTATGCTAAACCTATGATTACCATCACTATCACTGATCAATATCGTTGACTCTTGAGATCACAAGAAAGATGAGTTTCTCGAACAATTTACTCTTGCCGCTGTTTTGAATTCAACCCAATTGTGGCAATACAGCTTTTGTTTTCAAATCGATAACCGCCTTTTCCAATCAATGATTAGCCTGTACCCATAATGGCTACTCTTACTTCTGTTAATCTTCGTTTCTCTCGGTGTAAGTACACCAAACACCATTCGCCATGCCGCACCAGAGCCTTGGTTTTTCCCCTTCAATAGGATATCGTGATCAAATACTCTACTCCGTTTGGCTTCTCCGCCATCCGCAATCCGTTTTCTCATAATCTATACCATACACTAAACTGCACGATGGCTGATGGGTGCCTTGATCAAAAAACTCAGTTGGCATGTTGTCAGCTGATATGTCTCCATGCAAGCCAAGGACGTTCGCATTTCCCGAACTCGTCCATCTTCGCGTCCATATCTCTCTATTCCCAATGGTTCACCCACTGGCTTTCTGAATTTCCAGTTTTCCAATCAGATAAATCCATCTCTTATATCTCATTGTTCCCAGGCTGCCTACCAACCAGTAATCTTCTATCACCCCATTCTGCCAGCTCATTGGCAGATTCTCTGCTATTCCTTTCGTTTTTTCCCTTGATTTCCATTACAAGTGCTTTTTGGCCCGTTTCTATCGCTATTCTTTGGATTGTTGTGTTTTATTTCTCCATTTTGATTTTTCATTCAATTTTCTATTTTCTTTTTACAATTCTCATTGTTATACTGATTTATACAGCCCCGTTTGTTATTAAGAGTTCTTTTCTTTTTAGTATATTAAATTCAATATTGAACTGGAACTCGTCATCTGTGTAACCCTTTCTTTGGGAATTTGTGACTGCAACATGAATCGCAAAAAGGGATGAAAAATTAATGCAATGATGCTAATATAAATAAATACAGCCAAAGTCATTACCTTCTATGTTAATAATGCTGAAAATAATCAGGTGTATATTCGGATGATTCATACAGTGTAGTGAAAAAGTAGAGATTTTATCTTAATTCTCTATGCATCAGGAAGGACAAGGATTAATTGGGCAAGAGTTCTTTTTGGCTGCTCAACCTTGCAAGTTTGATTGCTTTACCACTCTTAACTTCAATGATGGGAAGCGGTGTGGCAGTCAACGTTCAAAATACAAATACATTTTCGCAAACCATCACTGTAACCAATTCCAACGATGATATCAATGGTGACACGTCTAATACAACCACACTCCTTAACAATCCAGGTTCTGATGGCATCTCTCTGCCCGAAGCTATCTTAGCCATCGAAAATACCGGCACTTATAATACTATTGTCTTTACCCCCTCCTTAAGCGGATCAATTATTAATCTAACACAAACTTTGCCAGCAATAGTGCATGATGGTTTGACATTAAATGGCGACATCGATGGTGATGGTATTCCAGATATCACAATCGAAGGTGGTGATAATAATTTCCAGGCTCTCCAAATTCAAGGAGCGTCTCATGTAGTTATTGAGGGTCTCCATTTTAGCAATTTCGGTGCACCTGAAATTGAAATCAGTACTATCCCCCAGCAAGATATACACCTTATAGAAGACATATCTCTGCGCCACAACACCTTTACCGATTGTAACTCTGGTGCGATTGATATCGTTCATCACCAAAATCACGCTGTGATTCGCGATATCAAGATTATTGAAAATACGTTTGAGAATAATCATTTTGGGATAAAACTCACTGGCGGATTTATTGAGACCGAAAGTGACAATGAAATTTCGAACGTTTCCATCATCTCAAATACGATGGCTGCCGCGGGCTTCTCTGCTGATATTTTTATCACTGCCACGGCCGGTGAAAATATTAATCGCAACAAAATCAAAGATATCCAGATTAGCAACAATCACATAAATGACCATGCTAACCCCCCCATCCTGATTTCTGCCGCCAATTCACCAAATAGCAATGACAACGTTGTAAGTAATATTTCGATCACTGAAAACCAGATTGATGGTACTCCGGTGACTATGGAGCTGCTTAGTGTTGGTTTAGGTGCAAACGCTGCACGAAACATATTAACGAATGTGCTCATCACCGATAATATTTTGGCCGGTGGTGGTATCCAATTCAGTGGGGCGACAGGCACCAATGCTCACGACAATGTCATTTCGGAGGTATTGATTGATCGCAATAAAATCACTGGATGTGACAATGGAGTTTCTTTATACGCTGGTACCGGTGGATCTCATAATAATCTGCTTGAGAATGTGACACTTCGGAATTCATTAATAACAAATTGCACTGGAGCTGGTGTCCTGTTACATGGTGATGATGACACCAGCCAGAATAATGCCATAAATAATGTCACAATCACCAATCTGACCCTGGTTATGAATGGTATTAACAGTGGCTGGGCAGGTGGGATAAATATTAACTCTCTGGATATCAGCAATACCATTACTGGGGTGATTGTTGCTAACACCATCCTGTGGAATAACGATGGCGAAGATGCAATCCGGGGCTCTCTGGTGCCAGCCAGTGTTATCAACTCTATCCTGAATGATGGGCGTTTCAAGGACAATGGTAATTTCTACCAAAACCCCTTATTTGTCGACCCTGCCTTGGGGAATTACCATTTACAGCCAAACTCTCCTGGTATTGATTCCGGTGATCCCTCTGCGGTGAATGTTGGTACATTGGATCTGGATAAAAAGAACCGTCTATGGGATGCAAAAAACATTGGTCATGCGGTGGTGGACCGCGGTGCTTATGAGTTCAACAGTTTGGTGCCACCTGAGATTGCTAGACAAAGCCAAGATACTCAAATCCTTAGGTGTTTGATCACCCTTGCGGTTGTGATAATACTGTTTTTGGTGATTTCAATTCTGAAGAAAAAATGGGGGAGTAATCCTTCATCTTCTGAATAATGAGTGACTTACTAATCAAGTTATTTGGTAATTTGGTGAGAGAATCTGAGGTTGATGATTTTAATCCTCTCTCTGAAGCTGTTATCAGATAACTATAAATGGCCGTTTAAATTTGCTTATATTTATCACTAGTCTGAATTATAAAGAAAAACCAGTTCTTACTATGTGTTCATCTGGATAAGGTAAAATATGATGAGCGCGTAGACCTCCATACATTAAAAGGGGTTATTCATCATTGAAAAAGACACATAACATACTGTTGGCTGCTTTGCTGGTCATGGGGCTTGTGGCCTGTAGCACACCCACCGAGATATCGACTCCATCGTTCGTAGCTACAGCAATACCCACCGTCGTAACGTTTGCTGATCCGGTGCTGGAAGCAATGATACGTGGTGCAATGGGCAAAACAGAAGGCGACATTACTCTGGCTGAGGCACAGACAGTGACGAGTATGAACCTCAACAATGAATTACAGCGTTACATTTCAAAAGAGACACTGATCAACGATCTCAGCGGGCTGGAGAACTTCACGAACCTTGAGACCCTCGACCTGTCCAACCATGCTGTCACCGACATATCCCCACTGCAGGGGCTGATTAAACTAAATGCCTTGTCGCTGGCTGGCAACCCCGTCGCGGATGTTTCGCCCCTCGCCGGGTTGACCAACCTCAAGCTCCTGATCCTTTCAGGCAGCCAGGCGCAAGATTACAGCGCGCTTGCGAACCTGGTCAATTTGGAAGTCCTCTTGCTCGACAACTCAGCGATCACTGACCTCTCTCCCTTGGCCACGCTGACCAACCTGCGGCAGCTCTATCTGGCTAAAACTTCCGTGGAGGACTTATCACCCCTCGAAACTATCTACCCCGGCCTTGAGCAGAAGGATTTCATCATCCCGTCCACGCTGGTGGAGCTTGGATTTCGACTGGATGATAACACCCACCAGGCATACTACGACAGTGAAGGTGCTTCCTTCACTATCCACCACACGGCATGGGGACCTCCTCCTTTTGAATGGGACGAGAATATCATCCGGATTTCAATGTATCTGGAGGGTGATTACAAGTTGTCGGTTGGTTATTACGGTATTCACAAGGTCTACGTCTGCCAAATGGATAAGGGTGGTGAACAAATTATGAACTATATTTTCGACACCAACGACAGCAGCAATTACCTCGATCCAGCAATTCGCCCGAGTGTGGAACAGGCGATACGCGCAGCAATGGATGTGCTGGAAAACGAAGACGCGCTGTTTGCGCCTGTGCGTATTTTTAATGAGACTCTTAAGAACACCTTCAACATGACCCCTGAAAAATTATTTGCGCTGCCATATGAGCCGCCGACTCTCAAGAACCTTGGCTTTTTCGCGGATCAAGCCAACGCTGTTTATTTGTATGAGCAACGTGGCGAGAGAGAAGTAAGCCTGGAAGTTCACCGCCCCGAATGGGGAGAGAAGGATTTCGACGTTCTCTTTTTTACCCCCTTAAGTGATGAATATCGCATCGTGATCACATATAATGTGGCAGAAAAGAAGTTTGGTGTCGGAGCTGACGATAACGATCAGGGGGGTGCGAAATTTGAGTATTTTATGGATACTGGCAAGTTTGTAGATGAATGGTGCAGCGACTCTGAGAAGACCGTGGAAGAATACTTCATCAAAGCTTTTAACGACCCCGCTATCGAGAATGTTTACCAGCATTCTGTGGATTTGATGGTGCAATACGTCCGTGATACCTTTGGGATGACTATTGAGGAGTTGTATGCACTACCTACAGGCGAATAAGGGGCAAGGATGGTATTGAATATCCTGGCAAGTTTAACATCCACTGCCCGCTATTATTTTTAGCCTTATTTGGAGATAACTCAATTCTCCATAACTTGGCTGAATAAATATTTGGGCAAGGTTTTATTTGGTGGTTAACTTCGGATCACCAAGTTCTGCGCCATCCAGAATTTCAAAATATAGCTTTTCTTCCAGTAAGTATTCTTTTAAAAACTCATAATAATGGATAGTCTATTGGAAAAGAATCAATGGATTAATACTCCCATGTTGGATAAGGAAAGCTGGAAAGTGCATACCTTAGTGAAGATAAATCTCAGGGTTTACTCTTTTTATTCTTCAGACATAGAAAATGAAGGATGTCTCTTCCAGGAAAGTAGAAATCTGGAAAAGAAAAGCTAGCTCATCTAGATACGTGACAAACGATCAGGTTAGCCCACATATTTACCCATAAACAAGTGTCAGGTTATTGATTCGGTGGGAAGTCAAACAGAAAAAACTTTAGCGCACAACATTCCACTTATAGTCAGGTGATATCCAGATTGTTATTGAAGGCTTAATACGTTTTACGGGGTAACCCGGGGAAAAATAAAATTTTTGTTGATGGTGAAAAATCTTAATCGATGAGGTTTGAGTTATTATTCACATGAATTATTAATCTTCTCAAAAATCCCTGTCATAAAGTTATTACAATATGACAAATTCATGGATGCTGGTTCAGATTAGGGAGGTACCCTTTCTCTCAAATTAAGATATCTTTGCTTAAGTTGGAATATCAACCAGTTGTAGAAAAACGCTAATTAAATGGTGGCAATATGACTGGTGAAAAGTAATCACCAAATGAAGTATGTTCTTCCACCTGATTACCCACTTCCATTCTTGTATTGATATGCTATCTATCCAGGGAAGAAATAACACAAAAAAGTATTGAACGATAGTACTCTTCTAGATTTTTATTGAAACCCCGGGTAGGATATTGCGTTTAATGCGTATGGCAGCTTCGCTTACCTCGTCTACTTCCCCATCAGTCTTTTTGCCTGTATCGCAGCCTGGCTTGCATCGGATGCAAACCCATCAGCACCGATTTCTTCAGCATAAGCCTGTGTCAGTGGAGCTCCACCGACAATGATCCTGACATTCTTTCTGACGCCTTTTTCTTCAAGGAATTTGATGATCGTCTCCATATTATTCATGGTAGTCGTTAAAAGAGCAGACATGCCCACGATATCAGGGGTATGCTGGATAATAGCATCAAGGAATTTTTCTTGAGAGACATCTGTTCCCAGGTCAACGATCTGGAAACCTGCTCCTTCCATCATCATGCCAACAAGGTTCTTGCCAATATCATGCAAATCACCCTTGACGGTTCCAATGACAACCTTGCCAATGGGTTTAATATCCTGCTCGACCAATATGGGACGCAAAATACCCATGCCTGCCTGCATCGCTCGAGCCGAGATCAGCATTTCGGGCACAAAGTATTCACCTTCTTCAAATAATCGCCCGACTTCCTTCATCGAAGCAATCAAGCCATCGTTCAATAGTGCCTCAGGGTTGATCCCATCTGCAAGAGCTGATTGAACCCTTTGCATTACACAGTTTGTATCCCCATTGACTACAGCTTCGTAAATTTCTTTAATCCTATTTTCCATTAATTTTCTCCAGAATGAGTAGATGAGTTTCCTCGCCAGGGAAAGAGAAATTCAAGCGCTTGCGGCAGTATATTCCGCCAGGTAGTGTAATTGTGCCCACCATTGACTTCCTCATATTTGACACAGTAGCCTTTGTCAATCAAAAGCTGGTGCATTCGTTGATTTATGGAATAGAGGAAATCATATTTCCCAATATCCATCCAGATTTGAATTTGAGGAATTTGTTCCCGGTCAACGAGATCAAAAATAGAAAAATCTTCTTCATACATTCGAAATGCCCCAGATTGACAGATTACCTTACCAAAGATTTTTGGTGCTCGAATGGCTGAGTAAAGAGCCATCATGCCACCCATTGAGGCGCCAAGGATGCAATAAGCACCAGGGTTATCATGGATATCGATCAGGTTTAAATTTTTCTGGGCGAGAGGGATGACTTTGTTTAATACAAACGAGACTGTGCTATCGTTGCCAGCATATTCCACAAATCTTGCCCGCGCACTGGGAACTAGCGCCAACGCCAGTGGTTGGATCTTTTCCTTTTTTAACATGTTTTCGATAATCGAGACAATATAACCACGTTCTAGATAATCATTACCATCATATGCAACCAACAATGGACTGGGCTCTTCCGTTTTGGGCTGATAGAGATAGATCTTTCTGCTCGAGTCAACTAATCTTATATCATCAATAATTTGATATTCTTTCAAATCTTTGTAAGAATTCTTTTTAATGGCATACTCTGATGGCTTTGCTTCTGGCATATAGAAATAATTGTTGATATCGCCTGTCCCGTTATCAGCTCTTTGATGGTTTTTTGGATCTAAAACACGTTTTCCGTTGACAAAAAAGGAATATTCCATATAAGCATCTATGGGAAACTCAAGCGTGGTTATCCACATGCCAGGAGTGTATTGATCCAGACCAATCCCATGAGAGAAATCCCAATTATTAAAATCACCAATTAATATAGGTTGTTGTTTGCTGCGAAAAAGAAAGGTGACCTTATTCCCTTCGATCAGCGGAGTTTTTGTGGGGATGGTTTCATGTTCGCGTATATTCATGCTATCTCCGTCTCATACATCAACGTAAGATCAAACCCGATATTGGTGCAAGATCAATCCATTTATTCATCTGTTTCTCTCCAATGCGTTCTTTTTGTGTAGAGAAAATAACCGTAGACCATGAAAAAGGGATCTCAATCTGCTGTGATGTTTCTGATGTATTGAATAAACAGAATAATTTTGAGCCTGCATCCTGTCTTGAATAACAGAAGCATTCTCTGTTTTCCAGGACAAGTTCCCAATCTCCATACCGTAAAGAGGCTTCATTCTTTCGCAAAGAGATAAGTGATCTGTAGAAATCAACCAGCTCTGTGTCTTGAGCCTCACCCCAGAGCATGGGAAGGCGAGCTTCCTCTAACACGCCAAAACCTCCACGATATTCACGGGTTCCTTTGTTTTGCGTAAGTCCCACCTCAGTACCGTAGTAGATCATTGGACAATTTCTTAATGTGAATTGGCACAAAGCAGCCAGTTTCAATGCCTTTTTATTATTTCCAGCACCCCATAAGAACCGATCCATGTCATGATTATCAAGAAAACACGGTCGCGAAAATTCCCTATGAAACATTGCTTGATGCCCTCGCAAAAACGAAGTAAATTTTTCCACTGACCATACATGTGTAGCAAAAGTCTGGCGGAGGGCTTCAAGAAGAACAAAGTCAAGGCAGCCATCCAGCAATCCTTCAAATGTTGCCTGGGCATTGATCGAGTCGACAACTTCTCCAATAGTCCAGCAATCAGGTTTTACTTTACGAGTAGCAAGTCGAAAATCTGCCCAAAAATCTGGGGTTGGTCCGATGGCGTAATCCAGCCTCAACCCATCAACACCAAACTCAAGCCAATAGCAGGCAGAATCGATGATGTGCTTGCGCGCGCCAGCGTTTCGTAAGTTGATTTTTGGCATCGCGCCAATATCAAAGAAGCGATCATACTGATCTGGATAATGGGAAAATATGTACCATTCTCGAAATTGGCTTTCAGGGTTTGAGATCGCTTGTTGAAAAGTTGGATGTTGGTCTGACCAATGATTGGGAACAAAATCAAGGATCAGACGCATACCACGCCCGTGGACATCATCCAACAGGTTCTTAAAATCCTTTTTCGAGCCAATCACAGGGTCAATTTCGAAATAATCCGTAGCGTTATACCGATGATGGTTATCTGCTGGGAAAATTGGACTCAAATAAAGTACGTTGATTCCCAGATTCTGCAAGTAATCCAAACGGCTCTGTATTCCCTGTAAATTTCCTCCATAAATATCTTGAATACTTCCCACCTTGTTCCATTCCTTCCCAGGCGAGGTGGAAAAGCGATCTATCATAATGTGATAGATCACAGCATCTTTTACCCAGAGAGGTTCTGAATATTCGTCCACTGCATAGGCATAATAAGCGCCATTATCAGCATAGATCAGGTCTCCCGAAAATGTTTTACAGCATATCTGGTATCGGACAACGGTCTGATCAGGCTGCCCCGGAAGAGTGCAAGAAAAAGTATGAACATATCCCCAGGTCAGATCATCCCATTCAACTTTCACCCAATGCATAGGCTCTACAAAACCATGAATACTATTTTCTTCATTACCTTCTGGGTCTTGCCCATCTGTTGAGTAATATACCCAGGCATCCCTTACATCCTGGTCTTGCCCAACAGTAATTGTCAGTGTTACTGCTTCACCTGGGCGTGGATCCAATGGAAATCGGTTGGATTGGTGAGAGATTTCAAGATGGGTCTGCTTGTAGTGTTTTAATCGCAGTGAATCGGTATCCATCGTGCCAAAGATAAAATCATCCATTACTTCACCCTCCCCCTCACCCATTCGACCAATTCTTTCCCTTCTTTGGCATCCGAAACCTCACACGCAAAAGTTATGTTACATTCATCAATAATCGACTCAAAACTCTTGATCAATTCGTCTGGAGTGCATCCTATGGTCAAGGGAACTCCACTGACACGTGGTAATAACCATTCCAGTCGATCAAAACCACGAGGAATATTTGGATCGTCAGAAACTTGTATCCCAAGTAATTTATCTAATTTGGCTATCTCCGGGATACTTCTATATCCAAGAGAGTGAGTATGGATCTGTCCAAAGCCAAAAGCATGGATCACCTTCTGAGTATATGGACGGGCAAATTCAGCATATGTTTTTGGAGAGATAAGGCAGGCAATGTCTTCTGACATGCAGATTGTGCCCGGTTTCAGCCAGGCACCAGCAATATTGCCGCCAAAATTTTCCCCTGTGATCTTTCGTAAAATCGTACCAATCCAGATGATCGCATCGGCACAAAAATTCATGAACTCATGAACCTGCTCGGGCGACTCTTTAAAATCGATGAATAAAGCTTCACCACGCAATGAATGAGCCAGATCAAGTGGTGAATAGAAACCACGAATGATCGGAATTGGACCGGATGCTGTTTGTTTGACTAAATATGACAGTGCCCTCTCCATAATTTTTACCCAATACGCATCCCGGCATAGTGAAAATCCTTTCATATCCTCCAGAGATTTCATTACAGGTGCTGCCCATGAAGTATCTTCGGTAAATATCACTTCTCCAGCAATAAAAGCACTGTAATCCCCAATTCCAAAATTCGGTCCGAAAGTAGGGATTAAATCATCTTGAATATCAATCATTTTTTCAAGAGCTGATGCGTAGTTACGTAGGCAAATATCCAGATATTCTTCCATTTGAGTATTCAAATCGATCTTGTTCAGGGCAGGAACCGGTTCAGAATCTGGTACACAGGGCATAGCATAGATCATCGCATGTCCTGGTTCTTTTGTTTCATAAAGCGCCTGGTAGCGTGAAATGACATCTTCAAGGTTAGGTTTGTAATAGTGGATCTCTTTAAACACTCTTCCTCCAATAAACTAGGAATTCTTCATCGAAATTGCTTCATCTACCATTGCCAGGTAATTTTCAATGGGAACATAATCAGGGATCGAATTTCCGGATCCAATGGCAAATCTTCCGCGTGACTCACAAACCTCAAGGATATTTCGCACGCGATTTCGAATTTGATCTTGTTTTGCCTTCGCCAGGAAATTCACATCCAATCCTCCCAATACAGCAATTTTTCCGTTAAACATCTCCTGGAATTTCTCAACCTGAATGATCGCGTCTTCAAATGAATGCTTACCATCAATACCAACTGTCTCTATCAAATCAGGCATAATCTTCATTACATTCCCACAAGAATGAAGAAAATAAGGAACTCCCCTGGCATGAGCCATACCAGCAACTTGCTTGTGAAAAGGGAGAAAATATTTCCTTAAATCATTGGGAGAAATAATGGTTGCACTTCGGAACCCCATATCATCACCAGGGAAAATCGCTGCAAGGCGATTAAAATCCATTATGTTGCGGTAGAAAGCCAGCTGAATTTCGCTGATCTTTTGCGTTACTGCATCAACCAGGTCTGGCTGGTCATACAGAAAGTAGCAAAGCTTTTCAATAGAAAAGATCCATGAGACACGCTCAAATAATCCCCCTCCATGCGCTAAAGCCAATCCCATTCCCTCTGGAAGATGATCATTGAGATATTCAAAAGCAAAATAATCAACTTCTTCTGCTTTGGGAAATTTATAGGTATCGAAATCTTCCCATGAGGTGATGGCTCCAATGCTTTCTTCTGCCCAGGATCGGGTAGTATTTGAATCCTTTACCGTATTCGTTGTTATCCGCGCAGACCCTGGATAATCTGGTGCCGCCTCAAAACGCATCATGTCATACCCCATACTATGCCAGAAGAAGATCAGGTTATCGAGATATTTTTTTTGAGACTCACGATCAGAACCCGGATCTACCCATTCCCGTTGGAATACATCAATAACGATCCTTTTCATTACCGGTTCATCCACGATAAACTCAACCATAGGTGCAGGATAACGCTTGGTTTTTCCAAGCAAATAATCTATAAAACGGTGAATGTCTGGATTTGGTGTAAACGATTTGAGATGAGGAAACATCGAGAGCATAAGATCATCCTTTGATTGCACCATTAACCAAACCCTGCACCAGGTATTTTTGTAATGCATAAAATATGATCATAATTGGAATGCACGCCAGAATAGCTGCTGCAGCAAACATTGACCAGTTCGCGGCATATGCCTGCGTAAAGAAGCGCATACCAAGGGCCACTGTGTAATGCTCATTACCACTCATAACAATGGAAACGAGCAAATAATCATTAAAGAAGCTGATTATATTGAATATGAAAACAACCACAACCATTGGCATTGCCAGCGGTAAAGCAATTTTTATAAAAGTCTGCCATTCATTGGCACCATCGATGTAAGCGGATTCATCCAGATCTCGCGGAATTGAGTCAAAATAGCCGCGCATCAACCAGGCATTGAATGGAATGGAAAACCCGCCATACACCAGGATCAACCCAACCAGCTTATTGAGTAGTTGTAGATGTTGCAACACCTGGTAAATTGCTACAATCGTGGCAGTCGCAGGTAACATCTGAATAAGGATGAGCGCTAAAAGTCCATAGCGTCTTCCAGGAAATTTAAAGCGAGAAAATGCATAAGCCATTGTTATGGTAAAGAATAAAGAAAGCAAACTTCCCCCTAAACATGCAATTGCACTGTTCTTCATCCAAATTATGAAATCAGTATTTATGAGCAAATTTTTAAAATTCACCAATGTTACCGTAGTAGGTATGAGAGAGGTGGAGAACAAAGAAGCACTCTTTCCAAAAGAAGCAGTCACAATCCAATAGATCGGAAAAAGCGTAGCCAGACAGGCAATGATCAACAACAGCCTGCAAAAGTTAGTGGTAATAAAAGTAGATGTTTTTCTAGACAGGGGTTTCATACATCCACCTCCTTGAATGCACCAGTGAGCTTTGTGTTGATCAATGTGAGGGTTCCTACGATTATGAATAGGATCAAACCACAAGCTGCAGCCATGCCATAATCAAAGCTGGCACTCGCAAATGCCATTTTGTACATATAAGTTGAAAGCAGATCGGTTGAACCTACCAGAGTTGATGTTTTTACAAAAGGGCTACCTTCAGTAAGCAGGAAAATCACACCAAAATTTCCGAACTGCATGGCAAAACCTGATATTATCAATGGAAGAGTGGCAGATTTCAATAATGGGAAGGTAATGTTCCAGAAAGATTGCCATAAGTTTGCACCATCCACTTTCCCTGCATCGTATAATTCATCCGGGATACTTTGTAAAGCCCCCAGACAGGTAATCATCATAAACGGGAATGCAATCCAGATATTAACGATGAGACAGGTTATTCTCGCGGTCAATGGCTCAGTAAGCCAGGGTACGGCAGCAATATTAAAGATGGCAAGAAAACGATTGATCGGTCCAAAAGAAGAATTAAGCAACCCTTTCCAGGTCAACACCGTCAGTGTGGACGGAAGCGCCCAGGGGAGGATGAGCAACATCCGGTAAAAATTTCTCTCTCGGATATTTTTATTTGTTAATAAGAGAGCCAGAAGTAAACCAATGGAAAATGATAAAAATGTTGAAAGAATTGCCCAGATAGTAGTCCAGGAAAGAACGCCTAAAAACTCACCCTGTGCACTGCCAATAAAAATGCGACGAAAGTTGAGCAGTCCATTGAACTTGTAATCTGCCAGGTGAGTAAGAGAATAATTGGTGAAAGCAAAATAGATCGTTAAAATACCCGGTATTACAACGGCCATCAACATGGCAATCAATCCTGGTGAGATGAACAAATAGGGAATTGCCCTCCTTTTGCTTGCCTTCTTTTGGATTGCTGAAACCATGTTTTCCTCCTTATTGAAAAACCTGGAGGGGATATACTTTCCCCTCCAGGTTCGAACAGAGAGAAAATCAACTATTTATTCTCTTCGATGGTTTGTAGGATCAATGCTTGTGCATCTGTGAGTGCCTGTTCAACAGTTGCATCACCATGAACTGCTGCCTGGAACGCTGCTGTGGCAGGAGCCCAAACGAAATTCATCTCGTTAATGCTGGGCAGGACTTCGCTATTATTTAGCTGTGATACCCAACCATTAAATTCAGGAGTAGCTTGCAATGCAGGATCTTGTGCAACAGGTCCATACACTGGGATATTGCCATTATTCGCTTGATAGAGAGGTAATGGCAGATTCTTACCCATATAAATAGCGAGATCGGCTGCCACATCCTGATTCTTTGACTGGCTGCTGACAGAGAAACCAGTGAAAGTAGCGAAAGGTCTAGGAGCTTGCCCATTGGGAGTGGTTGGGATAGGTGCCACACCAACATCAACGCCTGCAGCTATATAAGAAGGAACCATCGCTGGATTGGTAATGATCATGCCTACTTTGCCTTCAGAGAAGAGGCTGTTCATAACATCAGCCGTAGTATCAGCGGGCATTAATTTTTCTTTATTAACAAAGTCTGTTACATAGGTTAGTCCTTCGATCGCACCTTCATTGGCAAGACCGATGTCAGCCACATCATACCCGGTACCAGTCCATTTGAAGATATAACCACCGTATGCTGCAATAAATGGATAGCTGTAATAGAAGGAGTCAACTTGATAGAGGAATCCATATTGGTCCCCTGTAGTCAATGACTTTGCCATACTGATCAGTTCATCCATGGTCGTAGGAGCAGTTGGTACTAATGCTTTATTATAGACAAGAGCCATCGTATCTCCTGCAAACGGGATACCCAAAAGGTGCCCATCCAGAGTAAAGGAATCAAGAGAGTTCTGGCTGTAATTGGCTTTTTCTTCGTCAGTGAGATAACTTTCCAACGGTATGATCAATTGACCAGCATAATGACCACCGATGTAGTTGTTGATGTTCATGAAAATATCAGGTCCTTCGCCAGCCGGGATTGCCTGGGGGATCTTGTTAAGCATTTCGAACTGATTTCCTTCAGTGACAACAACCGTATTGCCGGTTTCCGCAGCCCACTGTTCTGCGACTGCTTTCACAGTTTCCATGGCATCCATGCCAACTCGATCGATGATCCAAAGATTGATCGTTACCGGGTCTTTGGCTACTTCAGTAGTAGCTTCCACAGGTGCTTCCGTTGCCTCAGCCACTGCTTCAGTGCTGGCTGCGGGGGTAGCTTTAGGAGCACAAGATGCAAATAAACTGGCAATCATCACCAGAGTAAAAAGAACCATACCGTAATGCATGAATTTTCTAGACATATCTCTCCTCCAGAAGGAATTTTTTTGATGATCGATACTGAAAGCGAATGAGATCTGAGTGTTTTCTTTGATCAGTACCCTCCTTTTTTGGATTTACTTTTGGATTGTTGCGGTGGAACCACGTTCAATCAGTTGAGATGGAAGAATTATCTGCCTGACAGCAGTCTCTTCTCCACCGAGAGTTGAAAGCAGAATTTCGGCAGAGTTTTTCCCTAGTTCAAATGCACTTCCAAATACAGCACTACAAGGTGGTGATAAAAATGGATAAATTGGACTGTCGGCGTATCCAATGACTGCCAGATCTTCTGGTATTCTTAAGTGGAGGTCAAAAGCCGCATTGTACACTCCTAACACCGCCAGGTCAGATACAGCAAAGAAAGCGGTAGGTCTATCTGGTCGAGATAGATGACTGGTTATCACCTGCTTAACATCATCAGGATCATCAGAAAATTCAATACAGTAATTTGGATCATAAGGAAGATTGTGCCGGACAATGCTTCGTTCGAAACCTTGTATCAACTGATTGGTAATATTGGCTTCACCGCGTTCGCCCATCATCCCAATATAGCGATGCCCTTTACCAACCAAATGAGTGACACACGTTTCAACGGCTGCTTCGATATCAGCGTCCACCCAGGAAATATCAGTAAATTCTTCGCTTCGACCAATCAGTACGAATGGGATCTTGTTCTGCCTCAATAAACTAACACGCGGATCGTGAGGAGCAACGTGCATGAGAATGACACCATCCATCTGCTGGCTGCGGATCGCAGCTTCGATTTCTTGCAGAGAACCAGGTCGGTTTAAGGTTGGATGGATATACAAGCGATAATCAGTTGATTCAAGCACACGACCAATACCATTTATCAGGCTGTAAAGAGAAGCTTGATGTCGATAAATGGAAATTGGGGCTATGAGAGTAATTGTGAGTGTTCGCCCCCTGGCAAGTGCTTGAGCAGAAGCTCTGGGCTGATAATTCAGGTCTTTGATCGCTTTCATGACACGTTCAGTGGTCTCTTGACTGACTCGATTACTCTTGTTCAGAACATATGAGACGGTAGCGATGGAAGTACCTGCAGCTTTTGCAACATCATAAATTGAAGCCATAAAACCCTCTATTGTTAAGCGCTTAAACTTTTCTTGAATAAAAAAGCAATGAAATTGCTTAAGCGCTTAACATTATAGCAAGAATGATCCCTAATTACAAGCATCAATTTTATGGTTATTGGCTGAAGCTATGGAATGTTCATGCAATTTTCACGAAATAAGAATAATATCATTGAGAGAGAATTTAAAATATATACTAAAAAGCGTTTTTGACAGGAGATGTAAATGACGAGTTATAGCAAAGATATTCTTCCGGAACTCAGGAATGTTTGGAAATTGATACCGAGAGTAAAAATAAACCGTCTGACTCTTCCACTGGTCAGGTTGTTTATGAAATTGCTGCAAAAACCGGAGATTCCTAGTGATATCAGACTTACGCAAATTCAAATTGATGCAAAAGATGGGTATCGCCTGCCAATTCGTATTTATAAATCCACATCAATCGAAAAGAATCTACCTGTAATGATTTGGATACACGGGGGAGGTTTTGTTTTTGGAAGCGCTGATATGAATGATGCCTATTTATTCAACCTTGTCCGTGAACTGGGAATTATGATCGTATCAGTAGATTATCGTCTGGCTCCAAAATATCCTTTCCCAACACCACTCGAAGATTGCTACGCTGCCTTGGAATGGGTATTTGATCATGCAGGGGAATCAGGCATTGATCCCACACGAATCGCGGTTGGGGGTGCCAGTGCGGGTGGAGGATTGGCTACCTGTCTTGCTCAGCTTGCCTGTGATCGGGCAAAAATTGCACCAGCCTTCCAGTTACTGGTTTATCCAATGCTGGACGATCGAACAGCTTTTAAGAAAGAAATTCAGTATGAGTCAATTTTGACCTGGAGCAACACAAGTAACTACTTTGGATGGAAATCATATTTAGGGGAAACATTTGGTTCAGAAAATGTATTGCCATATTCTGTCGCCACAAAGCGCGAAAATCTTGCGGGTTTGCCCCCTGCATGGATTGGTATTGGTACGTTAGATCTTTTCTATGAAGAAAACATTGCTTATGCAGAAAGATTAAAGCGAAGTGGTGTTGATTGTGAGCTGGTGGTTCTTCCCGGTGCATTTCACGGATTCGATACTATGCACCCTGAAATCCCTATCACAAGAAGTTTTCTACAATCACAAATTGATGCATTACGGAAGAATCTACGCATTTAATCAAAGATAGTTTTTGCAGCAAACTGAGGATTGCTATTCTTTAATGTATCAGAAAGACGTAAATATTCTAAGGACGTGTCATTGACACGCCCTTAGAGATCAGAAAAGTAAGCCCTGGTAAATGACAGCAATAAAGGAATAAACACGCAAAAACAATTAGTTCTGAATGTCAATTCTCCCTTTATTTTTAGAGAATAGCTATCGCCTCGATCTCAACCAGAGCATTTTTAGGCAATGCAGCCACCTGAACCGCTGAACGGGCTGGAGGATTTTCTGTAAAGAATTCGGCATACACTGCATTTACTTTTGCAAAATCAGCCATATCCTTGAGAAACACGGTAGTTTTAACGACATTTCCAAGGCTGGACCCAGTAGCTTCCAGGATTCCTTTCAGGTTGGTCAATGCACGTTTTGCTTCTGCTTCCACTCCACCTTCCACCATTTGTCCGCTCTTAGGGTCTAGCCCGATTTGTCCAGCAGTGAAAACGAACGCGCCAGCAGCTACTCCTGCAGAATAGGGGCCGATGGCAGCAGGCGCGTTATCTGTTTTGATGATCTTTTTTTCAAGTTTACTCATTTTTACTCCTTATTTTATTTACTATTTTGTTGGTCTTCCTGGATATACAAATGTAATGACCTGACCCAGTTCCAAACCTTTTTCTTCTCCAGTGAACAGCTCAGAGTCTGTTTTGATCACAATATTCATATGGTTCGGAAAGTGTGTCATATCATATCCGGCAAGTGTACCTATCTCAGTGTCACCGATCAAGACTTTATCGCCTGCCCAAATGACACCACTATCCAACACTTCAAAATATCCCAAATACGAAATATTATTAACCACAGCACCCGGTTCGGCAGTCTTTTCCGAAGTGAGGATGAGCTCATGGATCTCATTCTTTAATACAGCACGGGAAGGATATTGAACCAATTCAAGAGCACGATTCTGTGCCCGTGCATCGAGAATGACGCACAATTTTCCGATGACATTGTTTTTTCGTGCACATGGATATTTTGTATCAAGTTTTTTGGCAGAATACGGATCAGGACTCATAGGTTTTTTTCCTTTTATGATCTAGATTACATAACTCAAGCAGGTCTGGATAGGGTGGCTGGAGAATATCTATCACCAGGGTATTTTTTACACTTTCTTTGACTGAAGAAAGCAATTCCTTTTTATCAACATACTCAGCAATATAGTTGGCAGTTTTTTGCAAATATTTTGGATAAAACGGATTAACTGTCATAAAATTCAAATGGCTCAATGATCTATAAAACACCTGCGCGCTTTTACTCACAAGGTAAGAAAAGCTTTCCTGCCACAATTCAGGTTGACCGGTAGCAAGCAGGTGTAGCGGATTGCGAAACACGAACTGCTTCCCTTGCAACCGGTCACCCAATTTTTGACACATTTCATAAAACAGGCCAGGAGCAAAGGTGCCGGGAACATAGCATAAACTATCACCTGTAATTGACAACCAACCTGCCAACAATTCTGCGGTATTGGAATCAAAGACCGAGCTATATGGCAGTTCAAACTTTTCACTTTTCTCACTGCAGCCTAGAACATGGTTATCGTCGGAATAGAGCGATCCATCATGCTTTGGAAAATGAAAGAGTGATTCCAGAGCTTGAGCATGGCGGGCGATAACCGGAATTCGCTGATCATACGCAGCGCCAGTCGAGAGGATCAAACCATCCGCTTCTGTCATGGCAGCCAGGCGATTGAGAGCTCCATCCAGAAAAGTTACTTCCATTTCCCTTTCTGCTAATTGACTCATTAATCGAGAAACGTCCATTTTGCGATTGGGACCTGCAAGAACCACATTGCCAGGTGAACCAATCGTGGCAATCATGATTTCTCCGAGGATAGTCTTAATGCCTGTTGGTTGCAGGTTTGAGTAACCAGCCGAGCCATAATTCAAGCAGCCTTCTGCGGTAGCAATAACCATTCCCGGTTCTACAAAATACCTGGGTTTGGGTAACCCGGTAATATGATCAGTACTTTCGCCATCGTAGCCAATGCTTGTCAGAGCTATACTATAGCCACTGGCAACGATCAACTTCATCATGTGCAGAGCGGTGGTAGTTTTACCAGTGTTTTTTGCGGTACCAACAAATCCTAAAGTAATCATAGCGGTTCAATGACTATTCAATGACTGTTCCACTACCCACACGCCCCGGGTATAATCCATCTTCCTGGCTTCCCAATAGACCTTCATAAATCGAAGCAGTCAGATCACCTCTCTGAGCCACCACGGCGAGTGTCTCTGTGATCTTCTCATGAATTTCTTCCTTGAGTGTCTCAGCAGTCGTTGTTAGAGACGCCTTAACGCTTCCCTGGAATCGAAGTTGATCTTTTACAGCACGTAAAGTGTCCACACGAGCCTGCACTGAGATCGGACCTTTTGAATATGCTTCATCTGAAGAGGCGATTGTAACTGCATCCACTCCCATGGTCGAAGCAAGTGTGGCATGCAGTGAGGTTTGAAGTGCCGATTGAACGCGATCAGGCGTATGCGTCATAAACCCTACCGGTTCACCTGGCCAGATAGGAGTATCGACAATATCACGCCAGACAGCCAGTTTCGCAAGGTTCATTTCGATCATGTTATCATCCATTTTGCCATGGATTGTCATATACGGCGAATAGCAAAGAAGAGGTTTTGGAATGGGGCGGGCGCCCAATTTGAGACCAAGCGCCATCATGATCAAGAGACCAGCAAAAGTCTTGTATGGTGGTACACCACTTAATTCATCATTCCCCGGGATATCATAGGGGATACCAAATTGAGCAGCCAGCATTAACGAATAGATTCCATCCACCATCAATCTCTTGGGATCCGTCCCGCCGCCTGTGCTTCCGTAAGGAATATTGATCTTGAAGAGATCTGCTCCTGCAGCATGCCCTAGAATTTGTGTTTCGGGGGTATTGAGACCACGATGACCACGGACATTCCAAAGAGTATAGGGCTCCATGTAATGCCGGATCAATTTCAGATTTTCCAGAGTAATGATTGTTCCATCGTGTTCATGGGTAAGGCATCCCTGTAGCAGACCTTCTTTTTGGGCATTCCAGGAAGGGTCAAAATGGAATACCCCATCAATTCCCCAGGCTTCTGCAACTTTAATATGATAAATATCCATGATAGGGCAGCCTGTTCCATATTGCGAGAAGAACAAAGGCTTCGAATTGGTATGCTGCAGTCCAACAAATTCGGCATGTGGTGTATCAAACAGATTCGCCATCCGGTCGATCTCGGTCTTTTCGAGCCAGCGCACCCCTGTAGGAAGTTGTTTGGATTGATAGAAAGCCTGGATTTCAGGATCGCAGTCAGCAATATACCTCTTTAGAAGTTCATCACGAGTTGTAGAACTGACGTTTCCTTCAATAAATTCATTTTCGCATTCCAGGATTTCACTCCTGATTTTAGCTCGTTCAATTCCTTTTGTAGTCTTGTTTTGAACCCACGATAAAACCTGCTCCACAATCTGGTTCAGGTACCCTTCTATAACAGGATCATAGAACTTATATGAATAAGGCGCAGTGATATCTGGTTTCTTTCTGACAGATTCACCGCTTCGCAGTATCTCACCAGAGGTGACCCGGTCTTCGATAAAATCGATGAGCTCATTCATCTTCAATTCGCCAACAAAGCACCCATCAAAGCCTAATTCAGCTCCTGCTTCTTTGGTGATTGCCATCCCCCCTACTCCAATACGGGTATAATCTCGAATTCCTGCTGCGTCTGCCAGATCTACCAGTTGGCTGAGGATCTCAGCAACCTTATAACCAAGTGTGCGGCTGACTAGGATAACAGAAGGTTTGATCTCGAGCGCTTTCTGAATTACTTCCTCGGGTGATGTTCCAGGGGGCATGGATACGGCTTCGTATCCAGCTTCAGTAAGCTTTCGCTTGATCAATTTGATCGCATTATCATGGACGGGGTCTAAAGGTGCCAGCAATACGGTTTTCATGCTTCACCTGCGCTTTCCATCCAACGATAATGATCTCCAGGATGATGAATATAGCTTCGGAGACGAACACGAGCTCCCCAGGCTTTGAACTCCAGGAAAACAATATCACCATGAGGAAGACCCAATTCGATGCACAGTGATTCCGCCAACTGCTTGGCTTCATCTTCAGATTTACAGAATAAAAATGTTTCAATATCGATTGCGTCGACGATATGGTCTATTGCTTTTGTCATAATCCCACCCTTTCCTAATCCGATCATTACTCATTAAAGCAAAAGGGTAAGACTTTGTGAGATTTCGGATTGATAGGGGTAATATCCAATCACTCAGTCCTACCCTTTTTATGAGGGAAGAAAGAACATTCCCTGCTTGGTGAAGGAACTAGATCAATCCCGCATAGCGGCTGATAACTTCCACTGATTTCATTGCTGCCTTTACTGAAAGCCGTGTTGGAAGTTCGATGAGTCTTCCATCTTCATCAAGGTTGCCAATCCCATTGGAAATGTAGATGTTACCATCGTATGCAATGGTTGGGACCAAACCCATTTGAGACATACAGTTCTGTAATACATGACTACCAGCATACATATCTTCCATTGAGAATACTGGAATACCAAATTCACCATTGCGCCATGTATCACCATAATTCATTTCAACAGCAAGTGAATTTGTTGATTTGGAGATAGTCCAACCTTTTTTCAATGCAGCAGGGAGGAGTTCAAATTCTTCAAGGCAAATCTTATATAGCCCATCAACTGCAGCGAGCGAAATCTCAGGGTGATCCTTCAAAATTTTCATCGCAGCATAGGCACCTGCAAGAGCTTCCTTTCCAGGATCAAAACCTACATGTGCTGCCTTACCGTGAGAAGAAAGAGTACCCCATCGTCCACCATGGATACCCAGGCAGCGTCGAATGGCAACCATCGGTTCTTCTTTTCCTATGATCAGACCACAGGTGGGAGCTCCAGATGCCTTGTCCATACTATATAGGATGATATCACTGCCAATCTTGCGGATATCAGCACCAATGAAAGGAACCCCCCAGGCATTGTCCATAACATAGGGGACATCATATTTTGCAGCTAATTTGGCAAGCCCTGTTTGCAGTACAGGAACGCCATCCTGCTTGTCACCATACCCATAACCAGGAGTGTCATAGGCAAGGGAAGCAATACCACAGATGGTATCTTCATGCCTGGCAGCAATTTCCTCAAATTTTTTTATGGTTGCTTTCGCATCTACATGGAGTAAATCAGGGCACGGGCAATACTTGATCCCATGGCAATCATATTCCGCACCAACCGGTTTCACGAATACAGTATCAACATTGTAAGCACGTTTGTTTTGAACACCGTACTCTCCTGCAGCTTCACCACGTTCAGCAACCACCTCTTTATAGCGCGGAGGGAATGGTTTTCCGTAAGCGCCTTGGTGATGCATGTGACGTTCGTATGGCGCAAGGTAGCGAGCCCGGTAATCATCTCCTTTACCCAGGGTTGGAGGAACAAATAACGCATCGTATGAAACGACAAGGCCTGCCTCACATGTGCTGATCAGGGCTGCATCGTATTCATCACCATAATAGGATTTTACAAGGTCACGGATTTTTTCATCAAATACAGCTGAGGGGATCACTTTTCTAGCCACATCGGTCATTGCTTTATCAACTTCGCGGCTTAGCAGACCATGGCAACCTGATACTGCACCAGTCAAACCAATGTTGCCTTTCATTTCTGGAGTAATTCCTATCTCTTCTGCGATCTTTCTTACTTCAGCGTAAATGGCAGCCTGGTTAGCTTGCAAGTGCTTATAGACCTGATACTTATAGTCAAATTTATTTGCCATATACTCAACTCCTTTTTGAGATACCTAATTTATATATCTTATAACATATATCACATATCATTGTAGCGAGGTTTTAAATATTGTCAATATGATTACTCTATTGGCTTTATTTATTTCTTAGCTTTTTCATTCATTTTTCGTAAAACAGTTTTGGTGATCTCAGCAGCGATGGATGGCAGCAGGATAAGTGGCAAGATTTTTTCCCATTCTGTAAATCCCAGGGGAACGGTCTTAAAGACAGTATTCAGGAATGGTACATATAAAACCAACAAGATCATAATTAACGACGACCCTACCGCATAATTCATGAATTTATTTTTAAACATTCCAATTTTCAACAGCGGGAAATATTCTGATCGTGCGGTATATGCACGTAGAAGCTCTGAGATGGATAGAGTAATAAAAGCCATCGTCTGAGCATAAACTTCATTATGAGCAAGGCCTATGAAATATGCCAATAAAGTTGCGCTCGTTATCGCGATCGATTGAACAACCACACCAATCTGCATGTGTTTGTTGATAATGGGCTCGTTGAACGGGCGGGGTTTTTGCTGCATAATATCTGGATCACCCTTCTCGGTTCCAAGAGCCAGCGCTGGAGCGCCATCTGTGACCAGGTTTAACCATAACAGTTGTATTGCCTGTAGAGGTGATCCTTTACCCAAAATGGTGGGTAAAAAGATCACGAATATTTCGGCCATGTTACATGAGATCAGATAATAGACAAATTTGCGAATGTTGCTGTAAATGATCCTGCCCTGCTCAACTGCCGAGACAATACTGGCATAATTATCATCTGTCAGCACCATATCAGCCGTTTCTTTTGCAACATCGGTACCGGTAATACCCATGGCTACACCAATATCAGCCAGTTTGATCGCTGGAGCGTCATTAACCCCATCCCCCGTCATCGCCACAACCTGATTGTTTGCTTGAAGCGCTTTTACGATCCTCATCTTATGTTCAGGTGAAACACGAGCAAAGACACTCGTTGTTGTTACTTGTTCTTTCAGTTGTTCATCAGACATTTCATCCAACTGTTTCCCAGAAATCGCAGAATTTCCCGGCTCAATCAGTGTGATCTTTTCTGCAATTGCGCAGGCAGTATTGGGATAATCCCCCGTTATCATAATAGTTTTTATTCCAGCTTCTCTTGCTTCCTGAAGGGCAGGTGTAACTTCCGGTCGTGCCGGGTCGATCATTCCAACCAGACCAGCAAACACCAGGTTCTCTTCCAATTCTTTTTCAGTATAGCTGGCAGGTTTATTGCTCACAAGTTTATATGCAAGACCAAGAACCCTCAATGCTTGATTCGTCATATTATCGTTAGCTGAAAGAATTTCTCGCCTGACTTCAGGAGTTAATGGTTTAGGAGCAGAATCATCCATCGGATGGTAGGCTGTGCATAAATTAAGAACAACATCTGGCGCTCCTTTGATTGCCACCACATATTGGCCTTTTGCAGAAGAATCTTTGAACAAAGAAATATCCGAAGCGCTGGGATTGGTAACCTTGTGAACAGTAACCATTCGTTTACGAGTGCTATCAAATGGGATCTCCCCATCTCGGGGATAAGCGCTATTGATCACATGAGGTAATGCTCCCGCTTTAGCTGCGGCTACCAGGATCGATCCTTCAGTGGGATCACCAACCATACGGATAAAATGCCCTTCATGATCATATTCAAGTTCAGCATCATTATTAATCGTTCCAATCCACAATGAAGTCAGCATACCCTGATATTGGCGTGGATCTATTTTCTTTCCGTTGACCAGAAAATCTCCTTCAGGTTGGTAACCTGTACCAGATATATCAAAGAATTGATGATCAGTCCAAATACGAGTTACAGTCATCTCATTTTGTGTCAGCGTGCCTGTTTTATCAGAGCAGATCACTGTAGCAGAGCCAAGTGTTTCTACAGATGCCAGGTGCCGGATCAACGCGTGCCTGCGTACCATTTCACGCATACCCAATGCCAGGCTGATGGTTACAATTGCGGGCAAACCTTCAGGCACTGCTGCAATAGCCAGGCTCACTGCCACCATGAACATCTCAAGAGGTTCACCTCCCCGAATCCATCCAACCGCAAAAACAATCGCACAGATTGCCAGACAAGCCCAGCCAAGAGTTTTTCCAAGCTGTTCCAGTTTCTTTTGAAGTGGAGTTTCTTCAGTCTCAACCGATTGCAGCATAGTCGCTATCAAACCTAATTGAGTATGCATCCCTGTGCTGACTACAATACCTTTACCTCGACCATAGGTTACCGTGGTTCCCATGAATGCGGTATTTTTTCTATCACCAATGGGAGAATCGGCGGTGATCACGTCGGACATATTCTTTTGCACAGGCACAGATTCGCCCGTCAAAGCAGCTTCATCTATGCGCAGGTTCACCGCTTCCACCAGACGCACATCTGCCGGGATAAAGTTCCCCGCTTCAAGAAACACCACATCTCCAGGCACAAGCTCACTGGCAGGAACGGTTATTTTGTGCCCATCTCTCAAAACAAGAGCTTCAGGAGCAGCCAGTTTTTTTAACGCAGCCAGCGCCTGTTCCGCTTTACTCTCCTGGATGACTCCAAGCACCGTATTAAGGATCACAATGGAAATAATCGCTGAAGCATCCACCCACTCTCCAAGAATGGCAGAAATGATCGAAGCACCGATCAATAAAAGAACTACAAAGCTTTTCAGTTGATCTAAAACCATCATTAAGAAAGAAGGACGGGGAGCTTCTTCCAACTGGTTCAATCCATACTTTTCAAGACGAGCCTTTGCATCAGCAGAGGAAAGTCCTTCGTGAATGGTTGTCACCAATGTTGTTAAAACATCCTCAATTTTTAACGCATGCCAGGAAACAGAAATTTCCTTTTCCTTCCCTAATTTATGCAAATTATTTTTTTCGGTCATTGTTTCATCCTTTTTAATCTACACTCTTTTTTTACTAAATTTATACTGAAACAGCAGAACTCCTTATTCTCTCTGCCATCCAGAACATCACCGGCAAAGCACATATTGACAAAACTAAAATGATGATGAAACCAAGATAATATCCTCCAATCAATCCTTTTTGATTATTCTCCAAAATAATACCAAAAACTGTCGAACCAAGGGAGGCATTAACAAATCGGATCATATGAAAGAAACCTGTAGCTGCCCCTGCTTTCTCTGCAGGCACAGAATGTATCACAGATACTGTGGAAGCAGACTGGATAAATCCAAATCCAATTCCAAAGATCAGCAATCCAGCAGCAAACAAAATTATATTCATTCCTGTAATGGTTTCCACATGAAAAATGAGGAAAGAAGCAGCACCAATTGCCAGGAACAAGATCCCTGCCCAGCAAACTGTTTTGCTTCCCCATTCATCAGAAAGTTTGCCAGAAATTGGACTGATAAGTGCCATCATCATTGTCATAATCATCACCAATAAACCGGCTGTCTGTTGATTCATGCCATTTCCCTCAATTAAGAATAATGGCAGAGAAACAAGTAAACCAAACTGGCTGAAAGCTTGTGTAGAGATAGCTGAAATCGAAGCAAGATATTTCTTATTCTTAAAGAGTGAAAGGTCAACAAATGGTATTGATTGTCTGCGCTCATAAAGGATCAAAAATAGAAGGCTTATCGTTGTGGTGGCAAGCAAAATAATAGTTTGATATGAATCTACTCCCTTTTTTATTGCCAATGTTATTGCAAGCATCAAACTGAATGTGAATGCTGCTGTGGCAGTAGCTCCAGCGGTATCAAACCGTTTCAACGGCATTCGTTTATCTACTGGAAAAACCTTGATTGATAAGAAAATACATAATAACCCGAAGGGTATGTTCAAATAAAAAATTGCTCGCCAATCCAGATATTGGAGAAGAAATCCGCTTAATGTTGGCCCAATTGCATGACCCAGACTGTTAACGAGTGCCCAATATCCAGTTGCACGTCCCTGGAAATCAGGATGAAATTTATTGGTTATTACCCACATGATCGATGGTAAAAAAGTACCCACACCGACACCAGTTAATATTCGAGCAAAAATAAAAATTCCAAAATTTGGAGCCAATACAGAAAGAAGGGAACCAGCACATACCAAGCTCATCCCTCCCAAATACAATCGTTTGATACCTATGGCGGGACCAAGGATGCTAAATATTGGCATCAGGACGGAAAAAGTTAACGTGTAAAGAGTAATTGACCAGACCGCCAGGGTCAATGATACGGAAAAATGGTCTTTTAATGCAGATAACGCAATTGAGACCATGCTATTTCCCAGGGTTCCCATGAAGGTACCAATGAGCAACAGCGATAATAATCCCCAGGGAGATTTAGTATTCATTACGTATGCCTATTTATATTACTTTTCAAGAGGTTCTACATGAATGTAAACACGATCAAGTTCAGGAATTTGTCTACGTAAATATTGCTCCATTGCAGTGGTGAGCTTATGAGCTTCAGTAATTTTTATATCTGGCGAAAAATAACAATGGAAAGAAAGAGAAAGTTGATCATTTTCTCTGTAGGTAACAATATTATGACATTCTGATACCAATGGGAAGAATTTCGATAATTCTTTCAATATTGTATTGATGTTTTCCGATTCGGCATAATCCACTAAATGCCGACTTTCTTGGTCACCTTTGGGTTCAATATGGATCGAGATTTCCCCCAAATTTGGAATTTCCTTCCGCATTTGAGTCTCTGCTTTTTCCACGGTTTCATGAGCCTGAGAAACATTGTACATTTCTGGTACTTCCATGTGCATATCTACAGATATCTTATTGTTACTTTCGTTTAAACGAATACTATGAACGCTTAATCCATTACGGTTAGCAACACTTTGAACGCTTTCTACAATTGAATCGCTATTGGTTACCATGGGATCCAGGTGAACCATTACATCCACACGATCGATTAAACTTTTCACGATTGCTTTTGCTTCGACTGCAATACTATGGGCTTCTTCGAAGGTGGCAGAGCGTGGAATTTCAATGATCATATCCACAAAAGTCGAAGGACCACTTGGGCGGATGCGAACCTGGCGGACTTTTCTGATCCCATGAATATTCGATACTCTTTCCATGATTTGTGGGTAAAATCCTTGAGGAGCCCGATCCAATAAACCGTCGATGGTCCGCTTTCCCAATTGAACACTCACATATATTACGATCAGTGACACACCAAAAGCTGCAATCGCATCTGCTCGATGGAACCATGCTAATGCCTCTTCTGGTAGCAACGCTTTCGATTGTAAATATTTGCCCACCGTAACAAGGATCAATCCCACGATCACTACTGCAGATGACCAGACATCAGTAGAGAAATGCAGGGCGTCAGCTTCGAGTGCTTGACTGCCGTGCCTTTTTGCAGCTCGCATGAGTACACGGGATCGAGAAACATCAATAGTGATCGAAGTGATCATCACAATGAAACTCCAAATTGAAATATCAACTTCCACAGATTTGAAGAAGAGGCGTTGGATGGCCTCATAAATGATCCAGGCACAAGTAAGTAACAATAAAAGAGTCTCAAACAAGGCAGACAGATTTTCTACCTTTCCATACCCAAACATTTGTTTTTCATCAGGAGCTCTTCCTGAAATCCTGACAGCAAAGAAAGTGACAGCTGCCGCCACAAGATCCAATCCACTATGGGCAGCTTCTGCCATGATACCTAAAGAGTGCGTGAGCAAGCCAATGATCAACTTAAAACTAGTAATAAAAACGGCAGCAATAACAGATGAAAGAGCTGCCCAATTCTTTTCTTTATTTGCCTTCTCTTCACTCTCATTATATGTGGCCATTTTTTATCCTATATCTCATAATTTCATATATTTCCAGAATGGGAATATCAGAATGACCAGGATGATTAATCCGACCAGACTATAAAAATTAGAAAAATCCTTTGTTACAATCCCTATTACAACGTATCCTGATATAACCAGAATACCATAAAGGATTACGCCCCATTTATGCCAGTTCCAAATAGCAAAACCAGCAACCATGTTGCCCACGCAAATAATAAAGCTAAAGATCACCATACCCATAGACATTGTTCTGAGAGCTCCATCTGCTACTCCAACAATATTGAGTAAGAAGATCAGGCTAACAAATGTATTTGCGAGAATGATGAGGATCAGAAGTACCGTCAAGAAAGCATTTCGTTTCAATTTGGGAGGATCGTTTTGGAGGATGTTCTTTTTCATTTTTCTCTTAATCCAAGACGTCCCTGAAAGGCCTAGTAGCGATCTATCAGGGACGTCTTATTCACAACAGGTTTACATCAAGAAGATACAAAGAATGGTTGCAGCAACCAAACCAGAAAAGACTGGAATGAAGTTGCGGCGACCAACATCCATAGCTGATGTGCCGGTAATAGCAGACACAGCAATGAGGGACCAGGGAACTACACAACCCGCACCAATCCAGATCATGGTGATTTGACCAAGAGCAGCCAGGTAGGGAACCTTTATGCCAATTGCAGCTCCCCAAGCAGCAGCCAAGCCGCCCATCAGAGGTAGATCATTGAAACCTGACCCATCCAGACCAGTCAAGGCGGCAAGGATCATATGCAATGGGGCAACCGCATATTTTGTCATTGGAACTGCATTGTTGATGGACATGATCAAATCATTCACAATATTCGGTGCTTTATCACCAAGAATCTGTTGAGCATAACCTTCGACACCCATCAAGTAGAATCCAGCTACCAGGAATACAGGTGCAAAACAATGCATACCAAATTTAAACCCTTCCTGTACACCAGCAGTGATCTTTTCGATCCCTTTTCTGCCATATTCCCAGACAAGGAAGATCGACATCAGAATGATTGAAGTTCCACCCAAAACTGCGGTGGCATCACCACCTCTGATTTCCAGGAAAATCAATGCGAGCGCATCTAGCACTAAAACGATCGGGATTGTAATGGCAGCCACTTTTGCAGGCGTACTAAAGACACGGCTCTCAACATCTTTGAATTCTTCACTTTGAATATATGAACTCGGGTATTTCTTCGTGGTGGCTTCAAAATTCTTGATATCTTTCCGAGCGTAGAAGAACCAAGCAATGGCAATACAAACTACAGATGCAACAATATTCAGTGGCATGCTTGCAGAAATAATGTCATTTACTGGTACCCCAGCGGTAGATGCAGTAAGGTTTGGCGCAGCCTGGATCAGAAGGTCTTGAGAAAGCATAACACCGTGACCAAAAAGATTCATTGACATTGCCATTGTAATAGCGGGAACACCAACTGCAAGTCCAGCCGGGAGGAGAAGTCCGCCAATCAATGCTGCAGCTGGTGAAGGCCAGAGGAATAGTGAAAAAGCGAACATCAAAATACCGGTTACCCACCATGTAAGCGCAGGGGTTCTAAATAGTTTCTTGAAGGGGCGCACCATCAAGACCATCACTCCCATCGGCTCCAGAGCTTTTGCCATACCTACAATGATAGAGATGATCGCTACCACCTCAATCAAAACGATGCCAGCTCTGGTAATTCCGTTAAAGATCGATTGCAGGCCTGCTATGGGTGAGCCTTTTATTATCCATCCAAGGATAAACATCCCAATGATGGCGACTACAGCCGTGTCAATTTTTGTTGCAATGGAAAGGAATACGAGTATGACAAAAGCTGCATACACCCAGTGGGCTGCGGTTAATACTATGGGGTCCATATTGCTTTTCTCCTTTCGAAATTTTTGTCAGATTTCCTTCTATTGCGTAAGTAAATATCAATTCATGAGGTTTGGTTAATGCACCTCCTGACTGAAGAAGTTGGACATTCCTGCTCTTTCTACACGGGCTTGAATAGCAGGTATATCAGTGGAGTAAAGCTGCAATTCCTGCATTCGCTTAAAGTATTGAGCTCCAGAGAAGGTATACTTCAGTCCCATTCCCTCTTCAGTATCCATTTGCTCACGAACATGCTTGATTGCATCACCGATACAGAGGCTGGTAGGAATTGTGGCAAGCGGTTTCCCTGATGCCCATCTGACGGCATTATTTCCAGCCAAAACACCTGTTACGATCGCTTCAGTGTGTCCTACCAACAAACCAGCCTTCTCACCCGCACAGAACAGGTTTTCAGCTCCTATAACCTTGAGCGTGTCATCTCTGGGTGACAACGCCAAATAGCGCATCGAGTTTCCTTTTCCACCTGAGTATGGATCTTCATAGCGCGAGTTCTCCATCCCAGGGATTTTGCGCAGATCTTCGAGTGGGAAGAAGGAGGTCATCAGTTTTGCATGACCCGTATCCAGCAATATCAGATTGTCAGCAAATTCAGGAAGAGCGTATTGCTGGCAAGCTTTTGCAGCAAGTTTTTCGGTATGAACCAATTCTTTTGGTACAGGCACGATTGCGACACCTGTTCGATTCAATTCATCTACAATGCTTTTTTCAATTGAGTCTTTATGCAGTTTGCAGGATCCACTCATCGCACCTATAGAACCGTCTTTTTTCTTGCCCATTTTCTCAACGATGCCTAATTTCCCGGCTATGCTGATACGGCCACCCCAACTTGGGCAGCGTAGAACACACATGGCACAACCATTTCCATACTTAGTACAATTCGCTTGTGGTCCAGCTGTACCGGTGGCTTCGACATACACATCACCTTCAACAACTTCATCTTTTTCCAGGACTATTCCATTGATCTTTCCTCCTGAATGAACTACATCAGTTGCACGGCTGATCAATCGTACATTAATTCCTTTTTCTATCAGATACCTGCGGACACTAGGTTCCATCAGGCTCACGTCGTAAAGGCTTGCATGATGATGCCCTGGAAACTCGACATTCTTATGGCGAGCTGCCTGATCCATCAGGTGGAACAGATCTCCACCACCCATAGCGATCATTTCTTCAGCCGCGGTAAATCGACCATTGTTGCGAAAAATTCCACCCACCAGCCCTGTTCCAAGCAGGCAATCAGTGCGTTCAAGTACGACAACTTCTGCCCCTGCAGCTTTTGCAGACAACGCAGCAGCACAACCAGCCCATCCACCACCAATTATGACGACTTTTGGCATGCTTCCTCCTTGAAAATTTATTTTGTTTTAAACAGCGATAAGGGATAACAGTAAATATATTATATGTTATATAATATATATTACATAACTAAAATGCATTTGTCAACTATGATTTTTTTGTTTTTTCAAATGAGAAAGCAGTCTTTCGACTGCTTTCTAAAGATCCAATTACTTATTCACTAGTTTTGAAACGAGGAGTTCCAATTCAGAGAAATCCTGTTTATATAGATCTCTCATTGCACTTTGCAAGTGCTCTTTCATCGCTATTTCCGCTTTCAATGGATTGCGTTCTTTTAATGCCGCTACAATGGCTTTATGCTCTGGCACCGATTTTTCTAGACGCACTCCCTGAACGATTGATAACAGCCGGTATCGTTTGAGTAGATCATCCAGATCCTCAAGGTTATTGATCAAGCGTTGATTGTGACATTTATGAAGAATGATTCTGTGAAATTCTGCATTTATTTTTGCAACCCCAGAAAAATCTCTTTGACTCAATGCAACTGCGTGTTCTTCGGTAAGTTCATCCAACCTTTCGATTTCTTCAGGGGTGATGAATTCGGTAGCGAGCCGGATTGCCAAACCTTCCAATACGGCACGAATTGTGTAAATGTCAGCCATATCCTGGTTGTTGATATCCGATACATAAGTCCCTTTGAAAGGAATACGGGAAACCAAGCCTTCTCGTTCCAGACGCATTAACGCATCTCGAACAGGAGTCTTACTGATGCCTAATTGCAATGCCAGGTCACCTTCTACCAGTGCCTGATTTGGCATAAAACCGAATGTTAATATGGCATCCTTAATTCGATCATAAGCCAGTTTTTCTAAAGATACAGTTTCATGTAGTGGCTTTAAGACTCCCATGATTCCTCCTTGCAATAAGAATCTATTTACGAATTCTATCAACAATTCCTTAATAATATATGATATTCTTGATGTGTTAGATAAATTGAATAATTATTGTATATGTTATACTATATACAATATATTTCATAATTGTCAACTATCAAAGTTCTTAAAAAGAGAGGATTGCCTGTATGAAAACTCAATTCATCACGGTAGATGCCAATGAAGCTGCTGCGAATGCGGCATACAGATTGAATGAAGTAATCGCAATATACCCTATTACCCCTTCTTCGGGCATGGGTGAACTTTCTGATGAATGGGCATCGTTGGGCAAAAAGAATCTTTGGGGAACCATACCCCTGGTCGCAGAAATGCAATCGGAAGGCGGGGCAGCGGGTGCTGTTCATGGTTCCCTCCAGGCAGGTGCATTAACCACCACATTCACTGCTTCGCAGGGATTGCTCTTAATGATACCGAATATGTTTAAGATTGCTGGAGAATTGACCTCTACTGTATTCCATGTTTCAGCCAGGGCATTGTCTTATCAATCAATATCCATCTACGGCGATCATTCAGATGTTATGTCAACCCGTACCACAGGTTTTGCGCTAATGCCCTCGTGTTCAGTACAGGAAGCACACGACATGGCAGTTATTGCCCAGGCGGCCACCCTCGAGTCTCGTGTTCCCTTTTTGCATTTTTTTGATGGTTTTAGAACCTCTCACGAGGTCAATAAAATTGAATATTTAAGTGACGAACAATTGCGGAAAATCATTTCACAGGATGCCGTTTTTGCCCATCGAAACCGGGGACTAAATCCAGAAAAGCCCTTTATTCGTGGCACATTACAGAACTGGGATGTTTACTTTCAAGGTCGAGAAGTAGTAAATCCTTACTATCAGGATTGTCCCAGAATTGTTGAAAACATCATGGCAAGATTCAAGGAAGTGGTTGGCCGTGAGTATCACCTGTTTGATTATGCAGGCGCAGAAGATGCTGAAAAAATCATCGTGATCATGGGTTCTGGCGCTGAGACTGCCCGTGAAACCGCAAGATACCTGAGCAAACAGGGAGAAAAAGTGGGTGTGATCACAGTACGGTTGTACCGCCCATTTTCAGTGGAACACCTTTTGCAGGCTATTCCATCAACAGTCAAATCCATCGCAGTTTTAGACCGTACTAAAGAAGCCGGGTCTTTGGGAGAACCTCTCTTCCTGGATGTGGTTGCAGCGATCAATGATGGAATTGGAAAATTCAAGCAAACACCTTGCATCATTGGTGGAAGATACGGTTTGGCATCCAAAGAATTTTCACCAGCAATGGTTAAAGCCATCTTTAGTGAATTAGCAAAAGAGAATCCGAAGAAGCATTTCACTATCGGCATAGAAGACGATGTAACCCATACAAGCCTGGATTACGATCCTGGTTTTTCAATCCTGCCCGAGAAGACTGTCGAGTGTGTGTTCTTTGGCCTTGGTGCCGATGGTACCGTGGGTGCAAACAAAAATTCGATCAAGATCATTGGAGAAGATACCGACAATTTTGCCCAGGGATATTTTGTTTATGATTCAAAGAAATCGGGCTCTATTACCATATCCCACTTGCGTTTTGGTCCAGAACCCATAAAAGCACCTTATCTTATTGGGGATGGACAGGCTTCCTTTGTAGCAGTACATCAATTCTCCTTCCTGGAAAGGTTGGATATGCTGCGCTTTGCAAAACAAGGAGGAACTGTTCTTATCAATAGTTTATACAACAAAGATGAAGTATGGAGTCACCTGCCGGTTGAAGTGCAAAGGCAGATCATCTCAAAGAAGCTCAAACTCTACAATATTAATGCCTATGAAGTAGCAAAAAAGGCAGGGATGGGAGAAAGGGTAAACACCATCATGCAGACTTGCTTCTTCGCGATCAGCAACATCCTGCCTCGAGAAGAAGCTATAGCCCAGATCAAGAAAGCCATCAAGAAAACTTATGGAAAACGAGGCGAGGCTGTTGTTGAGAAAAATTACAAAGCAGTGGATGAAACCCTCGAAAATCTACATCAGGTCGTTGTGCCCTCAGTAGCGGATAGCAAAGTCACTATGCGCACAGGTATGCCCGATGATGCTCCCGATTATGTAAAAACCGTAGTGGATCGCATTCTGGTATTTGATGGCGATTCGCTTCCTGTCAGTGCCTTGTCTAAGGATGGAACGTATCCATCTGGAACAGCTAAATGGGAAAAACGGAATATCGCACTTGAAATCCCCGTATGGGATCCCAATATCTGCATTCAATGTGGCAAATGCGTTCTTGTTTGCCCGCATGCAGCTATCCGAATGAAAGTGTACGATCCAGAACTTACAAAGAAAGCACCCGCAACCTTTAAGAGCACCCTGGCAAAATTCCCTGAGCTACCTGGAAAATCTTTTACAATTCAGGTAGCACCAGAAGATTGTACAGGTTGTGGCCTATGTGTTTCTAACTGCCCCGCAAAAGATAAATCGGTTTCCAACCGTAAAGCCATCAACATGGCAACACAGGCACCATTACGCGAACAGGAAAAACAGAATTGGAATTATTTCCTGGATATCCCAGATGTGGATAGAGGAGCTATTTCCATTACAACTATTAAGAATTCTCAGCTTCTCCAACCCCTGTTCGAATTTTCTGGTGCGTGCTCTGGCTGTGGTGAAACGCCTTATGTTAAACTGGTATCACAGCTTTTTGGCGATCATGCCATCATTGCCAACGCCACTGGTTGCTCCTCGGTTTATGGAGGAAGCCTGCCTACGACACCCTGGTCAGTGAATAAGGAAGGTCACGGACCTGCATGGTCGAATTCCCTATTTGAAGATAACGCTGAATTCGGTATGGGGATGAGGCTGGCATCAGACAAAAAGTTTGAATTTGCTTGTGAACTACTGAAGCAGAACATCGATCTGCTTGGAGAAACTCTAGTAGACGAAACCCTAAAAGCGGATCAGGGAAATGAAATTGGGATTCGTAAACAAAGAGAACGCGTAGAGCAGATCAAGCAAAAACTTTCTGGGAGCAAAAAAGAAGAAGCGCTTTTGTTGCTTAACGTGGCAGATAACCTGATCCGTAAGAGTGTTTGGATCATTGGCGGCGATGGCTGGGCTTATGATATTGGTTATGGTGGATTGGACCATGTTCTGGCTAGCGGAAAGAACGTGAATGTGCTTGTGCTGGATACAGAAGTCTATTCAAACACTGGAGGTCAGGCTTCAAAAGCCACCCCGAGAGCAGCAGTAGCCAAATTTGCAGCCAATGGCAAGGGACTTGCGAAAAAAGACCTTGGTTTGATCGCTATGTCTTACGGAAACATTTATGTTGCCCGTGTCGCCATGGGATATTCGGATGCTCAAGTATTAAGAGCTTTCATGGAAGCAGAAGCTTATCCGGGATCTTCGTTAATCATAGCTTACAGCCATTGTATTGCTCATGGAATTCCCATGCAAAAAGGACTGGAACAACAAAAACTGGCGGTTCAATCTGGCGCATGGTCGCTTTACCGGTACAATCCTCAGCTTGCGCAAGAAGGAAAGAATCCATTAATCATTGATTCGAAAGAACCGAGTATTTCTATCACTGACTACGCTTATAACGAAACTCGTTATCGTATGCTTGTAAATAAGGATGAAACCCGAGCAGAACAACTGATTAAAGAGGCTGATCAAGATGCGAAATTACGATGGTCACGCCTTCAAAGGTTGGCAGACCTGGAAGGTGAAATACACAAGCATCAATAATTTTAGATTCGGTAGATGGTTGAATTATGATGGTTCTAAAAAAACTATTAATTGATACCTGGCTCCTCTGGAGCTGCATACGTTCTACCACTGGTAATTCTTTTGCTGGCTCTCTCCTGATTTATTAAGCGAAAAGAATTCAAACCAATCATCACGCTGAAATAACCTGGTAATGAACCAGGTTATTTCTTATCCCAAATTGGTTGCCGGGGCATAGAATGTTACAGAGTCGATCAACCATTTGCCATCAATTTTGCGAATATCATACCCATCCACCGAACCTTCAGTCGCAATCTGCTGCTCATTTTCATAACCAAAAGACCATTTTTCAAAGGTATAAGCCTGTATCATTTGTTGATCATCAGTTAACGTAAAGGATAGAAACTGGTAGGAAAGCAAACGCAACTTTATAATCCCTTTTCTTTTCCAGTTTATGTGTTTTTCTTTGAATCTTTCCAGCCCTTTTTCGGTAGTATAGTCTTTTAAATAAGCAGGGTCCCCAGTAGTTGACATTTTTTCGACACCAAGATTAAAACCAATGATTAAATCCTGAATATTTCGATCAATTTCACGAAGAAACTGGTAAGTATTCAAGTCTTGATCGTCCACACATTGGATCATTCGATTGGTACTGGTTGTAAAATATTTTTCGCTCATTTTTTCCTCAATATTTTTAACTTTTCATTCCTGGTAACTCAGAACCAGTGAAAAACACGGTTGGTCGAATTTCTCTATAGGCTTAAAGCTTTACAGATTAAAATACTGGAAGTAACAGATAACAGCTGAGAATTAAATGTATTGCAAAAATGATTATACCTTCCCACCGAGTGAATGCTAACGAAAAAAGGCTGTGTTGAATACACTACTGTTTATCTATGAGCGGCCATGCGTAATGAATAAATTATTTTGCATTAAATAGAAATAATTGATTTAACCACTCTTCGAATAGATCCCCATTCTACTTAATGATCAATATAGCAATCAAATCTTCCTTTTCAAACCACACAAGAGAACTTTTCAATCTCTTGAGCTAATGAATGCTCATTTTCAGATATCCAACTTTTTAATATAAAAGTACTATCAAATGGATTTTGTTTACCCTAAAGTTGATGCACGTTAAGAACATTCAGAAGTGGTAAGTGAGTTAAATAAACAGTGAGAGGTTATCACACGAAAAGAGCCGCAAATGATTGCGGCTCTTGAGGACTAAACATTCAGCTAAACAGAAATTTATTCTGGTAGATCAAATTGAACCTGCCAGGGTCCATGAATGATCAGGCTATAAGCAGAAATTCGGAGATTGTAGTTATTGTCATCGGTTTTTAACAGCCCGGCATCACTCTTTACACAGTGGTCAAACATTTCGCCACAGGCTTCTTCAGAGCCACCCCATCCTTCAGGCAATTCCGCCTGTCTTTCATCTGGCACTATCTGGTTAATGGTGATTCCTTCAAATCCATCAGCTTCCAGATAAAATGCTCCACTGAAAAATGAGTTTTGCGGTCCATCATATTTTCCCTGGTTATAATCATTGAAATATGTAGCGTCAAAGTATTTTAATTTAATTGGGTGCTCTGGGATTAATTCAACCGTTTGATCGATAGTCCATTGATCTTTTTCCTTCGGGAACCCCGCATCAAACTGAATGGTGAAAGCCATATCTGATTGCTCTGCAATATTTACTTTCTGAACCAGGTTGACAATTTCGAGTGTCAACGGTCCAATAATCTCACTCTTGAGAATGCGTAAAACGCGCGGGTCGATTATCCCTTCACCTAATGGATTTTCAACATATATATTCAACTCACCAGGATCAACTTCATCAAATTCCACGTCAGCTCCGTTGCCATCAAATAAACGAATATCATTTTTGATGTGCGTATGAGGGTATTGATAGCTTTCTGGAAATCCATAATTGATCATGATATTAGGGGTATAGACAAACCCAAGCACAAGGTAGTACCCTTCTTCATCCTTAACCATTTTTCCTTTGAGAGATGAAAGTGGATCATCCTTTACTGTTGAAGTAGTATCTATAGCTTCGACAGGTGTACTTGTTTCTGATAGAACTGCGCTTTCCGTTTCTAGAACAAGCTGAACAGCTTTTTGGTTGTCAACAGCATTTTTTTGCGCACAGGCTGATAATAATATTGTTGCAAGTAATAATGTACATACACTCTTTTTTAACATGATGTTTCCTCTTTATTCTTTATCCTTTTCAAGCGTTTGAGTTGGAACTACAGGTGTGAATTGCATTTCGTAAATTTCCAGTGCAGTTCCTTGCGATGGAGCGACAAATTTTAATGGAATCTCAATTCGTTGATCTTCATCCATACACCTGCAGCTAACATCCGTAGGGCAATCTGGAACGGCTTTATGGGTATAGATGATCAAGATTACATCATCAATGTCTGGTGGAACCGGTTGATAACCGCCATTGTGATCCCATTTCAATTCATGACCATCAGGCAACACTAATTTCCCCAGCGCTAACGTTTGTATATCCTGCCTGGTTTCGGGCGAATAGACCAGCCAGTTTTGACAAATCCTGGTGTCATTTTCTTCAGGATATGCTATGACAGTCTTCTCTTCAGTTGTGTATGCCCATTGAACAGAAACTTCTACTCCATCGCTTTTTACACTTACAGGTGATTCAAGAATTCGCAACGTTTCAGAATTCTCAATAAAGCCAATTCCCGGAAAATACTGTCCCAACCATTGACGCACTGCAACCACTACATTTTGTGGTCCAATGGCGAAGAATGTAATACTCATGACCAACCCCAGAACTAATGCAACCCTCCAAACAAGTGGACACCGCCAATAATTGGATTTTTGAGGATTCAACACTTTTCGCCGCAGGGATTGAACAAATTGAGGTGAAGCATCACTCAATCCCATAGCTTTTTCCAACTCCAATTCAAAAGCATCCAAACATAGGTTATCCAAGATTACCCTCCACTCTGGCTTTTATACGCTCCAGAAGACGATAATAGGCTTTCTTCACACCATCTTCGTTTTTGTGTAAGTAAACGCCCATTTCTGTGAAACTCATTCGCGCTGCGAGACGTAAATTCAACAATTCACGATCTTTTTCCGGTAGTTCGGATAGTATCCTTTTAAGTGCATCGCGATGTTCTTTTTGAATGAGGTTATTCACCAAATCCTGTTGGTTTTCAGCAATATTTTCATCGAGCTCAAGAACAATTTGCCTCTGATGTTTGCGGTAATGGTCAATCTGCTTATTTCGGGCAATACTGAGCAACCATGATAAAAAGTGCCCGGTAGGACGGTAAGTTTGCAGTCTCTCTATTGCTGATAAGAAAGTTTGCGATGTCAGATCTTCGGCCTCTGCTACATTAGCAGTTCGAGCCAAAAGAAAACGATATACCTGTTGAACATAGCGATCGTATAGAACAGCAAATTGATGGATTTCTTTCTGTGCGCGCTGAATCTGTTTTGCTTCATCAGCTTTTTCATATGCGTTGTCAAACAAAATGAACTCCTGTGTCACGAATATCGATCTTTGTCCTTTCTATTTTGTTTAGATTGAATGCCAGTTTTTCTGGTGAGTCATTCAATTAGTTAATCGTTCAACAAAGGTAAAAAGGACATAGCGACAAGGCTTTTAGAAAAATTGTGTGCCTATGTTTTGCATTCTGATCAACTATATTCTTACATTCAGTCAATACAGCAACGTTACAAAAACGTTACCCATAGATCAATAAATTCCTTCTCCACTAAAAAATAGAAATGCTGATCAACATTTAGCAAGGAAACAATTCTTCGAATTAATGCAAATATTCTTCTTTTGAAATTTATGTTCCAGGATTAAATTCGATCAAAATAAAAATTTGGCGATGCAACAGAATTTTCAATCTCACCCACCTCCACATATGAATCCTAGATAACAGATGAACTGTGGAATATTATCTTTATGCGTAATTTTCCGCAAACCAGGATCTGAACTGCCTGTTTCGTATTAATCAATGATCAAATGAAATTAATTATATCTTCTCAAGAACGAGTTCCGGCTTTTTCGCAATCTACTTCTATAAATAAAACAATCAATAAATAATCACCAGGTAACTGATCTTTCGATAGTCGACGTTTTTCTTTATAAGCAATACGATAGTATTGTGTTCGAGATTTCCTATTCAACAGAGGATCCACTGTGTATTTGGAAAGAGGAAACAAGAAAAAATGAGGAGTTGTTAGAGAGATGAATCACAGTATGAAGATTTCAATTGGATTGCTTCTTTTATTTTCTATCCTTTTGGGAAGCTGTTCAGATAAACCTCAAGGTGTGAAATTCACACCTGAAGAAACCGCTGTGCAATTCGTAAAAGAATTAACAACAGGAAGTTATTCAATCTATGATAGCTCCGTTGAGGCAATTCAAACAACTACAGTGAATGACATGGTTCTGGTTCTTGTACAGTATAGCGGGCATAATGTTGAAGGTGGCATTGAGACTTGCGAGGTTGTTCTTGAAATCGAAAAATCAGGGGTCAATGGCTGGAAAGCGAAAAATAGTGCAGGGCTATGCCATAAGGTAAATGATCCAACAAACTCAGTTCCAATTACGGTAGTAGGAAGTTGGGGAAATACAACCTTTCTTAAACAAGATTATTCAACAATTTTCGGATCAATACGCGATTCACAGATTACCAGAATAGTAATCACCTGGGAGGACAATCAAATTCAACAGGCTGAAATTCATGAAAGCACATACCTGGCAGCACGTGAAGGTAGATTCAGCACGGAGAAAATTGAGGCTTTTAATGATCAGAATGAGATCATATTCACGAATGATTTAAGCCAAGGAAATAAGGAAAAATGAAGCTATTCTGGGTTTACAGCTCAGAAGGAGATCTTCCTGTCTTGCAACAGGAAATAAGCCCTGTTAGTACTATCCATTCATTGGATCAAGAAGAATCCTGGGCTGCATTTTACCTGGATGATTTGAAATGCAACCTTGAGTTGGATATTGATTTCGGAGAAAAAGGGTATCAAGTTCAAATAAATATAGAAACGAGAGAAGTAGATCGAAACTCAAAATGAATCGAATTCTGCAACCTGATTTACAGAAAAGCATATGCTAGATGGATTTCTTCATCATAATCCGTCATCACAAGAAAATGAGAAGAGAGTCGACAATGAATTCAAAAACGCAAACAAATCAAACCAAATCGAAAAAAGGAGCAAAAATGCTGTTAAAGATCCTGGCAGTATTTGCTGTAGTAATTGCAGTATTTCTGCTTTCTGGAACAATCCTTCATGCCACATACTTCAAGGAAAAAAAGGAACAGATAAAACCATATGGACAGCTCATTAATGTGGATGATGGACAAATGCATGTTTTTTCAATGGGAAATGGCGAGAAAACAGTTGTATTACTTCCTGGGTTGGGCGTAGCCCTTCCATCTGCAGATTTCTCGCCACTCATGCGAAAACTAAGCGAAAATTACACGGTAGTGTGTGTTGAATATTTTGGCATCGGCTTTAGTAGTGAGACATCAAAACCTCGAACCGTTGAAAACTATGTTGAAGAAACAAGGGCTGCATTAACGAAGGCTGGGTTTACACCGCCATTTGTATTAATGCCACATTCAATTTCTGGTGTTTATAGCGAATATTACGCTGCAAAGTACCCCGAAGAAGTAGAAGCAATCATCGCCCTCGATAGCACCTCTACCGCGTACTATGATGAAATGCCAGACTTTGTAAAAGCGTTGCTTCCCATAGCGAAAATTCAACAAGCGTTAGGTATCACCTCTCTCCTTGGACCTGTATCAGTAGACAAACAAGATTTGCTTTCCAAAGGATACTTCGAAAAAGAGATTAATGATTCGCTAGTATTTGCCGGCTTTACCATGAACGACAACATTTTTGAGCAGCTTTCGAATTCAGCAGAATTCATAAAGCAAACCATGGATCTTCCTTTTCCGAAATCTATCCCGTACTTCAAAATTATCTCTAAACAAACTTTTGAAACAACAAACGCACAGCTTAAAAAGGCGAATCTGACTCCTCAGCAATATCAATACGACCACCTTGCGCGGATTGGCGAACAAGCAAGATTTGAAGTAGTGGATGGCAGCCACTTTATTTACATTACCCAGATAAACCGGATCGTCGAGACCACAAATGATGTTTTGCTAGGAAAAAATTGAGAGGATATTAGCATGATGAATAACAGCAATACATTACGGCAATCAAATTTCTTTTTAGATTTTAATCACGCAAGAGACGTCTATAGGAGAATTCGGTAGTCATGTCTGGATGACAGAGGCTGTTTTTGTAGCATCAGGCATTTACAAAGAAGCTCTTAAGCAAGTAAAGTAATGCAGCACCTTTCGATGAAAATATAATGCCCAACGATACGCCAGGCATGAACAGAAGAAAGCAAACCATCGGCAACTTTGTATCACTGTAGAAGGCTATCCATAAGTTGCCTCTTCAGTACTGAAGCTATTTGAGTAAGAAGAATTCAGCTGGAGGAATCATGGCCTTTGGCTTTCCTCTGGAACACCGTTTCACGATCCGCTCCAACCACAGCCTGGAGCGGATCAATGGAATGACCCATCAGTTAGTTCAAATTTTGGAGAACATTTCAAAACCAGGATCCGATGTCTCCAATCAGCAATAATTTTAATCCTGTAATTTTTGGTTTTTCAATTAGAGAAAGAAAATGATTATTTTATTTACACTTGGAGTCTTTATAATGGCAAAAAATAATTTAGAAAGGCTATTACATCCATCTTTCGCAAGAAAAGGAAAGCAAATTATGTGGATACTCCTTATCATTATCCTGATCTGCTTGTTCATTCCTGTAGGGATATTAATAATTTTAAGTCCAGGAAAAGTTGAACCTCTTGTTGATGCATCGGGAAATATTCCTCCCCAAAGTCTTTCAGAGAAAAACTTTGTTACTATCAATAATGTAAAGCAAGGCATGTTCATCCAGAGCAAAGACGTGTCGCATCCAGTATTGCTATATTTACATGGTGGAATGCCAGATTTCTTCTTGACAAAGAAATATCCAACCGGATTGGAAGATATATTCACGATTGTTTGGTGGGAGCAACGCGGTTCTGGTATGTCTTACAGCCCCAATATTCCTCGTGAGTCAATGACCATGGATCAGTTGATTTCAGACACATTGGCTTTAACGAACTATCTACGCGATCGCTTCAAAAAAGACAAGATTTACATCATGGGTCATTCTGGAGGAACCTTTATTGGCATTCAAGCTGCTGCAAAAGCACCCGAGCTTTACTATGCTTATCTTGGCGAAGCACAAATGTCTTACCAATTGAGATCAGAGCAATTGGCTTATGAGTACATGCTGCAACAATTTAAATTAAGCGGTAACCAACGAATGGTGCAAAAACTTGAGGCTGCGCCCGTCACTATAGCAGATGGTACACCAGATGGCTATATTAAATTACGTGACCCGGCTATGCATTTCCTGGGGATTGGTACCACTCATGATATGGATTCTGTTTTCACCGGGATCTTTCTTCCGTCTCTTGCTATTCAGGAATACACGCTGAAAGAGAAAATCAACATGTGGCGTGCCAAATCTAAGGCTGGAGTGAGCATTGTCTGGAATGAAATGTTGATTACAGATTTGTCTTTAAAAGTGCCTGAATTGGAAATTCCTGCCTACTTTTTTCATGGCATATATGACTACACCTGTTCTTATACATTAGCAAAAGAGTATTTCGAAAAATTGCAAGCACCATTGAAAGGGTTCTATACTTTTGAAAATTCTGCCCATAGCCCCATGTTCGAAGAACCTGAAAAATTACAAAAGATATTGCTGGAAGATGTATTGGTTGGTGCTAATTCACTCTCTGATGGTAATTGAATCAATCAGGCTTCCATTGAATAATTAATCCTTGACGGCAAAAAAGAAGTAGTGATAAAATTTTTACGCTGAAAAGCTAGAACAAGGAACGGTGTTTTTGGTATTTAGCCAAGTTGTAATCCATTCGCAAAAGGACGTTGTGTGGGAGAACTTCCGGAACTACGCCTGATTTTGGTTTAAATCATCAATATCAGGTCACGGAGTTTTCCTCACTCCGTGGCTTTTTTGTTTTAATTTGGCTTCTGCTTTAACCGAAATCTGAAACTTTCTTTGTTCAATAATGCGGAAACCTTCGAACCACCCACCAGCCACGGAAACCCCGGGCTGGTTTTTATTTAAGGATTGCAACAATGAAACAAACAAATACATCCCCTCATAATCAGGGGGTTTTGATCAAAATAAATCCACCCATCTATACCGTTTGGGAAGATGGAGAAATAATTAACTGTACTTTATCTTCCAGCTTTCATAGTGATCTTGCAGTTGGGGATAAAATCATTTACTTTCGTCATTCTGAAAGTAGAGAATTTATCGGGCGGTTGGAACGCCGGAATTTTCTGGTTCGCAGAGCAGCTCGCTCCAAACCTTCGAGATATGATCAACCACAGTTTTTAGCTGCCAACCTGGATCTGCTGGTACCAGTATTGGCTGCTCGTGAACCTGCTCCAAAATGGAACTGGTTGGATCGGTGTCTGGTTTCAGCAGAAGCTTCAGATATTCCTGTTTTAATCTGTATAAATAAAAAAGATCAAGTGGATCAAAGCAACAAAAATACCCATCGGGATATTAATGAAGTTTTGGATGAATATCGCAAGGTTGGCTATCCTGTGATTGAGATTAGTGCCCTTACCGGTCAAGGCATGGAGAACCTCCGGGCAATGTTGACTGGCAAAATTGCTGCCCTATCAGGACAGTCTGGAACTGGAAAAAGCTCGATCCTTAATTTCCTCCAGCCAGCACTCAACATCCGAATTGGCAGCGTCAGCAAACATACCGGTAAAGGCCGTCACACCACAACCAGTTCAGAATTATTCCTTATGCACGGAGGGGGAATGTTGATGGATACTCCTGGCTTAAGGGAGTTTGGTCTTTGGGGTTTTGAAGGAGAAGACCTTGCCCAATACTATCCAGAAATGCGCCCGTATCTGGGTACCTGTCGTTTTGGACTCAGTTGTCGTCATGATGAAGAGCCGGGTTGCGCCATACGTCAGGCTGTCACACGCGGTGAAATCAGCCCATATCGTTATCGAAGTTTTTTGTATCTGACAAAAGAGAATTAAACATGAAAACACACTTTGAATATCAAAAGAACAGCTTATTTCGAAAGCATAAACTTAACCCGCTTAACCACGATTTTTCCTGTATACATTGCCATCTACCGGTTTCTGCTTCTGTACTGATCAGCAGAGTTAAAAACCGGAATCATTGTCCATATTGTCTATGGTCACGTCATCTCGATCTTTTTGAACCTGGCGACCGCTTATCCGCTTGCAAGGCTGGGATGCGCCCAATAGGTCTTACATTTAAGCGCGAAAGAAACCGCTATGCAGCTTCACTGGGTGAATTGATGATCGTGCATCAGTGTTCTGATTGCGGAAAATTTTCTCTCAATCGTATCGCTGCTGATGATGATTCCACAATGATCCTTACAGTCCTGGAACGCTCACCTGTTTTAACATCAGAATTACTTGTCTACTTAAAGCACGAAGGCATCGAACTGGTATTTTCCGACAGGGTGACTGAGGTTCAGAAACAACTTGTGGGAGATTTTTTAGGATAGCAATGAGCTTATACCTTCCTCGAATTCACAAGGAAAATTTTTATGAATCCCTGAATGTAATCGGGTAATGATCCAACCAGTATAAGAATAAAGATATCTGGCATACCTTTTGGCATGTAAGCCAGACTGGTAATGAAATTAAACCGATTGCCATAAAAACCGCTTACCTGCCAAAAAACAACGATCAGAATAGCCGTTGGGATGATAAAGCTCATCGCAATATCCCATGCTTTTTTCGAAGGTGAATAATTTTGTATTCGTTTCTTCCAATGCCGCAGAGCGAGGAAATTTCGGGTTTGAAGGATGAGGAGCGCAAGAACAATAATCCCCAGCCCCCATCCCACCCATTTTACTGACCAACCTTGTGAGACAGGTTGCGGAGTGTTTCCTAAAATTACCGCTTCTACACTGGAAGTCAGTTGCACGGCGGATACAAAATGGTCAACCTGGTAGCCTTGATTAGTAAGCAAAACAAATGCTCGTTCGCTATTTGGATAAATGTTGACTTCAGTGCGAAAGGTCTGGTTTGCACCGCCATGAACGATTTTGGCGCCACTATCAAAGATATACCAGCCCATCCCATATGAACCTGGCCCAGGTGTTAAAATGCGGTTCATCATTTCTTTTGAAACCAACCCTGAATCACCATTTAGGAAAGCGGCAGCATACTTTGCCATATCCTCCACAGTGGAGATGATGAATCCTTCACCAGCCCCGTAAATCGGGATATCTTCGGACATCGGTATCGGAAAGCTAAACACTCGTGAATACCCTCGAGGAATATCGCGGTAAGTTGTCGTGTCAGCGCTAGAAGAATTCATGCCCAGCGGAAGGAGAATATTTTCTCGCACATATTCAGCATAGGTTTTGCCACTGGCGAGTTCCACAAGGTATGAAAGTACACTGTACCCCATATTGAAGTATTGATGCTTCACACCCACCGGAGCAGTAATTTTAGCCTTTGCCAGAGAACGCACCGCCTGTTCAGGTGTGGCGTCATTGGGAATAAGAACACTAAACCCTGAGTCAGAAAGACCACTCGTATGGTGCAACAGGTGATTGATCGTGATCTGAGATGAAGCTGTTTCATCCGCTACCCGAAACCAGGGAATATACATCTTAACAGGCGTGTTAAGGTCAAGCTTACCTTGTTCTACTAATTGAGCAATTGCCAATGCAGTAAATGATTTACTTTGCGAGCCAATCAGCATTTGCGTTTGCGGTGTGACCGGATCGCCATTACCATCTACGCCATAACCCTTTAGATAAACCACCTGATCTTTTTCGATAACCGCCAGGGCTACTCCTGGCAGTGAATGCTTCGTCATTTGAGCTTCAATCACAGAATCCAGTGTGCTAAAGTTTATTTCAACAGATGTAGCAGAAGGCAAGCTTATCATATTAATTAGCAAAGGAAAAAGTATTGTTAAAGCAGCCAGTGTAGATGCCAGTATATTTTGCATAAAGTCGCCTCCCGCACACAATTATATATGAAGTAAAAAAAGAGGATTTACCAAAATCTTTATGAAAAATTTACGCGATTACGAATAATTTTATGCTACTGTTGAAAATGGTTTAATGCCTTACTATTTTTCATACTTTTATAATCGATGTACTGCCCAAAGGGGCTTTTATTTATTGAATGAAAGATATTTATACATCAAAACTATTTTATTGGTTTGTTCATATTTTTTGCTTGATAATCATAATTGCATCAGGTTATTTTGCCCTGAATGCCTTTCAAATTAACCAAAAAAATGAAATCCAACAGATTCAGAACCAGGGGCAAAAATTAGCTGCGGTTTTTGACCATGAATTAAATGTGCAAACTGTAAGCTTGAAAATCTTAGCAGCTGAAGCTCAAAGCGTAATCGATGGTGATTTTATCTCAAAAAAGATTACCACAGCTGACCTGGTTCCCGTCAATAACTGTAAAGGATTTGCATTAAGCATTCCTGAAGGAGTAGAAGAAGATCAAATTGGCAATCTTACAGGTTTTGGTGAGATCCCAATTCATGGATCACCTCTTGCCAGAGAAATGGATATGGCGCTCAGTCTGTCACCCGCTTTTGAACAAATCATTAAGAACAATAATACATTGCCATGGGTTTACTATACATCGATCCATAAGTTTATTTATATTTATCCGCGAGTCTCGGTCGACGAATTCTTTTATAAAGATGTTCTTCTCGAAACAGAATTTTTTGTTATTGCTAAGCCAGAAAATAACCCAGAAAGAAAATTAGTTTGGTCATCACCTTATGAAGACCAAGCAGGAGCTGGGCAGATGGTAACCGTTAGCTATCCAATTTATGAAAATGATCAATTCCTGGGGGTTCTAAGTATTGACGTCTTATCATCATATCTTGAATGGATACTTAAAAGTGGCACTTCTCAAAATGTAACCTCCTTTCTCGTTGGCCCTGAAGGTGAGAATATTGTAAATTCTGGTGAGAAAGAATTCGCTCTGGAAATTTCTCAATTTCAACCTGGAGAATTATTACAATTTGATGGAAAGTTCTATGCAATATTCCCATTGAGTGAAGTAAATTGGAGCGTAATCCTTGAAGTTGATAAATCACAGATAAGAATGAATGCAATAAAAGCGTCTGCCGATGAGATTCTGATTTTTCTTTTCGTAGCTTTTTGTATCCTTCTAATCCTCATCACATATCAAAATATGCGTTTTGCACACTATATGGCAATTCATGATGATTTAACTGGAATGTTGAACCGTCGTAGTTTTGATAAATTATCTCTACAGGTATTAAAAAGAAAAGCTTCAGAAAATGCATTTCTTGGTATTGCAGTAATTGACATCGATCATTTTAAACAATATAACGATTTTTATGGTCATCTGGCAGGCGATGAAATTATTCGTCAAGTCGCTACAGTTTTGAAGAGCTGCCTAAGAAATTCTACCGATCTACTGTTTCGTGTGGGTGGAGAAGAGTTTGTCATCATGCTGATTTTGAATTCTCCGGATGATTTTCATCAAGTTCTAGAACGACTTGTCAACGAGGTCAGTGCTTTATGTATACCTCATGCCAACAGTTCATTTGGACATATCACTGTATCATCAGGAGGAATTGTGACGAAAATCAATTCTGTTGCTACTATTGAAGAAGTATATAAACAAGCCGATACCGCTCTCTATATAGCCAAAGAATCAGGACGAAACTGCTGGACGATCAGATAAAAAACTGATTTAGCGAAAATATATTCAGCAAAATTTAGTAATGCTTTATAAATCATAGTGCCTAATATTTGATTGAAGTTCTAGTAATAAAGAAATTTTTTACAATGGGTTTCGAAATTGCAGCGAATTTCAAACCTGATTGTTATTCTTTATTGGATTGACTATCATACTACCCAGATTAAAAGTATTTTAATATTTTCGTATTTTTCTCCGAGATGATACAATTATTTATCCCGTCTTCTTGTGAAGAACAATGAAAATTAAAAAGATAATCCGTTTTTTCAACCGATTTTTTCAAATTAAGATGAAATTCATGCATGACAAGACTTTGTCGCTGGAACATCTTGACATGGGATTAAAAGATCGCAAGAATACCAATCCTATTACTGATTACGAAAAAGCGGTCGTACAGCGGATCATGGATTCATACCAATATGCTGAGGTTGATGCACTCGCTGCACCCCTGGCGTACCAACCCGGACATAAATGGAAACCCCAGATATTGGAGAAAAGAAGATCGTTCATTGAAGCAACGCACCAGAAAGATATTAATACTTTGGCACAACTTCTAAGAAATTTTTTCAGGAATAACGGAGCATTATCCATTCTCAAGTCAAATATGTTTCATGAGCTATCAGCAAAGAACGCTCTTCTTCGAAGCATGTATAAAAAAGAGCTGGCCTATGCCGTTCACACTGATTTACAAGTTTGGAAATCTACATTCCCGGCAGAATCTCTTAAATCCCTGAAGCTTTCAGATGTAGGTAACCCCTTTGGTTGTGAAGAAGATGGTGTGATCATTACCGGATCATCCTGTAGTCTGAATTATTATGCCAATAAAGTCAACAAACTAATCCAGGGAATTGAGAAACCAGTTGTTGCGGAAATTGGCGGAGGTTTTGGAGGACTACTTTATTACCTGATGACATTCAATCCCGATGTGCATTGTATCAATTTTGATCTTCCAGAAGTACTCATGATCGCACAGTACTATCTAATGATGTCGTTCCCTGAAAAACGGTTTCTCTTGTATGACGAGGCGCTTAAGAAAACCTTGATCAGCCAGAGAGAGATCAAAATGTATGATGTCATTCTTTTACCTAATTTTTGTCTCCCCAGGTTGGATGACCTGTCAGTAGATGTATTTGTAAATACCCATAGCCTTTCCGAAATGAGTTATCCAACAGTAGAAGAATATATCAAACAAATCAGCAGAGTGACGAAAAAATATTTCTATCACGAGAACAGCGAGGTCAAGAGAGAAATTGGTTATGGGTTTAAAGAAACTACTTCCTCCGAGTTTCCAATCTCACCTGACAAGTTCCGTCTGGAATATAAAACCAAAGCTATTTGGAATGAACCTCGTTATTATGAATTCCTTTACCAAAAGATTTAAAAACGCGCCTCACACTAAGTATGAATGATATTTTCCTGAATTTTTTTTCAATCGTTGATGATCCAAATTCCTTTGTTTTTCACCGTGCAAACATGGTGAAGATTTTTTATGATGAATACACAACAATTCTGAAGAAAAAGACCGAACCTGTATACCGCAAAGACCTCCGCAACAAATACAGTTTACAGGCATTGATCCGGTATCTTTCTCCAGTTAGATTGTTCAAAGCATTGTTATTTCTAACGAAACAGAAGAAACAGCCCGGCAAGATCTTCTGGTATGGCCTCACTGACCGGTATGTGATAGTCGAGAATAAAGTATATGATGTCTATAACTATAACATTCTAAAAATGTTAGGGCGTGAGAATGTGGTTTGTATGCAAGACATACGCGATAAACAATCAAAGACATATCTCCCTGACATCTACCTTGAAGATTTTGCCTTGCCAGTTTTCTTCCTACAGATTTATTTAACCGCTATCTGGAACCGAAAGATAAACCGATTCGCCAACAACCTGGTTCAAAAATATCCTGAGCTTGAGTTTTCAGCCAAACAGGTCAAAAGGATCGTTGTAAAATTCTGGGCAAAATATTTTCTCTTCTGGTCGATCATGAAGGCACTCAAGAGCAAATCAGTGGTCAACCTTTGTCATTACTCAAAACATTCCTTCAACCTGGCTTGCCGGCATCTGGGTATTCCAAATCTGGAATTAATGCATGGGCACATCATGCGTACCCATCCTTATTACAACATCCCAAATCTTCCCCCTGAATTTTTCCTGCCAATGCGCGAACTACTGCCCGATACCATTGGTGTTTACGGACAATATTGGAAAGATAACCTGATCGAAGGGAAACAGTTTTCTCATGAACAGGTTAAAATTGCAGGCTATTATTTATATAATGGTGGCATCCATAAATCAAAACAGGATAAACGCATAACCATTCTCATCACCACTCAACCTCATGTTCAAAAAGAGATCATCGAGTACGTTTCATTTCTAAAAGGTCAACTAAATCCAAGTAGTACAAAAGTCATCATAAAACCCCATCCAGCAGAAGATATTTCAAATTATCTGGCTATTCAAGATGATCAACTTGTATATGTCATTACCAGTGATGTTTATACAATGCTTCAAACAGCAGATATTCATATCAGCGTGTTTTCGACAGTGCTATTCGAAGCAATTCGATATGACCTTACAAATTATGTGCTGTTTGTAGACAGGTTTGCCCGTGAGTGCAATGACATTCTTGAAAGTGGCGTGGCAGAAAGACTCAATCTTGATGAGATACCTGCTCTTAATCCTGCTGCTTCGAAGACTGCTCGATACTACTTCGATGACTTTAACAGTCAAAGATTTCGTGATATGATCATCAAGAAACCCCTATCGTGAATCATTCTATGGTATACTTGCACCGCTTAAAAGTTCACACGCTTCTGCATTTTCCCTGGCGTGCTGGCCTATCGTGGACAGTTCAGGGCAGCAAGACAGAAGCGGAGGATAAAAACGCAAAGGAGAATATATGGCATCTGTAATTTCCATGAAAGCCCTGTTGGAAAGTGGTGTTCATTTCGGACACCGTACTAACAAGTGGAACCCGTTAATGAAGCCCTACATCTTCACCGAACGGAATGGCATCCACATTATCGACCTCCAGCAAACTGTAAAATGCATAAATACCGCATACAACCTTGTTCGTGACACTGTCATGAACGGTGGTTACGTTATGTTTGTTGGAACCAAACGTCAGGCACAGGATACAGTACGCGAAGAAGCTATTCGCTGCGGTATGCCCTACGTGACCGATCGCTGGTTGGGAGGTATGCTCACCAACTGGTCAACAATCTACCAGCGAATTATGGAACTGGAGCGCCTGGAAAAGCTGCGCGACAGCGGTGAGATCAACCGCCTGACGAAAAAAGAAGGCTTGCTTATCGAACGTGAAATCAAACGTCTTGAAACTCGTTTGAGTGGTGTTCGCAATATTTCACGCTTACCTGAATTGCTATTCATTGTTGATGTAACTCGTGAAGCAACTGCAGTACATGAAGCCAATTTAAAAAACATCCCCGTGATCGCCCTGGTAGATACCAACTGTGATCCACGTGGTGTTGATTATGTGATCCCTTCGAACGATGATGCCATCCGCGCCATCAAACTGTTGGTAGCAAAAATTGCTGATGCAGCTATCGAAGGGAAAGCCATGCATAAAGATGAAGACTTTGGCGCAGAAGTTGCTCCTGTTGAAAAACCATCGGTTTATGCCGAAGTAGGCAGTGCACATATTGAAGCGGAGTTGGAACTGGACGACGATGAATTACTGGGTTCTTCTACTCTGGCAAAGATCACCGGCGGAAGATCCTTTGAAACTGATGAAAGTGATTTCCGAATTTCGGATGAAGAAGAATAGTATTAATCGTGTACACTATATGAGGATAAGAAATGGCAATCTCAACTGATTTGATCAAACAACTTCGCGAATCAACAGGTGCAGGTATTTCTGATTGCAAGAATGCACTGGTTGAATCCAATGGTGACTTGAATAAAGCGCTCGATTATTTGCGCGAAAAAGGCCTGGCAATGGCTGCCAAACGGTCTGAACGCAAAGCAGCTGATGGCACAGTGGAAATCTACTCACACGGTAATGGCAGGGTGGGCGTTATGGTCGAAGTCAACTGTGAAACTGATTTTGTTGCCCGTTCAGAAGCATTTCGCACATTTGCTCACGAAATAGCACTACAAATTGCTGCTACTTCCCCTCTCTATGTAAAGGAAGAAGATATTCCTGCTGACGTGTTGGAGCATGAAAAAGAAATAGCCACTGCAAAAGCACGCGAAGAAGGAAAACCCGAAGCAGTCGTTCCCCGTATTGTAGACGGATATCTTGCCAAATTTAAAGACGAAACAGTTTTACTTCGCCAGGCATACATTCGTGATGAAGAGATTACTATTGAGAAACTACTTAATCAGAATGTAGCAGCGCTGGGTGAAAATATCATCATTCGACGGTTTATCCGTTGGTCGTTGGGTGAAAGCACCGAAGAAGTATAGTTATAAAGAAAGCCAACCGAAAGGTTGGCTTTTTCTTAAATCCTCGGAGGATTATGGACGAACTTAAATACCATCGCATTTTGCTAAAACTCAGTGGCGAATCACTTGGCAGCTCTGCTGGAAGCGGGATAGACCCAACCCAGGCTGTACACATTGCTCATATGGTTGCAGATGTGCGACAGATGGGTGTCGATGTTGCCATAGTGATCGGTGCGGGCAACCTTTGGCGCGGTAAAGTCGGGCTCAACTCAGGAATGGATCGCGCCACTGCAGATTATATGGGGATGTTGGCAACGGTGATGAATGCTCTTGCGTTGATGGATGCACTGGAAAGCATCGATGTTGTCACCCGCGTACAGACCGCTATCGAGATGCATACGGTGGCAGAGCCTTACATTCGTCGTCGAGCCATTCGGCATCTTGAAAAAGGGCGTGTGGTGATCTTTGGCGGAGGGACAGGAAATCCGTATTTTTCAACAGATACCGCTGCTGCTTTGCGCGCCATGGAAATTGGTGCGGATGTGCTCATCAAAGCCACCAAGGTCGATGGAGTGTACGATTCAGACCCAAAGCAGAACCCGAAGGCAAAGAAATTCGACAAGCTCACTTACATCGAAACCTTAAACCGAAAACTTGAAGTGATGGATAGTACTGCTGTTTCTTTGTGCATGGAAAATAAACTGCCTATCCTGGTTCTCAACTTGTGGGATCATGATTCTCTACGTAAAGCGCTTCTTGGCAAATCCGTTGGTACGCTTGTCTCAGATTAATAAATCTGAATGAAATTTGAGTCCTTTTCTGGTGAGAAATTGTCTGGGAAGTCTTCGTTTTTGTCCTTGACAATTCAGAGTGTTTAGCGATAATTAGTTCATAGATAGTGATAAGCGAAGACAGAGGAAAGTAATCTGACAAGAGATCGACAGGGAAGTTGGGGCATAGACTGAAACCCCAGCCCGATGGATGCCAGATGAAGTTCCCTCTCGAGCTTCCCAGGTGAACCCTGAAAAGTAGTAGTTTGGGACGCAGGCGCAGCGTTACTGGCGCAACTAATCGCAAAATGCTGTTAGTATGAGTGGGCTGGTTATTCCAGCCAAGTTGGGTGGTACCACGGTCATCCCGTCCCTTCATGGATGGGATGATTTTTATTTTTGGAGGAAGAATGCCAGAAGAGAACAGTATTCAACAAGAGATGGAGAGTATCCAGCAGGCTGCTTTATTAGCTTTACAGCAGGTAGAGGATGAAGCCAGCCTGCAGCAGTGGCGTATCACATATTTAGGAAAATCAGCACCTGTGATGAAGGTGTTTTCTAAAATAGGTCAGTATGCCCCGCAAGACCGTCGCAAAGTAGGTCAGGCAGCTAATCAGGTAAAAACCACATTGGAAGAAGCCTTTACTCAGCGGCAACAAAACATTCAGCAAGCTGATCTCAACCATGCCTTACAAGCCGAGCGCCTTGATGTCACCCTGCCAGGTAGAATGCCATTAAAGGGTCGTTATCATGTACAAACCCAAACAATGCGCGAGATTTCCCGAATTTTTGGAGAAATGGGGTTTCAAACATATCGCGCCCGCGATGTTGAAACTGATGAATTTAACTTCGAACTACTGAATATCCCCGCCTACCACCCTGCCCGTGATATGTGGGATACCTATTACACCACTAAACCAGGCGTGATCCTGCGTACTCATACCTCTCCAGGTCAAATCCATGCCATGCGCGAACATGCCCCTGAACCAATTCGTGTAATTTTACCTGGCATGTGCTATCGCTACGAGCAAATGGATGCCCGCCATGAAATCCAATTCACCCAGGTGGAAGTAGTGGCAGTGGATAAGGGCATTACTTTTGGCGATCTGAAAGGCACACTGGATAGGTTTGCCCGTCGGATGTTTGGAGAAAATGTCCGCACCCGCTTACGCCCTTCTTACTTCCCATTTACAGAACCCAGCGGAGAGCTAGACATTGAATGTTTCGTTTGCGGTGGTAAAGGTTGTGGTGTCTGCAAAGGAGCTGGATGGCTGGAAATTTTAGGCTGCGGCATGATGCACCCAACCGTACTTAAAAATGGCGGTTATGACCCGCGTATTTACAGTGGATTTGCTGCAGGCATGGGTCCAGAACGCATTTCCATGCTGCGCCACAAGATCGATGACATCCGCTATTTTTGGGGTAACGATATCCGCTTTTTAGAACAGTTCTAAAAGGCAGGTTGATCTATGCGAATAATTGCTAATCAGGAAGGCATACTATGAAATTACCACTAAGTTGGTTAAAAGAATATGTTGATATTGACCTGTCTTTAGAGCAACTTGCCCGCTCGCTAACGATGACGGGTCTGGAAGTGGAAGAGATCACTCTGGTTGGCTTGCCCATGCCAGCAGAGGAACATCTTGAATTTAAATATAGCGGGCTAACCTGGGAACGGGATAAATTTGTTGTTGCACAAATAAATGAGGTTATGCCTCATCCTAATGCTGACCGGCTGGTTTTATGCAAACTGGATGATGGAAATGGTGAATTGATCATTTTGACTGGTGCTCCCAACCTTTATCAATACAAAGGCACCGGTACACTGGAGAAACCAATCAAGGTGGCTTATGCGCGAGAAGGTGCCAAATTATACGACGGGCATCAACCAGGGCAGGTACTGACCACATTGAAAAGAGCAAAGATTCGTGGGGTAGATTCTTTCTCGATGGTTTGCTCTGAAAAAGAGCTAGGAATCTCTGATGAGCATGAGGGAATCATTATTTTAGATGATGACGCACCCACTGGTATGCCCCTGGTAGATTATATGGGAGATGCAGTGCTGGAAATATCCATTTTGCCAAACATGGTTCGAAATTCCTGTGTGATTGGCGTAGCGAGAGAGGTTGCAGCCATCACAGGAAAACCCTTAAAAATGCCCCAGCATCCGATTACAGCTACAGGTGAAAGTATTGAGGGAAAAGTCCAGATCAACATTACCAACCCAACCTTGAATCCCCGCTTCATGGTTGGGTTGATCAAAGGTGTCAGACCCATCCCCAGCCCATATTGGGTGCAGCGGAGGCTTCGATTGGCTGGTATGCGGCCAATTAATAGCATTGTGGACGCAACAAACTATGTTATGTTGGAAATTGGCGAACCACTGCATGCATTTGATTATGACACACTTGTCAGACGTGCCAATGGGAAATCTCCAACGATAATCACCCGGCCTGCTGAAGAAGGCGAAAAGCTTACCACTCTGGATGGAGTGGAGCGAACACTCTCTTCTTTTACAATCATGGTTGCAGACACTGCGGGTTCGCTATCTCTGGCTGGTGTAATGGGAGGCATGGAAAGCGAAGTAACGGAAAACACACGAAACGTTCTGCTGGAAGGTGCATCCTGGAATTTTGTGAATATCCGCCGAACAGTAACTGCACAGAAGCTGCCATCCGAAGCTGCGTATCGCTTTTCGCGGGGTGTACATCCTGCTTTAGCAGAAGAAGGCGTGCTGCTGGGATTGCAGCGTATGGCTGCCTGGGGTGGTGGTGAAATAGCGAAAGGTGTTGTGGATTCATATCCACAACCCTATATTGATCCCCAAATTACCTTATCAGTTGGCTCGGTAAAACAACTGTTAGGCATCGACCTCACACCAACACAAATTGCTGACATGCTCACGCGCCTTGAGTTTATTTGTGAGGTAAAAGGAGACACTGTTATCGTTCAATCTCCATCTCATCGTATGGATATTGGAACTGGTGTAGTTGGCGAAGCAGACTTGATGGAAGAAATCGCCCGGTTATATGGGTATGACAATTTCCCGACAACCGGTTTGCGGGGAGAAATTCCTCCAGCCTTCAGTGATCGTACAATTCAACTCGAAGATATGATTCGTGACTTTCTTGTCGAGTTTGGATTACAGGAGATCATTACCTATCGTTTTACTTCTCCTGAGCGTGAAGCTCGCATGCTTCCGGCCAGTTCGATACTCGAAGAACAGGAATATGTGCGATTGCAGAATCCCATTTCTCCTGATCGCGTGGTGATGCGACGAGACCAAATGGCAGCCATGCTAGAAGTGTTGGAGAAAAATGCTCGCATATCTCAAAGGTTGGCATTATTTGAGATTGGTCAGGTATTTCTCCCACAGCCAGACCAACAATTACCTTTGGAACAGACAAGATTATCCATAACAATTACTGGTCTCCAGCAGAAACCAGCCTGGGATCGGCCTAACAGCAAGAATATGGATTTCTTTGATTTGAAAGGTATTATCGAATCTCTTCTAGACAATCTTCATCTGGAAGGCATTGTGTATCAACCCGTTGAGAGAATGCCCTACCACCCTGGGAAATGCGCTTTGATACTGAAAGATGATCAAGAATTGGGAATTTTTGGCGAGCTGCATCCATTGGTAAAACAAAACTACGATCTCGGTGCAGCTCCCGTATTGGCGGCGGAGTTACAGCTTGGCATAGTCATGCAACATATTCCGGAGAGGTATGAAATCGAAGCAATTCCCACCCATCCTCCTGTGTTGGAGGACCTGGCTGTCATTGTCGATGAAGAAATACCTGCTGTTAAAGTTGCAGAGACGATCGCACAAGGTGGCGGAAACTTACTGAAGGATATCAGGTTATTTGATGTCTTTCGTGGTGAGCAAATTGGTACAGGCAAGAAAAGCCTGGCATATTCCCTCACCTACCAGGCTGCTGATCGCACTCTCACAGATAAAGATGCAACCCAGATACGCCAGCGTATCATCCGTCGTCTAGAGCACGAGTTAAATGCGAGAATAAGAAGCTAACCGACAGTAAGTTTATTCATTTTTCAATAGTAAGTCAGACTCCCGAAAACTCTAAGATTTTGGGAGTCTGTTTACGAATATATCATCACAGGTTTCATTCTATTGGCAAATGTTCACCCACATCACGTGTGGTATAAGCCACTTCGTTCAATAGGACAAGAAGATTTAACCCATTTTAGAATGACATGGAAATTCTTCCCCATATTCTTAATTCTATATAAAAGGGTGAGGTGCAGGTGGTGGAAGGTACAAACAATGCCTTACGACCGGGAAGAAAATTATGAGTTCGTTCATCATTAAAACCGAAAATTTGAAGAAGTTTTTTAGGTGATTTTCGTGGCGATTTATCGTCTTCAGGGTTTGGTTTCAAGGATGTCAGCCTGAATAACAATTAATAAAACAGGTGTTAAACCAGCCCCCCGAAATCTTGAAGACTTCGGGGGGGGATGCTTACAATCGTTAAGAATTCATTACTTGCGGAAAGATTTCACTTTATCCATGAACTTCTTTACACGAGCAACATCAACGGCGTTTTCAAAAATACCATCTTTCTTGAAAGTTGTGCCTACCACTGCTCCATCTGCAATGCTCAATTGATTCTCTACATTTTCCAGCCGTACACCGGTGTTGGCAAAAACAACAGTATTGGGTACTGCATTTTTAACCTTCTGCAAGATCTGCGAATCGGTTTCTGTGCCAGCAGTCAATCCTGAAACACACAGAGCATCGGGTTTATTATTGAACACAGTGCTGCGGGCAATGCTTACAATATCGCGATCAGCCAGGTAGCGAGCTGCTTCCGGAACAATGTTATATAACAATTTTACATTTTCAGCACCAATCGCATACTGATGACGAACAGTCTCACCCACGTTGGTATTCCATAAACCAAAATCGCTGGCATATACACCCGTGATGATCTCACGAATGAATTTCGCCCCCGTTGCCACTGCCAGGCTTAACGACTGTTTTGGATCCCACAAAACGTTCACTCCAAAGGGGATGCTGATCTCAGGCATTAATTCACCAATAACACGTGCCATAGCTGCGACCGTCTCGGTTTTCACAGAAGTCAGATAGGGCAGGCTGAATTCATTCGAGAACATAACAGCATCCACTCCACCTTCCTGTAAAGCCAATAAGTCATGTCGTGCAGCTTCCAGTACTTTTTTCATCCCACCAGCCTTATCAAACCCCGGATCACCAGGCATAGCCTGCATGTGACACATAGCAATAATGGGTTTTTCCGTTCCAAATACTTCTTTTGTCCAGTAACTCATTTTTAACTCCTTGAAAACGAAATCAATTTTTAAACATCAAAATTCTTGCAACCTAAACCAACCTGGTTTTCACTTGCCATTCTTTCAATCGGCTTTGCCACTCCGGAGTTAAACCCGAATCCGTAATGATAAGATCGATTTTTTTGAGATCAACCACATTGGCAAAACCTGTTTTGAGAAATTTTGACGAATCAGCCAACAGAATCACCTCTTCAGCAGCAGCAATCATTGCTTGCTTGATTGCTATTTCTTCCATATTGACGTTTGAAATGGTGCCATCCTCATGGATGGCATCAGCAGCCAGGAAGGTTTTCTTCACCCTGATATTACGAATAAATTGCTCTGTTTGTGATCCTAGTAGAGTATACACGTTAGCTCTTGCTGTTCCACCAGTACAGATCATCGTGATCGAGGGATTCACCGCCAACAGGCAAGCAATTTTAATATCATTGGTCACTACCGTGAGCCGGCGCAGTGTCACAAGTTGTTCTGCAAATTTATACATGGTCGAACCGGAATCAAGGATGATGATATCACCATCACCAACAACCTTCATGGCTTCCCGAGCAATTCGCTGCTTTTCTTCAACATACTGCCTGGCTTTAATTTCATAGGGCAATTCAGGTATTGCACCCTCACCAACCTGAATTGCACCGCCTCGGGCTCGAACACATCTCCCTTGCTCCTCCAGAGAAAGCAAATCTCTGCGGATAGTAATAGGATTTACTCCTAGTTGTTGCGCAAGCACGCTTATCTGGACGAATCCTTTCAGGTGTAGTTCGTTTAATATTGCAGCATGTCTTTCTTCGGTTAACATATTATGTGTCATTTGTAAACATATTTATGTTCTAATTTGTACCTATTTGTATATTGTAGACGAAACCTTGCCAACTGTCAATCTGCCATGAACACTATTTTCTGCCGGCTACTGATTGAAACCCCTTAAGCTGTGTGCTAATATTTAATTGAAGAATTAATAGCAGGTCGTTTGAACATCCGTAAAAACATATCAACAGCATTCCAATCCTACACGACTCCAATTATGGGAGTCGTTATTTATTAAAAATCGACCAGAGGACTAAGTTTTATGAAGAGAGGATATTATGAACAAGATCCATAAATCCATCACCATTCATGCTCCGGTGGAAAAAGTTTACAAATTCATGACAAACCCCAATAATCTATTAGAAATCTGGCCAAGCATGGTCGAAGTTCACAAGGTTGAAATGAAACCAGATGGATGGCATCGTTTTGATTGGGTATACAAAATGGGTGGATTGAAATTCTCCGGTTGGGGAGAAGCAACGGAGGTGAAAACCAATCAATTTGTTCAGGTGACAAATAGAAGTGGTATTCCCAGCAAGTTTGATTGGACATATGAGAAAGTGGGAGAAGATACAAAAATCACCATGGATGCTGAATATACAGTGCCAGTTCCACTGATCAATAAACTGGCAGAATCAATCATTGTTAAAATGAATGAAAAAGAGGCTGAAATTCTGCTTTCGAATCTGAAAACACGCATGGAAGAAGGAGAAAAAGATTGAGAATAATATAATACTACGATGCATTAGCAACTTACTGTAATCTCAAAATATCCATTCTCAATAAAAATAGTTGACTTAATATTTGGCATATGCTACTATGATTTCGTTCTACATTAAGACCTCTCTATTCCACATTTTAGCCAAAATTTAATAGTCCTCCGATTCACATTTTCCCTCAGGGAAGTGTGAACGATACGGTATGGCAAGCAATTGCCATACCCGCCAGTGCGCAAAGGAGGTTTTCTCCGTCACAAAACGGGGAATATTTCAATTGCGTCTATTTTTGTTTAAGGAGGGATTTCTTAAAAAAAGCTTTTTGCTTTAAATCACCAGGTTGTTCCATTCATTAGCTTACGAAAGGAGTGACATATGTGGTTTCTACGTATTAATATGAAAGATCAAACAAGCCAGTTAACCGAAGTGCCAGAAAAGTACAAAAAACTGGCAGGACGTGGGATGACATCGAATCTCATCGCTGACGAAGTTCCTCCGCTTTGCCATCCCCTTGGGCCAAATAACAAATTAATTTTTGCACCAGGTTTTACCACAGGTACTACAGCTTCTACTTCATCCCGTATTTCAGTTGGTGCAAAATCTCCCCTGACTGGAGGTATCAAAGAAGCTAATGCTGGAACCAGTTGGGCTCCAGGTTTAGCGAAAATGCAGATTAAAGCGCTTATTGTCGAAGGGCAACCCGAGATGAAAGGCAAATATTGGGGGATATTGCTCAGTTGGGATAAAGTTACGGGAAAGCCAAAAGTAGATTGGTTTGACGCTTCTGAATATACCGGAGAAGATTTGTACAAAACTTTCTCGAATATATATGAAAAGTTCCAAGATCGCCGCATTTCAATTTGTAGTGTTGGAGCAGCAGGTGAATTTGGTTATGCCAATTCGGGGATAGTTTTTAATGACATGGCTCAACGCCCCAGCCGTTACGCCGGGCGAGGTGGGCTTGGTGCAGTGATGGCCAGCAAAGGATTGAAATTTATTGCACTGGATGATCGGGATTCTCCTGGAGTTTCCATCGTTGACAAAACCTTGTTCGAATCAGGTCGCACAAAATTAAATGATGCACTTAATACGCATGCAATTACGAAACCTAAAGGAGCTCTAAATTCATTTGGCACCGCCGTACTCATAAACATTTTGAATGAAGCAGGTGGATTACCCACCCGAAATTTTTCGAGTGGGCGGTTCGAGGGAGCTGCAAAAATTGCAGGTGAAGCAATTTTTGAAGGAAATAAACAACGCATGGGAGACGAGATTTACAACCACCCATGCAGTCCAGGTTGTATTATTAAATGTTCTAATACCTGGTATGGGCAAAATAAGAAAGAAATTACCTCTTGCGTTGAATACGAATCTGATTGGGCTTTAGGTGCCAATTGTGGTATTGATGATCTTGATGTAATTGCAGAACTGATACAACTTTGTAATGCTTATGGCCTTGATACGATCGAAACAGGTGACACCCTGGCAGTTGCAATGGAAGCTGGTGTATTGCCCTTTGGTGATGGGAAAGGTGCAATTGATATTGTTCACAAGATGGGAAAAGGTGAACCTATCGGTCGAATGTTGGGCGGCGGAACAGGTACCACTGGTAAAGTATTAGGAGTAACAGATGTTCCTGCGGTAAAAGGCCAGGGAATGCCAGCTTACGAGCCACGTGCGGTTAAGGGTATCGGTATAACCTATGCCACGACTCCGATGGGTGCAGATCACACGGCAGGATATACCATTGCGCCTGAGATTCTTGGTGTCAGCGGTAAACAAGATCCCCTCTCACCTGAAGGAAAAGCAGCTCTTAGTCGCGCATTCCAGGCAACCACAGCTTTCATTGATTCTACTGGTCATTGCCTCTTTATTGCCTTTGCTATCCTGGATATCGCCAGCGGTTTTGAAGGGATGATCGAAGAAGTAAATGGGGTTTTAGGTACCAAGTGGACGGCAGATGACATTGTGAAACATGGTGGCGAAATCCTCAAAGTGGAACGTAAATTCAACGAAGCTGCGGGGATTAACAAAGAAGCAGATCGTGTGCCCGAATTTATGAAGTTTAAACCATTACCACCACATGACCATGTCTTTGATGTTCCAGATGATGCGCTTGACTCGGTATTTAGAGATTTATAAACTACTCGACGGACCGATATTGAGTTCTTGATGATTTTCAATCTAAGAACCCAATATCATCATTCGCTTGCCCAATGTAACGCCTGATGGCGGGGATTGATTACTGATCACCCTGCCATCAGGTTAACGGTACCCGACTATCCAACTGATATAACAATTAAGGATCAGAATATTATTGCTCAACCAGGCATATTTTTCAATAATTATCAAGAGGAAATACCATGATCATTCATGTGAAGCTGTTTGCCACATTAAAGAAATACGCTCCGGATGGAGAATCGGCAAAATCATTTCCCTTAGAAGTAACAGAAAATTCTTCTCTCGGCGACTTGATCCACTTATTAAACATACCCAATGAAGAGGCAAAAATCTGTTTTGTAAATGGACATGCAGAAGAACCAGATTATGTATTGAAAGAAAACGATGAAATTGGAATATTTCCACCAGTGGGAGGGGGATCATGAGCGAAATTACTGTAAATGTCTGGCTTTATGGAGAATTGGCAAAATATGGTGAAGGTGCAGGAGGCCCTGGTTATGCAAATTTGCAGATAAACCTACCAGCTGGAGCATTAGTGCGTGATTTGTTGGCAATTTTAAAGTTAAAAACAGAAGAACGGGGTATCACCTTCATTAACGGCCAACTGAGTGCAATGCCTGGTTTGCAACCCGATCTGGATCATCCATTGAGTAATGAGGACCGGATAGCCTTCTTTCATCTCCGTGCCATGTGGCCGTTCCAGTACCGGCATGGAGCTGCGATGATTGAAGAAATGCAGCAAGCCATGATTGATGGCAAAGATCAGGGAGTGCATCACGCCTATAACAGCAAAGAATAATTATCCGTGAGTTTTCTCTTTAAATCTTTTTGGTTTTTAATAAATTTTTCTCTCTTGAGTGAATCACCACTTCTATATTAAAATGAGAACCATGTTGATGATGGGACGAAGTTAATTCCATCCAGTTCTTTTATTTCTATATATAGGTGAATCGAATGGAAAAAATTGCTTTTCTCGGTCTTGGTATTATGGGTCACAACATTGCTGCGAACCTTTTAAAGGCAGAATATCCGCTTACTGTTTATAATCGCACTGCTTCAAAAGCAACATTATTGATCGCTGAAGGTGCCAGGTTTGCTGCTACCCCCCTTGAAGCCATTGAAGGCGCAGATGTAATCATGATCATGGTAAATGACGATAAGGGGATTGAGGATGTCTTCTTTGGCACCAATGGTATTTACAAAGGGTTGAAAGAAGGTCAAATCGTTATCGATTTAACAACCTGCCTGCCAAAAACATCCCTGCGTGAAGCGGCTGCCTGTCAGGAAAAAGGTGCCCATTTTCTGGATGCACCTGTGTTTGGCAGTAAAGGTGAATCTCGTGATGCTGGCCTATGGATCGTAGTGGGTGGTGAAAAGGCAATTTTTGATCAAGTTTTGCCCATCTTCAAACACATCAGCGCCACCCAACACTACATGGGGGAAAATGGAAAAGGTTCATCCATGAAACTGGTTGGTAATCTCGTAGTGGCGTCTCAGATCGAAGCTCTGGGTGAAGCCATGACTCTCGCCACCAAAGCTGGTTTGAATCCCAAAGACGTGTTGGGAGTACTTCATGTCACCGATTTCAAATCACCAATTTTTGATGGTGTAGGCGATGCTCTTTGCCGGCGAGATTTTTCACCCTCTTTCTATTTGAAATTAATGCTGAAGGATGCCAATCTGATCGCTGCTTTTTCACAAGAGTTAAACGTTTCAATCCCCGCATCGGCTGCCACCCGTGAAGTGATCAAAGCAGCCGTAAACAAAGGCTGGGGTGAAGAAAACGCTTCAGCATTCATTAAAGTATTAGAAGAAATGTCTAAAGTAGAAGTTAAGTACTAAAATACTTGTTATCTCTAAAATACTTATTAAGAGGATCCCATGAAAAAAATTATTAATCAACCGAAAGATTTTGTACCTGAAATGTTGGACGGTCTGGTAAAAGCTTACCCCACCCAACTTGCATATACTGAAGATATTCATTGCATCGTCCGGGCTGATTCTCCTGTCAAAGGAAAAGTAGGTCTGGCAACTGGTGGTGGTTCTGGTCACCTGCCTGTTTTCTTGGGATATGTTGGAAAGGGCATGTTGGATGGCTGCGCAGTTGGAGATGTCTTCTCCTCCCCCAGTGCTGAACAGATGCTGGCAGTAACGAAAAGAATTGATGGCGGAAAAGGTGTTGTCTATATCTATGGCAACTATGGCGGTGATGTCATGAATTTTGACATGGCAGCTGAATTAGCTGACATGGATAACATCAAAGTTCGTACCGTATTGGTCAAAGATGATGTTGCCTCTGCACCTCCTGCAGAAGCCAATCGCCGTCGTGGTGTAGCTGGCATGGTGTTCGCTTTCAAGATAGCTGGAGCGAAAGCCGACAAAGGTGGCAGTTTAGATGAAGTTGCTGCAGTTACTGAAAAAGCTTTGGCAAATATCCGAACAATGGGTGTAGCACTATCTCCATGTACTGTCCCCATGGCTGGTAAGCCCACATTTACAATCGCTGAAGATGAAATGGAAATTGGCATGGGTATCCATGGCGAACCGGGAATGAAACGCGAAAAACTGCAGACCGCTGATCAGATCGCCGAACGCATGGCTACCGCTATTCTCAATGATTACCCACCAAAGGCTGGTCAACGCGTGGCTGTCATGGTCAACGGACTTGGCGCTACACCCCCAGAAGAATTATACGTAATTTATCGCAAGGTGCATGAGATATTAACCGGGAAAGAACTGATCATTCATCGTGCATACGTGGGTGAATTTGCCACTTCCATGGAAATGGCTGGCGCTTCCCTCACTTTCATGTATCTGGATGACGAATTGACTGAACTCCTTGATGCTCCAGCTAACACACCATTTTTCAAGCAATTTTAGCAAGGAGAAAGGATAAAGATGGAAGAAAAGATACAAGGGCAAGCAATTGTAAAAGCATTTGAACGGGTTTGTATGGCGTTGAATGCTGGTGGCGAATATCTCACCTCTCTAGATCAGGCGATGGGAGATGGTGACATGGGCATCAACATGGAACGGATTGGAACAGCCCTTTTGGAATATATACGCACTACTGAGATCAATGACATTGGTAAATACTTCGTTGGCGCAGGTATGGCGACCAACCGGGCTGCTCCTTCTACCATGGGTACCTTACTTGCTACTGGATTAATGCGGGCTGGAAAAGAAGTTTTAGGCAAAGCAGAGATTTCACCAGCAGACCTGGCAGCAATGTTCAAAGCATCGTTCCTGGGTATACAGGAGCGAGGAAAAGCCCAATTGGGTAATAAAACCATCCTGGATGCACTCTACCCGGCAAGTGAAGCATTTAGTAAAGCTATTAATGAAGGTAAAAGCCTTCAAGAAGCAGGTGCACTGTCTCTTAAGGCAGCAGAAGAGGGACGCGATAAAGTCACTCCTCTGCGCAGCCAGATTGGTCGTGCTGGTTGGGTGGGAGAACGTACCGAAGGACATGTTGACCCCGGATGTGCAGCACTTGTAACAATCCTTACAGCCATTAATAGTTGATGGCATTTATTGATCAGGAGAAACCATGAGTGTACTTTCAGATTTACAGAAAATTAATCCTCAAATCCAAATCCTTCCGGTTACTGACTCCAGCTTTACAAGATACGGGCGGGTATTGATAGATGTAAAAGCAGATGAAGCCATCAAGGCAGCACGCAAATTATGGGTGCTGAAAGATGGTTTCGCTGCTGCAACTTCAGTTCCTGAATTTGAAGCAGACAAAGACCTTCAATCGACGATCGCCAATCGCATCTACGGTGAAATGCCAGTTGAGGTAGGTTGGGTATATGGAAGAAACAATACCCTTAACGCACTGGAATTCCATCAGGGGAGCGAAGTCCACATTTCATTGGAAGATACGATCTTCCTGGTTGCCCATTATGAAGAAATCGAATGGCGTCCAGAACCCTATCTGGATACCAATAAGGTAAAAGCCTATTTTGCAACTAAAGGCAGCGTTACCGAACTTTACACCTGGGGACTACACTTTGTTCCCATCAACGCCAGCATAAAAACTGGTTTCTGTGATATCTTCACACTTCCACGAGGAACAGGAAATCCCCTCACCCTTCCCAAACCAAATACACCTGATGGAAGAATCCTCATCGCCAGAAATCAATGGCTGTTCTGCCACCCCGAAGCGAAAGACATGGTAGCGGGAGGCAACTTCCCTGGATTGTATGGCCCAAACGTTGTGATCAATCAATTGCCATAAATAACCAGGAATAAAAACAAAAAAACACCCCGAATATCGACCATTCGGGGTATTTTTTTGAATGGTTTCTTTACACCAGATTGTACATTTGGTGCATCAGATCTTTGTTTCTCTCATATAAGTCACGATATATCTTGTAATATTTTTCATAAACCAGATGGTTTTGTGAATCTGGTGTGACAGTTTTGACATAATTCATCCAATGTTGGATATCTTGGTATGTATTGAATACACCAGCACCCAAACCTGCCAGAAAACAATCACCGTAAGAAGCGCCAACCGTCACAGCCGGTACCCGCTGAACAACATTGCAAGTATCACTGACAGCCTGAAGCCAGAGCTGATTCTTCGTTCCGCCACCCACCGCCACGATCTCTCTAGGTTCAGCATTATGTTCGCGCATGATTTCGAAATGATGGTTTACGCCATACGCTATCCCTTCTAAAGCTGCCCGGAATAAATGGGCGCGGGTATGAGATAGTGTCAAACCAAAATATACACCACGGGCTCGTGGATCGTTGATGGGGGTTCGTTCACCACTGAAATAGGGCAAAACTACCAGGCCTTCAGAGCCTGCAGGTATCTCACTTGCCTGTTTAACCAGGATCCCATAGGCATTTTCACCTGTCTGCTCTTCATGCTGCACCAGGTCTGGTGCCAGTTTATCTCTGAACCATCGGGTTAATGCACCACTGGTAGCCATCCCTGCAGCATTGGCAGTGGTGCCATCAAACACGTACCTGCAAGCCCATATACGGTCGTCGATGACAGGTTTATCTTGAATGATATACATGAATATTGTTGACCCATACATTAACATCATCTGTCCGGGACTGACCACACCTACGCTGACAGCTTCAGCTGCTGCATCAACAGTGCCTACCATAACAGGTGTACCTTCTGCCAGACCAGTTTGTTCAGCAGCGGTATGGGTCACTGTACCGATGAAATCGGGCCCCCAACCCAAATCGGGAAGCCTTTCAGGTTCAATGATCCCATTGCAATATTCTTTACTCCAGCAACAATTTTTATAATCATAAAGAGGATTGTAAAAAGATGCAGTCAGGTGATCCATAACAAATTTGCCGGTCAACCTGCCTGTCATGAAAGTCGTTGCAGGGATGATTTTGTATGCCTTTTTGTAAATTTCAGGTTCATTATGTTTGAGCCACAGGATCTTTGGACCTACTGCTTGAGAGGATAACTCGTTGCCCGTTTGCTCAAACAGGGTTTTCTTTCCATACTTTTCTTCTAATTTAGAAATTTCTGCAGTTGCTCTGGTATCCACGCCATAGAGTACCCCCATCCGCAATGGGTTCCCATCTTTATCAATTGGCAGCATACATGGACCAATTGCGCTACATGCAACTGCGAGGATTTCTTTAGGGTTAATACCAGTAGCTTGCAGCAATGCTTTTGTTAGAAAACAATAATCACCCCACCAATCCTTCTCGGGATCATGTTCTGCCCATCCCTGCCTGGGAATTTGCATAGTGTGTGGATGCACTTGAATATTAACAACCTCTCCTTCAAGTGTCGTAATCACACCTTTTGATTCATATGTACCAATATCAACTCCAAGAAGAAAACCTTTTGCCATAATTACCTCCAGGGCGAGTTATGAAATGGTTGCGTTCATTCTAACATATGGTTTAAACTAACCGCCTGGATATTATGAAATATTCCAGGCGGCAAGATCTCATTCGATCAGAAAGCAGCAAAGATCATGCTGGTTTAGGCTTTTTTACTCTCTGCTTTCGCTGGTAGCTGAGGAAATTAATGATCATGAACAAAATGATCAGTAAACCCCATGAGAACATTTTGAAGAAATTAGCTCCTGAATATTTGAATAAAAGCATATTCAATCCAGTGGAAAGGATCTGCAGGGAAATTACTGCCAACACAAGCCCTGCTACTTTACCATATCCGCCATTCACATCTACACCACCTAACACAGCGATAAGCAATGCCTGGGTTACGTACGACGTACCATAATCAGGATTGGCTGAATTGGTTCGACCTAAAATCACAAGACCAGCCAGGGCAGCTAATATACCACTGAGCATGTAAGTTCGCATGAGAACTGCTCTGTTATTGATACCAGAAAATTTCGATGCTTTAGCATTTGAACCCACCAGGTACAACCGGAGCCCAAATGCTGAGTTGTTCATCACAATTGCCATAATAATCGCAATCACAGCAAAGATGATTAAAGGCATGGGAATTCCAGCTACTTCGCCATTACCAATAAATTGAAATGCTTCAATACCAAAGAAGCCTGTTCCCTTGGTAATGACAAAAGCAAAACCGGTAAATAATGTCATTGTACCCAGGGTTGCCAGAATAGCGGGAATAGTAACATATGAAACCAGGAATCCATTAAGCAATCCGCACAATGCGCCTACGATCACACCAACAGTGATCGCAAGCACCATTGCTAACCCCACTTGGGGGTTGGCTACATCGGGGCCCGCAAATTTATTCAAAATAATACAGGCAATAATGCCTGTCAAGTTTGCTGTTGCATTGATGGATAGATCAATACCACCGGTGATCATCGTAATAGCAATGGCAATACCCATAATGCCAATTTCAGATAATTGAAAACCCATTGAGCGGAAATTCTTCAATGTTGGGAATTTCTCAGGCATGAGAACCGACATTAAGATGAACAAAGCAACTGTGATGATGAATAAGCGCAGCAGGTTCCAATCCTGGATTTTGAAGAATTTTTCCAGTGAAAATTTATCGTTCGAAGAAGGTCCTGTAGTCTTTTGAATATTATTCGCTTGATTAGTCATGCTATTTTAAACTCCCTATTCGCATCATTCTGACAGGTTTGCTTTTAGCCGTTTTTCAGCCATCATATTCTTATAAGCTGGAATACCGGCACCAATAATCAAAATGATACCTAAAACAACCTTCTGCCATTCTGAAGGAACCCCAATCAATACAAGGCTATTATTAATAACCACAACAAGAGAAACACCCAAAATCGCACCAAAAACAGTGCCCTTACCACCCGTGATTAAAGCTCCACCCAACACCACAGCAGCAATTGTGTTCAGTTCGGTTCCTACCAGGTCAAATGGATTTGCCTGCTTGTAATGACTGCCAAAGACTGCCCCACCAATACCAGCCAGGATTCCAACTAATCCATAGATGAAGAATTGAATAGCAACAACATTGAAACCTGCACGTTCTGCTGCCTCGCGTGAACCACCAATTGCATAAATTCCACGACCAATCATCGTGAACCGTAGAATAAACCAAACGATTATAGCTACTCCAATCAGGATCAAAATTCCTGCCTGAAGACCAGTAATGGCGCCCGATGAAGTGGTTGTTGTGACCAGGTTTGTTCTTGCAAAACGAAGCATTCCATCAGGCACATTATTAATATATTTACTCCCAATAAAGAAAAGGAGAAAACCCTGGAATAAACTTTGTGTACCTAATGTAGCAATCAAAGTTGGAATTTTAAAGAACGCAATAATCGCAGCGTTTATCAAACCCATAATGAGCCCTATGAGAGCTGATAAGGCAATGGCGACAACTACTGTACCAGTAAAATTTAAAGCCAACAAAATTTTTACCGTTATATACATAGCGGAAATAGCAATCGCCGTAAAGGAAACATCTACACCGCCTGAAATGATCACAATGAGCGCACCCATTGCGAAGATACCCATTACCGTTGCACTCCGGCAAAGGTCAAAAAGGTTCTGGAGTGTAAAAAATACTGGATTTAAGATCCCAATAAAAAGGCACAATACAATCAGGATCATTGCCACAAAAAATTCATTAGTTTTTATAATCTTTTTCAGCATGGCACAATACCTTAATGCGAGATAATTTCTGAAAGGAATAAGTATCTCATCCTTCCGCCAGCATCACTGCTAATTCGTCTTCGTTAACCTCTGATGCACAAAATTCATTAACTATCTTTCCTTCACGCATCAAAAGAATTCGATTACAAACATGTAATAATTCTGGGATATCGTCTGATACAACAATTACACCTAAACCCTGCCTTGCCAGGTTCTTAATCGTTTCATGCAATTCTGTCTTAGAACCAATATCCACCCCTACGGTTGGACCATTAAGGATAAGAATACGAGGATTGCTGGCAAGCCATTTTGCTAATACTACACGTTGTTGGTTGCCTCCAGAAAGGCTTTTTACGGGATTTTGAGCAGAATTAGTTTTGATAGTTAATCCATCAATCCAATTCTTTATTTCATTTTCCATTTTCTGTTGGTTGATTAATCGAATTTTGTTCAATAACTTATCTATTGTAGTTGCAATAATATTTTGCCCAATTGGCCTTTCCAGGAACAAACCCTCTGTTAACCTGTCTTCAGGAACATATCCTATGCCACATTTTAGCGCATCACTTGCGCTGTTAATTCGTACTTTCTCTCCATTGATAATGATCTCACCACTTTCAGCGGGATTGATACCAAATAAGGCAAGTGCCAGTTCAGTACGTCCAGATCCTAATAAGCCGGTGATTCCTACGATCTCTTGCGAAAATAGATCGAAAGAAATATCGCGGAAATTACCTGTAGATGTCAGACTTTTCACTGAAAGTAATGGAGTTCCTTCGCGCAAATTGTCAGGACATTTGTAGCTTTCTTCTTCAATGTTATGCCCTGTCATGTAATAGACCATTTTAGCCTGATCAAATTCTTTTGCATCAGCATCTATTACTTTTACACCATTTCGAAATACCATGGTGCGGTCAGCGATCTCTAAAACTTCATTCAATTTGTGGCTGACAAACATGGTGGAAATACCTTTGTCTTTCAGGTTATTAATAACCTTGAACAAAGATTTCACTTCACGATTGGTCAAAGCAGTGGTCGGCTCATCCATAATGATAAGTCGAGCGTTTTGCAATAAGGCACGCGAGATTGCAATTAATTGCTTGTCTGCAACAGACATTTGACCCACAAGCATATCCAGATCCATAGAAACGTTGATACTTTCCAATGCTTCCCGGGCAATTCTGCGAACTTCACGCATGTTCACCAATTTTTTATTTTCAGAAAGTTGGCTATTCAATGCGATATTTTCAGCCACAGTAAAGTTTGGAAAAAGGGAAAAATCTTGATAAATTATCTGAATACCTTCACGGATTGTGTCAATTGGGTGCAAACGTTTGAATTTTTTACCAGCAATAATGATCTCACCCTCATCAGGTTCATAAACACCTGCAATGATTTTTATCATTGTAGATTTACCTGATCCATTTTCACCGATCAGACAGTGAATTTCCCCTGTATTGATTGTAAAACTTACATTTTGCAGAGCATGTACTCCTGCAAACGACTTACTAATATTATTAACCTTGAGAAATTCTTCAGCCATCATCTATCCCTTATACAGGAATTTTCTTTACTATTTTGCTTGTGTAAATTGGAGCGGCTATCCAAATAAGTTTAGCCGCTCCATCCATTAATAATTTAGCAAACCGTTAGACGATTAGAAATCCCATTCGTCTACATTATCTGCGGTTACATCAATCCAAGCCTGACCGTAGAAGACTTTGCCGACGAGTTTCAGGCTGTTGTAACCTTCGATTCCCAGATCCATACCATCGGTGGGGGTTTCGCCATTGAGGATCATGAGAGCGAGTTTGTTCATACCGTAACCAGCCAGAGCAGGATCCCAGAAACCGATTGAGTCAACTGCACCGGTTTTGAGGTATTTGCCAGCCATGGAAGGAAGGCTAGTACCAACAACCGCGATTTGATCCTGCAGACCAGCTTCTTCAACTGCCATACCGAAACCAACTACATCGTTGGCGGAGGAACCCTGCATACCTTTAAGATTCGGGTAAGCTTTGAGAACTTCTTTAGCCTTTTCGTATGCCTTCTGGGCATCATCATAGGACTCGTTCTTGTCGCCTACGAGGGTCATGTTCGGGTATTTTTCCTTCTGGTATTCGATCGCTGCATCAACCCATTCATTGTGGGTCTTTGAGGTCAGGCTACCAACAAATACAACGTATTCACCTTCTTCGCCCATTAATGCAGCAAGTTGATCCATGAAGTGGCGGCCATAGGCTGCGTTATCAAATGCTTCGAGGTCGAAGTTAACATTCTGTTGGTTGGAAGCTTCGTGGCTGATGACGACGATACCCTGGTCCATTGCTTTCTTGAGGACTGGTTCAAGGCTATCGGGCTGGAAAGGAACTACGCAGATGGCGTTCACATTCTGGGCAATCAAGTCTTCGATTACCTGAACCTGCTGGGCAGCGTCAGCTTCGGCAGGACCCTGCTGGAATGCAGTTACGCCTGGATTATCTTCACCGAATTGCTTGACACCTTTTTCCATCCGGTCAAACCAGCCTACACCAGTCAGTTTAACAACGGTTGCAATGGTGTATTCAGCAGGAGCAGCTGCTTCGGTAGCTGCTTCGGTAGCTGCTGCTTCGGTTGCAGCTGCTTCGGTTGCTGCGGGGGCTTCGGTAGCCTTGGGGGCGCAGCCGACCAGCATGGAGAGAATTACCAATGCTGTCACAACAAATAATAAGCTTTTCTTCATTTTACTCCTCACTAAAATCAGAATTTAGAAATCTCTGTAGTACTCAAGCTCAATGTTTCTTTTTTACTACCCGACTTTGCCTCACCTCCTTCTATGGATAAAACTATCATATAGGTTTGTTCAAAGTATCAGGCGAAAACTGCATTTCCGATATTGTTACTTATACATATTTCCTAGTAATAAAGTAAAAGAGCAAGCTATCAATGTCAACGAAATGATCGATCCGTTAACTTGTGAGGATTCTACAACATGACTATTCAAGTGTCAATAAAAAAGGGCAAAAATAGTATAATTTGTGAGCATTAAGTCACTTTTTTGCAAATTTGTGCATCAACATATATTGACAAGCAGATTTGGATATGCTATACTCACATAAGTGAATTCAATATCACAAAAGTGACTCCTGGATCTTTTATGACAGAAAACTCAAATCCCCTTGATAGAGCCAGTTTACTTGCAAACGTTGCTGAAATGTACTACATCGAAGGGAAAGACCAATCAGTTATCGCTGATGAGATTGGTGTCTCACGTTCAATGGTCTCTCGAATGCTGACAGATGCCCGCAATCGGGGAATCGTCGAAATTCGTATCCATCGTCCCATTCAAACAGAACGGACTCTAGGAGAACAACTTAAAAACCTTTTCAACCTTCAGTCAGTTCTTGTTATTTCGCGCAGAACATATGATGACCATCAACGGCTACTTGCTGACCTGGGTCGAGCTGGCGCATCGCTGTTATTGCCATTGCTGGAGCCAAAAAAGATCGTTGGTCTGGCATGGGGTACTTCGATCAGCGCAACAGTTGATGCCATAGAGATTTCATATTCAGTACCCGTAAAAGTAGTACAGTTGATTGGAGCGTTCGGCGCCCGAACCCAGGAATATGATGGGCATGCCCTGGTGCAACGGTTTGCAGAAAAAGTTGGGGGAGAAGCATATTTCATCAATGCTCCTTATCTTTGTCAAACCCCAGAGATTGCAAAAGCTTTCATCGATACCCCTGGAATAAGGGAAACGATCGAATTAGGAAAGCAAGTGGATATTGCCCTATTGGGTATTGGTACAACAGAATTACAGTATTCAAGCTACTACCTTTCGGGGTATGTTCAGGTCGAAGAACTTCAAAGATTGCACGATGCTGGAGCTGTTGGCGATATTGCTGGTAATCACTTTGATATTAATGGTGTATTCGTTAAAGATGATTTCTTACAAAGGCAGATCACAATTCAAAGTGAAGATCTTTTACGTATCCCATATCGAATATGTGTTGCAGGTGGCCCTGGAAAAGTTAATGCCATTATTGGTGCTTTACGTACAGGTGTTGTAAACATGCTGGTAACAGATAGTATTACCGCTTCAAATATTTTATCTACGTTAAACCAAACCAACCTTAAGGAGGTATAAATGCCAAAAGTGAAAAATGAGGAGACATTTACTGACAAAATAGCCCGTTTAGGACTATCGAATGAAACACTGATCGATATGCTGCGGACAATGTATTTGATCCGCCAGTTTGAATACATGGCTGATCGTCTTTATGCTCTAGGGAAAGTACATGGCACCATGCACCTTTCTGCTGGGCAAGAAGCAGTTGCTGTTGGTATCAGTAAATGCATGAAAAAAGAAGATTATCTGATCAACACCCATCGTGGCCATGGTCACTTCATTGCCAAAGGCGCAGACATCAATTTGATGATGGCTGAATTCCTGGGAAAAGAAAATGGCTACTGCAAGGGTCGTGGTGGTTCCATGCATATTGCAGATTTCACCACGCACAATCTAGGCGCAAATGGTATTGTAGGCGGTGGTATTCCCCATTCATTGGGGGTTGGCCTGGCAATTCAGATGATGAAATTGGGTGACGCAATGGCTGTTACCATGTTCGGTGATGGTGCCTCTAATGAAGGTACTTTCCATGAGACTATGAACATGGCAGCTCTATGGAAACTTCCAGCTTTGTACATTTGTGAGAACAATAAATATGGCATGTCTATGGATGTGGCACGTGCGACAGCAAAATTGCCTATCGCTCAACGTGCAGAAGCTTACGGAATTCCGTGGTATGTAGTGGATGGAAATGATCTTCTTCTGGTTTATGAAACCGGTAAGAAAGCTGCCGAGTATATTCGCGCTGGCAATGGTCCAGTGTTGATCGAAACCCAAACTTATCGTTACTTTGGTCACTCAAAAAGCGATCGCAACCTTTATCGCAGCAAAGAAGAAATTGAAGATTGGAGAGAACATAAAGATCCCATCAAGCGGTTCCGCACTCAACTTGTGGATGCCAAGATCATTACGGACGAAGCTGCTGACCAACTCGATAAAGAAGCCTTAAAAATTAACGAAGATGCTGTAGCCTTTGCTGAAGCATCTCCGGATCCAGATCCAAGTACTGTTACGGAGTATGTCTATGCCTGAGATTTCTTATTCTGAAGCAATCCGCCAAGCCATGTGGCAGGAAATGAAGCGCGATGAACGAGTATTCCTCATGGGTGAGGATATTGGTAGATATGGTGGCGCTTTTGGTGTCTCTCATGGCATGTTAGATGAATTTGGACCAGAACGTATTCGTGAAACCCCGATTTCTGAACCTTCTTTTGTTGGTGCTGGCATTGGCGCGGCATTGTTAGGTATGCGCCCCATTGTCGAGATCATGTTCATGGATTTTACACTGTTGACCCTGGATCAAATTGCCAACCAGGCAGCAAAAATGCACTATATGTTCGGCGGTAAGGCTACCGTTCCATTGGTGATCCGTATGCCGGGCGGCTCTGGCACTGGTGCCGCCGCACAGCACTCACAATCGCTTGAAACTCTATTGATGCACATTCCTGGTCTGAAAGTCGCAGTTCCCTCCACACCATATGACGCAAAAGGAATGCTGCTTTCTGCCATTCGAGATCCTAACCCGGTTGCCTTTGTAGAACATAAACTACTCTATAAAACCAAAGGCGAGGTTCCAGAAGGCGACTATACCGTTCCATTAGGAGTGGCAGATATCAAACGGAAAGGCAAAGACCTGACAATCGTAACCAGTGGCATTATGGTTATGAAATCGTTAGCAGTTGCAAATCGATTGGCTGGTGAAGGAATCGATGTCGAAGTACTCGATGTGCGCTCGTTACGCCCATTGGATAATGACGCCATCATTGCATCTGTCACAAAAACTGGTAAATTACTGGTAGTTCATGAAGCCTGCCAGACCGCTGGTTGGGCTGGCGAGATTATGGCTGTTGTATCTGGCAGTTCTGCTTTTGACTATCTGGATGCTCCGATGCGCCGATTGGCTGGCACAGATACCCCCATTCCCTATAGCCGTGGCCTTGAGCGCGCAGCCGTGCCACAAGAAGAAGATATTGAACGCGAAATTCGCGCAATATTGAAAGGGAAATACTAATGCCTACTCCATTTGTCATGCCGAAAGTCGACATGGATCAGGAGAAAGCCACCATTATCTCCTGGAACAAGTCCGAAGGTGATGAAGTTAAGCAAGATGAAACTGTTCTGGTGGTTGAAACTGAAAAAGTTGCCATTGATGTTCCTGCCCCTGCTACTGGTACACTGGTAGATATTCGCTTTAAAGCAGGCGACGTTGTACCAATTGCCACCACGATCGCATACATTCTTGGTAAAGGTGAAACGATCAATGACATTCCTGGAAGAATAGCATCAACTGCTTCTCCAGTATTAAAAACAGCAGAAACTTCGTCTGCAGAGGCATCCAAACCCGCTGCAACACCAACACCTGTTGCTCTGCGTGCAGCGCAGGAACTGGGTGTCAATATTAACGATGTCCCATCTCATGGTGGCCGTATCAGTCGCGAAGATGTTGAAGTCTATGCGAAGAGTCTAAAAGAGAAAGCTGCATCTCCAGAAGCTGGAAAAATTGCAGCTACTCCTGCAGCTCGTCGTCTGGCCCATGAAGCTGGCATAGCTTTAGAAAGCCTGACCGGTAGTGGTCCACGTGGACGCATTCAGGCACAGGATGTTGTGAAACAACCTTCTGCCCAACCTGTAACCCAACCTGCTGTAGCTCCTGTTGTTCAGGCAGCAACAACCAGCGTTGGTGAACGATCAGCAAAAGTAATTCCTATGACAAATATGCGGCAGAAGATCGCTGAACGTCTGCAAGCCAGTTTCCGTGATGTGCCCCATATTTTCTTGACCGCTGAAGCGGATGTTACCCGACTTGAAGAAGCTCGTAAACGTTTAAATGATATTGCTACCAAACAGTCGGGCAGTAAAGTCAGCCTGACCGCAATGTTGGTGAAAGTAATCGCCTGGGCATTGGAACGCAATCCATATCTGAATGCCTCTTTAGTTGATCAAAATGTTTACTTATGGGAAGATATCAATATCGGTGTTGCCACTGCCCTGGATGAAGGATTAATCGTTCCAGTAATCCGGAATGCAAATCATTTGTCCATCAGCCAGATCTCTGAAAAGATCATTGATCTGAGCAAACGTGCTCGAGAAGGAAAACTCACTTTGAGTGAGGTAAAGGGTGGCACCTTTACAATCTCCAATCTGGGCATGTTTGGTATCCCCCAATTCAATGCTGTAATCAACCCACCCGAAAGCGGCATTTTGGCTACAGGTGCAGTAGTTCGCAAGCCTGTTGTTGTTGATGAAAATGATACGGTTGAAGTCCGCCCTATCATTACGATGACACTCTCTGGTGATCATCGAGTGATAGACGGAGCAGTTGCAGCTCGTTTCTTGCGAGACCTTGTGCAAGCCATCGAATGTCCAGAAATAATGTTATAAGTTTACGGCACATTCATACCGTCTTTTCTGTTGTATTCTAAATCTGGCGCCAGTTGCTTCATTGCAGTTTCATTAAAATAGCAACTGGCGTAGCTTTTTAATAGTATAAGTATTAGTACAATTAATTTGAGAAACATTCAGGAGCATAAAAATGGAATGGAACAGTCGATTACGTGTAGTAGCTGCCATTGAACATATGGAACCTGATCGAGTACCTTCTGACCTGGAGCCATTGTATGATTTTTATCTCAACCTGAAACAATACCTTGGCTTGAATATCAAAGAGGAAGTTAAGCCTAACCTTGCTATGGAAGTCATCCCGCACCCCGATGTGATTAAGGCAGTAGGCGCTGATATGATATCAGTCAAGTTGGGCAGTGGGAAAGCCCCAAAGAAGCCTGCTCGTACGGATGACCTTGTAGAAGATGCCTGGGGAGTGCTATATCGCAAGGTAAACCAGACCAGTGGAAGCTATTGGGAAACTGCATATTCTCCCCTCGCTGATGCAACGCTTGATGATTTAAAACATTATCCCTGGCCCGATCCGAACATACCTGGAAGATATGAAGAGACAGCAGAGAATGCAAAAAATCTCTTCGAGAATACCGACCTCGCCTTGATGGGGAGATTTGGCAGTCCCATCATTGAAACAGCAGTTTACCTGATGGGTTTTGAAAATTGGCTGCTTTGTCTGGCTAAAGCACCTGAAGTAGCAGGTTATTTACTGGATCGTATTACTGATGTGGTAATCGATATGGATAGAATCGGATTGGAAGCCAGTGCTCCTTACCTGCAAATACTGAAAGTCAGTGGAGAAGATCTGGGGACGCAGCGAGGTTTGCTTTACTCACCTCGTATGTTGCGCTCGTTGATCCTTCCACGGCTACAGCGACGCTGGCAGGCTGCGCGTGATTATCTTAACACCGTCAATCCTGGCTGTCAGATCATGCTGCATTCCTGCGGAAGTGTTCGCAGAATAATCCCAGACCTGATCGCTGCTGGAATTCAAATCCTTGATCCGATACAACCAAAAGCCGCCGAAATGGATTCGGCGGTATTGAAGCAAGAATTTGGCAAGCAACTATCTTTTCACGGTGGTGTGGATATTCAAGAAGTGTTGCCATTTGGCACCAAAGAGGAAGTGGAACAAGAAGTTTATTCACGCATTCAAGCATTGGGGCATGGAGGAGGATATATCCTCTCTTCTTCGCATTTCATTCAGGCAGATACTCCACCTGCCAATGTTGTCACCATGTTCGAAGCTGCACACAAATATGGCGAATATCCATTGAAGAAAACAGACATCTTGTAAAGAATAGTAAATGGCTTTTATAAAAAAGAGCATGGAGATTCCGAAAACTCCTTGCTCTTTTCTTGATGAAGAAACTTCGTTTGATGTAAATTGCAAACAAAAAAGAAGCGAAGTTCATTGAGAGCCTTCGCTTCTTTTTATATAGCCATCAATTCATTTCTAGTGGTTGCTCAAATTAAACAGATCATGCATAAGATCTTTGTTTCGTTTATACAATTCCAGGTAGATCTGATAATACTTATTATATAAATCGTACTTCTCTGGATCGGGTTTAATCGAGCCATTGTACTTTACCCATTTTTCAATGTCATTACAGGATGAGAACACACCAGCTCCCAGACCAGCAATGAATGCATCGCCATAAGAAGCACCAGTGATCACTGCTGGAATGCGTTGAGGAACACCACAGATATCTGAAACCGCTTGCAGCCAGACTTTATTTTTAGTGCCACCACCAACAGCAATTACCTCATCGAGCTGGGCACCTACGCCCTTCATCACATCCAGATTATGGCGGACGCTGAAGCTGATGCCTTCCAAGGTTGCTTTATAAAGATGTGCGCGAGTGTGTGCCAGGGTCAGTCCAAAATAGGTGCCACGAGCACGGGGATCATTCAAGGGAGTTCGTTCACCACTGAAATATGGCAGAACGACCAGACCTTCAGAACCCGCTGGAATACTTTCTGCCTCTTTCACCAGCTCGCCGTAAGCATTTGGCCCACCATTCTGTTCAGCAGCTACCAGATCTTGAGAGATTTTATCTCTAAACCAGCGCGTAAGTGCACCACTGGTTGCCATACCACCGATCATTCCATAAGTTCCCTTAAAAGCATAAGGCTGCCCCCATAAAGTACGCTCAGTCATATATTTATCCATAACTTCGAGCATGATGATGGTCGAACCATACATGATCATCATTTGACGGGGTTTGACCACACCCACACTGACCGATTCGGAAACTGCATCTACAGCACCGACTACCACGGGTGTTCCTTCTGCTAATCCGGTTTGTTCTGCAGCAGTACGAGTGACATGACCAGCAATTTCGTCAGACCAACGCAGTTCGGGGAGTCTGTCAACTTCTACAATACCTTCGCTCATTTCTTCACTCCATGCACCCTTTTTATAGTCATACATAGGCATGAAGAATGAACCAGTCATGTGGTCGATGACATATTCTCCTGTCAGGCGAGCTACAAGGTAGGTGGTGGCGGTAACGAATTTGTAAGCTTTCTTGTAAACTTCGGGCTCGTTCTTTTTTACCCACAAGATTTTTGGACCAACCATCTGGGTAGCCAGTTCCATTCCACCACGCTCGAAGATTTTATCTTTACCAAATTTTTCTTCAAGTTCGGTGATTTCGTTCATGTTCCGTGTGTCTACACCATACAGGATCGCCATTCGGAGCTGGTTGCAATCCTTATCCACTGGCAGACAATCGGAGCCTATTGCGCTACAGCCAACGGATATAATCTGCTTGGGATCAATCCCTGTTTCCTTCAAGAGGTTCCTTGTAATAAAACAGAAATCACCCCACCAGTCTTTTTCGGGGTCATGTTCAGCCCAACCCTGCCGAGGAATAGATAAAGTGTGTGGATGGACCTGAGTGCATAATACATTACCACTCAGATCGGTAATGACACCCTTTGATTCGTAAGTTCCAATATCAATTCCAAGTAGATATCCTTTTTCCATAACGTTCTCCTGATAAATAAATTTCAAATATACCTGAAGCTTTGGCTTAAACCTTGTTTTATTACCGATTCGCGATAGATCGTTTTAATAGTTAATACAAAAGCACAATGACGCAAGTAATAATGTAAAAGCTCCAATTGAAAATAAGTTGCTTCCTAAATTAATATTTTGCCATTTTCAAATATGGTTTTACCATCCAGGGTAATGCAACTATTCGTACGAGTATCTTTTACAATATCCCAATGAATTGCAGATTTATTTGTTCCGCCACATTCAGCATAGGCTCTTCCAAGAGCCATGTGGATGGTGCCACCAATCTTTTCGTCAATTAATATATCCGTCGTAAAACGGTCTACATACGGATTGACACCAAAAGCAAATTCTCCAATATTACTGGAACCAGCATCAGATGCTAGGATTTGATGGAGAAAATCTTGATTCTTGCTTGAGGTTGCTTCTACCAGTTTACCCTCTTTCCAGGTGAGTTGAATATCTGGTACCTGTCTTCCACCCAGCACACCAGGAAACTCAAAGGAAATTGTTCCATCTAAAGTTTCGTGAACAGGTGCTGTATAAATCTCACCATCGGGCATATTGATCCTGCCATCCCCTACCAACCACTTTCGACCAGCTATAGAGAATTTCAGATCAGTTCCTTTTCCAAGAACATGCATTTCACTTCCCTGTTCCAAAATGGCAGCAAGCCTTGCCCATTCTTTTGAAATGGCAGTCCAATCCAACAGGCTGGAATTGAAGAACATTTCCGTTATGGTTTCAAGGTCGGTTTCAGCTTGTTGAGCAAATGCATCGTTGGGCACACGAACCAATGTCCAACGTGTTTTCTCCCATCGCATAGTTGAAATTTTCCCATTGGCTTTTTGACTCAATGACAGTCGTTCTGGTGAAATGTCAGCGAATTCATAAAGGTTGTGCCCCCCACGCAAACCAAAATACACATCCGCCCATTCCATACCATAGGCTTCGATTTCTGGTACCCAGCCTATTTGTTCGGGTGTGCCATATTTCATTAAAGAATGACGCAAATATTCGGAAAGAAATTGTACCTGTACAAGTGCACCTGCTTTTACAGCTTCTTCATATACCGCCTGCACCAACGGAAAAGTTTCAATTTCTTGCATGGCGATCATAACTTTTTGCCCTGGTTTTACTTCGGCAGAATGCTTTACCATGATCTCCCCTAATTGTTTCCAACGTTTGTCCATTAAAACCTCCAATAATATTAAATTAGGGTTGTTTTCGGGCTTTTGGTGTCAGTTAACTCATTTTCACACCAGATTAAAATTATACCTCGTATATAAATCAAACTAGTAGACTATTAATGAGATGAATGTCATTATTTTATGATGGAAGAGATACCAGCAATCCAATAACAAAGAGCTGCCTTAATCGAAACAGGCAGCTCTTTGTATAAAAAACAACCGTTTTTAAGAAAAGTATTGCCGTAATTCGGGGGGGAGGTATTGCCAAAAATTGGATGGTCCTGTTAAGGCACCAATGGCTCCAAGAATCGCATTAATTGTGCAAAAAATGAAACCTATACCAGACATAATCAAACCTGCGATTGCCATTCCTTTACCGGTTGATTTCAATCCTAAAATCCCCGTAACAATTCCTGCGATACAAATGGGAAATCCACAAATCGGCAATAACCAGGCACATAGACTTAATATTCCCAAAACAAGCGAAGCTATACCTAATCCCGGTTTGTCAGATTTTACAGGTTCGGGTGCATAAGGAGAAGGAGAACCGTAATCCATTTATGCCTCCTTTAGCTGTGTATAAAGGATTTTCTCAATTGCATCGAGAATATTATCGGTTAGTTTATCGGTTACTTCAGCTGCACCAAGATTTTCATCCAATTGCTCGATGCGCGTTGCACCAGTAATCACACTACTGACTTCTTTCCGATGCAGGATCCAGGCAAGAGCCAATTGGGCGGTTGTTGCCCCAACTTCATTAGCAATAGCCGTCAATTGGCGTACTTTCTCAATTCTTTCTGGTGTGATCTGATCACGTATCCAACCCATTTCAGACATCGATGCCCGGCTGCCTTCTGGAATGCCATCATTATATTTTCCGGTCAGGATCCCATAATACAATGGGCTCCAGGTAGTAAACCCAATTCCAAATTCTCGAGCTAGTGGCAATAGCTGATTTTCGAATCGCTCGCGGTGGAACATGTTGTATTGAGGTTGTTCCATGGTTGGAGGAATCAAACCATACTGCCTGGCAATCGCAAGCGCTTGCACAATCTGAGAGGCTTCCCATTCACTGGTACCCCAATAGAGAATTTTTCCCTGATGTACCAGGTCATCCATTGTACGCACTACTTCTTCGACAGGCGTATCGGGGTCAAAGCGATGGCAAAAATACAGATCGACATAGTCTACCTGTAATCTTTTTAATGAAGCATGGATCGATTCGGTAATGTGCTTCCGTGATAATCCCCGCCCATTTGGTCCTGGCATAGTTGGCCAAAAAACCTTGCTTGAAATCACCAGGGCTTCGCGCGGAAGATCCTGGATGGCTTTTCCCATCACAGTTTCTGCGGCACCATTAGCGTAGGCATCTGCATTGTCGAAATAATTTACTCCCTGTTCATACGCTGCGTGAATGATTTCACTGGCACGTTTTTCATCTACCTGGTTACCAAACGTGATCCAGGCACCCAAACCCAATTCGCTTACCTTTAATCCCGATCTTCCTAATCGTCGATAGTGCATTTTTTACTCCTTTAAAATATTAATGGCCTGGTCCAATTCCTAAAGGTTTCCATTTATCTTCATCTGCGCGCAACCGGTGTACCTCACCACCCCTGTTATGTAATTCATCAAATCCTTCCGGTTTAATCGAAAAATTCACGCCATCTAAAAGGCCCAAAACACCTTCTTGACCAGGTTCTCTTCGTTTATTCTGACAATAAGTACAGGTTTCAGGGTTGTGTGTTTTATATTCCAGAGGTTCTTCATAGGTGGTTATGAAACCCTCAAAATTACGCAAGATCACTTTATGATCGGATGCACTGAGCGAATAATTTGGCATCAAGGGGATTTTCCCTCCACCACCAGGAGCATCGACAACATAGGTTGGAATAGCAAATCCCGATGTGTGCCCGCGTAATCCTTCGATGATCTCAAGCCCTTTTGCAACTGGTGTACGGAAATGACCAGCTCCATCAACCAGGTCACATTGATACAGGTAATATGGGCGTACGCGCATTTTTACCAGATCCTGAACAAGTTTTCGCTGGATGTGAACACAATCATTGACTCCTGCCAATAAAACGGATTGATTTCCTAGCGGAATTCCAGCTCTTGATAATTTATCACAGGCGGTTGCCAGTTCTTGCGTTATTTCATTGGGATGATTGACGTGGATGTTCATCCACAAGGGATGGTATTGTTGCAGCATATCACACAATTCATCGGTCACCCGCATGGGCATGAACACCGGTACACGGCTTCCAATCCGAATGATCTCAACATGAGGTATTTCACGCAGTCTCTTTAATAGTTCATCCAACACGCGTGGTGCCATGGTTAAGGGATCACCGCCAGAAAGCAGCACATCACGCACCTGAGGTGTTCGCTTGATATAGTCAATCTGCTGGTCAAAGTCTTTTCGATTGAAATTGGCAGAAGGATCACCCACAATCCGGCTACGTGTACAATAGCGACAATAAGAGGCACATTGAGTGGTTACCAGCATCAGTACGCGATCGGGGTAGCGATGAACAAGCCCGGGTACCGGAGAATGCCTGTCTTCAGCCAGGCTGTCTTCCATCATACCGGTAAATGGAACAATCTCTTCAGCTCGTGGTATGATCTGCCTTCGGATGGGATCATCTGGGTTTTCAGGATCAATTAAAGAGGCAAAGTAAGGGGTTATATCTACACGGAATAGGCCTTGTGTTGTTAAGGCTTTTTTTTCCGAATTCGTTAATGCGAAAACGGTTTCGATATCTTCTACACTGTTCAACCTGTGGCTTAGTTGCCATCGCCAATCATTCCATTGGGTTTCAGCGATATCTTTAAAAATGGGAGCACGCCTGGATGGAAAACTTATTGCAGTCATACGATCTCCAAATGTTCGTTCTTTAAAGAGTCGGTCCGATTCTCATGCTTCTGAGTGAATACGCACGAATTATTGACAATATTTTGGGGGATCATGATCAGTGCGAAAGTTTCCTATAATGAGGCCTTGATACTTCCATATTCTCATGTTTCTATTGTAATTAATTCGACAAGAATGGTCAACTAAACCTGGATATGGCAATGTTACTACTTGACACTGAACGTTTGTTCTGTTATTATATTCTTAGCACAAATGACCAATGATTATCGAAAGGAATGAGAAATGGCCAGAAAAAGTGCAGGGATAAGCGATAGACACCGAAAGATCATGGATTTTCTCATAAAATTTCAGGAAGAAAATGGATATAGCCCTTCCATCCGTGAAATTGGTGAGTATATAGGAGTCACTTCCACCTCTCTGGTAGATTACTATCTCCGCCAATTGGAAGAAAAGGAATATATCGAGCGCGACCAGCACATCTCTCGCAGCATTCGAATAATCCGCCCCATGAATTCCTCCATCGGGAGCACTGTGAAACAGACCATCAATCGTGTCTCAGATGCCGTTCATGAGCTCCTGGATATTCCTGTGCTTGGTCGTGTTGTAGCTGGTGAACCTATTCCTGTACCAGGATCCGATGTTCGTTATTTTGATCCAGAAAGTAGTGTGGCTGTAGCTCGCAGTATGTTAAGCGCTCGCGAAAACATCAATGACCTGTTTGCATTGGAAGTCCAGGGAGATTCCATGATCGATGCCATGATCAATGATGGTGATATTGTGATCATGAAACCTGCCAGGGAAGCTAACAATGGCGAGATGGTTGCTGTTTGGTTAGATGATAAAGATGAGACAACCCTGAAATATTTCTATAAAGAAAGTAATCGAATCCGGCTTCAGCCTGCCAATCCAACAATGAAACCGATTTACATAAACGATCAGCGTCACTTACGCATCATGGGAAAAGTTGTTCTGGTTATTCGACAGGTTCAAAGCCAATAAACTGGAAATTACGCTACAAATGATTAAGAACAAAGAGCCTTTTCAAAGGCTCTTTGTTTCATGAATAGTTGAATATTAGTAGTAAAGTAACTTATACAACTGCAATGTTTCGCCTATATTCCTAAATACGCCGATTTTACTTGCGGATTCTCGGCAACGTCCTTTGCGTTCCCTGAGAGCACAACCCGTCCCGTTTCCAATACATACGCACGGTGCGAGATAGAAAGCGCCATTAGAGCATTTTGTTCTACTAAAAGAATTGTTGTACCTTGCTTGTTAATTTCTTGAATGATGCGGAAGATTTCTTCCACCAGGATTGGGCTCAAACCCATGGAAGGTTCATCGAGCAATAGTAGAGATGGTTTGCTCATTAAGCCACGACCCGTTGCTAACATTTGCTGCTCACCACCAGAAAGTGTACCTCCTAGTTGATCGATACGCTCTTTCAAACGGGGGAAACTGGCAAATACGCGAGAGAGCGACTGTTCGATCTCATTCTTGTCCTCTCGAGTATAGGCACCCATCATCAAGTTTTCTCGAACGGTCAATGGAGCAAAAATCTTGCGCCCTTCTGGCACCTGGCTTATTCCCAATCGAACAATCTGCTCTGCAGGAGTTGTGGTAATATCCTTTCCTTTAAATTTTACAGAACCAGTCCGTGGCTGTAATAGACCAGAAATTGTCCTTAATGTGGTTGATTTTCCTGCACCATTTGCCCCTATCAGGGTTACAATCTCGCCTTCTTCTACCTGGAAGGAGACACCATGCAATGCATGGATGGCGCCGTAATATACATTGAGATTTTCTACTTCAAGAAACATTGGCGGCTCCTTTTCCCAGATAAGCTTCGACTACACGCGGGTTATCTTGTATTTCTTTTGGGGTGCCTCTGGCAATCACTTCTCCAAAATCCATTACTGAAATGTGTTGGCAAATACCCATCACCACACGCATTTGATGCTCAATAAGCAGGATTGTCAGGTCAAAACGATCATGGATGAAATGGATCAGATCCATTAAGTTTATGATTTCACGTGGGTTCATACCTGCAGCCGGCTCATCGAGCAGCAATACATGCGGATTGCATGCTAAAGCACGTGCGATTTCAACCCGGCGTTGCTCACCGTAAGGCAGATTCTTTGCCAGTTCGTCCTGGATCCCTTCCAATTGGAATATTCCCAGGAATTCTCGCGCTCGATCAACCAGAGCTTTCTCCTCTTTGTTGTATCTGGCAGTGCGGAAAATGCTATCAGCAAAACTGTACCCAATATGTGCATGATATGCTATACGCACATTATCCAGGACTGTCAGGTTGGGAAACAGACGGATATTTTGAAATGTACGTGCGATACCCATTTGCGTGATCTCAAAAGGTTCTAAACCAACAATATTTTCATTATTCAACCTGACTTGACCTTCGGTAGGCACATATAAACCGGTGATCAGGTTAAATACGGTGGTTTTTCCAGCACCATTAGGGCCAATAAGTCCAGCCAGATCACCTTTGTTCAAAGTCAAGTCAAATGACTTTACCGCACAAAGACCGCCAAAATATTTTGTCAGTTTCTCAATTTGAAGTATAGCGGAGGTATTATTATTTTTTTCCATGGTTTCCTCCACCCTATGAGTTTACTACCGGGGCATCAGTGGTTGGCTTTGGTCCATTCTTCTTGCCAAATCCATACTTTTCAGCTTTTAAGAAACCCCATTCTACCGTTCCCAACAGCCCCTGGGGGCGAATAAGCATCAGCATCAGCAATGTTATCGGGTAAAGCACATACCGCCAGGTTGGAGCTTCGGTGCCCATTTGACTTAACAATACACGAAGCAATCCTTCAAGGAAGAAGATCCACCCGAAGGATGCGGCGATAGTACCCGTCATACTGCCTAAACCACCAAATACCACAATAATCAGTGGGTTGAATCCAACCAGAAAGTCAAATGTACCCGGGCTGAGAAAACCTATGTAATGTGCGTAAACTGCTCCACCAACTCCAGCAAAAAAGCTGCCGATGACAAATGAAAGCAGTTTATTATTAGCAACATCGATCCCCATGGCTTTGGCTGCAGTTTCATCTTCACGCACCGACATAATGGCACGACCCGTACTAGATCGGATAAGATTTCGCAGAATGATGATCACCAACACCATGAAGAAAAATGCCCAGAACCAGGTGGTCAGTTTTGGTATACCGATCATTCCACGTCCACCTTTCATTTCAGGGAATGGGAGAATGGTATCTGAGTTGACCATAAGGGTATTCACAACAATTGTGAAACCCAGGGTAGCAATACCAAAGTAATCACTGCCCAAAGTGAGTACGGGTAAGCCAAACAAGAAGCTTACTTCAGCGGCAAAGACACCTGCAAAGACCACTGCAAAGAAAAATACCACCTGAATAGCCACTTTGGAATTCAAGACACCTGGTTCACTAATGGTTCCTAACAGTGGCGACAGTAACGGATTGATGAGATTACCAATCAGGATTGCCAGTGCACCTGCTACCACTACACCAATGATATAAAAGGTAAATGCTGAAAGGACCGGAATGCCTCTCAGGCGCTTCAGGAATTTACCAATTCCCCAGATAGCCAACCCGGCAAAAATGGTACCCAGACCAACCACAAACAAACCACGTGCATCACCGTTCGTCCAGCGGAAAGTGATATCTGCTGCACAGTAAGCACCAATGCCGTAAAAACCCCATTGACCAAGACTGAATTGACCGTTGAAGCCATAGATCAGATTCAAGCCCAGAGCAACCATGGTCATGGTACATGCCTGGAACAAGAGGCCCTGGTCAAAATTATTAAGAAGCTGAAAATCTCCAAATTTCGTTAGAGCCAGCTGGACTATACCAAACGCCACAATTACACCAACAATTTTGACCCACTTTTTTGAATGCCCCATTGCCCATAACAAGCCATACAGGTATCCGAGCAATGCTCCAATTTTGACTAACGACCCGAGAATAAATTCGATTCCCATAGTATCTCCTATGCCTTTTCTTTCTCAGGTTCACCAAATAGACCAGTTGGGCGGATCAATAGAACAATGATCAAGATTGTGAAAGCAACTGCATCGCGCATCGGGGTCGAAATGTACCCCATTGTCATTGCTTCAGCCTGACCCATGATCAAGGCTCCCACAAAAGCACCAGGTATACTTCCAATCCCACCCAACACCGCTGCCACAAAGGCTTTTAAACCCGGTAAAATGCCAAGCTGAGTCCAGATGGAGCTATAAGCAATTGCATAAAGCACGCCTCCCAGCCCAGCAAAAGCAGCGCCAATGGCGAATGTGAAGGAAATGATTCCATCCACGTTGATACCCATTAACCTGGCAGTTGGTTTATCAAAGGATGTTGCCCGCATGGCGATACCAATTTTTGTTCTATGAACCAAAAACTGTAGGAATATCTGCACAAGAATTGAAGCCGCAACAATAATAATAAAAATGTTTGAAAAAGTAATGCTACCTGCAGGTGCTTCTACACCTGGTTTTAAGAGATGCACTCCGTCTTTTATGTACCATGCAACTACTTCGAAAGGTCGTTCATAAGGAATGAATCGAGGAGAATAAACAAAATTAAGGGCACCAAAGAATTCCAGGAAGAATGATATACCAATTGCAGTGATCAAAGCAGCAATTCTAGGTGCATCGCGTAATGGCTTATAAGCAACACGCTCTATGGTTATCGCTAGTACAGTACAAACCAACATGGATAAAAGAATAACGGTGATCGAACCGATGACTTCTACTAATGACCTTGGCATATTTGGGAAAACCGACATTGGCCATAAATGAAGATTGAATCTGGTAACGGCATAGAAGCTCGTAAATGCTCCAACCATGAACACATCACCATGTGCAAAATTGATAAGTTTTACTATGCCATAAACCATGGTGTAGCCTAAAGCAATAAGAGCGTAGACAAAACCAAGCTGCAACCCACTTAAAATAATTTGAATAAACAGGCTGGGATCATCAATCAGGTTCTTGATGAGGATGTATGCAACTGCTATGGTAAGGAGAAGCAAAAAGCCTTTTCCCACCCAATCGAGTGGTGGTTTTTTGCTTTTAATCGGTTTGCTTGTTGGACTTAATGATAGTTTTCGCATATTTTTTCCTGGTAAATGAAAGGATACTTAATTGTGGAGGATGACAATGTCATCCTCCACGTAAAAACTATATGGAAAACCTATGGGATGATCTGTTTGAAGAACTCAACCTGTCCATTCGTCACATGATTGATAAAGACAGGTTTTACTGGAGTATGGAACGCATCGAATGTGATCGTCCCAGATACAACTTCGAAAGTACCAGAAGCCATTGTGTCTTTTACTTTCGCTGGATCATCTACACCAGCTTTTTCAATTGAATCAAACAGAATATTTGCAGCGTCATAAGCCAGAGCAGCCAAAGCATCAGGTGGGCGTGGGTTGCCTTTATCATCTTTGTACTTCTCGCTATAGGTTGTTACGAAGTTCTGCACAATTGCACGATCTTCTGCTGGAGAATAGTGGTTGGTAAAGTAGCCACCATCTGCTGCTGCGGGATCAAGGTCTGGAGAATCCCAACCATCTCCACCCATGAACGGAGCGGTAATACCTTTTTCCTTCGCTTGTTTTGTTACCAGGTTGACGATGTTGTAGTAGTCTGGAAGGTAAACCATGTCAGGCTTTGCATCAGCTACTTTTGCGAGGATAGCTGAAAAATCGGTGTCTTTTGCTGTGTAAGTTTCTTTACCAACGATCGTTCCGCCGCCTTCAACAAAATACTTTTCGAAGTATTCTGAGAGGCCTTTCACATAGTCATTTGATTGGTCAAACAGGATAAAAGCAGTCTTTGCCTTCAGATCATTAAGCGCGAATTGTGCGCCTACCTTTCCCTGAGTGTCATCGTTAAAGCACGCTACGAAAGTATAGGGTTTGACATTACCAGCTGCATCTCTTACAACACTTGGGTTAGTTGATGTAGAGCTGATCTGCAGAACACCTTTTGCGTTGGCGATTTCAGAAACCGGGATGGAGGCTTTTGAACAGACTTCTCCAATGATGTAGTGAACACCATCCTGGTCAATTACCTTGTTGGCAGCATTTACTGCAGGATCAGGAGTACATTGGCTATCTTCAACAATTGGAACGATTTTCATACCAAGCACACCACCCTTGGCATTCCGTTCTTCAACTGCCTGAAGCACACCATCACGTGTTGATACACCAAAAGTTGGCACTGGACCCGACAAAGGAGCAAGAATTGCGATTTTCAATTCTTTCTGCGCCTCTGTAGCTGTTTCGCCTGAAGGCTTACAGGCAGTCAACAGTATGATAGCGATGATCACTATCGATACTAATCTTAACTTTTTCATCGTGGATCTCCTCCGTTTTTTTAGTTTGGCGAATGTGTTAATACTACTGGTAAGCTACGGTTGCTCATTCCGGCTTACAATTTTTAATATATATAATAAATGAACCACCTCCTTTATCCTAAAATGGATTTCACTGGTAAATAAATTGATAAAGATAGTGAAAAAGGGTAAATATTCTTGATGTATGGTAGATTGTTGAATTAATTTGTTACTATACTGGAAAGAAAAGGAACTGTCAAGTATTTAATAGAGATTTATTTCTTGACAATTAAGAAATTTATATAGTAAAATTATTTTTTAATATCCAAAAAACTACAGTTCAAGGAGGCAGTCTTGCGTCGGCTTTTTTCAAATTCAAAAGTCGTAACAATTGCATTAATTCTTCAGTTTATTCCACTGCTCATGCTGCCCCCATCATCATACTCTTTATCGACACAAGAATGGTGGTTGCCCTTATTACTGGCCGTATTTGCGTTAGTGGCAGTAATCCAGGTTACTATCCGGCATAGTCAGGCATTATGGCCTTGGTACCTTATTTCCTTTTCTCAAGGATTCAATATCATAAGCCGTCTCATGCTGTTGATGCCTCACGCCACTTACAACTCAAATGGTGCTCAGGTATTTAACACTCTTTATTTTTGCCTATCTGTTACATCGATGTTATTGTCTGCTTTGATCATCTGGATGTGTGATCTCCCTGAAGTAAGAAATACCTACCTCCGGGCACAAACTTCTTAATTCATTCGATCGGCGAGGATAACCTCGCCAATTTGCTTTTAACTCATTTTGGTATGACAATTCATTAACAAATAAATAATCTGGCGGTTCGACCAAGATTTATATATCATCGTTTTGGAGGTACCCAATGGCGCGATCTTTCAATGCAGATGTGCTGATTGTGGGTGCAGGTCCTACTGGTTCATACCTGGGGTGGCAACTGGCTCAATCTGGTTGTGATGTCTTGCTGCTTGAGGCTTTACCTCTAAAAAATGTAGGCACCCATATCGAGGTCGTACATATTGACCAAATCCGTTTCGATGAGTTTGAAATTCCCCATCCTCTTCCTCCAGAAAAATTACATTTGGTGCCTGCCAACAAAGTATGGGCAGTAGATGGCAGCAGCTATTTCAATGTGCAATACCCATTTTATGTCGTTAACCTGCCCGCTTTTGTGCAACGATTACATGGGTATATCCGCCAATCAGGGGGTAGGATTGTTGAAAATGCTCAGGTAAATGGCACCATTATGAAAGAAGGTTTCTGCTGCGGAGTTAGTGGGATCTGTGCGGGTGAACCTTTTGAAGCACATGCAAAAATTACTATAGATGCTTCAGGAATTACCGGTGCTGTACGAACACATTTACCAGATGATTTTGGTGTAGAGAATTGCCCGGTTCCACCAGAGCAAACCTTCTTTTGTGCTCTAGAATTGCGGGATCAAATCCCTTCAGGTTTTCCAACGGATAATAATACCTTTCTTGGCGCACCAGGCTTTTGGAACAAGTCTTACGGAGATGGTGTCATCCTTGGCATCATTGCCCCCGGTAGCATAGAAGCTGCTTGGAATGCACTAACTCTGTGGCGGGAATCAACCTACGGCGACCCTGGCCGATTGGTAGCAAAAAGAGCAGGATGCTCACCTTACCGGCGTGCCCCAGCTTCTTATGTGGGAAATGGTTTTGCTGGCGTGGGCGATAGTGTTTACCAAAATAAAGCCTTCTCTGGTGAAGGCATCACCAGTGGATTCACAGCATGTAAAATTGCCAAAGAAGTTATTTTAGAAGCCTTCAAGAAAAATGATGTAAGCTTGAAAGGATTATGGGATTACAACGTACGTTATTTTCGCAGCCAGGGAGCAAAATTCGCAGGGGTTATGGTTTTCTTGTTTCCGGTAAATAGTCTACCAAAGAATGAAATTGATTTTCTATATCAACGTAAGATCATCTTTTGTGCAGAAGATTATGAATATCTTAATTTAAATTATGAATTTAATCTCCCTCCTGAACGATGGGAAACCATTTGCCAGCAATTGAAGAAAGGTGTACAAGAAGGTAAATTCTCGGAGAATAGCTATCAAAGGATGAATTCTTTATATAGCTATTCTGCCCAAATGAAAGCACATTATCTTACCTACCCTGAAACTCCCGAAAACTTACCCGAATGGAGCACAATTACCAGGAATCTATGGGGATATTAGGAATAACCATGGCGGACTCCTATCGAATTACCGTTTTAGATGTCAGTGAAATGCCTTATGCAGACCGGGTAACTGCCACAAGCCTTCAAGGATTAGCAAACCGTGAACGACTATCTTTGTTTCTTGATTATGGAATATATGATGATCCTGAATCTCGAAAAACCAATGAAAATTTCATCTCCGAGGATCTGTGGAGTGGAAAATTCAGGGATTTTCTAGGGAGGCAGGATAGGCTTAATCTGGATGCCTATGAACAAATATACCCAATCGAGGAAAAGAATGTGGACAATCTGGAGCAAGTCATCGAACAATTCTTACCGATTATTAAAGGATTTGTAGTATGGGATCCCGATCTGGAAGACAGCATCAATATTGCGATCATGCTTTCCAGCCTCGAGAATTTGCTTCCTGTCAGTCCAGAATATCTTGATCGAGTGAAACAGTTCGATTTGCCCATTCAATATGACCTGCGCGGTCGCTGGAATGATCGTATTGCGTTGTATTCTTGGGCAATGGAAAATCTTTTTCCACGATGTACTCCTGGAAAAGTGGCATGTATCGAGCCGGGTTGGCATCGTGCTGAATTTTTGGATTACGTTGTAAAAGAAAGGATATTCACTTATAGCTTATCCAGCAAAGGTAATGGAAAGGCTTATAAAAATGGCTGGAATCTTTTACTACTTTGTTTGGGTGGACCTGGTTGGTTAAGGAATATTATTTACGAAACCGATCTTTTTCATTGGTTTAAGAAAATTGCCATCCGAAAAATGGCAGCAGACCCAGAAGTGGGTCTGACAATCACTATACAAAAGAAAATCTCTCGGCAACATGGAGCTGTCATTTTCGGTTGGCACACCATTCGAGATGATGAATTTTCCTTTATGGTTTTATTAAGCGCCATTGGACTGCGTTTGGTGCCATCACATCTTGCTGCCAATTTTTCATTTCACAGTGTGTTGCCTGCTTCTATACCTCTTAAACAATTTCATATTCGAGAATCTGAAATCAAGCTTGAACCAGAGAAAACCTATCTTACTTTCACTTATTCAGATGGTGACCAGTTGATGCTGATGAACACAGCCCAAATTGGTGGCTGGCGCAGACCTGAACGCGGTCTGGTACCTTTCAATTGGGAGATGCAGCCCCTTTTAGTTGAGCTTGCGCCAGCACTGTTGGGGCTTTTCTACAACACCCTCACGCCAAACGATTGCCTTATCGCTGGCCCATCTGGAGCAGGGTATATCATTCCGCCTCTACACAATGATCTGCCTGATTACCTGATCCAATCTGCACAGATTTGTGAAAAAGCAGATATCAATGTGATCACTTCCTATTATCCCGATCCACCCGAAAAGACAATCAAGCAGCACCTCCAGGCTCCAAATACCATTCTCGGATTTCTTTCGGGCTACTTTTTTATAAAATCCAGACCTGTGCGATGGGGGTATGGTAAAGTGTTTCTGTGCAATTCCTGGCCACATCTTTCGCATATTTCTGACTCGAGCGAAGATGTACTATCAGGTGTGAGAGAATTGATTAATTCAGCCGCAAACACTCCGCAGTTCATCGGAATCCATCTGTTTGCATACCGTACAACAATCACGGATGTATATAACTTTGTGCAAACATTGGATCCTGTGAAGGTGAAAGTCGTTCGCGCAGATGAATTTCTCCTGTTAGCGAAAAAGTATTACGAAAATAAACGATAAGAGCAACTATTTATCTTGTTTTTCATCTAAAACTATAAGTAAAGGAAAAACTCTATGACAGAAAAAGTATCGGGACGCACTAAGTTTCTTTATGGTATCGCCGATTCGGGTGTGGCGATGCTCACATCTATCGTTCAATTCTTTCTGCTTTTTTATTATACCGATATTGCGCTTTTGGATCCGGGATTGGTAGGCACCGCCTTGATGGTCGGGAAGTTAACCTGGGATGCTTTCAATGATGTGCTTTTTGGCTATCTTTCTGACCGTACCAAATCCCGTTGGGGTCGACGTAGACCTTATCTACTTTTTCTGGCAATTCCTCTCGCATTAGCCACCTGGTTATTGTTCTCTATTCCAAGCCAAATGACCGGCTTTGTTGCGTTTATTGTAGTCTTATTAACTTTCCTCCTGTTCGACACCCTTCATACCTTCGTAGCAGTAGCATACACAGCACTGACACCGGAATTAACTCATGATTATGATGAACGAACCTCTGTTACAACCATACGAGAAATATTTACCGTCGTTGGATATATTCTTGGCGCAGCTTTAACTACCGTGGTTGCAGATATTTATCAAAACAATTTTGGTTTTTCTCCACATGCCAGTTACAGTGCGATGGGGTTGACATTCGGTATTTATGCTGCGATAGTCGTATTAATCACTGCGGTTGGGGTGAAAGAAAGACCTTCAACTGAAGTACAGCCTTCAAAAATGCCAGCGATAAAGGCATTCCTCCAGACTTTCAAGAATCGACCTTTCATGCAACTGGTGGGATCATTTCTCATCACGAATGTCAGTTTTACCCTCCTTACAACCTTATTACCGTATTACTTGAAATACCAGGTTAATATGGAAGATCAAATGTCATTTGTTATGTTAGCACTTCTTGCTACAATCGGTTTGTTCCTTTATCCAATGAAGTTGGTTGCAGATCGAATTGGGAAAGGAAAAGCATATGCGTTGGGTCTTGCAGTAGCTGCAGTGGCAGTTCTTGCTCTATTCTTCTTCCCAAAAGGACCCACACCGTTTGTGTATGTAGCTGCCATTGTTGCTGGCATGGGTTTATCATCTCAATGGGTATGCCCCTGGAGCATGATGCCTGATGTGATCGAGATCGATGAAGCAGCCACTGGCGAACGCCGCGAAGGGATTTATTACGGAATGTGGAATTTTATTACGAAATTTGCGAATGCATTTGCAATTGCAGCAGCAGGATGGATGTTGACTGGTTTCGGATATGTACCTGATATCCCTCAATCCGATTTTACCCTTTTGGGTATCCGAATTCTTTTCTGTCTGGTACCTGTTGCAATGTTCATATTAACTATGCCACTTTTGATCAAATATCCTATCACACGTGAAACCCATACCAAATTGGTTGCAGAGTTGAGAGCCAAAATGGCTGTAGAAAAATAACAAGTTTCGATTGATAAATTTTAAAGCAAAAAAGACGGGCAAACCAGCCCGTCTTTTTTGCTTTTCTAGTTTAAGAAATTAAGCAATTTCTGAAACTGCACCGGCTGCATCCAGTTTGGATTTTGCATCGGTGGCAACTTCTTTGCTTACAGCGCTGAGAACTTTAGCGCCTGCGGTCTCAGCCATAGTTTTGGCTTCAACGAGACCGAGATTGGTGAGTTGGCGAATGACTTTGATGGTTTCGATTTTCTTGGGACCAGCGTCCTTGAGGATCACATCAAATTCAGTCTTTTCTTCTACTGGTTCAGCGGCAGCAACAGGGCCTGCTGCAGCAGCGGCAACTGCAACAGGTGCAGCAGCTGAAACGCCCCATTTTTCTTCCAACATTTTGACCAATTCGGCAGCTTCTAAAACAGACAGGCTGCTTAGCTCTTCAATCAATTTTTCCATATTAGCCATTTTAAAAATCTCCTTACAATTCTTTCTTTCTAAATTATTCTGTTTTTTACAGTTAGTATTCAATCAAGCATAACATCGCGAAATCACGTTCGTTTTCTCGTCTTATTATGCGGGTTGAGCAGCACCCTTTTCTGAAAATGCTTTGATTACTGCTGCCAAAGAGCGGGCTGGTTCGGCAAGAGTGCGAACCAACTGGCTGGCTGGAGCGTTCAATACGCCAAGAACACGTGCGCGCATGACTGGTAGTGGTGGTAATTCGGCCAACATCTTGATTTCACTGGGAGTAACCCACTTCCCATCAAGATAACCACCCTTCAATTTGAAAAGGTCGCTTTTTGATGCATCAACAAACACTTTCGCCAATGCAGGAGCATCAGTTGCGGTGAAACCGGCCAGAGTTGTTCCAGTAATTTCTTCACTTGCGAAATCGCATTCTTTCAACGCCAATTCCATAAGTGTGTTTTTCACAACATTCGCTCGGCTACCAGTTTCACGTACTTTTGCGCGAAAGGCGTCTACATCCTTCATGCCCATCTTGGAGTATTCAAGCAAGAAAACAGCCTGACTTTCTTTCAATAAACGGGTATATTCTACTAACAATTCAGCTTTGCGTGCTTTTGTATATGCCAACGAAAATCACCTCCTTCCGACATAAAAAATAAAAGTCTTTGCCTTGATACTGCTGGGCAAAGACTTCCATCGTTTAAAACATACGAACAAATATTTTGTTCAGATGGTAATCTTCACCTCAGCAGGATATTGAGCCTTTTCAGCACCGGCTATCTTGGGTGAGACAACTAAATATTATACTCGATTTTTATTCTGCTGTGTTTATTGATTGTGCCAGGTTTGTGTCCACTTTGATACCAGGACCCATGGTGGCACTCAATGTAATGCGGCGGATATATGTACCTTTCGCGGCACTTGGTTTTGCTTTTCGAATTGCTTCCATAAGAGCTGCAAGATTCTCATACAATTGATCTTCAGTGAAGGATACCTTACCAAGCGGGCAATGGATATTGGCGGTTTTATCCAGACGGAATTCAACACGACCTGCTTTAGCTTCTTTGATAACACGAGGAAGGTCTTCTGCATTGACAACAGTACCAGCTTTTGGATTCGGCATCAAACCACGGGGACCTAAAACGCGACCCAACTTACCTGCTTTTGCCATCATATCTGGGGTTGCGATTGCGACATCGAATTCAGTCCAACCAGATTGAATCTTGGTGATCCACTCATCACTGTCTGCTACGACATCGGCACCAGCATTTTGTGCAATGGCAGAACCTTCACCCTGGGTAAAAACCAACACACGAACTGTTTTTCCTAACCCATTTGGAAGTACAACGACATCACGGACCTGCTGATCTGCCTGACGGGGATCCAAACCCATGCGCATGTGTACTTCAACAGTTCCGTCAAATTTTGTTATACTGGTTTCTTTCACCAGTTTCAATGCCTCACGAGGAGTGTAATATTGATCCTTGTTCACTTTTGCCTGTGCGGCAGCAAATTTCTTTCCAACTTTCGGCATGATTACTCCTTTGTGGTACTGACGGGTAAGATTTTCTTACCCTCCCACTAACTTAATCAACCACCTGGATACCCATATTCCGGGCGGTTCCTTCAATTTGGCGCATGGCGCTCTCAATATCAACAGAGTTCATATCTTTCAATTTTAACTGAGCAATTTCTCGGATCTGAGCTCGGGTTACTTTACCAACTTTATTTCTATTTGGTTGATCAGAACCCTTTGAGATTCCTGCTGCCTTGCGCAGTAATACACCTGCTGGAGGTGACTTTAAAATGAAAGTAAATGATCCATCAGTGTAAACGGTGATTTCTGCAGGGAGAATCTCGCCCGGTTGGTTTTGGGTACGAGCGTTGTATTCTTTGCAGAACGCCATAATATTGATCCCATGACCTGCCAAAGCAGGACCAATGGGTGGTGCTGGATTTGCTTTTCCAGCTTCAATTTGCAAACGTACGATTGCTTTTAATTTCTTTGCCACAGCTTTACTCCTTGGTGGTATTAGCGGGTGAATTTGGGAGCACCCTCCCACAAACTTTCGCCCAACTTTCGGCTTTCATTCGCAACAACCTTACGGTTGGCGGAATATCCTCATGCTTTCTCAACCTGCAAAAAGTCCAATTCAACTGGTGTTTCTCGACCAAAGAAATTCACCATCACTCTGACTTTACTTCGGTCTGCTTCAATTTCTGATACAGTGCCACGAAAATCATTGAAAGGCCCATCGATAATTCTGACACGTTCTCCAACCTTGAATGTTACTTTTACATGCGGTGCTTCAGCTTCCATGCGCCGCAGGATCGATGACACTTCTTCAGGTCGAAGGGGAGCAGGTTCAGTACCCATTCCAACAAACCCGGTAACACCTGGGGTGTTTCGAACTACAAACCACGATTCATTGGAATAAATCATGTTAACCAGTACATACCCTGGAAAAACATGTCGTTCCACTACACGACGTTTACCATCTTTGACTTCGATCTCTTCTTGTGTTGGAATGACTACATCAAATATTTGATCACGCATTCCCATTGTTTCAATGCGTTGTTCAAGATTATGACGAACCTTATTCTCATAACCAGAATAACAATGGATTACATACCATGCGCGTTCATCGCGCTTTTCTCCAGAAGTAGTTTCGGGAGCTTTTTCAGATGACTCCGAAGCGGCTGCCGGCATGTCTGATCGAACTTCTGGCTCATTCTCAGAAGTCTCGTCATACATTTCTTCACTTTCGTCTTGATAATATTCCTTATCCGCTTCCATCTCTATATTTCCTCATTGTTTACGAGAAACAATCTTACTTGATGCTCTATACCAACAATAGCGTGACTAGTTTCGCAAAAATGAAATCCATTATACCCAACAAAACACTCATGAATATCATAACCAGGAGTACAACTCGGGTTAATTTCCAGGCTTCGCGTGGTGTTGGCCAGGATACTTTCTTTAACTCGCCGACTGTTTCGCGCCATAAACGCTTTAATCCACCTGATTTCTTTTCAGGTTTCGTAATCTTTGCTGGTATAGCTGGAGTTACTGCTTTTTCTTTCTTGTTAGATTTTTTATCAGCAGTTTTGTTTTGCAACACAGGTTTATCCATTTTATTTACCACGCGACACTCCTTTACGGCTAAAACGCCGTCTTCTTATCTACCCTGTCTTCAAGAAGGAAGACGGCGTCGCCAATCTGATACAGGCCAGGCAGGAATTGAACCCACAACCTCCTGTTTTGGAGACAGGCGCTCTGCCAATTGAGCTACTGGCCTACACAGAATTGTGGCAGACCACTAAGGTCTCCACAATCCCGTCAGCCTACTTTGTCTCCCGATGCATTGTGTGCTTTCTGCATCGTGGGCAATATTTCTTTAATTCCATCCGCCCTGGATCATTCCGGCGGTTTTTCTCACTTGTGTAATTACGCTCTTTGCATTCACTGCAAGCAAATGTAATTACGGGGCGAATATCTTTCTTTTTTGAAGCCATTCTATTCCCTATGCGATGATCTTGGTGATCACGCCAGAACCAACCGTCAGACCACCTTCACGAATTGCAAATTTTGATCCCTGCTCCAACGCTACAGGGACAATCAGTTCCACGGACAATTCAACATTATCCCCAGGCATAACCATTTCTACACCTTCTGGCAGGGTGATCACACCCGTCACATCCATCGTTCGAATGTAG
>DAOUGQ010000011.1:0-41632 GCA_034429195.1 Anaerolineaceae bacterium
ATCCTGGGGCTGTATAAGGTCCCAAGGGTCGGGCTGTTCGCCCGTTAAAGCGGTACGCGAGCTGGGTTCAGACCGTCGTGAGACAGGTCGGTCTCTATCCGCTGTGGGCGTAAGGGATTTGAGAGGAGCTGCCCCTAGTACGAGAGGACCGGGGTGGACAGACCTCTGGTGTGCCAGTTGTCGTGCCAACGGCATTGCTGGGTAGCCATGTCTGGCAGAGATAACCGCTGAAAGCATCTAAGTGGGAAACTCGCCTCAAGATGAGATCCCTCGTTCTGTAAAGAAGTAAGGTCACAGGTAGACCACCTGTTTGATAGGCGATATGTGTAAGTGCAGCAATGCATTCAGCTAAATCGTACTAATGACCGAGGGCTTCCGTGCGTGGTGCGGGGAATTTGGTACTTTTTCCGCTTTCTACATACTATTCGTAATCGTGTAAATTAGTCTCTTGGTGATTTGTGCGACAGAGGTACACCCGGTCTCATACCGAACCCGGTCGTTAAGCCTGTCAGCGCCGATGGTACTTGGGGGGCGACCCCCTGGGAGAGTAGGTCATTGCCAAGAGACTTTTTTATTTAACTACCCGATTGTTAACCCTATGTGAACCAAAGCTACTTGAGGAATGCGACTCCATTTGGGGGAGTTCCGGTCATTGCAGGGGACTTTTTTATTTAACTACCCGAATGTTAACCCTATATGAGCCAATACTACTTGAGGAATGCGACTCCATTTGGGGGAGTTCTGGTCATTGCCAAGAGACTTTTTTATTTCAACTACCCGAATGTCAACCCAATTTGAGCATATACTAACCAGGGGAAACAACTCCATCTAATGTAGCTCTCGTCATTGTTAAAAGCATTTGCTTTGATGAGCTTTTTAAACCAGAGAAAAACAACCTCGGATTGTGAGTAATTAAACCAGGTTATTTTTACTTTTAATTATTCAAACCTTGGCAAATGTTTCAGCTGGTGAAAACGAGGCTCAATGTAAAGAATATGCGTTATTATTGAAAGGAAGTCGGTGTGGATGAATACCAGCCGCATAAACTCTTACCCTTTTTCTGGGATATGGCAGCGTTTTAATGCGACCCTATTGTATTCGCTGCTATACGATAAAATGTTATTGTATAGATACACTTGTGGATTAGGAACAATTATTTCGTCGACAAATTAATTATTGTATGCATTGCATCATAATAATTAATTGACAAGAGACAAGCAAAGACGTATAATACTTCTGATTTACGGCACGACTATTAAGCCGAATTGTTACATTATTAACTTCAGGAGGTTGTAAAAGGGACGCAGTTTGAGAGGCATTATGTTTCTCTCCCAAAAATTCTCGGCTGCATCTATGCAAGCCGATTTTTTTGTCTCTTTCGCAACCCTTGCAGGAAATGAACTTAGAAACAGGAGGAGGTGAGAAACATTTATGGCATTGGTTAACCTTCGCCAAAACGAGAGCCAGGACCAGTTGCTCAAACGTTTTCGCAAGAAAGTTGTAAAGAGCGGTGTATTAAGCACAGTCCGACGCAAACGTTGGTTCATTTCCAAAAGTGAATTACGTCGTGTGGAAAAGAAAAAATCAATGCGCCGAATCAAAAGGCGCCAGTATACCCACATGGCTGAGTAAGATATGTGGTTCAGTCATAACCCTGTATGCCGGGGTATGACCAGGAGGTTTTATGGCAAAAGAAGATGATAAGATCACAGTTGAAGGTACCATCGTGGAGGCTTTACCAGCCACTCAGTTTAAAGTGCGGTTGGATAATGGTCACGATGTATTAGCCTATTTATCTGGCAGAATGCGCAAATATTATATTCGCATCCTGTTAGGCGACAAGGTGCGGGTCGAAATGAGCCCTTATGACCTTACCCGTGGCAGGATTGTTTACCGCCAGAAGAAAAACAACGAAGGTCCTATCGAAGAATAACCTCCAATGAAGAAAAAAACGCCCCACGAAAAATTTCGGGGGCGTAATTAACTCTTATTAAATGAAGAAGTTGCGCATAAAAATAAGGCTGGCTAATTTTGCCAGCCTTATTTTTGTTAGCATATTGCTCTAAAACAAGATTTTCCCATCAAAACTGGTAAGCACTTTCATGTAGTTTGCACGTTCAAATGTGGATGGTTCTGCCACATTTATTTGACTCATGCTACCATGGATTTGAGTAATGGATTCATATTCCAACTTTTCCATCCAATTTTGTATTTCTTCCAGTATTTCTGCCAGCCGTTGGCTTCCACTTCGTAGCAATTCCGAAGTAAGCATGGCAATATTAGCTCCCGCCATTACGGCTTTGAGAACATCTTCTCCTGAATGTATACCTGATGTCAATGCCAGATCTGCCTGGAGGCGTCCATAGAATATGGCAATCCAGCGTAAAGGCAGGCGCATATCCCCCGGGTCACTCAAAATGAGATTGGGAACGACTTCTTGTTCTTTGATGTCAATATCTGGTTGGTAGAAACGATTGAATAGAGTGAGCCCATTAACCCCTGCGTTGACAAGCTGTTTTGCAAAGTGGGGCAGCGATGTGTAATAAGGGCTTAGTTTAATTGAGAGTGGAATGTGAATCTCTTTTCGAACATCACTAACCAGAGCAATGAATTCATCTTCTAGCTGCATAGATGTGAGAGAAAAATCAGTCGGCACAGAGTAGATATTCAATTCCAACGCATCTGCACCGGCTTCTTCGATTTTTCGAGCGTAATTGATCCAACCACCACGTGAAACTCCATTCAAGCTGCCAATAATGGGTATTTCGACGGAATCTTTCAGCTTTTGAATGAGATCGAGATAACTTTCTGGTCCGACATTGTATTTTTCGAAATCCGGAAAATATGTTAAAGCTTCAGCAAATGATTCGGTTCCTCTATTAAGAAAATGATCCAGAGCTTTACTTTCATGGATGATCTGCTCTTCGAATAGCGAATACATGACTACCGCTGAAGCGCCAGCATCTTCAAGGCGTTTAACGTTTTCCACCTTTTTTGAAAAAGGGGAAGAAGATGCCACAACTGGATTTTTGAGCGTCAGTCCAAGATATTTTGTACTCAGGTCTACCATTCAAGCCTCCGTTTTTACTCTTCGGTTTTTTTGGTTTCTCCAAACTTGTATTCAATCTCTGCCATCTGGCGGTACAGATTCCAACGTTTTTCTACATCGGTGCGAGCCTGTTTCATCAAAATTTCAGCGCGAGCTTCGTCGCTCTGTAATAACATGCGATAACGGGTTTCGTTATATGCATAATCTTCAACTGAAATGGTTGGCTCTTTCGAGTCGATCTGCAGAGGGTTCTTTCCTTCGTCGATCAGGGCGGGATTATATCGGAAGAGTGGCCAGATACCACAGGCAACGGCGTTCTTTTGCTGCTCCAGCCCTTTACGCATATCAATACCATGAGAAATACAATGGCTGTAGGCAATGATAATCGATGGTCCGTCGTATGCATCTGCTTCTAAGAAGGCGCGTAATGTATGGGCATCATTGGCGCCCATAGCAACTTTTGCTACATACACATATCCATACGCCATAGCGATCATTCCCAGGTCTTTCTTGGGTAAACCCTTGCCTTTGGCTGCAAATTTCGCAACCGCTGCTCGTGGGGTTGATTTGGATGCCTGACCACCCGTATTCGAATACACTTCGGTATCCAGAACCAGAATATTCACGTTGCGCCCTGCTGCCAGAACATGATCGAGACCACCATAACCGATGTCATACGCCCAACCATCACCGCCTACGATCCAGACTGATTTTTTCACCAGGACGTCAGCAAGACTTAATAATTGTGCTGCGCGTGGGTCGTTACTGGTTGCTAAGCGGTCTTTCAATTGAGTTACTCGTACGCGCTGTGCAGCAATTCCAGCTTCATTGCTTTGATCAGCCTGCAGGATATCGGTTACTAAATTTTCACCAAGCTCTCCACTGAGGGCTTTCAGCAGTTCGGTTGCAAATTCTGTTTGTTTGTCGATCGTCAAACGCATACCAAGACCAAATTCCGCATTATCTTCGAACAATGAGTTAGCCCAGGCAGGTCCACGACCTTCTTTGTTGTACGACCAGGGTGTAGTCGGAAGGTTGCCACCGTAAATTGATGAACAACCCGTTGCATTTGCAATTACCATGCGGTCGCCGAATAATTGTGAGGCTAACTTGAGGTAAGGTGTTTCACCACAGCCAGCGCAGGCGCCAGAGAACTCGAATAAGGGAGTCAACTCTTGTGAATTCTTAACGGTAGTTGGTGCAAATGTTGTTCGATCTGGCTCAGGCAAACCCATAAAGAATTCCCAGTTCTTACTTTCACTTTCACGCAATGGAACCTGATCTGCCATGTTGATCGCTTTACGCCCAGCCTGTGATTTATCCTTTGCAGGGCAGGCTTCGATACATAAACCACAACCTGTGCAGTCTTCGGGAGCAACCTGAACAGTGAATTTCGCACCAGGCATTTCTTTAAATTTGGCATCCACAGATTTGAAAGTGGCAGGGGCATTTGCAAGCAGTTCAGGGCTATAAACTTTCTGGCGGATCACTGCATGCGGACAAACGAAGGAGCACTTACCACATTGAATACATAAAGAGGGTTCCCAAACAGGGATTTCGAGGGCTATGTTACGTTTTTCCCATTGGGTTGTACCAGAGGGGAAGCTGCCATCGACAGGCATGGCAGACACTGGCAGGCTGTCGCCTTCATATTCAATCATTTTCCCTAAAACATCTTTGACAAATTTCGGTGCGGCGGCTGGTACTGGGCTGTGGCGGGTTAACTTGCTGGTAGCTTGGGCGGGTACTTTTACTTCATGCAGGTTAGCCAGAGATGAATCAACCGCATCATAGTTCTTTTGAACAACAGCTTCGCCACGCTTTCCGTAAGTTTTCTTGATGGAGCGTTTAATTTGTTCAATTGCTTCTTCACGTGGCAAGACACCACTGATTGCGAAGAAACAGGTCTGCATAATTGTGTTGATACGTCCACCCATGCCAGTCTTTTGCGCAACTTCATAGGCATCAATTACGTAGAAGCGTAATTTTTTGGTAATGATCGTTTGTTGGACTTCGACGGGGAGGTGATCCCAGACATCAGATGCGCTATAAATGCTGTTCAGAAGAAATACCCCACCAGGAGCAGCATATTTTAGCATGTCAACCCGTTCCAGGAAATTAAACTGGTGACAGGCAACGAAGTTCGCATCGCCAACACCGATCAGATAAGGCGCATGAATCGGTTTTGGTCCAAAACGCAAGTGTGAAATTGTGACTGAACCAGATTTCTTCGAGTCATAGACAAAATAACCCTGCGCAGAATTGGTAGTTTCTTCACCGATGATTTTGATGGAGTTCTTATTGGCGCCAACCGTACCATCTGCACCCAAACCAAAGAAGATGCAGCGTTTAGTTTCGGGGTATTCAATAGAAAATTCAGGATCGTAATCCAGGCTCGTATGCGTGACATCATCCACAATACCAACCGTAAAGTGGTTCTTGGGTTGATTCTTCTTCATTTCGTCAAAGATGCTCTTTGCCATGGCTGGAGTGAATTCTTTTGAGGATAAACCATAACGTCCACCAATAATTGCAGGCATTTTCTCGAACGGAGCTGTACCTTTGGCAAAGCCTTCATTGAGAGCGGTAATAACATCCTGATACAGAGGTTCTCCAGCCGCACCAGGTTCTTTGGTGCGATCGAGGATCGCAATTGCTTTTGTACTAGCGGGGATGGCTTTCAACAGGTGCTCAACCGAGAATGGGCGATAGAGATGAACGGTGATCACACCCAGTTTTTCGCCTGCTTCATTAAGGAACCTGGCAGTCTCTTCGACTGTTTCGGCGCCAGAACCCATTACGATGATTACGCGTTCAGCATCTGGTGCACCTGCGTAATCAAATAGATGATAGCTGCGACCTGTCAAGCTGGCAAATTTATCCATTGCCTTCTGAACGATTGCTGGGCAGGCATTGTAATAAGGATTATTGGTTTCACGTCCCTGGAAGTAGACATCGGGATTTTGTGCAGTTCCACGGATGGATGGGCGATCAGGAGAAAGCCCTCTTTGACGATGAGCAAAAACTTTCGTATCGTCAATCATCGCCTTTAGATCATCATCACTCAGTTGCTCGATTTTGTTGACCTCATGTGAGGTACGGAATCCATCGAAGAAATGAAGAAATGGTATACGGCTTTCAAGTGTGGCTGCCTGGGCGATCAAAGCCATATCCTGGGCCTCCTGCACTGAACGGCTTGCCAACATTGCAAAACCGGTTGTGCGGGCTGCGGTTACATCAGAGTGATCACCAAAAATAGAAAGGGCATGTGCTGCAAGACTGCGTGCAGAAACATGGAAGACTGTTGAGGTAAGCTCACCAGCAATCTTGTACATGTTTGGGATCATCAGCAGTAGACCCTGTGAGGCGGTAAAGGTGGTAGTTAATGAGCCGGTTGTTAAAGCACCATGGACTGCACCTGCTGCGCCTCCTTCAGACTGCATTTCCATCACCATTGGAACAGTTCCCCAAATATTCTTGATCCCTTGTGCGGACCAGGCATCGGCGAATTCGCCCATTCCAGAAGATGGAGTGATGGGGTAAATAGCAATTACCTCATTGAGGCGATATGCTACTTGAGCTACTGCCTCATTGGCATCTAATGTGATCATTTCACGCTTCATGTAATTACTCCATACAGTAAAAATGAATTCCACTCAAGAAAAATTTTTCTCACAGTGGGGGATTAAACAAGATTCAACCTTATAGTATATTTTTATTCATACCATCTAATAAGTACAATTGGTCACCGATTATCATGTTTCATGTCATGAATATATGGTTGGGCTAATAACAAAGCAGCAAGGGTTTTTCCATCGTTAATTTCACCTGCTGTTGCCATCTGGTAAGCTTTTTCCACAGGTAAAGCTGTCAATTCAAGAAATTCGTCTTCATCTTCTGGTAAAGGATCATGCGTAAGTTTTGTTGCAAGGAATATGTGCATATATTCACTGGAATAACCTGGTGCCAGGTAGAATGAACCCAGCTCTTTCATCTCTCCAGCAGCCATGCCAGTCTCTTCTCGTATTTCACGGCTGGCACAATGAAAAGGTTCTTCGCCTTTTCCAAGAGTACCTGCTGGCAATTCCAGGAGAGACTTTCCTGCCCCCACCCGAAATTGTGTAACAAAAAGGATATTGCCTTCATTATCAACAGGTACGATGGTTACGGCTCCAGGGTGATCAATTAATTCGTATTGCCTGATCTTTCCATTAGGAAGCTGCATTTGAAGCAGGTTTACTTGAAAAGCTCTACCTGTAAAAATGATATTACGATCTTTTATGTCAAAAGCCATTTGTTTCTCCGTGTGTAAAGTGAGGTGCAATAAATACCGGCGGGGTATACTTACCCGCCGGTATGGTTGGCTGGAATGGGCTATGGTATTTGAAGTATCTGCCCCGGACTGAGCTCGTAAGGAGCAGTGAGGCTGTTGGCTGCAATGATAACATTGGGGTCTACATCGCCATAATGACATGCAATGGTATAGATGGTATCGCCTGAAGCAACTGTATATTTCGCGGGATGTGAAACCAATGCACGAGGAACATCCAGGTTCCATTTGCTATCCTGGGGTATCTTAAGTTCATAGCCAACAGGTAATGTTGTTTCGTTGCCGGTCAAACCATTCAAGCTGAAGAGATCCATTGGGCTCAGATTGAAACGTCGTGCGATACAGTAAGGACTTTCTCCTTTCTGCAGCGCATAAGTATCGGGCAAGCCAGGAGTTGCAGTGGGTACTACAACCGGTGGTGCGGTATTGGTTGGTGCAGCAGTAACAACTTCAATGGTTCCGACAGGTTGAGTGGAAATAATGATGGGTTGGGTGGGTAAAATGGTACCCAAAATAGCCTGTGCGGTTTCTGTGCCACTTTTTACTTCAGCCATAACATCTGGTTGTGTTGCTACAGGGAATGGAATGGTTGGCGATGGTTGAACTCCTGTTACGGGGGCCTTGTAAGCAGATCGTGTGCAGGCGGTTGTCCCTATCATCAGCACCAGGAGGACTAATAATATCCAGGGCATGAATTTTCTCATCATACATTCTCCTTTTTACAAACACAACACAAAAACATATTCAAACATCATCCTAGCATATGCGCGTGGAAGCGTCAAGCCGGGCAATGAAGGATTACTTATTGGTTACAATATCTTCATAGTTCGGTAATTGATCTAATGCACCTTGTACAGTCACTTTTGATGCTTCGACAAACCCGCCTTGAGTCTGGCTGATGACGATCACCAGCCATGCATAGTCTGCTGTATGTGCAATTACCTGAACCTGCCCACCAGCGTTGAGAGTACCCAAAACCGTTGAATCTAACGTTGGCATTGCATAAATAGGGAGATTAGCACCGCTGGTATTGGTTGCCAGAACAACTACCTGGGTAGGTTGAGGTGTGCTGGTTGGGACGGGTTTGAAAGCTTCGCCAAGCAATCGAGATCTTTCCTGCAGGTATGCATTTCTTAATTCATCACCTTTCTGAATGTCTTCTTCAGAAATGGCACTGCTTTGAATGGCTGTGGTTAAATAAGCGATTCGCTGATCCATATAGCTGATGAGGTTTGTTTGCAAGGTGGCAGCACAGGCGGGTACTTCCAACTTTTCTATATTTCGCCTTACATCCTGTAATCGAAGTACCAATGTTGTAAGGCTATCCTGTTTAGATACCATTGCCAGGGATAATACATCTTCAAATTCCTTTGCTTGAAAATCAATCTCGTCCATCAGGCTTGAGATTGAGTCTACAGAGCAGGGGTCTCCTGCTGCTACCGTACTTGATTGTAAGGTTGGTGCAGTTGCTACGGTTGCTTCTGGAGAAGTTGTACATCCAGTGATCAACATGACGATTACAGTCAATAGCGAAAGTCGCAACAGGAATATTGAGCGCATAGGATCTCCATTTATGCAAACAAGATAAGGAATTTTAATGCCAAATAACAAATTCCATTAACCCGATACTTCTCAATTAATTTTACAACAAAACCCGGGTTGAAAATTATTCATTTGATCGTTAATAATGAAGAGAATCTGATATGATTGTGATCATGAATTCTCTTGAGCCAATTGCGAAGTTCATCATCCTCGCGGGTATTATTCTGATCATTTTGGGTGGGGTGCTCTGGCTTGCCAGCAGGATACCAGGATTGGAGAAGATCCCTGGTACAATCAAATTTTCGGGATCAGGCGTAACTTGTGTATTTCCAATTCTCTTATGTATTATTCTGAGTATTGGATTGACTATATTAATAAACCTGATTTTTAAATGGATTAATCATTAAACTAGCTCGTCTTTTCTGCCTCCTTAATTAGTTCAAAATCCCAACTGATTTCTGCAACACCTCGAATAGTTGCAGCTACCGAACAATACTTGGTTTCAGAAATGTGAATTGCCATGTTGGCTGCTTCTTCCGTAATTCCTTGCCCTGCAAGCCTATAGTGAAGATGGATCTTTCTGAATGCCCAGGGGGGCTCTTTATCCTGTTCTGCACTTACTCCTATTTCTAATAAGGATAAAGGCGTCCGACGTTTAGCCATGATCTCTACAACATCCACTGCAGTACAAGAAGCAAGAGCAACTAAAAGCATCTCAGATGGTTTTACACCAACATTTTCTTCGCTGGTAGAAAGGACAACAGAATGTTTCGTAGAATCGATCCCCACAAATTGTTTCCCACCAATCCATTTTACTGCTGCAGAACTCATACTCCTCCTGCTTATGCCTTTATATCCATTATTCAGTTAAATCCCTTTTCCGATCAGCATGACGATATCTTTAACAAGCTGTTCGCGCTGTAGTTCTCCGTCTTTAATGGGTTGGTGAAGCAGGCATTCTGTGGCATATTCTTGTAAAAAGTCGAGGCTTGCACCTTGTACTGCTGAACGGATGGAGGAGAGCTGCTGAAGAATTTCGCGGCAATCTCGTTCGTCTTCCACCATCGTCTGAACACCCCGCACCTGACCTTCTATCCTTTTCAAGCGGTTCAGCAGATTCCTTTTCGATTCAGGGTTCTCAAGTTTCATAGAAATCTCCCTGGCTGTCACGCAGCCAAAGGATTAACCTCAGCGGAATAAACTGGAAGAATTCCCACACGAACTGGAACTGGAGGTTTCTTCGCCAGAATTACGAGAGGCTACCAGAGAAAGCTGCCTGCGAGTTTCTTTACTTTTGCACTTGGGGCAGATTACTTCATTATTTAAGTCGAAAAAATGAACTACTTTTTCAAACTCATTCCCACAATCAGAACAGATGTACTCATAAAGAGGCATATGCACTACTCCTGATACAATATACTATAGGAGAGTATACTATAATTAATCATTCTGTCAAGCCAAAGTCATTTATGCTAAAAGATTTACTTGTAAAAAGGGGCTAAAAAGCTAATCTTTAAACCAACGCTCGCTATGATTTGTTTGAATCTTATAAGAGTTTTCTTTAGGTGCTTGACTTGATTTTTGCTGCATGGTATCATGATTGACATAATGTTAGCACTCTCGGCACGAGAGTGCTAAATTGGAAATGAAATGGAAGCGTTATCTGAACGACAAAAACTAATCCTTAGTCTGGTGGTACATGAGTATACCCAATCAGCTCAGCCAGTTGGCTCAAATACGCTGGTCAAGCGGTATCACCTGGAGATGAGTCCAGCAACGGTTCGTAATGAAATGGCTGCTTTGACTGATCTTGGCTACTTACGTCAGCCGCATACTTCTGCGGGACGTGTCCCTTCAGAAGAAGGATTTCGCTATTTTGTTGGTAGGTTAATGCGAGAAACCGAATTGCCCGACTCTACCAGGCATATGATCAGCCATCAGTTTTATCAATCGCCGCCTGATATCGATCAATGGATGCGTCTGGCTGCGTCGGTACTGGCTCACCAATCCAGAGCAGCTTCTCTAGTCACCGCACCACATCCTGAAAAGGACCTGATCAAGCATGTAGAGTTAATCTCCACAATAGGGCGGCAAGTGTTAATGGTACTAGTGATGGTTGGTGGTGAAGTTCGCCAGCGGATCATGACATTATCCGATGTTATATCACAGGAACAGCTTACAGCAGCAGCCCATAACATTACGCAATTATTGCAGGGCAAAGATGCAAGTGCAATTCAAGCAGCTTTACCTCAGTTGCAGGGGCTGGAATATGACTTAACCCGCTGGATGATGCAGACGATGGGAGAGTCAGATTCTATTGTAGCCGGAGAAGTTTACCTGGATGGGTTATCGAATGTGCTGGCCGAACCGGAATTTTCTGATAACACAGAAGCCCGTCGAGCTTTACGGGTGCTGGAAGAACGGTCTCATTTGCAGCAGATCCTGACTCGATCGATGTTGGGAAGTGGAGTAGGTGGTGTTCAGGTATTGATTGGTGGCGAAGGTGCAATGACTGAACTCAGCCAGTTTTCTGTGGTTTTAGCTCGGTACGGTATACAGGGTGTGGTAACTGGAATGTTAGGAGTGTTAGGCCCCATGCGTATGTCATATGGTCGAACGATTTCTACCGTTCGATACATTGCTGGAATTTTGAGCGAATTGGTTTCTGAATCAGTTAATGAAGAGCAATACGGATAAGAAGGTTGGTGTAAACCTTGCATCCCGGCTTCAAGGAGATGGAATGGAAAAGGAGAAAAAGAAAATTAAAGAAACCCAGGCAGTTGAAGAAGCTGTCTCTACACCAGAACAGAAAACCATCGATGAGGTGGTTACTAATGTAGATGAATTAAAAATCGAATTAGAAAAAGCAAATCAGCGGGCTGCTGAAAATTTTGAAGGTTGGCAGCGTGAAAGGGCTGATTTTCTCAATTATAAAAAGCGTGTTGAACGTGATCAAATCACCACACTCCAGGCAATGAAAGGTGATATCTACAGGAAATTCCTGGATGTGCTTGATGACCTGGAACGTGCGTTGAAAACCCGACCTGTAGATGGTGATGGCGCTGCATGGGCAGATGGAATTGAGTGTATATACCGTAAACTCTTGAACACGCTCGAAGCCAATGGCGTGACCCAGATGGATGTAGCGAATAAAGAATTCGATCCCAATCTGCATGAAGCCATTACGCATGAAGAAAGCCCTGATCGTGAAAGCGGGCAAATAATAGAAGTAATTGAACAAGGATATATGCTTGGCGACCGGGTAATTCGCCCGGCGCGAGTTCGAGTCGCTCGATAGGAGGAATGAATTATGGGAAAAATTATAGGAATTGATCTTGGTACTACTAACTCAGTGGTTGCAGTGATGGTTGGTGGTGAGCCAACTGTCATCCCGACAGCAGAAGGGGAGCGTTTATGCCCATCTGTCGTAGCGGTGAATAAAAACCATGAACGGCTGGTAGGGCGTGTGGCGCGTAACCAGGCGATCATCAACCCTGAGAATACAATTTTTTCGATCAAACGTTTTATGGGCCGTAAGTACGATGATCCGGAAGTACAGCGTACAATTAGTCGTGTGCCATACAAAGTTACCAAAGCACCCAACGGTGATGTACGTGTTGTGTTGGATGGTAAAGAGTATTCACCACCAGAAATTTCTGCCATGATCCTTGCAAAACTTAAGACAGATGCAGAAGCATACCTGGGTGAATCTGTTACACAGGCTGTAATTACCGTCCCTGCGTATTTTAATGATGCACAGCGAAATGCCACAAAAGATGCCGGCAAAATCGCAGGGCTTGAAGTTCAGCGTATCATCAATGAACCGACTGCTTCATCCCTGGCGTATGGTCTAGATAAGAAGAAAAATGAAGCAATCGCGGTGTATGATCTGGGTGGCGGTACTTTTGATGTTTCCATCCTTGATGTTGGTGATGGTGTCTTCCAGGTTCGCTCAACTGCTGGAGATACCTTCTTGGGTGGTGATGATTTTGATTTACGTGTGATGGATTATTTGTTGGAAGAATTCAAGAAGCAGAGCGGTGTTGATCTACGCCAGGATCGCCAGGCGCTGCAGCGTCTACGTGAAGCGGCTGAAAAAGCAAAGATTGAACTTTCAAGCATGATGCAGACTGAGATCAACCTGCCCTATCTGACTGCTGATGCTACCGGTCCTAAACATCTGGTGATGCCATTGACACGTGCAAAATTAGAGCAATTGACAGCTGATCTTGTCAATAAGACTCTGGATCCCGTACGCCGTGCCTTGTCTGATGCTGGCATGAAAAATGGCGATGTCAATGAAGTGGTTCTGGTAGGAGGTATGACCCGTATGCCTGCTGTGCAGGAGCTTGTGAAGCGGGAATTTGGAAAAGACCCCAACAAGGGTGTTAACCCCGATGAAGTTGTTGCGATTGGTGCAGCAATTCAAGGTGGTGTGTTGGGTGGTGATGTCAAAGATATATTACTGCTGGATGTTACCCCACTTACTCTATCGGTGGAAACATTGGGTGGCATCGCAACCCCATTAATCGAACGCAACACCACCATTCCAACCCGACGTTCACAAATCTTCTCCACTGCCAGTGATGGTCAAACCCAGGTTGAGATCCACGTACTGCAGGGTGAGCGACAAATGGCTGCAGATAATAAATCATTGGGCAGATTCAATCTGGATGGCATTCCCTCTGCTCCACGTGGTATTCCGCAAATTGAGGTAACCTTCGATATTGATGCCAATGGTATTTTGAAAGTGACAGCTCTGGATAAAGCTACTAACCGCTCACAGCATATTACGATCACAGCATCCTCTGGTTTGAGCGAAGCAGAAATAGAAAAGATGCGCCGCGACGCTGAAGCACATGCTGATGAAGATAAGAAACGCAAAGACCTTATCGAAGCTCGCAACCAGGCAGATAGTGTGGTGTATACAACTGAAAAATCATTGCGTGATTATGGCGATAAAGTTCCAGCCGATTTAAAAAGTCAGGCTGAAGACGGAATCAAGAAAGTGCGTGATGTCTTAAACTCTGATGATCCCACCACGATCAGGAAAGCTGCTGATGATTTAGGTCAGATATTGCAGAAAATGGGAGCCAGTATGTACCAGCAACCAGAAACCGGTCAAACCCCAGGTGCTGGCACAGATAACACTGGCAGCACAGGTGGACCATCCTCTAACGATGGTGGTGAAGACGTAGTTGATGGTGAATTTAAGAACGCTTGATAAATAGACAAATCATGCCATGGGGCTGTTTTTCAAAATCAGGCAGGTTAATTTCCTGAAAACTGGTTCTGCAAAAACAGTCCCATGGGTGTATCATAATCTTCCATGACAAAACGAGACTATTACGAAATTCTAGGTGTAAATCGAGAAGCATCTCCTGATGAGATTAAAGGTGCGTTTAGGAATCTGGCACGCCAATATCATCCAGATATCAATAAAGCTCCGGACGCAGAAGAAAAATTTAAAGAGATCAATGAGGCGTATGTAGTCCTTTCAGATCCTGATAAGCGTGCCACTTATGACCGGTTTGGTCATGAAGCGGTCAATGGTATGGGTGGTATGCCAGACTATAGTACCATCGACTTTTCAGATATTTTTGAAGGTCTTTTTGGATTTGGCGGAGGAGTTTCGCGAAAACAACGCAATGCCCCGCGCCGTGGAGCAGATTTATCACAGACGATTGAGTTGACATTTGAAGAAGCAGTGTTTGGTGTAGAAAAAGAGATTCAGATCACCCGAGATGAAGCCTGCAGCGTATGCCATGGCACAAAGGCTGAACCTGGAACCAGTCCACAACGCTGTACTACCTGTTCTGGCAGGGGAGAAGTACGTCAGGTAAGGCAGACATTGCTTGGTTCAATGGTTCAGGTAACAACATGCCCTACCTGCAATGGTACCGGTGAAGTGATTGGTACTCCCTGTCATTCATGTCGTGGCTCTGGTCTGGAAAGAAAAACTGTACGAAAAGTAGTTCCCATTCCCTCAGGTGTAGATGATGGTACACAGATCCGGCTGGCTGGTGAAGGACAGCCTGGTATTAATAATGGGCCGAATGGAAATTTCTATCTAGACCTCAAAGTAAAACCTCATAAGTTTTTCCGCCGTAAACAGGATGATATCTACCTTGATCTAAAAGTAAATGTTGCTCAAGCATCATTAGGTGCTGAAATTGAAGTCCCTACTTTACAGGGGAAAGAAAAGCTAAAGATACCCTCTGGAACACAGCCAGGTAAGGTGTTCACGCTTAAGAACCAGGGTGTTCCACATTTACGTTCTTCGGGCAGGGGAGATCAATTTGTTATTGTGAATGTTGAAATTCCCACCCATTTAACTGCTGAACAACGAAAATTGTTGGAACAACTGGCAGGAACGCTGGGCAGTGAAGTAAAACCGGATGAAAAAGGTTTTTTTGATGTATTAAAGGATGTGTTTGGTGGCTGAATCAGATTGGCTTGAAATAAAAATGACTGTAGATGGCGAGCTGGCAGAAGCAGTTTCCGAAGTGCTGGCTCGTTATACGGTTAATGGTGTTGTGGTTGAAAGCGATGTGAAATACAACGATGCTGAAGATGAAGGTACGCCATATGGTCCTGTACGTATCTTTGGTTATATCGCTGCTGATGAAAAAGTGGAAGATACCCGGCAAAAGATCGCTGAAGCGTTATTTTACCTGGGGCAAATCCAACCTCTACCGGAACCAGAGTTTCACTTTATTGCTAACCAGAATTGGATGGAAGCCTGGAAGGATAAATACAATCCCATTCCAATTGGAAAACGGCTGTTGATCCTGCCTGCCTGGATTCAAGAACCAGAAGGCGAACGTATCGTGGTGAAAATCGATCCGAGCATGGCATTTGGAACAGGTACTCATCCTACCACTCAACTTTGTCTGGCGATGCTTGAAAAATACCAGCAGCCTGGTGAGAATGTCATTGATGTAGGATGCGGTTCGGGTATTCTTTCGATCGCCGCGAAAAAACTGGGCAGCCCGCATGTGCTGGCTGTGGATATTGACCCCGAATCGGTCAAAGCCACTCATGAAAATGCAGAGGCGAACAAAACCCTCGATGGTCTGGAGATTGGTGCTGGTTCAGTGGCAGAGATCAAGTCTGGAAAATTCAGCATCAAACAGGCACCTCTTGTGTTGGTAAACATTCTGGCACCGATCATCCTGCGGTTATACGACCAGGGGTTATCCAGTCTGGTTACACCTGAGGGATTGCTAATTCTTTCTGGTATTCTGGATGAACAGGCAGATGGGGTGATTCAACGCAGTGAGAAAGAGGGGTATCGATTGCTCGAAAAAGCCTTGATCAAAGACTGGGTTGTGCTGGTGTTCCAGAATAAGGATCGTTAACGATAACTGCCAATAATATAGCTTTCTAAGCTTTCTATAGTTGATTCTCTATTGGCAATGATAGATTTCACAATATCACCAATAGAAACTAACCCTACCATTTTGTTATTTTCCATAACAGGAAGATGACGAATCCTTTTTTCTGTCATCAACTGCATGCAATCTTCAATTAATGCATCAATGTTGATAACATAAACTGCCTTGGTCATATATTGTCTGACTGCAGAATCAAGGATGTATTTTCCTGTTTTGGCAACAGAATGGACAAAATCTCTTTCAGAAATTATCCCAACAATTTGATCGTTTTCAGTAATAACAAGAGCTCCAACCTGTTTTTCTGCCATGAACTTAAGTGCATCAAGAATTGAAGTTTCAGGTGAAATTGTCCAAACCTGGGCACCTTTGATTTGTAAAATATTTCGAACGGTTGTCATCGAACTTCTCCTTTCGATAATTAAAGAATCAATTAATTACGAAATTATTGAATGACAGCCAAAATCATTCTGAACTGTAGAATTAGTTTAGCATTTAATATTGAAGAATTCAATATAGACAATACGGGTAGATATTATACATTTACCAGACTCGTTCAAGATCCGGATTATCGTTAGAGCGGCGGCCAGTCTTTGCCATATCAATCCATTCGCCATGCACCTTTACTTTTACCACATCTGCGGTGAAATCTGTAATCGTAGGACCGTGATAATCAAATAAGGCAGAACCAACTGCATAAATATCCACCGGCACATTCAGTTTTTCAAAGCGGTCAATTCTTTCGGGATTGAAACCACCTGAAACAACAATTTTCACTGAGTGGCAATATTGTTCTGCTATGGTTTTTTGACTGTCAGGAATATCCCAGGTTTTCCAGGCAGAATCCAGCGCCTGACGAACATTGAATACCAGGCGTGGGGTTACACCCATATCCAGATTAGGATCTCCTAATGGGGGAACCGATACATCTCGCAAGGATTTAGATGTATCCATGCGTACACCATAGAGTTTGTACCGTTCGGCTTTTTTTATGTCCCCTGCTTCAAAGAATTTCATAAATTCATTGAACATGGCACGGCACACCAGTAAAGAATCTTTGACACAATCATTGTTGAAGTCTACCAGAGCAATGCGCGGTATGTTCACCGGCAGAATTCTGGAGAATGCCAGCATGGCTTCAGAAATATCACCCATGAAAGAAGCAATGGATGCATGGGCTACAGTTCCACCACCTGAACCATTCCACCAGTCACCCTGTGCATCAGTAGAGATGAAAGGCCCTAATTTTTCAGCATAATCCATGTTAAACCGCTGGACAGCGATATTGTAGGCGTAGCCATCTGCTGCCTGTACTTCATGAATATCAAAACGGGCTGGGAAAAACATGATAGGTTTTCCACGGGTCGCGATCAAAGATTGATATACATTGGTAGCTACTCGGCTGGAACGTCCCAATATTCCCAATGTTGGGGTTTCTAATATGGAGAAATCACGATATCTGCCTCGAACTTTTAAAACAGGTTGAATATCCATAGGATTATCATTATAGAAGGTTGTGCACCCATCCTGAACAGCCCATACTTCTAAATTATTATGTGTATCAATGAATTTATCGCCTTCAAAGTACCCTGTGCAATGTTGCAGCATAGCAAGAGCTTTATCCACCCCCACAATAATTGTCGTTCCAGGACGGCGCGTAAACCACTGCATTTCTACTTCAATATCCCCACAATTAATTCCTTCTGAAGAAATTCCGGCAGGCAGCCTGCTGGGATCACCCTTGAATGTGTACCCTTCTTTGGATAATGTTTCCAGTATAATGGCAACATTAACAAAGTATTTATCTGTATACCAACCTTTTCTCATACGTTCAATATCAAGTTTGAATGTGTCGTTGTTCAATCTCTGATGATCAAAAAGACTCATAATCCCTCCAGTATAGATTTAACAATTCTAATCCAAATAAGATTAAACAGTATTGAGAGTTTGCTGGTATTCGCCAACTATTGGATCACCAACCACCAGCATAGATCATGACTCTATCATATGGGAAGGGATTTCATAGATACTTTTAGAATTGGTTTAGGATATAAACAAGCATCAGAGCTTTATTGTATAATCGAACTGAACGATGGAGGTTTCATGGAAATTTTTTGGTATGGTCATTCCTGCTTTAAAATTACAGAAAGGGGTATGGTCTCGGTTGTTTGTGATCCTTTCGACCATAAACAGATCGGCTATGACCCACTGAAGCTAAAAGCAGATATTGTGACGATCAGCAATCAAACGCCTGGTCATAATCATTTGCCTGGTGTAAAAGGGTATACCTTTGAGGTTACCAGCCCGGGTGAATATGAGATCGGTGGTGTTTTTATTACTGGTGTACAAACAAATGGGTTCAATAAAAAGAATGAAAACGAACCCCGCAATACATTATTTGTGATTGATTATAATGGTATATCTGTTGCTCATTTGGGAAGACTTGATCGAGTACCTACCCAGACAGAGGTAGAAGCATTAGGGAGCGTGAATATTTGTCTGGTGCCGGTTGGTGGGGATGGAGCGTTAAATGCAGCTAAAGCAGCTGAAGTGATCAGCCTGCTTGAACCAAGCCTGGTGGTACCCATGATGTATGCCATGCCTGCATCTCTGATTAAGCTCGATCCATTGAGCAAGTTCCTGAAAGAGATGGGATTGAGCAGTACAGAAACGAAGCCTTCACTAAAGGTGACACGTGCTTCTGATCTACCTGAAGAAACGCAGGTGATCGTTTTAGATATCCAGAAATCATGAGGTCGACATGCCACCGGTAAAGCTGATTATGAGCTGGGATATCGCACCAGATCACGAACAAGAATATTTCGAGTTTGTAATCCGTGAGTTCTTGCCCGGGTTGCAGAAGCTAGGTTTTGAGTTAAGCGATGCCTGGGCAACTGTATACGGAGAAGAACCACAAATTATGGTTGCCGCTCTTCTCCCATCCCTTGAAAATGCGAAGGTCATGCTTATTTCTCCTGAGTGGACCAGCTTATATCACCGGCTGCTTGATTATGTTAAAAATTATAATCAGAAGCTGATACCGGCACGTGGTGGTTTTCAATTTTAAGGATATTCCCTATGGCTGGCGCTTTTGCCAGACAGTTACTCGATTGGTACCAAAAGAACGCACGCAACCTTCCCTGGCGAGAAACCAAAGATCCTTATGCCATTCTGGTTTCAGAAATAATGCTGCAACAAACCCGGGTGGATACGGTTGTGCCTTATTATCAGCACTGGATGGAACTCTTTCCAACGATCACCTCGTTAGCAATCGCTACAGAGGATGAAGTGTTGCGCGCCTGGGAAGGACTTGGGTATTACAGCCGGGCGCGCAATTTGCATAAAGCTGCCCGCGAAATTGTTCAAAAATATGCGGGTGTAATTCCTGGAAATTTAGCAGAATTACAGAAGTTGCCGGGTGTAGGCTTATATACGGCTGCTGCGGTGGCAGCTATCGTATATGGTGCGGATGTTGTTGTCGTGGATGCAAATGTTCGCAGAGTGGCTGCCCGTTTGTTCAACATTGATGATCCTGTAGGATCACCAACCCTGGAAGAGCAGGTTCATCAGACCATGCAGGTAAATCTTCCAAAAGGGGAAGCAGGTGATTTTAACCAGGCGCTGATGGAATTAGGCGCATGCGTATGTGTACCACATAAGCCCGCCTGTACCGTCTGCCCAATACAATCTTTTTGTATGGCATACAAAGAGGGGAAACAAGAAGAGCGCCCTGTGAAAAAAATAAAAAAGGAAATACCCCATTATGAAGTGACAGCTGCAGTCATCTGGCAGCAGGGTCGGGTTTTACTGGCAAAACGACCTGCATCCGGGTTACTGGCAGGGATGTGGGAATTTCCTGGGGGAAAACTTCAGATGGGTGAAAGTTATGTGCATGGGTTGATGCGTGAGATTCAGGAAGAACTTGGCGCGATAATCGAAGTAGGTGAGCGAATTGGAATCTACCATCATTCATACACTCATTACAAAGTCACTCTGTACGCATTCCATTGCACGTTGAATGGTGGACAGCCAGAAGCTCTGGAAGCCCAGGAGATCCGTTGGGTGGAATCCGAAACACTGCAACAATATCCCATGGGAAAAATCGATCGCATGATTTCCCAGGATATTTTAAAATTGGGCAGGAAAATGCCTTAACGGATTTCATTGTTTTATTGTGTATGAGGTGATAGATGCCTTGCCGGGCTGGTGATTTCGAAAAAGAAAGGTTGGAAATGGTCTCACAACAGTTGGAGGCGCGCGGGCTTCATGATGTGAGTGTTCTCGAAGCCATGAGGACTGTTCCCCGACATTGTTTCATACCGGAAAACCTGCGCGCTTTCGCCTATGAAGACCGTCCATTGCCAATTGGACAGCACCAGACAATTTCTCAACCCTATATGGTGGCATTGATGTCTGCGCTGATGCTACCTGACCCTGAAGAAACAGTTCTGGAAGTTGGAACTGGATCAGGGTATCAGGCAGCCATCCTTGCACATCTTTTTAAACAAGTGTATACCATTGAAATGCGAGAAGAGTTAGCTCTCCAGGCTATAAAGACCTTTAAAGAATGTGAGATACATAATATCGAGACAAGAATAGGGGATGGTTCTACTGGCTGGCAGGAGCATGCTCCCTACCATGCAATTGTGGTTACAGCAGCATCTCCCCGACCACCCAGACCGCTTCTTGATCAATTAAAAGAAAAAGGCAGGTTGGTCATTCCAGTTGGTGGCTGGGAAGGACAAACTCTACAGATATGGACGGCAGAGAAGCAGGAATTCGTATGTACGTATTCGATTTCTGTAGCATTTGTTCCTTTACGCGGGCAGTATGGATGGTCGGAAAGCGAATGGCAGTGGTATGATAAATAGAAAGAAGAAATGAACCTTCAGGAGGATTGTATGAGTATTTCGCTTCTTGATAACAGCCTGAATGTCCAAATTTTCTATGAAGAATCCGACGCTGGATTTGAGGATAACATTTGTATTTGCATTAATGAAAATTGTCGGGATGAGGAACGGCTTTTTCGAGGAGAGCAAACACAGATTTACCTAACAGTAAAAGAAGCTAAAGCGCTTGTTCAAGCATTGTTAGATGCAATTGAAGATAGTGAACCGCGCAGTAAGAAAGTAGATGGATGAATCAGAGCATCATTCTCGAACAAAGCATCGCAGAGTGAATGGAAGGAGAGGAATATGGCTTATAAATTAACAACGAATGACCGCCAGATGATCAAATGGCTTGAGAAGATCCCTGTTTCGGATGAAGTGAAAAAAGGTTTGATTGATACCATCAACCAGACAGGTTTATCAGATGATATGGTGGATTCAATCCACAAGGTAGTGGAGACGCTGACGGGAAGCGATCACACCCGCTATCTTGCAGAACTCACACAGCATGTGAAACAATGGCGGATGTCAGAACAGGCACGCCATTTTCGGCGCAGATGAAAAGAAAGACACCCTGAAGCTGAAAAACTTTCAGGGTGTTTTGTTTTCCATCTTATTGCCCAGTTCGCCACGAAATTCCTTCCACGAATGTATCCAATGGGATGCCGGATGCCTGAACCAGAACAAAAGGTTCCATATTAAGTGAGAGGATTGTCATTCTGGAATTGTCAGTATGAGACAGGAGAAGTACATACTGTGAATTAGGAGAAGGAGCCAGGCGATTACCGCCTGTATTGGTAGCCAATGCCTGCATTCCCGTTCCATCTGGATGAATTGCATAAATCGTTGCAACTGTATTATCAGGTGAGGTGGAAGCAGTTACTTCAAAAATGATCCAATTACTGTCTGGTGTCCATACTACGGTGGATATCCCACTTTTTTGAAAAGAAGCAAGGGTTTTTAATGGATTGTATTGGTTGTCAAGAATAGCCAAAGAGGCATTCTGGTTATCATCATATGAAACGGTAGCAATGAATTTTTGGGCGGGTGATGGTACTGCATACCCTCCAATAAGTGTTAGGGTTTTAACAGGAGTTACCTCTCCACCAGATAGTGAGAGCGTAAAGTATTCCAGCGCGCGCCCTGCCAAAGAATGGCTCACCAGTAGTGCATTATTTACCCAACCAGCAATAGCGAGAGCCTGCTCTTCACCAGTAAAAGTTCCCTGAGTCAGATTATGGATTGGTGAACCTCCTTTGGCATCTATGGCATATACATCAACCTGCTTATCTACACTACCAACAAAAGTGATAGTTTTACCGTTCAAAGACCAGACTGGTGTGCTGATATATTGAAATGTTGCCAGTTCTATCCATGAGTTTATACCAGGAGCATAAAGATATAACTTATCGACGGATACATCATCATTGACCGTTACCACCAGAGCTGCCTGTGTACCATCGGGTGACCAGATGAGGGGATTAATTGTGCCATTGATATTGGGATAATCAGTAACAACTGTGGTTTCAGGACAGGCTGCCTGCAAGATAACACAGTCCGCAGGCAACGATTTAAGATTTATTTTTCCATCATGTTCCATAATTGTGAAATACAGAGTACCCCATTGGGTAGACGTAACAGTGTTTTCTACCTGTGTTGTTTCAACCGGAGTACCAGTGTAGTCGGCTGCGAATGTGGGCATGGAACTGATGTTAGTGGAAAACAGGTCTTTAGAAAATTCTGCGTCAACTTGTATCAGGTTTACGATCAGCTCTGTACTTACTTTATTGCTGTCTGCTTTTGAGAAATCCTGTCTTTTCAGTACAATACCAGTAAAACTGTCAACCCACATGCGGGTTAACCTGAAACCTTCACCGACCAACCTGTCAACTACAATCGCATCCCTGCCGGCAATGGTATCTTCTCCAATGACCACCAGCTTACTGGTATTCTGCGCCAATCCAGTTGGGAATACAAGATCGCTTAGAGGTGTGGACATGCTCATCGCCAGTGGAAAGGGATAAACGGTATCCGATTGGTCGATCGGTGGAGTGAATGGATCTTTCACCGATGGGGGCAATTCCTGGGTTTCTTGTTGACCTGTTGTGGCGTCAAAAAGAACAACCAGATTCCCATCACTGACTTGCACGAATGTCGGGTTACCCTCTGGGGATCCACTGATGATGCGGAATTGAAAATCATCACTGTCTACCCAGATCTGTTGGTGGCTTTGTTGAATAGGCGTAGCGCCATCATCGCTATAGCCTGTCACCGTTGCGTCCATCCAGACGGTTTTCCAGAAAAGATGGCTGAGGATCATACGCAAACGGATTTCGGATGGATCAGTAGCAATCGTGATGGGCAGGTCATTGGGATTTGCGGTCAAAAAAAGAGTGGGTGTGATGGATGTCGCTGTGATTTGTCTCGGAGTGCTGGTCGGTGTGTATGGAGTGGTTGTACAACCACTAAAAAGAAATATAAAACAAATTAGAAAAGCAAGTATTTTTTTCATTCTTAGATAAATCCTATTATTTCGATGAAAATCCAGTCTTTGAACGAACGACTGCATACTTAATGGATGCTTGTTGTTATAATTTTGTTCCCGATGAGGGAGAAATGTGATGTGAAGCAGAGTCTGTGGCTTAAGGCATATTTGACTATCATACTACCGAGTGCTATCATTTAAAGATATTATTATTCTATTATCCTTTTTCAATAAGTTAAGGAGAAAAATGAGCACTGATTTTAAGATCCGTCTCATTGGAATGATCATTTGCACCATACTGGGAGTCAGTTGGGGAATCTCATTAGGACAGGCTGCGAATGTCAACCCGAACCAATCGTCACTAAATGTTGAACAATATGCATTCACCCTGGGTCTTGTGGGAGCACTTGCTGGACTTATTCTTACTCCTTATATTACCACTCGACCCATTCGAGCAATTCGATCTGTGTTGAGCAAGTTGTCCACTCAATCTTTGTTTGCTGCCCTGATCGGGCTGATCGCCGGATTGGTTGTCGCAGCGCTACTTTCATTCCCCCTTTCATTATTACCTTATCCATTTGGTGACCTGACGCCGTTTATCGGTGTGCTGGTATTCGGATATCTGGGGGTGGCGGTGTTTGTTGCCCGCCAGAATGATCTGTTCAGCGTCATGCAGGCGATATCAAATAAACAAATCAGTACTACTGCCAGTACAGGGGGTGCTACTGCCATAGGGCATACCGACCTGCGTACTATTCTATTGGATACCAGTGTCATCATCGATGGACGTATTGCGGATGTGGCGAAAACTGGATTTCTTTCCGGTTCTTTGTTGATACCCCGATTTGTGCTTAATGAATTGCAGTATATAGCTGATTCACCTGATAGTCTACGCCGGCAGCGCGGGAGACGAGGGATCGAGGTTTTAGCCTCCTTGCAGAAAGATCCCAGCATACCGGTGCGGGTTTCTGATATCGACGTAGAGGGAATGCGAGAAGTAGATGACAAGCTGGTAGTTTTAGCCAGACAGTTGCGCTGTCCCATTTTAACCAATGACTACAACCTGAATCGGGTAGCTGAATTGCAGGGAGTTACCGTTTTGAATATCAATGAGCTTGCAAATGCGGTAAAATCTGCCATGCTTCCAGGTGAAATTTTACACGTTCACGTTATTCAAGAAGGGAAAGAGCTCAATCAGGGTGTCGGGTATATGGATGATGGCACTATGGTTGTGATTGAAAACGGTAAAGATTACCTTGACCAGGAGATTAATGTTACCGTAACAAAGGTATTGCAAACAGCCGCCGGGCGGATGATATTTGCGCGACCTGAATAGATAATTATTGATTGCAGGAGCTTTCTTCGCATGAGCATTAAAATTTATAGTACATTAAGCCGCAAAAAAGAGGACTTTGAAACCATTGAACCCGGAAAAGTCCGTATGTATGTTTGCGGCGTGACTGTATATAACAAGGCACACATTGGACATGCCATGTTTGCTTTGGTATTTGATGTGATCCGACGTTATCTGGAATATCGTGGATTTAAGGTTAAGCATGTCATGAACTTCACCGATGTCGATGACAAGATCATTGCGCGTGCCAGCCAGATGAATATGGATCCCTTTGCATTAGCAGAAGGATACATCGATGAATTTCGCCAGAATCTGAAAGATTTGAATATTCTGCCTGCCACCATCAATCCTCGCGCCACACAGGAAATCGGGCTCATCATCCAGATGATCGATAGCTTGATCAAAAAAGGGTATGCATACCCTGTGGATGGTGATGTCTATTTTCGGGTAGAAAAAGATAAAGATTATGGTAAGCTTTCAGGACGCAGATTGGATGATATGCAGGCTGGTGCACGTATCGATATAGATGGACGAAAAGAGCATCCCATGGATTTTGCGCTCTGGAAGGCATCCAAACCGGGTGAACCCTCCTGGGAAAGTCCCTGGGGATTGGGGCGACCGGGATGGCACATTGAATGCTCCGCAATGAATTTACACCATCTGGGAGAACAGATCGACATTCATGGGGGTGGGAACGACCTGATCTTCCCTCACCATGAAAACGAGATAGCACAAACTGAAAGCTTTACCGGGAAATCATTTGCCAAATATTGGGTTCATAATGGAATGTTACAACTGGGTGGCGATAAAATGTCGAAGAGCCTGGGGAACATGGTAACTATTGAAGACTACCTGTCAAAGCATAGCGCAGATTCACTACGCTACCTGGTATTGAACAGTGGCTATCGCAATCCGCTTACTTTCAATAATGAGGTGGTTGAACAAGCTGAAAAGGCGATAGAGAGGCTGCGTGGTGCACTTCGCCCTGAAGACGCAGGAGCTACAGGGGCACCACAAACCAGTGTTGATGCATTAAACGCTCAGATAAAAGCTACCCGAGATGGTTTTGAGCAATCGATGGACGATGATTTCAACTCTGCTGGCGCTCTTGGGTATCTGTTTGAGCTGGTAAGGGTGATCAATCAAACCCGCGCTGATGGTGGTACGAATGCTCAACTGCTGGAAGGACAAAACCTTCTTAAAGAATTGGTTGGAGTTTTGGGATTGAAGTTAGAAGAAGCGCATGCAGCAGATCAGGCAGCAGGACCTTTCATAGATCTGCTAGTCGAATTACGGTTGGAAATGCGCAAGCAAAAATTGTTTGGTATTTCTGACCAGATTCGCGATCGCCTCTCTGAATTGGGTGTTATTTTAGAAGATGGCAAGAATGGAACTACCTGGAGAATGAAATAGTGCGCGAGTGGATTGTTGGCCGGAATCCCGTTTACGAAGTACTTCGTGCACGTAGACGTCAGGTTTTCAGGATAGTTGTAGCGACTGGTGTACAGGTCTCTGGAAGATTACAGGAAATAATCGACCTGGGAAAACAACGCCATATCACCATTGAGCATGTCCAACGAAATATGCTGGATAAGCTGGATGAACACCATCAAGGTGTTGGTATTGAGGTCAGCGGATATCCCTATCTGGAAGTAGCCGACATTATTCAAAATATCGAAAAGAACCAGGGTCCAGCCCTGGTTCTTATTCTTGATATGATCCAGAATCCTCAAAACCTGGGAACGCTATTAAGAAGTGCTGAAGCAATTGGGGTTCAGGGCGTCTTAATGCCGTTGGCTAGAACAGCGGGGGTAACCCCTGCTGTGGTGCATGCTTCATCTGGTGCTAGCGAGCATTTAACTCTGGCTCAAACGAACCTGGTGCAGGCGATCAATGCCCTGAAAGAGGCAGGCCTTTGGATTTTCGGGATGGAAGCTGGTGAGGGATCGCAATCCATTGAAAAAATTGATTTAACTATCCCCCTGGCATGGGTGGTGGGGAATGAAGGCGAGGGCATGCGAGAATTGGTAAAGAAGAATTGCGACATCCTGGTTTCACTACCCATGAGTGGAAAAGTCGATTCATTCAATGCTGCTGTCGCTGGTTCGATCGCATTATTTCAAACCAGCATCATGCGGAAAATGAAAGAAAACAAATCTTTATAATAATAAGAGCAATATTCTCCAATTAGTGTGTTTTTATGATATATTAATTAATATTACTTTACTGATCATTAATAGGAGGATAATATGGAAATTAGTCAAAAACTTAACGATGCGATCAACGCACAAATAGGACATGAATTTGAAGCTACCCTGCATTACCTCAGCATGGCAGCTTACTTAGAGGGGCAGGGCTTCAAGAAACTGGCTGCCCGTATGTACGAACAAGCCGATGAAGAACATGCGCATGGTATGAAGTTCTTCAAATTTGTCCTTGATCGAGGCGGAGAAGTTGTTCTTCCCGCTCTGCCTGCTCCTGCTGGCAAGTTTGGTTCTGTATTGGCTGTTTTCAAAGCAGCACTGGCATGGGAGAAAATCGTAACTAAAAAAATCAATGGCTTAATGGATATTGCCATTGAAGATAAAGATTACGCCACCCAGCAGTTCTTAAACTGGTTCACCAATGAGCAGATTGAAGAAGAAGCCAATATGGAAGCTTTTGTTCGCATGGCAGAAAAAGTAGGTAAAGAACACGAATACCTTTTGGAAAACTACGCATCCATCGCATAAGAATTTTTCGTATATCTGTTTGGAAAAAGACAAGACATCTGTTGTCATTGACAACAGATGTCTTGTGTTTCTTAAACCAACCTGCTGAAATAATGATCATTCCATATACAACCCATTTGTCTGCTCCAACCAATCCGCCACAGAATTGGCAGCTTTGTTTACATCGCTGTCAGAAATATCAAGATGCAGGGCGGGGATTTGCGATTGCGAAACCAATTCCTTGAGCATCTCCTGTTCATCAATGAATTTCTGAAGGTCGTCATATTGAGAAGGATTCCCTGATACTTTCAATCGTTCAGCTCTGGCTTGCTCAAATGATGCAGGGGTGCGTGTCAGGAATACCAGCCTGAAACCAAGGGGTAAAAGGCGTTGTTCGAGCCACGAAAAATCATAGTATTTCTTATGATATGTTTGTTGATACATCTGGGTAGAGATGTGAAATCGATCGACGATCCAGGAGTAATATCGTTGCAATTCAAATAGGTGAACCCAGGCTTCATACGTTTCCATTGCCAATGTTTCTTCTGAAGGATCAAAATTGATCAATCCTCTCCCCCAGGGATAATTGGTGAATGCACACCATTCTGCAGAGATCAGGGGTGAATGATATCGATATTTACGCGGCCCCACTATTCTGGGATGCTCATTTAAAACAAAAGCAAGATCTGTTTTAAGGGTAAGCCTCGTTCCTTCTAAAATTATTTTTGGAACCATTTTTTTTGCGTGCATAGGTATTCTCCGATATTAAAAGTATAACAGGAGTTTATGGTAAGATAGAATTATTGCAGGTATGAGCTCGAAAACTATCATGAATACAGCATATCTATATAAAAGCATGAACGCCTTGAAAAAAGGTGTGTTTTTCATAGGAATTATTTTCGCGCTTTTATTTGTTTTCATTCCTACGGCTCAGGGAGAATCTGAGGATATTGTAATCGAACGATTACAAGTAGATATCTGGCCAGAATATGATCGCCCATCTGTATTTGTGATTTGTAATATTACTTTAGCTGAAGATACCGTTTTTCCAGCAATGCTCTCTTTGAAAATACCTGCAGAAGTCATATCACCTTCCCGGCTGGTTGTTTTGAATCAGGATGGAGTGTATGTTGACCTTGACTATGCTACGCAAGAACAAAAAGATTGGGTAATGATAAATTTCAAGACCTATACCAGAAGGATCCAATTGGAATATTATGACCCACGGATTAATTTTTCTGGTTACACCCGCACATACCGATATGAGTGGCAAAATCCTTACCCTGTTATGATGCTTTCAGTCAGAGTTCAACAACCACTCAATACCACAGAAATGAGCATAGTTCCGGATATGGGTATTGGTCAGGTCGGACAAGATGGTCTAGTGTACTATTCTTCCATATTTAGCGAAATACCTGCAAACAGAACCTATTCTGTCATTTTAAAATATGAAAAGTCAGATTACACATTAAGTTCAGGATTGTTGCCCGTCTCTCCAGTTGAGCCAATAACAATCAGTACTGAGGGAAGGACAACCATAACGCGGGTCATTCCCTGGGCGGTAGCGTTGTTGGGAATTCTTTTGATTGTTTCAGGTGGTTTCTGGTATTGGCAAGTTGGTCGAAAAGCACCCGCCCAGGAACTGATTACACCCCCGATAGAGCCAACACTTCACTCTTTACGCCAGGCAGAGCAACTGATCAATCAAACGTTCTTATATTGTGCTAATTGTGGTAAAAGCATTCAAAAAGGTGATAAGTTCTGCCACGAATGTGGAAAACCTGTTCTGAGAGAGAATAAGAGTGACAAATCAGTATGAGTAAAGTTTCTCTTAATGATGTTGTGAAAAATGAAATGCGGCATCTGACTATTAATCGTCAGGTGATCGGTGATTACATTTTTCTTTTGGCAGGCGCATTAGTGCAGGCATTCTCTATGCGCCTGTTCTTAATTCCTGGTCAAATGGTGAGTGGAGGAATCAGTGGCGCATCACAGATCATCAATTACTATACTCATTGGCCAATTGGCTTGATGATCTTCCTGGGAAATGCTCCCCTGTTCCTTCTGGGTTGGCGTTACCTTGGGGGAGTGCGTTTTGCACTTCGAACAGCAGTTTCTGTTGCTGCATTTTCGCTTTTTACTGATTTACTGGTGTTCTTCATTCCGGCTCAAGGAGTAACAGATGATATGGTGTTGAACTGCCTTTATGGTGGTGTCACATTAGGCATTGGCTTAGGGCTGGTATATCGGGGAAAAGGCACCAGTGGTGGATCGGATATATTAGGAAGAATACTCAACCGAAGACTTGGAATTTCGATATCGCAAGCATATATGATCACGGATTCTCTTGTTGTTCTGGCAAGCGGATTTTCTTTTGGCTGGTCAAAAGCTTTATATGGTCTGGTAGTCATTTATGTCAGCGGTTTAGCTGCAGAAATGGTTTCAGAAGGTACAGGCGTTTACAGGTCAGTGATCATTGTTTCACGTTCTCCAGAAGAAGTAGCGAAAATAGTTCTAGAGGATATGGAAAGAGGTGTTACCATCCTTTCGGGAAAGGGTGGGTATACTGGTGCAGATCGTCCCGTTTTGTATTGCGTAGTAACCCGTGCAGAAGTCAATCAGTTGAAAGAAATCGTTTCAGAAATCGACCCCTCAGCTTTTATGGTGATTGGGCAGGCAAATGAAGCTTTGGGTGAAGGTTTCAAGCCGCTTGAAGAAATTAAAAAGTAGAGAAAACTAGATCAACTGACAAAATGCTGCAATGCTGCGATTGCAATTGCAAACTGTGCGAAGTGGTAAGTGATATGCACCAGAGTACGACCGTGGGGGATAGGACGAACAAAACGATCGAACCCCAACATGATATCCGAAATAACAAAAAGAGCGGCGCCACATGTGAATAATAAAGCATGAGCAAGCTGCCAGTCAGGTTTATAAAAGGCAAAGCTGGAAAGGACCAGAAAAGTTCCTTCCACCAGACTGTATAAAATGACTCCGCTGATCAGTCTTTTGGGTCCTTTCCGCCTTCGAATCATTCGGATAATTTCGAAAACAGGGAAAAATGCTATTGTCAGAATGACAATACCACCAATATAGGCAAGAGAATTTTGTGGTAAAGGAGACTGGCACAATGCAACCATATACCAGATTTGGCTAAACATGAACGCTGCTAACCCGCCAAGGAAAAACCTGGCACGCAGCATGAGCAGAATATCTCCCAGTAAGCCGAAGATCAAACCAAGGGCAATAAAACTGAAACTTCCCTTCCAGTGAGAGACAAAAAATGTCCACAGAATGAGAAAAACCATGGTTGCAGGCTTGAAAACATACATCACCCGGTACTTCCCGAACCAGGTGGCAGCCCAATCGATACCTGCAGAAGCTGCTGCAAAGAATAACCAATATGAGTTAATATCAATCATCTTTCGGAAGAACATAACCCAGTTGCGAAAGTGCTTCTGGATTATCTCGCCAGTTCTTATTCACCTTTACTTTTAATTCCAGGAAAACTTTCCGTCCACTCATAGTTTCGATTTCTTTACGCGCAGTACTACCAATTTTCTTCAACATTTCTCCGCCCTTACCAATCACTATACCTTTATGATTTTCTCTTTCAAGATGCAGGGTGGCTAAAATATAAGCCAGTTGGTCTGACCGCTCGGTGTATTCATCGATCTTAACGCCAATCGAATGTGGAATTTCATCCCGCAAATGATAAAGGGCTGCTTCACGGATCAGATCCGCTGCAATATCCCTTTCATAGAGGTCAGTGACCTGGTCTTCATCATAATAGGCAGGACCTTCAGGAAGATGCGCGATCACTTTATCCAATAATTCCTGGCGGTTCTTTTCATCAAGCGAAGAGATAGGAAGCGTCTCAACATTCGGGCATAGCTCTGAATATTGCTCGGTACGATGCTTGATTTCGTCTGATGCAATCAAGTCACATTTATTCAAGACCATCAACAACCAACCAGGTACAGGATGCTCCACGATCTGTTTGGCGATTAGTTTATCTTCAGGGTGCGGGCTGACGCTGGCATCAACCAGCCAGATAACTACATCAGCATCAGGAATAGTCTGAAGTGCTACTTCGTTCATATACTGACCCAACTGATGTTGCGGTTTGTGTATTCCAGGGGTATCCATGAAAACCAATTGTGCTGTTTTAAGAGTCAGAATTCCTAATTGCCTGCGGCGGGTAGTTTGCGGGCGGGGAGAGACAGCAGCTACTTTCTGTCCTAATAGTGCATTTAACAGGGTTGATTTCCCAACATTAGGACGTCCAATAAGTGTGACAAATCCAGAACGAAAAAGTGAATCCATACTATGATTTTACCGTTTTTTGCCAGTTAACAATTATTACTCCACCGATAATGACGATACATCCAACAACCATCTGCCATTCAAATGGTTCTCCCAGAAAAATGAGGCCCAGAATAGCTCCCACGATAGGGAAGATGTAATTGGTCATCATTGTTTTTGTTGGTCCAACAGAATGAAGCAGTGAATAATAGATCGTAGTTGCCAGACCAGTGCAAACTATTCCTAGAATTGCCAGAGCTATCCAGGTGCGTGGCAATATGGGTAAAACAAATTGCTTTTGACCGAAGAGCGCAATAGGCCAGATAATGATATTTGCTCCAAGCTGCTGCCCCAGGGCTTGTGTAATCGCTGGGAACCCTTTTGTGAATTTTCTGGCAAAAACAGATGAACCACCATAAAACATAGTGGCAATAAGCATGGCGATCAACCCCATGGTATAACTGCTCAAACCATTGCCCAACTGGTTTGACATCAAAATCAATACACCGCTAAAGCCAACGATCAAACCGAGGAATTTTCGCCAGGTAAATCTGTCGTCAGCCAGAAAAATAGATGAAAAGATGATCGTGAAGAGAGGGGGTGTGCCGTTTAATATGGCTGCAATCGCAGAAGGTATATGCAACTCTGCCCAGGAGATAAGCATAAATGGGAAAGCCATGTTAAATCCCCCAAGAACAAGAAATACCCACCATCTTGATCCAAAAGAAAACCTCTGATGTGTGATAAGAGAAAAAATGAGTAAAGTTAATAGTGCGAATGAAACGCGTAAAGCTACCAACGTAAAAGGGCTGATCTCCTGAACGATGATCTTTATCCAGAGAAACGAAGTTCCCCAGATTGAACCTAATGCAATGAATTTAAGCCAGTTTATTGCCGACAAGGTTATTTCCCTCAAGTTTTAACAGAATTTTTTTTGTTGTAATGCCATCTGGTGCACTAAAACCATGTAGAGAACGATCAGATCCAATGACACGATGGCAGGGGATAAAGATCGGGATAGGATTATTCGCCATTGTGGCGCCTACTGCCCGGGCAGCCAGGGGTTTGCCTGCTAATCTGGCCAGTTCAGAATACGTTCTAGTTTGCCCATAGGGTATCTGACGGGTGATAGCCAGGATATGCTGTTGAAAAGGTGTATGGGCATCAATATTTAAATCGATAGAAAACACTTTCCGTTTGCCGGCAAAGTATTCCAGAATTTGATCTACAGCACTGCACAGAACAGCACTTTTTTCGCCATTACCTGGCACCCACCCGGGATGCTTTCCAATTAAATGGTCAAGGTCACAAAAGTGAAGCGAAAATACCTGATTGAGAGTTCCTGTGATGCTAACTGAACCAATAAGAGTGTTTTTAACCTCAATTGCATAGGCGGATACGTTTTCCATATTATTGCTCCAGTGAACGATAAATAAGTGTAAATGTTATCACCTCCTGCCTCGAGGCGGTGAAGTTTGGGAGCTCAAAGTGCTGTTATTTTTTTTTGATAAACGTCAAAATGAGCAGAGAATATACAGATTTTCAAGGTATTGCGTGAATATCTGCACAGGTATAATATCTTATGTCCAGTGCTTTGTCTACAATTTAGTTTGATCAGGAGCAGTGAAATGAATATTGCACAGTTGGTTCAAGGAATAGCAGTTCTGGGTTGGATCGCTGCAGTCTTCTTTATATTCATGTCAGTTTATCGAGCAAGCAGGGGAAAACCGATCATGAAAGCCAGGCAGATCATCATCATTCTTGTTGTTGTCGCTATTATCCTCAGCGTATCTTCAGCCGGAATGGTATTCATACAACCTGAAGAAAGAGGTGTAGTAATTTCTGCAATTGCGCCTGACGGATATCGTACGAAACCGCTGGAACCTGGCTTGAATTATATTGTCCCATTCGCTGAAAGTGTAGTGCGTTATCCAATATCACGGCAGACGTACACGATGTCTATTGCGCCTTCAGAAGGTGCAATATCTGGGGATGATTCCATTACTGCAAGGACTTCTGATGGGCAGGAAATCTATGTTGATGCATCAGTGATCTTTTCCATCGATCCAGAAAAAGTTGTTCAGGTGCATATCGAATGGCAAGATCGCTATGGGTCAGATTTGGTGCGGGCACAGGCACGTGGTATCATCCGTGATGCTGTTTCTCAATTTGGAGTAGAGGAAGTATACAGTACCAAGCGCTTTGAACTTGTGAATATGATCAATACAGGTTTAAAAACAAAACTTGAAGAGAATGGATTGCTTTTGGTGGATTTTGTTCTGCGAAATATTACTTTTTCACCGGAATATGCCGCTTCGGTAGAACAGAAACAGATTGCTGAACAACAGGCACAACAGGCGCAATTTGTGGTAGAACAGAAGAAACAGGAAGCGGAGCAAGCCCGTCAGGTAGCTCAAGGAAAAGCAGATGCCCAGGTGACTGAAGCTAAAGGTGCTGCGGAAGCTCGCAAGATCCAGGCGGATGCTGAAGCATACGCTCTTCAAACCATAGCAAATGTTATTAATGAAAATCCTGATATTCTCATGTATAACTATATCAATGCTCTCTCGCCTAATATTGACGTTATGTTGTTGCCTTCAGATGCACCATTCATTTTCCCGTTGCCAACCACTGAAGGAACAACTGTAACGACAACACCATGACCCTGGAGGATGGATGTATGAGTAAACCTGTAAAAGCGCCTTCTGGCAAGCAAATACGATTGACCAGCCTTTCAAGTTGCGCTGGTTGAGCGTCTAAGCTGAATGCGGAAACGCTGGCGCAGGTACTGCGCCCTATTAAGAATACTTTTGCATCCAGTAATTTCCCCGACTTGCTTGTAGGTCTGGATTCTCCAGATGATGCAGCGGTATGGCGGTTGGAACCTGATCGTGCATTGGTTATCACTACCGATTTCTTCACTCCTGTGGTCGATGACCCTTATGATTATGGTTCAATCGCAGCTGCCAACAGTATTTCGGATATTTATGCGATGGGCGGGCAGCCTTTTCTGGCTTTAAACGTAGCTGCATTACCTCCAGATTTACCTTTCGAAATAAGCGAAGCCATTGTTAAGGGATGTGCAGAAAAAGCGAAAGAAGCCGGGGTGGTCATTGTTGGCGGGCACACTGTTCAAGATAAAGAGCCGAAATATGGATTGGTAGTGGTGGGATTTGTTAACCCCAATACCATGATCAGAAAAGCTGGTGCGAAAGTGGGAGATACTCTGGTCATGACCAAACCGCTTGGTTTTGGTGTAACAACAACAGCATTGAAGCGCGAAGTAGCATCTCAAGAAGATGTAGTAGAAGTAACAGGTTGGATGAAACAGTTGAATAAGCTTGCATCTCAACTGGCAGTGGCTTCTGGAGTGAAATGTGGAACAGATGTGACCGGCTATAGTCTACTGGGACATGGGTTGGAGATGGCAAATGCCAGCGGTGTTGGGTTAAGACTGCATTTCAACGCCATCCCATTTGTTTCATGCGCTGGTAAATATGCTAAAAAACTTACTTTTCCTGGCGGCGCGAGTGATAACAAGATGTTTTTCGAGAGTCAAGTCAGGTTTGACAGCACAATAAATGAACTCGACCAGATGCTTCTTTTCGATCCACAAACCAGTGGCGGGTTGCTGTTGGCTGTACCAAACCAGAAATTACAATCCTTTATGGATAAAGCGAAAGCCAGCGATCAGCCTGCTTGGGTAGTAGGAGAAGTCATTGAGGGAAATGGAATTGAGGTAGCTGCAAAGTGATAGAGCCAATAAAAGAACCCGGGTATCATCGTTCATCTGTGTTTGGGAAGAATGGGATGGTGGCTTCATCTCAGCCGTTAGCAACAGCTGCTGGACTTGAAATACTAAGACAGGGCGGAAAAGCTGCTGATGCTGCAGTTGCAGTTGCGGCAGCGCTGAATGTGACTGAACCGACTTCCACAGGTTTGGGTGGTGATGTCTTTGCATTGTATTATGATGCAATGACCCGAAAGGTCATTGCTCTCAATGGTTCGGGAAGGGCTCCTGCAGGGTTAACACTGGAGCGGATACGATATGAAGGATATGAGAATGGACTACCTGCAACCCACCCCCTGACTGTTACTGTGCCAGGAGCCTGCGCAGCATGGTGTGATCTATCTGAACGTTATGGTTGTCTGCCCCTGGCTAATGCATTGCAACCAGCTATTAAACTGGCTGAAGAAGGGTATCCCGTTGCACCTATCACTGCCTGGTTCTGGCAACATTCTGTAGATCGGATCTTGAAAAGAAGCTTGAATGGGCAAGAATTGTTGCTTGATGGTCGTAGTCCTGCAGCAGGTGAGATTTTCTACAATCCGGGATTGGCTCGGACGTTGCGGGCAATAGCCAATGATGGAAAAGCTACTTTTTATCATGGTGAGATCGCACAGGCCATTGTTGATGTAAACCAGCAGGCTGGTGGTTGTATGGAAATGTCCGATTTAACTGCTCATACCAGCACATGGGAAGAACCTATTGGTGTGGAGTATCGCGGTGTAAATGTATGGGAATGCCCACCAAACGGTCAGGGGCTGGCAGCACTTCTGGCATTGAATATCTTATCTGAATTCGATGTTGCATCAATACCTCATCTGAGTGCTGAAAGATTACATCTCCAAATTGAGGCGATGCGCCTGGCATTTGCTGATACTCAATACTATGTAACTGATCCTGCTTTTTCTCCTTCGCCTCTTTCTGCTTTGTTGTCAAGGGATTATGCCAGGCAGAGAAAGTCCATGATCTTTCCCGAAAAAGCCAACCCGGCTATCAAGCATGGATGCCCGCAAAGCCAGAGCGGTACAGTATATTTTTGTGTGGTTGATGGCGAAGGAAATGCCTGTTCCATCACGAACAGCAACTATAAAGGATTCGGAACAGGAATAGTACCAAAAGGATGGGGGTTCACATTGCAAAATCGTGGGCTTGGCTTTTCGTTGGATTCCAAACACCCCAATTGTGTGGAACCGGGCAAGCGACCCTACCATACAATCATCCCTGCAATGGCAACATACACCAATGGCAACCTGTATGCTGCATTTGGTGTGATGGGAGGATTCATGCAGCCACAGGGACATGTTCAGGTTGCTTGTGCCTTACTGGATGACGGGTTGGATACCCAGGCAGCATTGAATCAACCACGTTTTTGCATAGAACCAGATAAGATTGGTTCAGTGGTGGCTCTGGAAGAAGGAATTTCAATAGAAGTAATTGATCAATTAGAAAAGTGGGGACATACCGTGACGCAAGTCAGCGGGATGGAGCGGGGAATGTTTGGCAGGGGACAGATCATCCGGAAAAACCCAGATAATGGAGTGCTGGAAGGCGCCAGCGATCTAAGGGCAGATGGTTGTGCAATGGCAATTCTATGAACCTGTTTTTCTAGTGTTAAAATATCTTTATGTTTGAGCCAAATGAGCATATTCAGGGGATTTTAGATACCTTGCCTTTGAAACCTGGCTGTTATGTGTACCGCAACGCAGAAAAACAGGTCATTTATGTTGGCAAGGCGGTCAATCTTCGGAATCGGGTGAGATCATATTTTCATGCCCTGCCAGATTGGGATAGAAAGACACGCAAACTGGTAACTCAGATCGCTGATATTGAATGGATCGTAGTGGATTCAGAGCTTGAAGCCCTGATCCTTGAAATGAACCTCATTAAGAAATACCGTCCTCATTTCAATATCCGGTTAAAAGATGACAAAAATTACCCATATATCAAGGTGCACTGGAATACTCCATTCCCAAAAGTAACTGTTACCCGATTGATGGCTCAAGATGGTTCTCGGTATTACGGACCATACACAAGCGTTTGGGCGGTTCATCAAACCCTGGATGTCTTAAGGAGGATATTTCCTTATCTGACCTGTGATCGTGAAATTACTGGTAAAGATGCCCGCCCATGCCTGTACTATGATATCAAGTTATGCAGTGGTCCTTGTATTGGAGCAATTGACAAAACAGAGTACCGGCAACTGATCGAAGACCTGGGCTCCTTTCTGGAAGGAAGAACAGGACCAATTGTTAATCGCTTGCAACGGGAAATGGAAAAAGCAGCAGATGAATTGCGTTTTGAAAAAGCTGCTGCCATCCGAGATCAGTTGCAAGCCATTGAGAAAATTGTCGAAAAGCAAAAAGTGATCAGCAGCGATCAGAAAGATTCTGATGTGATCGCCATGGCACGCAATGATGGCGAAGCCTGTGTTCAAATTTTCTTCATCCGCAATGGGAAACTGATAGGTCGCGAATACTTCATTCTTGAAGGCACTGCAGATGAAGCTGACACAGAAGTAATATCTGAATTTATCAAGCAATTTTACGCAGAAGCTGCTTCAATTCCGAGCCAGGTGCTTTTACCTAACGAAGTGGAAGAAGCAGCCATCATCAAACAGTGGTTGAATACTCGCCGGCAAGGAGATCTTGTTGAACTCCTGGTGCCGAGAGATGGTCCTTCTCAAGAATTGGTACAAATGGCTACTGAAAATGCGGTGGAAACTTTGCAGGCTTTAAAAGTACGTTGGGAAGCTGATACCAACCGGCAAACTGAAGCACTGGCTGAGCTTCAAAAAGCATTTGAGCTGCCAGAAGCACCCAATCGCATCGAATGTTATGACATTTCCAACACGCAAGGCACAGCTGCAGTGGGCAGTATGGTGGTTTTCGAACAGGGAGTACCAAATAAAGCACTTTACCGGCGTTTCAACATCAAGACAGTACAGGGTCCCGATGACTTTGCCAGTATGGAAGAAGTGCTCAACCGGCGATTGAATCGTTGGAAAACCATTCAAGAAGATGAAACGCCAGGAAAGAAGGTTGATCCATCCTTTGCATTATTACCTGATATTCTCCTTGTTGATGGGGGCAAGGGGCAATTGAGCAGAGCAGTAACGGTGCTTGAAAAGTTTGATTTGATAGATAAGGTTAAGGTGGCGGGTCTGGCAAAGCAACAAGAGGAGCTTTTTATACCCGATAAACCAGAATCCATTATGTTACCGCGAAATTCGCAGGGGTTATACCTGTTGCAGCGGATCCGCGACGAGGCTCATCGTTTTGCTATCACCGCTCATCGGAATCGGCGTGGAAAAGAAGGAATTGCCTCGCGATTAGATGCCATTCCGGGAATAGGTCCTAAAAAACGGAAAGCATTGCTGATGCAATTTGGTTCAATTGAAGGGATAAAATCTGCCAGTGTGGAAGAGTTGATACAGGTAAAAGGGATCAATGAGAACCTGGCAATGGTGATCTTAAGTTCTCTGGATTAGCAGACTAAATTCAACAAGCTTTATTTAACCGTACAGGGATATGAAATTTCTTCAAATTCATAGGGGATGTCTCTATCAGAAAGATAACTGTGATCCGGAAGCATCTCATAATTTCCACCCAGATAGTGGTTGAATATCACCCGAAAAGTATTTACAGGAGTGATTTCAGAGTATAGATCATCTTTGCCATCCCCAGGCAGGTAATATGCGTTGAGAATTGCCATACGTTCTTCATTGTAATAACCATGATCTCCCTGAAGGATGATCACAGGTGGATGGCTAGAGTTTTTTATGATCTTTTGCAGAATTACTGGCAACTGGCTATTGAGGAATAGAACTTCATTCGTATAACCGCTTTTTTCATCATTGGTGAAGGCATATTCGCCATTTGCTCCAAGCACCCATGGGCCATGGGGTGCCATGATGTGAAGAAAAACAAATTTTGGACCCTGAATAGTAGATGAGTTTTCAAGTTGATCCAAGACATACAGGATGCGATCATAATGATCCTGCTGGGGAGTCTGGATATTGGTGGTCAATTGAAACCCCAACATGGCGCGAAGTTCATCCAGAACACGGAGTACGGTTGTGCGCAGATAAAGCACCTCAAATTCCGTTACTTGCCTGAAGTTCAGCATCTGTAAGAGGGGAGATTTCTGTCTGGCGTAATAAATATCAGCATCAGTGATCTCATCCCATGAAATACCAGTTTCAAAAGAGATAAAAGAATACCCTAGCTGTTCGAATTCACTACGAACATTACTATGAATGATGGAATCGGAAAAATTTCCCCAATCAAGATTTTGTTGCACAATATCAGGAGAAACCTTCTCCACATAATTCATATTCAATGAGGATGCCAATGAAAGTGCTGTAATGCTGTAATTGCTCTGTGTGCAGGACGGAAAAACAAAGCCCATTTGTTCCAATGTCTCTACAAATTTACTAACATCCAAATCGTGATATTTTTGCAACATATCTTCACGAGAATATGCATCCAGGATGATGTAATATATATCTGGCATATCTGTAGATGCCTGTACCGGCACATTTGTAACAGATTTTTTTGATTGTGACTGAGGGGTGCGGATCCATTGCCATCCAATTTGCATAAGCGAAATACAAACCAAAAAAACAGACAAGGCGTTTAAAATCCTTGAAATCATTTGAAGATCCCTTTTATTCTTGAAGATCAAGAATAGAGCAGCCACCCACACCACCAACCAGAGAGGTGCGAGAACCAGATGCCTGCCAAGCAAGAAACCAAATAATGATTTTTCTTCAAGGAGGTCATAAACATGACCATAGGTGAAGAAGAAAATAAAACATACGCTAAGAATTAAGGCTGCAAGATTCTGTTCATGAAATATTTTTTGCAGTATCCAAAATGCTATGATGACAAAAATTGCTGTAAAAATGAAAGCTCGCAAGGTCAGAAACGGATCAACCTGGTTGAAATTCTTTGCCAACAAAGCTAAAAATGGAAAAATCCCAATAAGAATGGGATGAAATGCATATTGTTTCTTCTCTTTATGGAGGGCCTTGGCATTGGTTTCATAGGAGGATGATGCTTGTTTCATATGGTGAGATTATACTTGAAACATTACATTGAAAGGTTTGGTTGATGGTGAGAAGATTCCTGAAGATAGGATTCCTTGACTCTATCATAGACAAATGATAGACTCTTTTTTCGCGTGCTTATCCCTTGCCGGTATTCCCGAAGAAGTACACCTTGTCATTCCGGGGGGGCTTTGATATAATTCACGCGCTAAGTTTGATACCTTAACAATTGAGTTTTTTGCCGACGTAGCTCAATGGCAGAGCAACCGCCTTGTAAGTGGTAGGTTATGGGTTCAATTCCCATCGTCGGCTCAGTTACCGGCTGGCGAGTGAGGCGAGGGTTACCATGCCTTACTCTCAAGCAGATAACTGCTAATGGACGGTTACCCAAGTGGCCAACGGGGTCTGACTGTAAATCAGATGGCAGAAGCCTTCGGAGGTTCGAATCCTTCACCGTCCACTGCAGCTGGTTAAGCCCTGCCGTAAGGACACCAGCAAGAACGGCAAGCCCTCATAGCTCAGTTGGTAGAGCACGTTCTTGGTAAGAACGGGGTCATGGGTTCAAGTCCCATTGAGGGCTCTAGCTGCTAAATATTACTTAAAATGAATGTTTTTTAAGGAGAAGGAACATGGCGAAGCAGAAATTTGAGAGGACAAAGCCACATCTGAATATTGGGACCATGGGACATATTGACCATGGAAAAACGACCCTGACCGCAGCAATCACGAAGTATTGCGG
>DAOUGQ010000012.1:0-184764 GCA_034429195.1 Anaerolineaceae bacterium
GAGACCAACTAATAAAGGAGGAAAAGAAGAGTCTCAAAAAAATATTTGACCGGTGTATTAAGGCTTTGCTAATTCAAATTCTAGGAGAGATATATGTCTAAGAAAATTCTGCCCCTGATCAGCATTTTGCTGATTCTATCGTTCGCATTAACTGCCTGCAAACCAAAAGCAACTGAAGTGCCAGTTACCGAAGTCACCTTCTGGCATGCGTACGGCACAGGCTCTGCTGAAGAGGTTGCATTAACAAAGAACCTCACACAGGCTGCAATTGATCTTCCAAACATTAAGATTAATGTTTTGCAGGTACCATTCAATGATATTTTCAACAAATATCGAACCGATGTTGCTGCAGGTGCTGGACCTGATATGTTCATAGCTCCGAATGATAGCCTGGGAGATGATGTTCGTGCTGGTTTGATCGCAGACATTACCGATTTGGCTGCAGGCAAGCTAGAAGGTGTCAACCAGCTTGGTATTGACGGTATGTCCCTGGATGGCAAATTATATGGTATCCCTGAAACCTTGAAGGCAGTTGTATTCTGGTACAACAAGGATATGCTTCCTACGCCTCCTGCAACCACCGATGAACTTCTCAAGCTTATGCAAGATGGTACTCCCATTTCCATCAGCTATGGATGCTATCACCATTATGGTTTCTTTGGTGCCTTTGGTGGCAAAATCTTTGATGAAAACTGGAAAGTAATTGCAGACCAGGGAACCGGCGTCATCGATGCGATGACCTACTTGAACGAACTTTATCAAATCTCCAAAGCAAATAGCTGGCCAAAGACCGATAGTGATGGTTTAGCTCCCTTCTCTGAAGGGAAGATGGCTGGCATCACCAATGGTAACTGGGCAATGGGTGATTACAAGAATGCCCTTGGTGATAAATTGGGCGTAGCTCCACTTCCCGCTGGCCCTGCTGGTCCTGCTACTCCTCTCCTCGGTGTTGATGGCTTCTATTTCAATCCCAACAGCACCAATAAGGAAGCTGCTCTGGAAGTTGCTCTCTACCTGACCAATGTTAAATCACAAACCGTAATGATGAATGAAGCGGGTCATGTTCCTGTCCGCACCGATATCACAATCTCCGATCCTCTCATTCAAGGTCTTGTTGATGCATTTAACAAGGGTGCAACCATTCGCCCGCAGGTACCTCAATTAGGTCTATATTGGACTAACTTCTGTGGTCCCGATCAGATCTTTGAGCAGGGTATGGATCCTGCCGAATGGGTAAAAGCTGCCACTACAGCCTCTAATAAGTAATTTGTTATGATGGGATGATGGAAGTCCATTCCATCTTACCTGTAAACAGATCAAAGCTAGCAGGGTTTACCTGCTAGCTTTGACAATAATTTTAATAAAAAGTAAAGAGGGACCTATGGCTTCGATATCCCTTCCCGCAAAACACAAAAAAAGATTAGGTCAATCTTTTTTGCCCTATCTTTATCTTTTGCCAGCTTTTGCTGTTATGGGTGTGGTCACCTTTTACCCATTGGTTTACCAGGTGATCATCTCATTTTCCGATTTTTCAACGAAAGACCTCCTTCTCCAGTTGAATTCACCAGACCTGCACTGGATTGGTGTTCAAAATTATATTGACATCATCATTGGTGGGTTACCTGTTCAGAATTTTAATTTTGTTCGTGTCCTCGTATATAACTTCTGGTGGGCTATAACAAATGTCATGCTGCATGTTCCTGCCGGTGTGCTTATTGCTACATTGTTAAACGTAAAAGGTATATGGTTTAAAAAAGTCTATAGGGCTATCTATGTTTTACCTGTAGTTATTCCTCCTATTGTGGTAGGCACAGTATGGCGCAACATATTTGATGAGCAATATGGCGCCATGAATCAGATGTTAACATTCTTTGGTCAATTGTTTGGTTCAACAAGCACAGTTCATATCCGTTGGTTATTCGAATACCAACCTCCCATTTCATGGCTGCTGCCCACCGGTGCACTTCCCCTGGCATACTATGCTATGATGATCGCCAATTTCTGGTTGGGTTGGCCTTTCATGACACTGGTAGCCACTGGGGCGTTGCAGAGTATTCCAAAGGAGCTTTATGAAGCAGCTTCCATTGATGGGGCTTCGAAAAGTTTCCAATTCTGGAACATCACTGTTCCGCTTTTGAGACCAGCAATGGTTCCAGCTGCCATGTATGGTTTCACATTGTCATTTAACTTATTCAATTTTGTCTACTTCATGACGGGGGGTGGCCCAGCTCGCACGACCGAAATATTAGTTACCTTTGCCTATGACCTGGTAAGAAATCTACGGCTATATGGAGCAGCTGGTGCATTCTCGGTGATCATTTTTGTTGTTGTCTTGTTCATCTTCCTAGTGACGAATAAGTTGACCAAGGCAACAGAAAGTTATGCGTAGGCATACTATGGCAACGACAACTTATACTCCCAAGAAAAAGAATTTCTTTGTCCGATTTTTCACCATGGATACATCCGGCAGTAAAGGAAGTGGTGAAAAATTACCTTTATGGAGACAGTTGCTCATCCAGGTTCTATGCATCCTTATTGTCATTGAGGTGATGTTCCCCATCATGTACATCATCACCCTTTCGTTAAGCTCAAAAAGTACAAGACCATCCTCTCTTGAGTTGTTTCCTAAAGAGATTTCGTTCATTGCTTTTAAACAGGTATTGGATAGACCAACTGCAAATCCGGTAACCTTTATTGAGCTCTTGAAGAATAGTTTCCTGCTATCGGTGGTGGTAGGTGCAATTGCACTCTTGATTGCTGTAACCGCTGCCTATGCATTTTCACGGTTCAAGTTCAAATTACGCCAGGTTTTAATGATCATGGTTTTCATCCCGTTGTTGATGCCAGCAGTAGGTCTTTCGACTCCTCTATTTTTATTGCTGAACAGCTTCCAATTGAAAGTGTGCGCAAATGGTGCAACTGTTCTCTATCCCTTCTTGCAATGCGACCCAGTTAATACCGGGAGAGTACTCTTTAACCTGCGCGATTCTTTGGTTGGTGTAGGTATTGCCATGATCTCTACTGCTCTGCCTTTTGCAGTCTGGAATCTCAAAGGATATCTCGATACGATTCCCAAGGAATTGGAAGAAGCTGCATATATCGATGGCGCTGATTCGAATCAAACATTCTTCCAGATCGTACTTCCACTGGCAGCACCGCAACTTGCAGTTACTTTCTTCCTTGGTTTTATTGGACACTGGCAGGAATTTGTTATGCCCTGGTTGTTCTTGACGCAGCCAAAGGATTACACGCTGGCAATGACTCTTTATAACATGACTGGTCAATATGCCAGTTCCATCCCATGGAACAGGTTTGCAGCTATGGCGATTATTGTGGCATTGCCAGTAGCGCTAGTCTATATCCTATTACAGAAACAGATTGTCAGTGGTTTAACTGCTGGCGGCGTGAAAGGTTGATTAAAAGCGGCCGAAAGGCCGCTTTTTTATTCACGGGTAAAGAATATGAAGAAAATCACCTGGATTCTCCTTCTTCTACTTGTAACGGGTTGCACATGGAAAATGTCTTCTGTAAAATCGTTGAATCTTAATACGGAATGGTGGAAAACGGCCGTGTTCTATGAAGTTTTTGTCCGGAGTTTCTATGACAGTAATGGAGACGGTATTGGAGATATTAAAGGTTTAACCGAAAAGCTTGATTACCTAAATGATGGTGATCCCAATACCACAGATGACCTGGGTATTACAGGCCTCTGGCTGATGCCAATCCATCCCTCACCCTCTTATCATGGGTATGATGTTTTGAATTATTACGCTATCAACCCGGAATATGGAACGATGGAGGATTTTAAAGTATTTCTTGAAGAAGCCCATAAGCGCGGAATCCATGTGATCATCGACTTGGTGATCAACCATTCATCCAGTCAACATCCATTTTTCCAAAATGCTTTAACCAGCGAGAATGCCACTTATCATGATTGGTATCTATGGTCGAATACTTCAAAGGGGAATGGTTGGCATGAAGCTATTATCAGCGGTGAAACGAAATACTTTTATGGCTATTTCTGTGATTGCATGCCTGATTTTAATTATTCGAATCCTGAGGTGACTACCCAGATGGAAAAGGTTGTTTCATTTTGGTTGAAAGACGTGGGTGTAGATGGCTTCCGAATCGACGCTGCAAAACATTTATTTGAAGAAGGCACTCAATTGGAGAATGTACCGGAAACACACTCCTGGTTCAAAGAATTCTATCCATTTTACAAAGCGATAAACGAAGATGCCTATACTGTGGGAGAAGTGGCTCAAAGTTCAGCCCGATTAACCACCGAATATGCAGACGAGCAAATGGATATGATCTTCAATTTTGAAATGGCAAATGGCTTCATGAACAGCACCAGGGGTGAATCGAATTCTTCCATCAACAGTGCAGTGACTTTCACCTTGCAGGATGCCCCTAATTGGAATTTCGGTACTTTTCTTACCAATCATGATCAGAACCGAGTGATGAGCGTTTTGAATGGAAAGATCGAGAAAGCTAAGGTGGCAGCTTTCTTGTTGTTAACATCTCCAGGTACTCCATTTATCTATTATGGTGAGGAAATTGGCATGGTGGGTGTCAAGCCGGATGAAGATATTCGCTTGCCAATGCAATGGGATGGTACAAAGAACGGTGGTTTTACTATTGGTATTCCGTGGAGAAGCCTCAATGCCGATTACACAACGGTAAATGTTGCTAGAGGAATGAAAACCCCCGATTCATTGCTGAAATATTATCAGCAATTGATCGCCCTTCGTAATGCCTATCCGGCACTTTCTAGAGGTTCTTATCTGCCCGTTGCAACTGAGAATTCAAAAATATATACTGCCATTCGTCAAGCTGATAAACAAACCCTGCTGCTTATCACTAATCTATCGAAAGATGTAATCGCAGAATATACGTTAACCTATAGTGGAGATGGGATCAGACGAGGAGACTATGTATTGAAACCGGTTTTTGGAAGTCAAAAAGATGGCAGTTTGAAAGTAGAGAAGAATGGTTTTTCTGCTGTTTCACCTGCTGGTGAACTCCCACCTTATTCAACCGCTATTTACATTATAGAAAGATGAAGTAAATAAATCATGAGAAAGTCGCGCATTATTCATATTTTGCTCATCTGTCTCGCTGTATTGGCAGTTGCTGGTATCGCTGGTTTCTTGCGTTGGCACGCTCTCACTACGCTTAACGTCGATTATGATGAAGATGACTATTTGCGAGCTGCCCAAGAATTCGCTCAATTGATTCGAGAGGGGGATTGGGTTGGATTTATGGATACCAACTACCGCCCAGAACATCCTCCTCTAGCGAAAATCATCTATGGCTTAAGCATTCTGCCTGCCAAAGAATATCCACTTATCCCTGATGTTTCGACCACTGCACAACCTAACCAGAATGTTCCACGTCCTTTGTTAAGGAATGGCAGGATCATAAGCGCCTGTTTTGGAGTGATCACTGCCGGGATTCTGGCAATCGTGAATCCACTTGCGGGTTTGATGCTGGCAATTCACTCATTTACCATCAAATATACATCTCAGGTGATGCTTGAAAGCCTGCCAGCATTAACCAGCGTTCTGTTAGTACTTTGTTATACCCAATGGAAGAAGCGTAAAGAACAGAAAAAAGGATTGGGATGGTTGATCGGTTCAGCCATTTTTTTAGGGCTAACTGCAGCGTCCAAGTACATTTACTGTGTCATCGGGCTGGCGGTGCTGGCTGATTGGATGTTAGACGCGCGATCTTCCTCTACCTATAAAAAGAACATCTTGAATATTCTACTCTGGGGATTAGCAGCGGTTGCAGTTTTCTTTCTGTTCGATCCTTATTTGTGGTCTGATCCCATAAACAGATTAAAAGAATCAGTTCTATTCCACGCTGCTTATTCAAGCAGCGCAAGTGAAGTGCAAAGTGCGGGATACCCTTTCTGGCAGGTATTTTATTGGATCACTTCTACACCCCGTTTCTGGCAGCCCAACTCGATGTATTTTGCCATTGATCCTCTGATCACTCTAATGGCGATCTTTGGACTATCAAGAGTTTGGAAAACGAGGAGAGTCTATGTTCTGTGGTTGATCTTTGCCATAGTCTTTTTATTACTCTGGCCGACCAAATGGCCACAATACATTCTTATTCTCACTGTTCCACTATCACTCGTTGCCGCTGAAGGATGTGCGGTTATCGTGATTAATCCCATCCGAAATCTTTATTACCGACTGCGTCATCGAGAAAAGCACTTGATAGTGCCTGTTAAAAGTGAGATCAAGAAAGCACTTCCCTGGCTGATACCAGGTTTGATCATTTTCTTTGTTTTTACCATTTTGCCACTTCTCTTCCAGCTGGGCGTTTCAACCACAGATTTCAACAGTGTGTCAATTCGCGACGGACTTAATGGCGGTATCACCCGGGAGGTATGGAAAGGCCTTACTGGACAGGTCAAGGCAGGCTATTTCTCGTTTCCTTTTCGTTCGACCACAGTTCATTATTTGGGATTTAATAGCTATTTGCCACTCATCAGTTATCTATCGCAGCAAGAGATTTTCATATTCAACATTTTGTGGACAGTTTTTTCGGTAGCATTACAGGCGGCGCTTGGGATTGGAGTAGCTTTATTATTATGGCAACGAGGATTGAAATTCAAACGGGGCTGGCAGACGTTATTCATCCTTCCCTGGGCAATCCCTGAGATGATCGGCGCTTTAATGTGGATGAATGTGTTTCAACCTGTTACTGGTTGGTTGAGCCTGGGTGTACAGCAATATGGGGAAGGATTTCCATTCTCATTTCTCATGGGTTGGGAAAATAGCTGGGACGGGGTGTTGTTAATCCTTTTAATTTCAGGTGTATGGTATGGTTTCCCGTTTTTAATGCTGGCTGCTTCTGCAGGCTTGAAAATGATGCCTACCGAAGTATACGACGCAGCAGAAATGGATGGGGCGAATTCATGGCAAATCTTTAAATTGATCACATGGCCATTATTGATGCCTTTAATCTTTCCCGCCATCATTGTACGGAGTATCTTCGCCTTTAACCAGTTTTATTTATTCCAGACATTTGGGGTATGGAATGGTACTTTAGCAACCCTTTCGTATAACTTCTTTAATCCCAGCGGATTTCAAATCAACGGACAATTCTCGATTTCTGCTGTGATAAATATCATCACGATGATCCTTCTCATTGGTTTTGTGGTTTTGCTAAGCCGATGGGGTAAGGCTGATGACGGAGTGACCTATGCGTAAGATCAAGTGGCTTAGACATGTGGTGTCTCAGTTGTTGTTATGTATAGTTGGGCTATATGTCATCCTGCCTATCTGGGGGATCATGAGGCTTGCCTTTGATGGCTCATTGTATGGGAGGGCAACAGAATTCAGATTATTTCCCAAAGTTTGGGCGTTTGATTCTTTCCTTAAGGTATTGGATAGACCTTATCAATCTGTTGAATTCCTGGTACTGCTGAAAAACAGCCTCGTTGTCTCCATTGCCGCAGCATTGATGGCATTGATCCTCGGCGGAACTCTGGCATATGCTTTTGCCCGGTTTCGATTTCCTGGCAAAAAACCTGGTTTATTTGTGTTGTTATTGACTGCAGTTCTCCCCCCCATTGCTTTTGCTACACCGTTATATATTGTGTTGAGCCTTCTTCAATTACGCACCACTTTGCTTGGGTTGACCATCGTATATGCTGTTTTTGCCTTACCTTTCTGTATATGGAACATGCGGGCAGGATTCCAATCTGTCTCAAGGGAATTGGAAGAGGCAGCGTTTCTGGATGGTGCGGGACCATGGATGACTTTTCAAAAAATTACGCTCCCCCTGGCGCTACCTTCTGTTTTTGTTGCAGGATTGATAGCCTTCTTGATGGCTTATTCTGAATTTGCCATTGGTTGGTTGTTTGTAGATCAGGCAAGTACTGTCACGCTGGCGATGTCCATTTATGCCATGATCACTTCCGGTAGCGCACAGCCCTGGAGCATGCTTGGATCGCTGATCATTATCATGTCCATTCCTGTGGTGACCATTTTTGTTCTACTGCAGCGTACATTATTTGAAAGAATGATGTTTGGAAGTATTAAATCGTAATTCTCGATCTCATTTTTTTGAGATATAGACAAATATGGCATATACGAAAGAAATAAGTAACGCAAACGCTGAAATGATCACTCCCGCGGTCGCAAGAACACGGCTTTCTGATTTCCTGCCAAATAATCCTGCGACCAATCCCAATGTTCCCACGATGATCCCAGCAATGGGGATAATCCCGGAGCAAATTCCTGCTACACCCAACAGCACAGAGATGGCTGCCAGCAGTTTATTGATCCTTTCTTCCGGGTCAAGATTCAGATAGTTGGGTTCCAATGCTACCTCAATTGAGCGTAATTTCAGTATAGCATATTAAGAAAGAGGATTTTTGCTATGATCGTTAGTACACCTGAGTGGGTCAAGGATGCAGTTTTTTACCAGATTTTTCCGGATCGGTTTGCTCGCAGTAAACGGCTCTCAGAACAGAAAATGAGATTCCAATCCTGGGATTTAGCTCCAACTCCTTTTGATTTCAAGGGCGGAGATCTTTATGGCATTATCGAACACCTGGATTACCTGCAAGATCTGGGCATCAACGCGATCTACCTGAATCCGATCACTGCATCAGCATCCAATCACCGATACCATACATATGATTATTACCATATTGATCCCTTGTTAGGTGGTGACGATGCTTTTCGTGAATTACTGGATGCAGCCCATGATCGTAATATACGCATTATTCCGGACGGGGTTTTTAATCATGCCAGCCGGGGGATGTGGCAATTTCACCATGTGCTGGAAAATGGCAACGGCTCACCTTATGTAGATTGGTTTTACTTTAATCCAGATAGGCTGAATGGGAAAAAGCCCTGGGGAGCATATCCTGGAAGGAAAGAAAAGCATGAGCTTCGCATTGGTAATGATTCGTTTCGGGCAATTGGGTATGCAGCCTGGTGGAATTTACCTGCATTGCCAAAATTCAATACTAACACTCCCGAAGTACGAGAGTTCCTTTGGGGTGCGGCTGTTCATTGGATTAAATTTGGAGCAGATGGCTGGCGTCTTGATGTTGCCAGTGAGATCGATGATGATTCTTTCTGGCGTGAATTTCGCAGACGAGTTAAGGAGGTTAACCCCGATGCCTATCTTGTGGGTGAGATATGGAATGAATCACAGCGCTGGTTAAAAGGTGATCAATTCGACGCGGTGATGAATTATCTGCTTACAGAAGCGCTCATTGAATGGTTGATCGGTAGAAAAGCTCCTTCATTTGTTCGAAAAATTGGAGATTGGGAGAAAAGTTATCATCCGCTGAATGCACAAGAATTTTCTGATCGCATTGATTATTTGAATAATCTTTATGATCCTGAAATGAATTTTGTGCAATTTAACTTACTGGATAGCCATGATACACCTCGATTTTTGACCGCTGCTCGCAATGATGAATCAGCTCTGAAACTTGCGTGGTTGTTCCTGTTTACATACCACGGGGCTCCATGCATCTATTATGGAGATGAAATTGGGTTGACTGGTGGACCAGACCCTGAATGCCGGAAAGCTTTCCCGTGGGATGAGATGAAATGGAACTTGCCATTAAGAGAATATATTAAGAGCCTGATTCAACTTCGTAAAGATCACTCATCGCTACGCAAGGGGAATTATCATAAGATGTATGCTGATCGGGATATATACGCTTATGCTCGATGTCTCAATGATGAGAGAATCGTTATTGTAATTAACTCGGCAAACGGTTCAAAGAAAGTGGACATATCGTTATCGCAACTTGGAGCCCAGGAAATACACCCGGCTATTTTATTTGGTGAGGGTTCTGTCAGAGAAGAAAGCCAGATGATCAAAGTGAAGCTATCTGCGCGTAGTGGTGTGGTCTTAAAAATATAAGTTCAACGTACTTTAATCGCATGAGAAACAATAGTAAAAAAATCACATCGATATTCACCACGAAAACATTAAAGGTGCAAACGAATTCTCTCTCCAAATTTTGTTATTAAAAATAGCCTTCTTCCCAGCTTTCTCCTAAAACCAGTTTTTGAATTTGGGGGAAAGCATTAGATTCTCTCCTTCTCGATTATTGAAAAATGGAGATTAACGCGGACGGGATGGGTTATGCTTATTTATTTGCTTTACCCGACATTAAACACAGATTATTCAACATGAGCAAATTTTGTTGGGGTTTAAATGCAGGGGTAAGAACAGGATAATTGTTGATGACTGGCTTCCCCGAACCTAAACCCGAAAGTGATTCTCACGATTCAACCGTTTTTAGAAGTCACTATAAATGGAAAAGGAAAGCATAATTCTTTATGCCTGATTCATATTCGTTATATTTTTCAGTAAATGCGATTTGAGCTTTTCGTGGTGAAGAAGAATGATGTCTCGCTCAGCAGAGGTGGTGGAATTCACAATGATAACAAAACCCTTCAACAAATAATTTCGTATATTTTGCTCATAAAAAGCTTACACAAAGATCAATGCAATACCGATAATCGCCACTAATGTGCCAATGACCGCTTGCCAGCCTATGCGTTCCTTAAACGCAACATAACTGATGGGTAGCATGAATACAGGAGGTAGAGCCATTAGTGTGGAAGCTATCCCAATCTTGGCATATTGCAATGACAGGAGGGAGGCTGATATTCCGACCACTGGACCGAAAATCGACCCTATAAATACCCAACGAAGCGATTTTGGATTTTGCCAGGTGATCTTGATAGTAGGGATCACCTGTTTACTGATGAGGGCAGAACCCCATAAGAAGCCAAATCCAGCGATCATGCGAATCAAAGTGCCAGCAAAAGGAGAAATATCACCCTGCATACCCTGCTTCGAAAGGACTAACCCGGCTGCCTGACCCAGGGCAGCGATTACTCCAAATAGAATACCTTTGCCAGAAAGTTTGTGAGGTGAATCGCCCATTTGTACCTCGCGATTGGTGAGAATGACCCAACCGATACCTACTAGCGTCACCACCATACCTGCCAATTGAGAGATTGAGAGCTTTTCATTAAAGAGAAAGAGAGCGATAAGGGTGCTGAAAACTGGAGCCAGGCTGAGCAATAATAGCCCAAGACGGGGACCGATCAGTTGATAAGTACGAAAGAGAAAAGTATCGCCAATTGCCAGACCAACTGCTCCCGAAAGGATCAGCCAGAACCAGTTATCAATACGAAGATTTAGAGGGATAGGCTGACCAAGCAATATCCAATTGATCACCATCAGCATGAGGAAAGCTAGTAAAACCCGGATTCGGTTGACAACCTGAGAGCCAATGATTCGTCCGCTGAGGGTAAACGCTAGTGCAGAAAGAGACCAGCACAGCGAGGTGAAGAGTGCGGCTAACTCACCAATATAGGGAAATGCCAATGAGAACTCCAGAAATCAAGAAAGCTGAACCAAAAAGAAATTATAACTACTTAATGAAAAAGTAGTAATAATTGCTCTGATCTAATTAGAGAAAACGAGCGTAAATAGGGAAATGCCTGGTTTTATGAATATTTCACATTTTCATACCTTTAAATTTGTTATAATAATTAGTACTTCTCCTTCTTTAACACAATCAAAATATCAAAACCTAAAAATCGGGTGACTTTGGAGGGAACATGGATTCAGAACAACGAATGCCCAGTTTAAGAGTGCTACCCAGTGATATTGCCGGGTGTGTATTAGTGGTAGGAGATCCTCAGCGTGCAGAAGAAGCTTCGCACCTATTGGATGATGCAAAAGAGGTGGGATTTTTTCGAGAGTATCGTACTTTTACGGGATTTTATCAAGGTAAAAGGATCTCCATCAGCTCCCATGGTGTAGGTTCTGCGGGGGCAAATGTCTGCTTTCACGAGCTGATCAAGTGTGGTGCACATACCATTTTGCGGGCAGGCACCTGTGGCGCGATGGTGAAAGGTATTCGCGACGGTGAATTGATCATTGCCACTGGTGCGTTGCGCGAAGATGGCTGTTCAGAACACCTGGCTCCGATGTCATATCCTGCAATCTCTGACCGGCATGTGGTGGCTGCGCTTGAAAGATCCGCCATACAGCATGGGATTCCTGACCCTCATGTGGGGTTAGTGATTACCCAGGCTTATTTTTATCCAGGAATGCTTCCTTCCGAGGTAGATGTCTGGTTAAAAACTGGGTTGGTGATGGCGGTGGAGATGGAATTGGCAACCCTGTTGGTGATGGCTGGATTAAATAAAATTCGTGCAGGTGGGATTTTTACATCCGATGGCAACCTTACCGAAGAACCCGATCCGAACATTTATGACCCTCACCGCCAGGTGGTAACAGAAGGGAAAGCTGAAATGCTGAAGATTGCCCTGGACGCTCTAGTATCATTTGCTTAGTTAAGGAAAGTTTAATGCATAAAACAGCCCTGTTTACTTTGAATGACACTACCGATGTAGCCTCTTTTGCCCGAAACTTGGTTGACCTGGGGTGGAAAATCCTTGCGACTATGGAGACCGTACCTCTCCTACAGGCAGAAGGTATTCCCTGCCAGGATATCTATACTTTTACCGGAATCACAAAGGATTATGGTTTTCCACCCACTTTGCACCCAAAAATGGAACATGCGCTCACAGTGGAAGATTCACCTGATCGCATCGATATTGTGTATGCCATCCCTTATCCTTTAACTAAAGGAAATGATGTGGGTGGGCGCACATTGCTGGCACTGGCGGGAAAAGGTAACCGCATTCCTGTCATGAGCCGTGAGGATATGAAGCGTGTGATCACTGACTTGCAGCAACACGAAACCCTTGATCCAGATTTGAAGAGAGAATTGCTGGCAAAGGCTTTCGCAGAAATTGCTTCTCACTACCTTGATCTGGTTCAAAATACCAAAAGTGAAGACTATACAGGTATGGTGGGAAAACGTGCCTATCGCTTGATGAATGGTGAGAACCCTTACCAGACAGCAGACCTCTTCAGCATGAAAAGCGATGATCCTCTCCGCATTACCGCATTCCAGAATTTATCCGAGACGGTTATCTGCCAGGTCAACCTTTCGGATGTGGATAACTTGCTGACCACTCTTTGTCTGTTGACCGACGCGCTCAAAACCCAATGGGGAAAAAATCTCTATGTTACAGTTGCATCCAAGCATGGGAATGTGTGCGGAGCTTCTTTTGACTTGACCGATCCACTCAAGAGTATCGAGAAAACTCTATTTGGCAATCCCTTGGCAGTATGGGGTGGTGAATTGATGACCAATTTTGCAATTGATGACACTCTTGTGGAGGTGCTGATCAAACATCCTAAGCGTGCGGATATGCTTGGCACGGCTGCCTGGATGTTAGATGTAGTTGCTGCCCCTTCTTTTAGTGAAAAAGCCCTAGAGAGGTTACAGCAGCGTGCATTTCGTAAAATTTTAGTCAATCCAGCGTTGTCAGATCCCACTCCTGATGTAACAGGATATTCCTACCGCATGGTACGTGGTGGGTTCATTCGCCAAACCCCACCCTGGCGTACGCTAAGGATCTCTGATTTCAATCAGGAGTATCGTAGTATCACGAATGAATGCTTTTCAGACCTGGCGATTGCCTGGTCTGCCGCCTACACCTCATTCCATGGGGGAAATGAGGTTGCATTAGCAAAGAATGGAATGTTGCTGGCAGTAGGTGGAGGTCCTTCTACAGTGCAGGCTGCCCAGGTGGCGGTGGAACGCGCCTTGCAAGCCGGGCATAACCTTCAGGGAAGTACATTCTGCGCTGACGCTTTTTTCCCATTTACCGATGCCCCTGAAATCCTTGTAAAAGCAGGTGTGAAATGGGGTATGGTGCCTTCCGGAGGAAAGAACGAAAAGCAAGTGATGGACTATTTTGCCGCCAATAATCTCAAGGTAGTAACCCTCCCTGAAGATTTTCGAGGGTTCTGCCGTCATTGATCTTATTGAATGTACATCTGACATGAAAAGGCTCTTGTCATTAAAAGAAGAAAAGAAGATGTGAACAATTCTTTTTCATGTGAAGAAGGAGGAGAGAACGAGCGAATTAAGAAAAAAGAGAATGATGTTAGGAGACATAAAATCTTTGGAGGAAAAACATGAAAACCCGTAAATATTTTGTTCTTTTTACTGTCGCCGTCATACTGACTGTTTTAGCCAGTGCCTGCCAGCCAAAAGCCACCGAAGCTCCTGCGACCGCAGAAGAAACTGAAGTTGCTGCTACAGAATCGACAGAAGAAACCGGAGCAAAAGAAGTAAAGAAAGTCCTTCTTATTACAGAGGATCCGATTGGTGTCAATCCGTATTTCATCACCGCGCAGGATGGTCTCAATAAAGCTGCCACTGAACTTGGTGTAGAAACAAAGATCATCGAATGTAATGGTGACCCAACCAATATGGATGAGAACCTGAGAGCAGCAGCACGCGAAGATTATGACCTGATCATAGCTATGACTTTTGGTTTCAATGACACTCTACTTGAAGTTGCACCAACTACACCAGATAAATTCTATATTTGTGTAGATTGTGGGTTGGACTTGACCGGCATCACAAATGTAGCTGATGTAGGTTTTAAATCTCATGAAGCTGCCTATTTGTTAGGTATTGCTGCTGCGTATTTGACCGAGTCCCGTATCATTTCATCCATTGGTCCTGTGGAAAGCCCCTTCATGACTCGCTGGACAATCCCCTTTGCCAATGCTGCATTGTCAGTTGATCCGGAGATCAAAGTTCTTGATACCCTATGGGTAGGCGATTGGGCTGACCCTGCCACTGCCAAAGAGCTTGCATTATCACTGGCCAATCAAGGTGCAGATGTGATCAATGGCGCTGCTGCTGCTGGCAACCCGGGTATTTTTGAAGCTGCCATTGAAAAAGATTTCTTGAGTACTGGTGTAGATGTAAATGAGTGCCCTAAAGCACCCGGACAAATCATTGATAGCACCATCAAACGTGTAGATATTGCCGTCTATGACTATATTCAGAAACTGCTCGATGGCAAGCTCGAAGCCGGGTATTTTGAGTATGGATTAAAAGAGGGTGGTGTAGACCTGGCTGTTTTTGCCTGGCCCGATACCGAAACCCAATGTGTTCTGGCTGAGCACCCGGATGTGATGGAAAAGGTTTCTGCAGTACGCCAGCAGATCATTGATGGTACATTGGTAATCCCAGATCCACTGACTCAACCCTGATCACCCTTATTGTAAAGTTATCTAGTTTTAAACCTGACTGAAGAAGACCACATGGTACTTCTTCAGTCAGGATAAGGAAGAATCTCTTTGGAACAAAATACCTTTCCCCCTGAAGTTGAAATGATAGGGATCGTCAAGAAATTTGGCGATCTGGTTGCCAACGACCATATTGACCTTTGCATTGAAAAGGGTGAGATCCGGGCTCTGGTTGGTGAAAATGGAGCCGGAAAAACAACCTTAATGCGCATCTTGTTTGGGCTTTATAAACCCACTGCTGGAAAAATTCGTATTCGAGGTAAAGAAGTCAGCTTCAACAACCCGCACGATGCTATCGCAGAACAATTGGGAATGGTTCACCAGCACTTCATGTTGTTCGAAGACCTGACAGTGACGGAAAATATCATTTTTGGCAGAGAACCCAGCCAGGTGGGATTTATCAATCATAAGCGGTCCATACAAACAGTCTCTGAACTGGCAGAAAAATATGGTTTCCATATCAACCCTGAAGCAAAAGTTTCCAGCCTTTCTGTGGGCGAAAAGCAACGGATTGAGATCCTTAAAACGCTTTATCGCGGTGCAAATGTCATCATATTGGATGAGCCAACAGCTGTCCTTACTCCACAGGAGCGCGATGAGTTGTTCAAGGTTTTGCGCGGTTTATCCAGCCAGGGGAAAACTATCATCTTGATCACCCATAAATTGCCAGAAGTCGTTGAGCTGTCACACCGGGCTACTGTTCTACGTCGAGGGAAATTGGTGGGGACAGTGGAAACCAAAGATACCACGATTGAGGAACTCGCCAGGATGATGGTGGGAAGGGAAGTATTTCTCACAATAGAGAAACCACTTGCAGAAATCAAACAGCCTGTTTTACAGGTGAAAAATCTGACCCTGACAGGGGAACATGGATTGAAAACCCTCAACGATGTCACCTTCGATGTACATGGAGGTGAGATTGTTGGGCTGGCTGGCGTGGCGGGCAATGGGCAAACCGAATTGGTAGATACTCTGATTGGCTTCACACGGGCTGATCGGGGTGAGATCATTCTCAATGGTAAGAATATCACCCACGAAAGTATTGCAACACGACGGGCACAGGGTTTTGCATATATTCCTGAAGATCGCTACCGCCGGGGACTGGCAATTACAGAAAGCATACTGGAAAATCTTTCATTGGGCTTTCAGAATGACGAAAATCATTCTAGCCACGGGATGCTCACCCGCCGTGCAGCTTACCAATGGGCAAAAGGCATTTTAGATGAATACGATGTGCGGCTCTCTAGCCCGGAGGAAACTGCTGGAAACCTCTCTGGTGGTAACCTGCAAAAAGTGATCCTTGCTCGAGAATTCTCAAAACCCGTCAATTTCATCCTGGCAGATCAGCCAACCCGTGGGGTGGATATCGGCGCAACCGAATATATTTACCAGCAGATCATCGCCAGACGAAATAAGGGAGATGCCATTTTGCTTATCTCAGCTGATCTGAACGAGATCATGTCTATTTCTGACCGAATTCTGGTTATTTATGCTGGCATGATTGTCGCTTCGATACCGATCAATGAAGCCAAAGAAGAAGATATTGGATTGTACATGTCTGGAAGTACCATAAAACAGAAAGTGGATTAAAGGTGCATTATGGATCAGGATAAATTAAAGGCACCCATTGAAACAAGAGAGCACAGTTTTTTCCATTCGATTACGAAAAAGTGGAAAGATGCTATTCCTATCGTTTTGGCAATTTTAGGCGGGATCATCATCGGTGGGGTGATGATGCTGGTTGCGGGGCATAACCCTTTTACCGCCTACACCGCATTGCTGGTAGGTGCGGTCGGTGAACCGTACAACCTGGCTGCCACCCTTGGCAGAGCCATTCCCATTTTGGGATGTGGTATTGCGGCAGCTCTGGCTTTTAAAGCCGGATTGATCAATATTGGTGGTGAAGGGCAATTGGTTCTGGGGGCGTTGGGTGCTACATTGGTTGCACTGTTTTTTCCACCAGGGTGGTTTTCTATAATCGTTGCACTACTTGTTGGGGTGATCTTTGGTGGTTTCTGGAGCTTCCTTTCTGGCTTTTTCCAGACGAAATTCCGTGTTCCAATTCTCATCAGCAGCTTGCTGATGAACTATATTGCTACTGGATTTGTTTCATATATGATATTTGCCCACCTGATCGAACCGGGAGGTTCACGAAATCAAACACCACTCTTTCCTGAAGCGACCCGCTTCGCCAAGCTGATTCCTGGAACTACTGTTCATTGGGGCATCTTTGTTGTACTTTTCATCGTGGTGATTGTTGGATTCTTAATGTTCCGTTCAGTGGCTGGCTACGAGCTACGTATGTTTGGCGCCAACCGTGAATTTGCTGAAGCAGGCGGGATCAAACCTAAACGGATGACCCATCTTGTAATGGCTCTGAGCGGGGGAATTGTTGGTATCACGGGAGCCTGCCAGGTTTTAGGAGTATATTACCGGTTGATTGATACCTCACTTACACTTCCCGGATATTATTGGTCAGGGGCAATGGCAGCCATTCTTTCCAATAACAATCCGATCGGGATGGCATTGGCAAGCATATTTTTTGCAGCGGTTCAAACAGGTGCTTCAGGAATGGAGCGCGCCACAGAAATACCATTTGAATTATCTTATGTTGTTCAGGCTATCATGATCCTGTTGATCGCAGTGCGTGGTTTCTTAAAGCCTGTACCAAAGGAAACCCTATGACAGAACTTTTCGATGTCACCCTGTTGAATTCAACGATACGGATGATTGCGCCGATCTTGCTTGCTGCATTAGGTGGGTTGTTATGCGAGCGTGTGTTGGTATTTAATATCATCCTGGAAGGTACCATGTTGATTGGTGCTTTCACTGCAGTTGCGGTCAGTTATGCTACCGGTAGTTCTGTGTTGGGGGTGGCTGGAGCAGCCCTGGCAGGTCTGCTTTTCAGTCTTCTTTTAGGTCTGTTTGTGGTAACTCTGAGAGGTGATGCCATTGTTGTCGGAATTGCATTGAATATGCTGGCAAGCGGCATTACCACTTTCCTGCTGCGTTCTCTTTTTGGGGTGAAAGGGCAGTTCACTTCCCCCAATATTCAAAGCCTGTCGACATGGGATATCCCCGTGATAAAAGACATTCCGATCGTTGGAGAGATACTTTCGGGGCATAGCTGGGTGGTTTACCTTTCCTGGCTGCTGGTGATCGTTGTTTATATTTTTCTATTCCGCCATCGTGCCGGATTGCACATGCGGGGAGTGGGTCAAAATGATATGGCAGCATCGACCCTGGGTATTAATGTCGCCCGCATCCGGTATGCAGCCGTGGCGGTGTGTGGTCTACTGGTAGGCATCGCTGGCGCACAGCTATCATTAGGTCAGGTAACATTGTATGTAGAAAATATGTCATCCGGACGTGGATGGATTGCATTGGTGGCGGTGATGCTGGGAAGAGCACACCCGGTGGGGGTGTTATTAGCCAGCCTGTTGTTTGGTTTTTCCGATGCGCTGGGATACCGTTTGCAGGGATCAAGCCTGCCTTCTCAAATTGCAGTGATCATGCCTTATGTGGTTACGCTCATTGCTTTGTTCTTCCAGCAGAGCAGGAAAAAGCAGCAAGTATGATTCGACACAGGTAAATAACAGGGTTGTAAGCACAAATTTCAAGCAGGACAACTATTTACAGCCTGTCATTGATGTATAATCCGTTCCATGTCTCCTGATCCCTGGATTACATTAGTGATCGTTGTTGTCACTTTTATTGGTATCGCTGTTGGGCGGTATCCGATTATCAAGTCCAACCGCACAACCATTGCCTTGATGGGTGTGGCGCTCCTGCTGGCAACCTCACAGGTAAAATTCAAAGAATTAACATCGTATATTGACTTTGATACGATCATACTGCTTTTCAGCATGATGATCATCAACGCTAATTTAAAGCTTTCTGGCTTTTTTAATGTCGCAGCAGAAGGAATCACCCGAGTTACGCACACACCACGTACTCTGTTGGCTGCTGAAATTCTGGCAGTCGGGGTACTTTCAGCTTTATTCCTCAACGATACGATCTGCTTGATGTTTGCACCTTTCATCATCAACCTGACCGATGCCTTGAAACGCAATCCCTTGCCCTACCTGATCGCCCTGGCTACAGCTTCAAATGTAGGATCAACCGCAACGCTTACTGGCAACCCACAGAATATGATTATCGGTACAGCATCTGGCATCAGCTACCTGGATTTTTTGCTTGCTCTCTCACCTATTGCCATCCTTGGAATGGGTGTCATCTGGCTTGTGATGGTAAAAATGTATCCCTATGAATTTGGTAGAGGCGCGAGTTTCAGTATACCTGAAGAAAAAGACCTGCAGCGCAATCGTCCCTTGATGATGAAAACCATGTTGGTAGCGCTGACACTGTTGATCGCATTTTTGGCGGGTGCACCCATTGCATTGGCAGCTTTCCTGGCCGCCTGTTTTTTGCTGATCACCCGGCGGCACCAACCCGGAGCGGTATTTGCTGAATTCGATTGGACTTTGCTCGTCTTTTTTGCCGGGATGTTTATTGTGAGCGGTGCATTGGAAACCAGCGGTGTGACGAGCACCCTGGTCGATTTGAATGCCCTGGCAAGTAAAACAAACATCTTCAACCTGTCTGTGATCACAGCCGGATTGAGTAATATCATTTCCAATGTGCCTGCCGTGATGCTTCTGAGACCGGTTATTGCCAGTATGGCTGATGCGCGGCTGGGCTGGTTGACCATTGCTGCAGCCTCCACCCTGGCTGGTAACCTGACCCTTCTTGGCTCAGTGGCGAATTTGATTGTTGCAGAGACCGCAGAGCGGTGGCGCATTAACTTAAGCTTTTGGGAATACACCAAATCGGGGATCATTATCACGCTGGTCACCCTGGCGATTGCGATAGGGTGGCTTTATTTGTGGTCATTTGCGTTTTATGCGGGGTAACCATAAGTATATTTTTTTAGTAATTAGTTGAGTGATCTGTTGCCAAATCGATGATTTGTTTATACAATTAGTATCATTCTTTATTGGGGGAAAATGAGAAGAAAACCATCTCAAATCATAATAAATATAGGTATTACACTTGCTCTAGGAATTCTTTTTTTTAGCATAGCTGTATGGGTTGTGAATCTGAATGATTATCACAATAGTGACTTTTTTACTTTCTGGTTATCGGGTCGACTTGCACTTACTGGTCAAAACCCATATCTGGCAGAGATTTGGATTGAAGGTCATCACCTATATGGCGCAACCTGGATACCAAACTCATCTCTAGTGTATCCTCTTCCTTTATCTATTTTCTTTATGCCTTTTGGAGCAATTCCTTTACATGAAGCATTTGTTCTTTGGGTTGGATTGAGTCAAATCTTAATTCTTCTATCCATTTTGATGTTATTTCACCATTATCCACGTCAACAAGTAAAGCTTTATGCATTTCCTTTGGTTGCAGGGGTAATCCTTTTTCGCCCAACAATGATCACTCTAGTTAACGGTCAACTCAGTGGTTTACTGCTATTTCTACTTGTATTAATAATCTTCTTTTGGGAAAAAGAAAGGTGGTGGCAGGGGAGTGTTTTCATCCCATTATTGGCATTAAAACCCAATCTCGGGGTTCCGATAATTCTATTCTTAATTGTTTACCTTATTGTTAAAATGCAAAAAACATCATTGATTACTGTATTCACGGGTGGAATATTTTTAATTCTATTGGGAATGATTCTAGATCCCAATTGGATAGTTCATTACTGGTTCGCTGGCTACGCAAAGATGACTCAAACTTTTGGGTACGCGCCCTCCATTTGGGGATTATCTCGATATTTGTGCGCTGGAAAAACATCATGCATCACCGGAGCCGGAAGTGGAATGGCGATTTCTCTCTTCGGGATTTGTACCTACTTTATCCTAAAAAATGGCAAAATTGTAGCTCCAAAATTCATTATCTGCCTATCGATTGTTTCAATGCTTTTATTAACTCCCCATACCTGGCCTTATGACCAGTTGCTCCTTATCATACCCATAATAATTGTCACATTGGGTCTAGCCAAACAAAAGGTAAGATTTCTACCAGCCGCAGTAATATTTCTATTATTGGATATTTTGGCACTCATTATCTTAAAAGTTAATGCTTTTCTGCAAAATGAAATTTGGAGTGTCATGCTCACAATCATCGTCTTTCTACTATTATTGTGGTACCAAAAATACGAGCGAGAAATTGTTTATAGCGGGGATACCTCAAAAGTTATTGATTAATGTTTTGAAAATTCTAGACCACTAAACTAGAGTTTTAAAAATGGGTTCATATTGAATTTTATTAATATTGAACTTCTATTACAACGATTTATAATGCTTTATAGTATCTACAAAGAATTATGTCCTCTACCCTTAAAACCATCTTTCGTTTTCTTCTTCTCTTGCTCGGTATTCAGGCTGTCCGGGCGCTGCTGATCTTTGGTATGTGGACTCTCTGGCATCCAGCCGGTGAATCCATTACCTGGATATACATGGATATGGTTTCCTTTCTCCTGGTTGGCACGGGGCTACTCCTGATCTTCCGGCCCCAGCCACAGCAGCTTGGTTTATCATGGAAAGATGCACCAAAGCTCGAACGCTGGGCGTATATTCTGGGCGGAGGGATCATTGTGCTGATGGTGGGTGGTTCCTACTTTTTCAGCCCCGAAGTGCTTATCACCAATATCCAGACAGTCATTATTCTTCCCGTTTTCGAAGAACTACTGTTCCGTGGATGGGGTTGGAAGCAGGTCGAGCGGGTAGGTGCATCAAAACACACCGGGTTGATCTGCTGGCTATTGATTTCGTTCTTTTTCGGCATCTGGCATTTCGGATATATGGACATTTATATTCTCAAAGTCGCACCTCTCTGGCCAGAAATGCAGTGGGGAAGTTTTTTGTTGATGAAGTTTTTGACCACCTTTGTCATAGGGTTGGTTGTTGGCTTGCCACGCTGGAAAACAGGCAGAGTGTATGGATCATATTTATTCCATGCTATGATCAATTTAATTGGTCGATGATCGGAATTATTCTATCGGGAGGTGGTTATGGCTCGACGTGATTGGTTTTGCGAGGATGTCCTTTCGGGTAAAATACCGGTAGAGGTTGTATGGCAGGATGACCTGGTGATGGCATTCCACCATCCCAAACCAAAATCAGAAATCCATATTGTGGTGATACCCAAACAACACATCCTTTCTATTCTTGACCCGTTGGCGCTGGATGGGAAGTTACTGGCTTCCATGGTGAAGGCGGTACAACAGGCTGCAACTATTACTGAACTTGACAAGAATGGATTTTCCGTTCGCACCAATGCCGCTGGACCCGGTGTGACACCCCATATGCACTGGCACATCATGGGTCCTGGAATCCCAGAATGAAATTAGCTTCTCTTTTACCCCCTGAGAAGAGGCTGGGTTGAGGGGCTTACGAATTATCATCAACAACCCTCACCCGATCTCACACTGGCATGATGAGTAAAAACCAAAAGAATTATGCTTATCTATACATCTGACTTGTGGAATCTGCGATTTGCGGTATAAAGGTAAATTATCAGTAAATTGCCAACTGTATTGGTAGATTTCTGGTATCCCCAGGGTATCGTAAATCACGGATTACATAGCGCTTCATCTTTCTTATTGGCATTTATTTCAAACTCTACGGGAAAAATATATGGCATCTCTCAGTTTCTTAAATAAAGAACGTACGATTGCCAAACCAGGTTTCAACCGTTGGATTGTCCCTCCGGCGGCGTTAGCGATTCACCTGTGCATTGGCATGGCATATGGGTTTTCAGTCTTCTGGATACCTCTGTCTAAGTCCATAGGGATCACTAAAGCATTGGTCTGCCCTGAAACAATGGGCTTCTTTGAAAAAATATTTACTACCACCTGTGATTGGCCTATTTCAATGCTTGGCTGGACATTCACGATGTTCTTTGTTTTTCTAGGTTCGTCGGCAGCAATTTTTGGAAGCTGGGTAGAGCGCAGTGGTCCGCGCAAAGCAACAGTTGCTTGTGCTTTATTATGGTGTGGGGGATTGGTAGTTTCTGCGGTGGGAGTGCTGGTGCATCAGATATGGCTGATCTGGCTGGGTGCTGGTGTGATCGGCGGTATTGGTTTGGGATTAGGGTATCTTTCTCCCATTTCAACCCTGCTCAAATGGTTCCCTGATAAGCGTGGCATGGCAGGCGGGTTGGCGATCATGGGATTCGGCGGCGGCGCCATGGTGGGAGCTCCTCTGGCAGAGACCCTGATGAAGCATTTTGCCTCTGCCACTGGTGCCGGTGTCTGGCAGACATTCCTGGTATTGGCAGGCATCTATTTCCTGTTTATTATGGGTGGAGCATTTGGATATCGGGTTCCACCGGTGGACTGGAAACCAGAAGGCTGGACACCACCCATTCAGAAGAATAAAAATGCCATGATCACTCAGGGTCATGTACATGTAAAAACTGTTCTGAAAACCCCTCAATTCTGGCTACTTTGGGGTGTGATCTGTATGAATATTTCCGCCGGCATCGGCATTATTGGCATGGCATCACCTATGCTGCAGGAAGTCTTTGGGGGCAGATTGATCGGGTTAAATCTGGGGTATAGTGAGCTGACTGCTGAACAGCTAACGCAAATTGCTACTATCGGTGCGGGTTTTGCCGGTTTATTATCATTGTTTAATATTTTAGGACGGTTTGCCTGGTCTTCTATCTCTGATTATATTGGGCGTAAGAACACATTTTTCATATTCTTTGTCCTAGGAATAACGCTTTATGCGCTTGTTCCAACCATCCGAAACACTGGCAGTAATGCGTTATTTGTAGCTACGTTTTGTGTTCTAGTCTCCATCTATGGAGGTGGATTCGCTACATTGCCTGCCTACCTGGCTGATCTGTTTGGCACACAAATGGTCAGCGCAATTCAGGGCAGGGTGCTCACCGCCTGGTCAACGGCAGGTATACTGGGGCCGGTGCTGGTCAATTACCTGCGCGAATTCCAATTGGCTCGAGGTGTTCCTGTCTCGCAGGCGTATGACCTCGCCATGTATATTCTTTCGGGACTGTTGGTGATCGGGTTCGTTTGCAATGTATTCATCAAACCGGTTGCCAAAAAGTTCTTTATGAATGATGTGGAGCTGGCACAGGAAAGACAGCTTGCACATGACAGGAATTCTGGTTTAGCCATTGAGGGCAAGGATAAAGTATCACTTGTAGGGAAGGGAAACAGAAAGGTTGTTGTCTATCTGGCATGGCTGGCTGTTGGTATTCCCATGATCTATGGATTCTGGAATACCATTCAAAAGGCGGTTCAGTTATTCCGTTAAGAAAATATTAGGGGTTGGCATCACATGCAAAAATTTTGTACTGCCAACCCCTTTTTTTATTTTCCCTAATCATCAAAATAAATTGGATTGGTAATGAGAGCTGGCAGCATGGGGAGACCGGGAAGGAAAGCACGATACACCTCCACGCGGGCAAATCCGGGTTGCTTCATTGTGTAACTGGCCTGATAATCTCCATCGGTGGGAGCCTGTAATAGCAGATCTCCGCCATTGGCGGTGATCACTTTAACCACATCACCCGCAAGCAGATCTTCAATTGCGATATGCATTTCACGTCTGGCATCCCAGGGGACACTGTCGCCCATCAAGGCTTCCCCTGCGGTGAGGATGGCAGTGGGACCAGTAGGAGAGAAAGTCAAGAAAACATGTCCCTGTTTGATAGCAACAAGAATATCTTTTGAACTGGCAGAGGGGGCATAAACGCAGGTGGTGGGTCCACCTAAGAAGATGAAAGGCGTGTCGCGGTGATAATCGCTACCACCTGTAATGGGTATCTTTTTTCCAGCGCAAAGCAAGTTATGCCATAACCCCACCGCCTTCAGATTGGCTTCACGCATCGGTCCATTCCATATCTCCAGACAGTCGAAAATCAGGCTGTTAATGTCATAATACAATTTTGCCACTTCTTCAAAAGGATGGTTAATTGTGATCAATGCACCGCGCTCACGTGCAGAATGGAAACGTTCAAGTGTCTCATCAAGCGAATTGGTCGCAAATGGTTGATCATAGGGTTTTTCTGAGCCAAGGAAATTGGCGTGACACATGTAGTGTGTCCATTCCACTCCTGGGATGAAGGTTACCCCGATACCTTTAGGTAAAGCATCTGGTGTAACCATCTGGTTATGATCAGTAATAGCAAGAAAATCCAACCCGTTCCGTAAGGCTTTCCAGCCAAGCTCTTCTGCAGTGTGCACGCCATCGGATGCCAGGGTATGGGTATGTAAGTCACCTTTCAGCATACGTAATCGCTTTGGGATAAATGTGATCTCATAGGTTACATCTACTCCTTCAGAGGCAACTTCGTATGCCCCAATTAGAATTTTCCACTCACCTGCAACTATTGGATAAGCACGATAACCAGGTGTAGATCCAGTTTCGCTGATGGTGATCTCGGTTTTATCAGAACCAGATGCGCCTACCTGGGTACCATCTGGTGCGATGAGACCCAGATCAATCGTATTTAACCTCGGACGCGAAATAAATGAGCTGGTTCCTACAGAAGATTGTTTCTTGGGTCTGCGTTCATAGTGATAGGTCAGGGTGAATGATTCTACATTGGATGGTACTGTAAAAGGTAAAGTGAAATATGTGCCTTGCTTCTCTTTCGCTATGAATAAGGGTATTGTGATTTTTTCGGTCATGCGTTACTCCATATTTCAGGAAGGCAAAGGCCCCAGGATTTCTGCCAACACCCGCTTGATTTGAATATCCCAGAAATACCAATCATGCCTGCCATTTTCTTCATGAAAATGTAACGGAACTCCAGCGGTCTGACAGGCTGCCTGAAAGATACGGTTAAGCGGGTATAGGTCATCTTGATAGCCACAGGCAACATATAGCTCTGGAAGTCGTGCATTATTTTTTACAGCATTTACCAACCACACAAGCGGATCGTGTTCGCTACCAGATAACTTTGTCAGGTCACCGAATAGAGTTTCAAATTCTGGCTTACGGGGATCATTGGGATGGGTATGGAAAATTTCCAATGAAAGCACCCCAGAAAAACTGACGGATGCAGCGTATAGTTCGGGGTGTAACAGGGCTGCTTTCATGGCTCCGTACCCTCCCATGGAGATGCCTGCAATATAGGTATCTTCCCGTTTGGGAGCAAGATGGAAAACATCATTCAGATACTTGGGAAGCTCTTGGACAATATAAGTGAAATATTTCTGCCCATTGGGTTGATCGATGTAGAAACTACGACCAACTGAAGGCATGACCACTATCAAACCGTAATCTTTGGCAACTGTCTCAATGGATGAGTATCGCTGCCAGGCGCTGGCATCGTCGCTCAATCCGTGCAGTAGATAAAGGACTTTTCGTTCCCGAATAGGTTTATCCTTCACTTTTCCTGGATCGGGAATGATGATATTCAATGGCAAATTTACCTGAACAGTATCTGGAACATGATCGAGATGGATAAGCGCCATAATGGTTAATCCTCCTTTTGTAGTTGATCAACAGGCTTTTCATCATTGGTTTGTGATATCTCTGGCAAGAGTGATTGTGATTCACCTTCAGGCATCACCGATTCGGGACTCTTCTCATGATCTGTAAAGTTGATGAAAAAAGAGAAGGCAAAACTGATAACCATCAGGATCATCGGGAAATAAGTCAGCAAGAAACGGGATGCTTCATCGGGTCGTGTGCCCGGGTTAGTTCCACTCTCAAACCCAAAGATTTTAAAAACCATTAAAAACGCAAAACTGGTAAATAATCCATTCAGACGGTTCATAAAGCCAAGGGCATTGCTGATGATCCCTTCCCGGCGAACATTGTGCTTCTGTGTGTCTTCATCCATGATCTTTGCCCCGATGAGGTCCATAGTGGTGATCACACCTGCGAAACCAAATCCAACACAAATCCCACCAATGATCGCTGTGGCGAAAGAATTGGCAAAAGACAGAGGAATGAATGCGATCGCTAATGAAATCAGCGCTGCACGCCATACTCGCATAAGGCCAAATTTGCGTACCAGGAACGCCCAAACTGCCACACATCCTATGGCAATCAACAACACAGCTGCAAATAATATTGTTTCCTGGGTGCTGCCAATCTTTAAGGTGTATTTAGCAAAGAAAGGCAAACCAACCAGTACCAATGACATAGCTGCGCTGTAAAATGCATTGGCGAAGCCTGCAATCCAGAATTTTTTATTGATGATGACACTTTTAATACTATCCCAGAGTTTTGGTTTTTCTTTGACTTCCTCAGCGCTTACTTCTTTACTGGTGAAGGTCATATATAGGATCACCGTACCACCCAGAATACCGTAAACAATGGATGTCAGGCTATACCCCAATGCTTTAGTAACCATAGGCGTAAGCGCGATACTGATGATCATGGCAACCAGTTGAAAAGCCTGCCGCATTGCATTGGTAGTTGCCCGACTGGCATCTGTCCGGAATAATTCAGGGAATAACGCGCCGTAATTTGCATTAATCAATGAGTCCATGGTGCCTGTAAAGATATAAATCAGCAAGCAGTAAGCAAATAACCCATTGCCGGTGAGAGCGGGGGGAGAGTAGAAACTGATAAATCCCAGGATCAAGAGAGGAGTACCGATCACCAACCAGGGACGTCGGCGTCCCCAGCGGGTTCTTGTCCGGTCAGAAAGATAGCCATAGATTAGATTATCCGCTGCATCGATGAAAGTGTAGATAAAAAGGATCGAGGCAAGTTGAGAAGTCCTTAATCCTAATCCAACTACATAAAAGATAGCAGCAAAGGTCTTGAACATATTGATGGGAATGGAAGTACCAAACATTCCAATAGCATAGTTGAATGATTTCAACTTGGGCGACATTATTCGTGACATTGCAACCCTCCTCCAAGTTACGATATTTCGTTTTTATTTGCTTTTCCCCGTTTCAATAAATGAATTCACAGACATGATAATTATCTACCGGTTTTCAATATTGGGATAGCAGTTTATTGGATTAGTTTTAAAAACATATTGATTAAGAAAGGATAATAAAACTCTCAAAAATGAACGGATTCCCAATATTTCTAGAAGAAGGTGATATACTATCACCTGGCTGAAAATCAGCCTGTGGTTTTTGGGAATTTGTATTGATGTTTTGAATGCTTGCCCGATGATCGCTCGTCGGGCTTTTTTGTTGGCATTTGCCGTTTCTCCGCAAGGAATTCGCAATTAAAGACCAACCGGGACTTTCAGAACGCATCAATACAAAACAAAGAATTTGATTGGAGTATTGATGATAACTGAATTTTCGCAATTGGCTCTGCAGCCACGTCTGCTGCAGGCAGTATCCGAGATGGGGTATGCTGAACCCACTCCTATTCAGGCAGAAGTAATCCCCCTTATGCTGGAAAGACTTGATGTAATTGGTCAAGCCCAGACCGGCACAGGAAAAACAGCTGCTTTTGGACTTCCTATGTTGAACAATCTATTGCCCCGGCAAAGAATGCCTCAGGGATTAGTGTTGGCACCTACCCGTGAGCTGGCATTACAGGTCGCTGATGCCATCCGCAATTATGGAAAAGAATGCCATGTTGAAGTGTTGGCAGTATATGGCGGGCAGGCATATGGACTCCAGATTGATCGTCTCAAGCGTGGGGTGGATATTGTTGTGGGCACTCCTGGAAGGTTGATCGACTTAATCGACCGTAAAGTGTTGGATCTCAGCGCCATTTCGATGTTGGTGTTGGATGAAGCGGATGAAATGCTCAGCATGGGTTTCGTTGATGATATCGAGACCATCTTGTCGAAAACCCCTACGGAAAGGCAAACAGCACTTTTTTCAGCCACACTTCCACCGGAAATCAGGCGGCTTGCAGAAAAATATATGCGTGAGCCTAAATCTATCACAATTAAACGTGATCAAATCACGGTGGATACGATCGAACAGCGCTACTATCTAGTGAATGCGGCTGACCGTGTTGCTGCCCTCACCCGTCTTTTTGAGATAGAAGAGATCACCAGCGCTTTGATCTTTGTGCGGACACGTATCGAAACCGGTGACCTGGCTGGAGAATTGACTGCACGTGGGTATCCTTCTGAGGCATTGAGCGGTGAGTTAAGTCAGGATGCGCGTGAACGCACTCTAAATCGCTTTCGCCAGAATCAGATCAAAGTAGTTGTTGCTACGGATGTTGCTGCCCGAGGGTTGGATATTGAAGATATTTCTCATGTATTCAATTATGGGTTGCCCGATGATGCGGAGCTGTATGTTCACCGCATTGGGCGAACTGGCAGGGCGGGTAAAAGTGGGGTAGCGATCACACTGGTTACTCCCAGTGAGCGTCGTCGGTTATCACAGGTGGAAGGATTTCTCCACCAGAAGATCAAGAAAGCCACTCTGCCAACTGAAGAAGATATTCGAGCCTACCGTGATCAAAAGCTTGTGAAAAAAGTAACCATCTGGCTGCAACGCGGTCGCTGTTTGAATGAAAAGGCAATGGTGGAAAAAATGATGGAAGAAGGTTTCGAACCTTTGGATATTGCTGCTGCCGCTATGAAAGTTGCCCGTGCAGAGGAAAAACAGCGCCCCATTTACCCAATAAGTGATGTGACAGAAAGAAAACCTCTTCAGCGTTTGAAAGACAGACCAGGGTTTTCAACACCACGGCAAGGAATTCAACGAACCAGGTTTCAACGGGATGAACGAGAAATGGCATATGAGCCAGGGATGCAGAGACTTCAATTGAGCATTGGCAGACAGCAGGGAATCAAACCAGCTGAAATCGTTGGAGTGATCGCACGAAAAGCGGAAATTCCCGGAAGTGCCATTGGAAAGATCCGCATCCAGGATGAAATGACCTTTGTAGATGTACCGGAAGAAATGGCGCAGCATGTTATTGCCCGTACCAGAGATGTATCCATTCGTAAGATGCGTATGGATTTGCGCGTGGCATAGATCCCTGATCAAGGGATGATGTTGTCAATAGAATAACTGATCCAACCCCCCGAAGTTTCAGAATTTCGGGGGTTTTATGTTTCTTGCAGGGGTTAAGGTTTCATGAATGAGATTGACGCCACTTGCACAAACCACAAGTCTCGCAATGATAGGAGAAATAAAACCTCAAGGAATGATGTTCACCTACACTGTGTGTGGTTCAGGTCGCTTCCCTCAACATGACAGTAACAGGGTGTGATTGCCCATTGATCGCATAAAAATGATTGAATAATTGGTGCGGTTTGAGAATCGATTTACCCAACAAATGCTTGGCGAATCATCTTTCATCAGTTTACATCCTGAAGAAGAGTAGGGAATTATTTCCTCTCCCTTTAGGGAGAGATCAGGCCAGGGTGAATATCTATTTTTGTCTGATTTCTGATATATTTGCTCAAGACAATGCCCTGGAGAAAAATGATCGGTTTAAAACGAGGAATTGTTCAATTGACTCCTTACTCCCCTGAATGGAAGGATGCTTACAGGGTAGAAAGAGAAAGCATTTCTACCAATCTTGGGTCCTTCATTCTGGACATTCAGCACGTTGGCAGTACGGCTATACCGGAATGTTGGGCAAAACCCATTATCGACATCGCCATTATTATAGAAAGCCTCGAAAAGGTAGAAGAATGTATTTTCCCTCTACAACAGATAGGGTATGACTATAAGGGTGAAAATGGTATCCCTGACCGGCACTATTTTGTTAAGCGCATAGGGGGAGATATCCATACTTTTCATATTCATATGTGTACACCAGATAATCAGAACCTTCAAAACCAGATCATCTTCAGGGATTATCTGTTAACTCATCCTGCCATGATACAGGCGTATTCACAGCTTAAACTGGAGCTTGCTGAACGATTTCCTGAGAATAGAGAAGCATATACCGAGAGTAAAACCTCATTTATTGAATATGTAATCAATTTGGCAAAAAATCAAAAAATTTGAGCCAATTCCTTTACTGTATGAAAAATGGATTGACTATTATGCTATGATATATTCATCGACCTGAAAGCTTTAACGGTAGGCAGATCCAAGGGTTGAAAAACTACCATATGCGGAGGTTGATGATGAACGCTTACCATCTTTCAACCAGAAAATGGGGGGAACTCATTCTGCTGGTATTATTTTTCGCTATTATTGGATTAACGCTGACCGCAGTTCTGAGTCCATTCACTCCCCTGCTTGGAAACAGGACATTTGGATATCTGGGTAGAATTGGATTGACTTCCCTGCTGGCAATCTTCATCTGGATCATAAAGAAGACTGGGTTCTGTAATAAATATGATCAAATTGTGCAGGGATTGTTCATCATGTCTCTTTCCATTACCTTGATTTGGGTGTTTGGGATGTTTGTCTTGAATTCTCTCCCTTTGGATGAAAACTCAATTCCTGGTTATGTCATTCCCAAGGTCCAGGACTTCATCCTTGTCTACCTGGTGGTTCTTTTCTTTACCCGTTTTTTTGGCAATAATTTTTCTTCAATTTTTCTGCAAAAGGGAAACTTGAGGCTAGGATTGTTGATCGGAATCGTTACATTTCTTGCTGCAGCAGCGGGTTCGATTCCCATGTCAAAACTACTCTTCAACGCAACCAACCTGACAACTGAACGAGTTATTTCCTGGGCACCGTGGATCTTTATCTTTGTGCTTGCCAACGCTGCCATGGAAGAAATGTTATTCCGCGGATTATTCTTAAAAAAGCTTGAACCATTCTACGGGAAATTCCTTTCAAACTTTTTTATTGCATTGATCTTTACCGGACTCCATGGAATGGCAACTTATTCTTCCGATAATTATATTTTCCTTGCTGCTGTTTTTCCCCTGGCCTTGCTCTGGGGGTATATGATGCAAAAAACTGATAGCATCTGGGGATCCATTCTATTCCATGCAGGAATGGATATCCCCATCATGCTGGGTATCTTTTCCAATTTTTGATACATGGAAAAATTGAGTATTTAGAATCCAAAATGTAAGGGGTTTCGATGAACGAAGATGTAATTGACGTCAATCATTTTCGTAAGGTCTACAATAATTTTATTGCAGTGGATGATATCAGCTTCTCAGTGAAGCAAGGCGAAATATTTGGCATATTGGGACCCAATGGCGCTGGAAAAACCAGTACATTGGAATGCTTGGAAGGATTGCGCGCACCTGATGGTGGTGATTTGCGTATAGCAGGTATTAATCCGGTGCGCGAACTAGCGAAACTCCGGAACGTAATTGGCGTTCAACTGCAATCAGCTGGATTACCCGAAAGCATCACACCAGACGAAGCCATGAAATTATTCTGTGCCTATCACGGGGTGAAACCACGGATGGATCTATTGGAAAGGTTGAGTATTGCTGAAAAGAAGAATACTCAATTCTACAACCTTTCCGCAGGGATGCAGCGACGGTTAGCACTTGCACTTGCTATTGCCCATCATCCCCGGGTATTGTTTCTGGATGAGCCTACTGCAGGATTAGATGTGGCATCCAGGGTAGAGTTGCACAACCTGATGTATGAATTGAAAACCGAAGGCACCACAATTGTCCTTGCTACACATGATATGGCAGAAGCAGAAAGCATGTCAGACAGAGTTGCGATCTTACTGAAAGGTCGGATTGTCACTACAGGAACACCTATGCAGATTACTGCTGCTGGCGCAGGGCTGACGAAAATATCCGTAAATACTCAAAATAGATGCCTGATTCATCCTTTGATCACTTTCCCATCGGTGGAGCAGTTCATCACTCATGATGATTACAATATCTATTTCAGTACAGATATTGGTGTTACGGTTGCCGCTATCATTCAATATATCCAGGAACATGATGATGTGATCATTGATCTGCGCGTTGAGCGACCCTCGCTGGAAGACCGATTTTTGGAAATAACCAATGCGGGAGGTGTATCATGAACGCATTTGTCCAACACTTTCTTTTCGAGTTTCGAACAGGTATTCGTAACAAACAATTGCTTTTGATGAATTATCTGTTTCCCCTGGGCTTTTATGTGTTGATCGGGATCATCATGCCGAAGATAAATCCTCTTTTTCTGGAAAATTTGATCCCGGCATTGGTGGTTTTCAGTATTTTGTCCGCTACATTATTGGGTATTCCTGATCCTTTAGTGAACGGCAGGGAAAATGGTATCTATCGCAGCTACAAGATCAATGGCATTCCAGCAACAACGATCTTGCTAATTCCTGTTTTGACGACCTTGCTACACCTGTTTATTGTTGCAGCGATCATTACGGTTACTGCCCCTGTTTTCTTTGATGCCCCGTTACCAACGAACTGGTGGCGGTTTATCCTGGTAATTTTCGTCATGGCAATTGCGTGTGCCGGGATTTCAGTTTTGATTGGAGTGGTTTCTCCAAATTCTCGGATGACTGTGTTATGGTCGCAGATCATTTTTGTGCCTTGCATGCTGCTGGGGGGGATAATGATCCCTTATAATATGTTACCGGGTATTGCTGGAAAGATTGCCCACCTTCTTCCTGCCACCCATGCGATGAATTCGTTTAAGGGATTGGCGATGGGAGGAACAGCCGATTTCTCCGCCTGGGGTTCAATGGTAGTTTTAGTGGCTGGAGGTTTGATCGCTTTTGGGCTGGCACTTTTCCTTTTCAGCTGGGATAGCAGAAATACAAAAAGACGCGGAACAGTCTGGCTGGCATTCCTGTTCTTGCTGCCGAATATTCTTGGAATCTTATTTTTACTGTAAAATTATGAAAAATCTCTGGAGAAATCATGTCTTCAATTCAATCACAGATAACTCCGCATATTGCTGAACGGCTGCAAAATGAAAAGGTCATCTGGTTGACCACCGTGAATAAAGAATCGATTCCACAACCCACTCCTGTATGGTTTTATTGGGATGGCAAAGCTTTTATCATTTATACCAGACCCAATTCTTTCAAGATGAAGAATATTTATGAAAACCCACATGTCTCGATAAATTTTGAAGGAGCTGATGAATTAGGCGGTGATGTTGTGATCTTTACCGGCACAGCTTTTCCAAAAGGTCAACAGCCATCACTGGATCCAAATTATCTGGAAAAATACGCCTCCTCCATTGAAAAATGGGGTACGAGTGTGGAGGAATACAGCCAGCTATATAGTGAGAAGATCGTGATCGTACCATATAAAATTCGACTTGTAGAGTAATGCACTTACGATCTGACACTATGTTTTGTTTTATGCGAAGTCACATTTAAGACGGTACTCGCCAGAAAAAGTACAGCATAGATATACCATAAGAGTTTAAAGAATAATGCCAGCGGAAACCAATAGAACATAATGGTTGCAAGGTATACGGCAATATAGGGGATCAGCACTATCCACTGGATTGGGTTGCGCCATTGGATGTGTCTAATATATTCCACAACGTAGCCAAATATCCCCCAGATCAAATAAAGGAATCCACTCATCCAGAGAAACCAGGGTTTCCCTACCAGAACAAGAAGTAAACTTAAGATTGCTGCAGGGATGCCCAGAGCATATACAATTGGTCCATACCGCAAGGCAATATCAAATTTCCATTTCCGTAAAGCAAAGTGGATGATCAATACGACCTGGAAGAGAAATGCTGCGCATATGAACAGAGTGTCATATTTATCCAGCATCATGACTTACCTCCCTCCACTTCATTTTATTTCGAAAATTGGAAGCTCTGCAGAAAATGATTGTAGACTTCCCAATCTTCTTTATCACCCACATGACCGATCACGATCATATATAGCTGACCCGATTTAGCAAAGAAGAAGCGGTCGAATGCGTAAGATTGCGGGCTGCGATCATGACGTACATGGATAGTGGGCAAGCCAGCAATCGTCACATCTTCGCGGTAATCACCCTCTACCAAATTGTGGTCTAAAAGCCATTGTGCCAGGTCAGTGCCTTCGGGGGGAAGATAATCTTCTCTATCGTTGGGATGACTGATTCCGAATTGAGGCCAGTTGTCGTTCTCTTTCGATGCCCCAATAACGGTTAATCCTTTCAGCGGGTCATCGTTTACGATGATCTCACAATTCGAAGGATATTCAAAACTGTATCCAGGTTCCTGGTTGTTGTAGATTAACCAACCCTCCGCAGGTTCAATGGTTGCTTCTTCTGTTGCTATTACTGTATCCGTCTCCGTGGCGACTGGATTAATGTTCAGTGAATCTCCGGGTTTACATTCCTTACGGTAGTAAGCCCATTCATCGCATTCGCTGCCATCTGAAAAAATACAAATACCCTGTACATTCCCTGCTGCGTCAGAACGGAGATCGAGAGTGCCTCCGTTTTCTTCACAAAATACCGAAGCCGGGTTGGGGATACTTGCTTCAGATGTTGGCACTTTCGGTGTACAGGCGGTTGCGATCAAAATGATTACAACAGCTGTAAAAGAGTAGAATTTTCCTCTAACCATTCTTGCCTCCTCAATTCATGCACTTTCCGAGGATTGATCAAAGGGATAAGTAGGGACCTTTTGCACTCGTTCATGTTAAAACAATGACGATTTGTTTATGCGAGGAGTTCCTATCAGTAATTCATTTATAACAAAAAATTCTCCAGATGGTTACTAGAGAATTTTTCATTTGCAGGGACAAGATTATTTTCCTGACTGCCTGCCTTCTACATAGACCTTAACTGCTTTCAACATGAACTCTGCCAGATTGGGATGAACCTTGTCAAAATTTGCTTTGAAACGGGGATCAGTGCTGTACCCTTCTGCAATAGCCAGAAGCTGTCTGTCATTGGGAGTCCAGAAGTATTCCATGTGTTTATGCCACCGAACAATGCACGCCTGCACCTCAGAAGAGGAGGCTCCCTTTGGCATTGCTTTGACGATATCTTGATAGATGGAGTTTCCTTCTTCCCCAATACGCTGTTTTTCAGAGGTAGTGTATCTTTTCCATTTTTCATTGGATGCTTTTACAATTTCTGGGTTATATTCTTGCAAAGCTTCTTTTTCATAATCAGCCTGTTGTTTGTCATTAAATACATCAAATAATTGTTCTTTGTTCATCTTTTTGTTACCTTTCAAAAACTCCTGTGTATTCTCCACTGTCATGATCAACCGTTTAATATGATGCGCTTTCTGTTCCAGTTTCTCTTTGTGATTTTCCAACGCAGAGAGAATGTCGAAATTAGGTTGGTCAAGGATTGATCTGATCTGCTCGAGTGGCATATCCAATTCGCGAAAGAGAAGGATCTGCTGCAAGCGCATTAGTTGCTCATCGTTATAGTACCGATATCCATTTTTTCCGACCTGACAGGGCTTTAGCAAACCAACGCTGTCATAATAGTGCAGAGTTCGGGTGGTGACTCCTGCGATTTTAGCAACCTGTTTTACTGTGTACATGATGCCAGTATAAACTATGACGTAACGTTAATGTCAAGGGGTTATTTAAATTTCGCGTTGCATTTTCATATATTTTCTTAACCGTCATGTCGCTATAATATTTTTGAGGAATATGCCATGAAAAGAACATTTCGATATGAACGCCATTCACAACCTTTGCTTCCGAGAAACCAGTTCTTCCAACGGCTTTTAGGGCATGGATTGATTGCCTTTCTGTTGCTGCTTTTTTCTCTTTTCATTGGAGTCTGTGGGTATCATTTCACCGAAGGCCTTGGTTGGCTTGATTCATTATTAAATGCGTCGATGATCCTTGGTGGAATGGGCCCGGTAAATGCTTTGCAAACTGATGCGGGCAAGTTATTCGCTTCTTTTTATGCCCTATTTTCAGGGATTGCATTTCTGGCATCCTCTGGTATTTTGATCACCCCTGTTGTGCACCGATTCCTCCATCACCTTCATCTGGAAGCATCAGATCAAAAATCGGATTGAACATGGATCATTATCAGGAGGAGAATGCATGCTTTCGATACAATTTATCGAGGCACGGTTCAAAAATTTATCGCCAGATCTGCTTGATGTGGTGTTGGAATTGCGCAATATCATTGTACAGATCGCCCCCGGTGTCACTGAGGAATCAATGCATAATGGAATGGTATATTACATGAAAGAAAGGGGGGGACATGTCAGCGCGGGGGTTTGCCTTATCCGTGTTTACGCAGATCACATTCGCCTGGCATTTTTTCATGGAGCATTCCTGCCTGACCCTGAACACCTGTTGAGGGGAAACCAGATTGCCATGCGTGACCTGAATATTCAGTCGTTTGACACCGCCCCCTGGGAAGCTATCCGAGATTTGATTGAGGCTTCATATTGCTTTGATCCGTATACAAAAACCTTTCAAAAATGAATCATGAATTCTTTTCCAATAAAGGTATCCAATGAAAATTAACAAAATTACTGGTAGAAGAATTTTCAAAGTAGTTTTGATTATTTTTGGGGTGTGTGCTGCAATTCCAATCACGGGAATCGCCCTTTTTGAAGCTGTAAATCGAACCAATGGAAAGATTGTTTCTTCGGGCGAGATACGTAGATACTTGATCCATGTACCTGCCAACTATAACCCCGCGAAACCAACTCCGCTTGTTTTCAACATTCATGGATTCGCTCAATGGCCAGCAAATCAACAGCATATCAGCAAATGGAATGACCTGGCTGATAAAGAAGGATTTATTGTAGTGTATCCTATGGGTACGAAATTCCCGTTGCGGTGGAATTCTCATCTTCCCATTGATAAATCGCCCGAAACACAAAAAGATGTTATTTTCTTTGTTGATATGATCGAGAAATTCTCCAGCGAGTACAACATAGATCCTGACCGGGTTTATGCCAGCGGGTTATCCAATGGGGGAGGAATGGCATTTGCGCTTGCCTGCACTCTTTCAGATTATATCGCAGCCATCGGAACCGTAGCGGGTGCTTATACCTATCCCTGGGAGGCATGCAAACCTCAGCGTCCGGTACCTTTGATTGCTTTTCATGGGATGGAGGATCTAATTGTTCCTTATGATGGTGGTTACGCAAAAAGCATCCCTTATCATTTGCCTCCTGTTCCAGAATGGATAACTGAATACGCTCAACGAAACGGTTGTACTGGAGAACATCCACTTGTGATTAATAAAGAGGTCAAGAGTATTCAATACTTTTCTTGTGAGCAAAGAGTTGATGTAATCCTTTATACAATCAAGGATGGAGGTCATTCCTGGCCTGGCGGAAATCCGCTGCCTAAATTCATCGTTGGGAAAACCAGCCAGGATATTGATGCCACTCGCTTGATGTGGGAATTCTTCAAAGCGCACCCGATGGAAAAATAATTTTTAGCGGATAATCCTTTTCGGAGTTTTTAACTGCACCATGAGAATTCCTTGAAATATTCATGTCTAAAAATGAGTACTTGCCTTAATTCTCATATTGACCTGAAAAACGATGCAGAGAGTGATTGGATTACCTGACTTTATTATCCCTCCGCTACTGCCCCGGCGAGTTTCACCGTCATGTATTCCAGCTGCTTTTGACTGGTACGCTGATCAATATTGAGTGTGAGCATATGGTTCATCATATCCAAGGCCTGAACATTTTTCTGGGTGGCTGGGTGCTGTAACATCTCACTCCAATGAACCAGCAGTCCTATCCCGGATTCACCTAAAGATTCAAGTACTCTATCTCTATCTACGCTTTTGAGGTAAACGGGCATTCCCATGGGCATGATGTCATCTGGTAGTACTGGATATATGGGCTTAATCTCTGGGATGGTCTGGATCAATTTCAGCAGGTATGAATAATTTTCTCGGCGGATTTGCCTGATGCCGTCCCAATCAAGATGCTCGATGGCATTCTTCTCTTCCTCGTCACCTAAGACAACGCCATCTGATTCGTAAAACTTTTCTGCTTGCAAGAGGATTTCTGACAGTGTAGCGCGATCATCTTTATCATTATAGAGATAGTCATACAGCCGTTTACGGTAGTCTCGAATGAGGGGTAAGCGGTGATTGACCCTGCCCTCATATTTCTTCAAGACTGGTGTAATATCAAATTTCGTAGAAAGATACCCGCCATCGTACGGTACCAATTTTCGCATACTGTTAAAAACGAAGTCACCGATTGGATTCTTCATTAAACCCGCCTGGGCATTATCTTCGATCACGAGAACACCATGGCTTTGCAGGTTCTGGATAAAATATCTCACAGAAAGCGATGGCGGAAAACCGAAGTAATTAATGAAGTAGAAAACCCGATACCCCTCGATCTTCTGTACCACATCATCCAGGTTGACGGATAGATTGTGGTTCACCTGGTAGAAATCGCAGGTTATTTCATTGCGCTCGAATGCATTTACGATGGTGGGACACAAATAGGCTGGCAGCAGTACTTTGTCAATCCCTTGCGCCAAAAGAACATCACCTATTACTTTGAGGCATGCCTGTCCCCCGTTGAGGAAGTGCATCCCATCAAATAAAGTTGTGCGCTGCCGGGTGGCCCAGCTTTGATCGTAATAAAATTCACCGCCAACGAACAATTGCTTTTTCTCCAGTGAGAAAGAGATATTCTCTGGCGGTGATTATAATCCCTGAAATATTCAAAGGCTTATTTGGAACTTATTCTTTAGTTACTCTTCCATCAGTTCTTTTGCTTTTTTTACCAGCTTGCCGCGTTCTTCAGAATCTAGAATGCGTTTGCGAATTCGCAGGTTCAGCGGGGTTACTTCGAGTAATTCATCTTCACCTAGAAATTCAATCATTTCATCCAGGCTCATCGAACGGAGGGTGTTCAGCCTTACTTCGATATCTTTATTGGAAGAACGCATGTTGGTAAGGTGTTTCTTCTTGCAGACATTGATCACCAGATCGCCCGGGCGAGGTTGCTCACCAACGACCATACCTTCATAAACTTCTACACCCGGACCATAGAACAATGTTCCGCGTTCTTCTGCGTTTTTTAAGCCATAGCTGCTGGTAAATCCGGGTTCCCAGGCTACCAGGCTACCGTTTAACCTTGATGTGATATTTTTCACCATAGGAAGATAGCCATGAAAAAGGGTGTTGATGATGCCCATCCCGCGTGTGGCTGTAAGGAATTGATACCGGAACCCTAATAATCCACGGGTTGGCGCGAGGTAGGTCAGATGAACGCTGCCGGTACCGCTATCCTGCATATCCAACATCTGCCCACGGCGGTTGCCAAGCATTTCAACCACCACACCGACCGTATCTTTACTGGTGTCAATGTGTACTTCTTCGAATGGCTCGAGCAGCTCTCCGGTAGCACTCTGTTTGAAGATCACTTCGGGGCGAGAAACCTGGAATTCGTATCCTTCACGACGCATGGTTTCGATCAAAATGACAAGATGGAGTTCTCCACGACCTGAAACTAAGAAGGTATCGGTTGTATCAGTTTCTTCCACACGCAGTGCAACATTTCGCTGCAATTCATTAAACAATCTTTCGCGTAGATTACGGGATGTACCCCACCTCCCATCACGACCTGCCATGGGAGAAGTATTCACGCCAAAGGTCATGCGAATAGTAGGTTCTTCTACCCGGATGGGTTCAAGTGCTACAGGATTAATCGGGTCAGCAAGTGTTTCTCCAATGGCGATCCCTTCCAAACCCGCCAATGCTACGATCTCCCCGGCTTCAGCTTTTTCAACTTCAACTTTATCCAATCCCTGAAAAACATATAGATATCGGGCGTTTTCAGGTAGGTTCTGACCATCCAGGGTCATGCGTGCCAGAGAATCTCCTGCATGGATGGAACCAGAGAAAATTCTACCTACTGCGGTGACACCTCGATAATCGTCATATCCCAGAGTGGTTACCAGTAATTGAAGAGGAGCTTCTTTATCTACTTTTGGGCAAGGGATGGATCGAAGGATAGTATCAAATAAGGGCTGCAGGTCAGGGCCCAACTCTGGTGTCAATCCAGCCTTGCCAGTAACCGCATTGGTATATACCACTGGGAAATTGGCTTGATCATCGGTTGCTCCCAATTCGATGAAAAGATCGAATGTTTTGTTAAGCGTTTCGTTCGGATCAGCATCTTTGCGGTCAACTTTATTGATCACAACTACTGCCCGGTGACCACATTCCAGGGCTTTCTTCAAAACAAAACGTGTCTGAGGCATAGGACCTTCTGCTGCATCGACCAGCAGCAGTACGCCATCTACCATATTCATGACACGTTCCACCTCGCCACCGAAATCCGCATGTCCGGGGGTGTCTACGATATTGATCTTTACATTTTGTTGGGTGAGGGGATCGAAGATTTGAATCGCAGTATTTTTCGCAAGGATTGTAATCCCGCGTTCACGTTCGAGATCGTTTGAGTCCATTACGCGTTCTACAACTTGCTGGTTGGCACGAAAAGTATGTGCCTGTTTCAGCAACCCATCCACCAGGGTGGTTTTGCCGTGGTCAACATGGGCAATAATGGCAATATTTCTAAGATCGGTTCTTTCCTGTAACATAAACTTACTCTTTCCTTATATAACACAACGTTCAGACAAGCAGGAAAGTATACACCAATTTTAAGAAGGTGGGGGAAGGTATTTTTTCTTAATGAAAAATTCTGCAATTATCAGAATATGTTGGCAAGTAGTTCTCGCAAGGCAAGGTGTCGAATTTATTGTTGAAAATGGAAAGTAACTGCCTGAAAGAGAAAATCCTTTGCTTTATCTACTTGAGAAAATAATATATGGCTACAACCAATCCGATTCCTACAACCAGCCAGCGAAGAGTAGATGGTTTGATCCGGCTCGCGATCCGACCTCCTATTGCTCCCCCTAATAAAGCAGAAACTGCCATTACGGCTGCTACAGGCCACAACACATTCCCTGAGAAAATAAAAAATATAGCTGCTGATATATTGGTGCTGAAAGAGATTACTTGCTTGAGCGCATTTAATTTGGTCAGATTGTCGCTCAGGGTGAGGCCTAATACTGCTATGACAATAACACTTAAACCGGCTCCAAAATAACCTCCATATACTGCTGCCAGGGCTACCGGAATGACTGACCAAAAGAACTGATCGTGACCAGGGTTATGGTTTTTCATTCGTTGACTGACCCAACTGCGTACTGGATCAGCGACTGCCAGTAAGAGTGCAGCAAGCAGAATGAGATATGGTACAAGCGAGGCAAACAGCTTTTCACCAGTGTTGAGGAGTAATACTCCACCAATAATACCTCCTGCAATACTGGCTGGGATGAAATACCAAAGCCTTTTTCGTTGAGATTTGAGATCGTTCCATTGAGCCAGAGTGCCACCCAGATAACCCGGGCAGAGCGCTACCGTATTGGTAATATTCGCAATTACTGGGGGAATCCCTAGAGCTGTGAGTACAGGAAAGGTGATCAACGTACCACCGCCAGCTAAAGCGTTTACTGCGCCTGCTACCATAGCTGCCAGGGCGATTATGATGTAGTCAAGTAGGTTCATGTTTGAGTCCCGTTATATATCTTTAGGATGAAGTATAACGTATCCAGATGGAATTCAATGAATAAAATCCCAAAAACCACCTTCATATTAGAATGGCATTAGAATGGCAGGCAATGCTTATTTGGGTTTTGCACCAGGGAGTCGATTGTAAGGATGAGCGTAAGCTTCATCGCTGAGCAGTATGGTGGTCTCTTTTTAGAGATTACTTCACCCCGCAAAGAACGCAGGGTTTATAAGGACAACCCCGGAGGACTATGTGTAGCGCTTAACTCTCAATAATCAGGATTATTTCGCATCACACCACACTCTATTTCTGGCGAAACAGATCTCCAAAATACATAGCCAGTACACCCTTTACCAATAAACATTTCTCCCTCCTGCACCTTCTCTATTTTAGAAAACTAAAAAATGAGGAAGAAGAATCTCGATGTTTTAACCATGTCGTGCTGAAGAAGTAACCTGTACCACACGGAATGTGGGTTAGCTTCCTGCATTGGAATGAAACAATTTTGGGCAATCGGTGGAGTCAGAATCGACTCAACGCTGAACAAACCGTGTTCTTTCAAAATGACAAAACCCTACTATTCCATCAATTGTTTTGCCAGGGCGATTGCGCCAAGCATACCTGAGCGGTTACCCAAAGAGGGAGATACGATGTAGTTGTCCATCTGCTCCAATAATTCAGGTACATGAATGTACCCATTGAGAATGTGTAATACCTGCTGCTGCACTTTTTGTAATAACCCAGCCTGGTGCATAACGCCACCCCCCAGCACGATCCGTCGAGGAGATAGCGTACAAATAAGATTAGCGATGCAGTAAGCAAGGTATTCTGCTTCCAATTGCCAGGCAGGGTGGTCATCCGGCAAGGTTTCTGCAGGAGTGCCCCATCGTTTCTGCATAGCTGGACCAGATGCCAGACCTTCCAGGCAATCATTATGAAACGGGCACATTCCCTTAAAAGGATCCTGTGATAAATCATGAGGAATCCTGAGATGTCCTGCTTCTCCATGCAACAAACCATGTAGCAGACTGCCATTGATCAATACTCCCACACCAATACCTGTCCCCACTGTGATATAGACGAAGGGATCAAGCTGGTGGTTGGCTTCCACCCATGAATATTCTCCAAAAGCGGCTGCATTGACATCTGTATCAAAAGCCACAGGAATACCCAATGCCTGCTGAACCTGACCATAGATGTCAGCCATTCTCCAACCTGGTTTGGGAGTGGTTGTGATATATCCATAAGTGGGTGAAGAAATATTCAGATCGATTGGTCCAAAAGAAGCGATACCCACTGCAGCCAGTTCGTTTTTAGCCAAATAAGGGCGAAAAAAGGCGACAGATTTCTCTATAGTTTCTGTTGGGTTTGTTGTGGAGATACGGATTTCCTCTGTGATGTGGTTTGGGTCAGTTGCTACCATACAGTTGAATTTCGTTCCACCGGCTTCTATTGCACCAAATAGCTTCCTCATTTTTCTTCACCTTTAATCAATATTTTTAATTATGTGTATTTCAAGACACGCAAGGCACGGATAGTCATCCAGGGGTTGAGTTTTCCTTTTGTACCGTAGCTTCCCCAGGTCTTCCCGGCATAATCATATTCCAGAGGCAATCTGCCTTGCTCGTCTTGTTTGCTTTGGATCAGCTCGAGGCAATGCTGCATTCGCGGGTCATTCGCATACCCCAGGGGAGCAAGAACTTCTGCGATCTGTAAAATATCTGAAATGTAGAAAACTGGAAAACCGAATTTCCACCAACTCCGGTTTGGGGGTTGTTCAGGGTTTCCGGTTGGGTAATCAGCTGTTGCGGGATCCACCGAAAGAAAGAAATCCACCCCGATCTGGATTGCTTTTTGAATGAGTGGAGTATGTTTGTTCTCTGGCAATTTGCTGAACGCAAGCAAGATTTTCAGTGCTCCCCAGGCACATGCCTGTTTATTATTGGCGCCGCATGCAAAGCCTGGACCACATTTATATGCATAATACCGCAAAGGATTACGCTTTTCAGTCTGTGGCGCGATTCCTTCTCCCGTTACCGATCGTGCCATCCATTCAAAGGCACTATCCAGACGGGGATCATCGCAACCCAGGGCGATTAACGCATGGCACAAATTACCCTGTAAACAATCAATCGTTCCAGAGGGCGTACCGTTATAGCTAAATTGTCCATACGGGCTGAGACTGTTCTCCAGCACATAATTGCAGGCAGTTCTCAAGCGTTCGTCATATCGGATATCGGCACCGAGCTGTGCCAGCAGAGTGACTGCCCAAACGGTGGATTTGTATTTAGGACCATACCCGGCACCAGGTTTTACCCAGTATCCTTCGGGCTGCATTTTGTCGAGAACAGTACCAATGGTTCCATCTTGATGTGCAACTATAGCAGCTTTGTTCAGTGCTATATCAGTTTTGGGCACATCAGCAATGTCACGCAAAGTAAGGTAGTGTACACCTGGATCGTCGATCCCAAGCAGCCATGAAACTGTTTCTGGATTATTGGACATCATATGATCTCCTGAAAGTTTATAAACTTTGGAGCAAGCCTGCCAGACAACCTGCGATGTTTACCAATTCCTGTGGGTTGACGTTATCAATGATGTCATTGGGGGTATGAATGATTTTTGATGTGAATTGACCGAAATCCTGGGTGGTGAGGGCAATCGCGGGGCGCCCTTGTTGAATGAACATGGTGTGGTCACTCTGATACCACTCTTCTCCCTCTATCATTCCGCAGGAAAGAAATGTTGACCGCGCTTTTTCTTCCACTTCTTTAGAGCATCCATATAATGAAAAAGCGGTTGGGCAATCTTTCAAACCAACGCCATCCATGTTGATCACCAGGGCGATCTCCTGCATGTTCTGGGCATTGGAATCCATATATAAGATCTCACCAGAACTCGCATAATAGTCTTCGCCATTAAAAACCACGATTTCTAAATCGAAGTTACCTTTATAATCATGAAGCAATTCTCCCAAAAGCAGCAAGATGGTGATACCTGCAGCGTTATCCAGTGCGCCCGGGGTACCTGGTTTGGCATCAATATGCGCGCACACCACAATTCTCGATCTTTGACGTCCTTGTTTCGTCGCCAACACATTGTATCCAAATGTAGGGATCCGTTGAGAATGACATTCCAACTGAGCGATTTGCCCACCCAGCTTTGCCAATTGTTCTCCATCAATATCTTTCATGTAAACAGAGGGGATTTCAAAATCACCATCTTCGAACATGGGAAAGGGATACATTGCCCCTGCCAGGTCTGGGTTCTTCCCTGTTGCGGTGATAATCGCTTGCGGAGCACCTGCTTCAAGTAGGCGATAGATATGCTGGTGTTCTTCAGGGTTATAGAAGCGAAAATTTTTGGGGAAGAGTTGTGAGGAAGTTACCTCACCATGCAACAACAAGATTTTATTGCGAATAACCAGATCTTCGAGTTCCGCAACTGTACTTGCAATAACAAGTTCCCCCTGCCCTGAAAATCCATTGGAATAAGGACTTGGAAATACATCAAAAGAGGTGTCATTTACCACTAAGCTGGCGCCTTGTTCTTCCCAATCGATGCAGTTAAATCGCGGTGTTTCTACTGAAAAACCAGATGCAGCAATTTTCTCAGCAAAGAAAGAGGTGGCTCTCAGATTTCCTTTGCTTCCTACCCGCCTGGTGGGTAACTCTTCGCACAAAAAATGCAAAATTCCGGCTGCCATTTCGGTCAATTCATGAGAATCCATGTTTACCCTCTATTTTTAATCTAATCCGAACTGAAGAATTGCGTAATTATTGTACAATAATCCTAATGAATTGATTGCTATCTGGTTGTTGCAGAAGGATTCATATCATGAAAGTGAAAAAGCAACCTGGATTACTCTGGAAAATCATGCGATGGATGAATTCCCGCATGATTCAGAATTATAAAAAAGGTTTTGGACCGCAGCGGATGGTGCTGCTGCTGACTACGATTGGCAGGAAAAGTGGTTTACCCAGAGTGACACCGTTGCAATTCGAAAAGATAGGTGACGCGTATTATGTTGCTTCAGCTCGGGGCAAATACTCTGATTGGTATCGGAATTTGCAGCAAAATACTGCAGTTCATGTTCAGGTAGGGAATCACGAAAGTGATGGGATTGCAGAACTGGTGACAGACCCGGCACGTATTGCAGATTTTCTAGAGTTACGGCTGAAAATGCATCCACTCTTTATCGGAGTGTTGCTTCGTCTCGAAGGGCTGCCAATCCATTGGAAGCGAATAGATATGGAGAGGATTGCCTCCACGAAGGTATTAGTGATCCTTCACCAAGTTTCTGCTCAATAATCCATAAGAGAGTAAGGCAGATCAGATTACTGGCTCAACCTATAATTGGCAACGTGGGCAGAAATAACATGACCCGCCCAGGTATTGCATTTTTAAAATGTTTCCGCCACATTCCGGACATGGTCTGTTAACCGCATCAGCATCCATGATCCGCCTGTATCCTCCCGGGTTGTCGAAAAGGTCTGTCTCATCGTTACGCCCTCCGGCTGCTATCACTGCTTTGACTGTGTCAACAATGGCATGGTAAAGCATTTCGCGTTGATCAGGATAGAGTTCTTTCAGGGGATGCCGTGGGTGAAGCCGGGCATTGAACATGATATCCTGTGCAATAGCATTTCCCAATCCTGGGATGATCTGATCCTGCGTGAGTAAGCTTTTCACACTGCGTTTTTCTCCCTTGATAAGCTCATCGATCATCCCATTGAAATAGGAGAGGGTGAATTCTCGGCTGTCAGGAGTGATTCGCATATTTTTGATGTATTGTCGATTAAGTTCCTTTCCAGTTTCATAGAGTTCCATCGCGCCCCACATCTGGGTGGTCGATGTGAACAGAGTGTTGTCAGTAAAGCGTAACGCCAGATGATATTTGGCAGGCAAACTACTTCCGGCTGGGTGAAGCAGGACTTTCCCTCCACATTCACCCAGCACCAGCACATAGCCCGGATCAATAGATATACATAACCAGCGCCCACGAGGGATTGCGCTTCCGACGGTTTTGCCTTGTGTCAGTTGCGCGAATTCTTCATGGGTGCGGTTGTACCAGACAAATTTGTGTGGGCTGTTCCCCAACATTCCTTCCGAGATGATTTTTCCAGTCATGTGGCCATTAATCTGCGCTGCCAGGGTGGTTACTTCGGGAATCTCGAACATCTAAAGCTCCTTATGATCTTTTTCGATTGGAATAATGATGGCGATGATGCTAACTGCAGCCTTATATACACATGAAGTTGATTTTACGAAAAGTCAACCGGTTCACCCACAATTAAACAAATTATCCAATTCGGACGATATGGGTTAAGACCGGTTGATCAGCCTTTTCACTTACAACGGTACGGTTCTCTTATTCCACTGTAAATTCCAGCGAACGGTCAAGCTTATCATTCAGATAAATGTCTACTTTATAACTACCTGTAGGCCAGGTGGTATCGTTTGAAAGATCGAAGGTGATCAAATCATTGCCATTGGAAGTAGTACTGGTCTCTTCGATCACAAAATTGGGATCAACGTCCGGTACATCTACTGCAATCCAGACTGCTTTCAGAGTGGTATCGTCTGGGGCGTTTTTCAACTCGACAATCGCATGGAAAGTGTCAGTGGGAGAAAAGACAGTTGTTTCACCTGAACCGTCACTGTTAGCGGTGAGGTAAGCATTGGAAATTTTCGCTGTGCTGATGCTTCCACCACATGCCAAAGAAACCAGCATGAGCACTGTGATCACAATCAACACTTGAATTTTGGTTTTATTCATGTTGTCCTCCGGTTAAATTATCATATAGGTTTTATTCGCAATTTACAAGCAAGTAGTTTGAAGCTATTTCCCCTGAAATAGGTGAGCACGACGCAATTGTGTTAAAAATCATTAAAATTGCTGAAAATACAATAATATTTATGTTTCTGGTGTCTCTGGGGTCGTGCTTTCTCGAAAATGGCTTTGCTATGTTATGATCGCAAAAGCAATATAATAAAAATAATCAAACGCTCAATTTATGGTATCCTAAAATGATAAGAACAGTGAACAAATAACCTTGAGCGATATATTAACAAATTCTTTGTAATCAACATTTACAGGAGTACCGTATGAGTGAATGGAAGCGTTCTACAAAAAAATTAGATGTTATTGACATTCAGATCGATCGGCAGCGGGCTTTTTACAAACATATTAATTCTAATAACCTGGGCAATCCTCTTGGGAAAACGATCATGTGTGTCGAGACGGTTTCTGAAAAGAAAAGTGGATCGGGGATGGGCGATTCTGTGATCACTTGTGATGCAGTCATTACACCCGAATGGATTATGTGGGTCACACGGGGGGATAAATCAGATCTGGCGGCCTTTTCTGCAAGGTTGGAAAATGTGAAGATCACCGATTATGCACAAAATCCACAGGCAGCAACAAATCCCGATACGGGTTTGGAAATTACCGGTATTTTTACCGGAATAGATGGAGAAAACAACGCATTTATTGGATTAGGCGAGGAACCGGAAGCGAAAGCATTCAAAGAAAAGGTTTTTCAAACCATCCAGAATCTGAATAAATAAAGCCTGTCACCGATCAGAATTTCCTTCGCCTGTCATACGTAGATGCTGGCAGAAGTCTGAAAGACCTTTACCTTTTGATCATCGTTACGAATCAATTTGCATTGGGTTAATCATTGCATGAAAAAAGGATATTTCTATTCCATTTACAGGTTTGGTGTAAATCTTCCAGGTAAAAATGAATAAAAAAGTAGCGATAGTCACCGACAGCACTGCGCATATTCCTGAGGAACTGACAAAAGGATTGCCAGTTTTTACCATTCCCCTTCACCTGATCTGGGGAGGAAAATCATATCGGGATGATGTGGATATTACCCCTATAGAATTCTATTCGCGTCTTAAATCGGATCGGGAGACCCCAAAGACATCACATGTGACGCCTTACGAGTTTCAAAAGCTTTATGACGATCTGTATGCCAGCGGATTTGATATTCTAAGCATCCATATCACCAGTAAATATACAAAAGTATACGAATCTGCCTTGCAGGCAGCGCGAACGCTCCCCGATGCCAGAATACAGGTGATGGATTCTGGTTCAGGTGCCATGGCAATGGGATTTCAAGTTTTAGAAGCCGCAAAAACTGCTGAACAGGGGAAAGGTATTGATGAGTGCCGGAAAGCAGCTGAAAAAACGCAGGCAAACACAGGAGTTTTCTTTATTCCCGCTACTCTCGAATTCTTACGACGAGGTGGGCGGATAAGCCAGATGACCGCTCTTATTGGTTCGATGCTGCAATTTAAACCTATCTTAACAGTCCAGAATGGATCATTGGTGGCATTAAGTAAGGTTCGCACTATGCATCATGCCAAAGATCACCTTGTTGAGATCGTAACTCAGCATATTCTCGCTGGAAAAAGCATTCACTTTGCTTTTCTTCATTCGAATATCCCTGAAAGAGCCCAGGAATTGCTGGAGAAAACTTTAGCCAGGTTTCATCCAGATAGGATAAAAGATGTCATTGTGACGGACATTAGCCCTGCGTTAGGCACTCACATCGGTCCTGATGCGGTTGGATTGGCTTACATGCTGGATGAGACTTAAGTTGTACAGGGTTAATTCGGAATGGTGCTGGCTGATCGTGGCGATTGGATTGGAATAGCCGAGAAGATACACGAAAAGAACAACAGGATCGCACTGATGGTATAAACCCAATGGATACCAATCAGGGGGATCAATGAAAATGCCAGGGTCGGACCAAAACTACTACCGATATCACCCATCATGGCGAATTGTCCCATAGCAGTACCAGTATGTGTGTTTTGAGCGTAATCTCCGATGGTAGACATTAACATAACCATGATCGCTCCACCACAGAAGGCAGTAAAAATCGCGCTGAGAACCAGACCTCCCTGTGAACGAGTAAATGCCATGAAGAGATAACTGCCTGTACTCATCAAGAGCACGGTGGTTAGAACTTGTTTCCGACCGAAATGATCTGCGATTCTGCCTGCTATGGGGCTTGAAAGGGCAGCGACTACAGATCTAATCGCAAAGAGTGAACCGCTAAAGGTTGCCACACCCACCCAGGATCCCAGGAAAGGAAGGGTATTGCCCAGGCGTTCTTTCAATAACAGGGTAAGGGTAGAAAGAACCACGCCATCCCCTGCGAACATAAAGATCGCCAGCAAGATCTGTGTTCTCAATATCTCCCGGTTATTTGCAAGGGGGTTAAGACGCGAAAGGAAATCATGCCAGGTAAAACGTGGATGGGAATTCTGGCGAGCATCAGGATAAGTTTCTTTTATCAGGAAAACAGATAGTAATAAACCCGATGCAGCAATTCCACTACAGATCAGCATGGCTATTTTGAAACCTTCAGTGTCCGTTAACCTTCCACCCAATGCTGGTCCAATTGCAAAACCTATCCAGATGAAAGTGTTATACAAACCAGCCAACTTTCCGCGATCTTTGGGAGTGCATAGGTCAAGCGTCATGCTCATTCCGCCAACATTTATCAAACCCCAGGCAGTTCCCCATAATAGACGACTGATGAAGAATGGAATAAACCCATGAACCACTCCATACATGAAGGTGGAGGTCATCGCAAGGGTTAATCCCATCAGAAAGGGGATGCGGCGACCAATTCTATCTTGCAGAATGCCGATCAGGGGATTGAGCGGGATGCGGATAAGACGGTGGATACTGAGGAGAATTCCCACCTGTTCAAGAGTAAGATGTGTGACTTCTAATTGAGTAACCAATACAGTAAAGAGAGTCAGGTCACCAAAAAGCGATAGTGCCACAGCTGTGCCAATTGGGATGATTCGTTTTATGTTTATTTCAGCAAACGTCATAGTAATCTTATTGTACATAAGAAGAAGCATTCTAAGAAAAATCTTATGTTTTTCCTATTGACAGACCTGAAAAAAAGATATAAACTTCCGTCCCTAATAGTTCTATATAGTACTAAATTGAGGGATGATGGAAAGAGCCTGCAAGATCGATCATAAGAAATTCGAAGAGATCTTCCGCCAAAAAACGATGGAGTTATTTGAACTAGAAGACACCACCGTGTTCGAATTGTTCGGGAAGATTCAAAGAGTAGCACAATTGTGCGAAATTCTTGATTACGCTCAGGGAGATGAAATTACACTTTCGGGTCCTCGTTGGCGTATCATGCTGCGATTATTGATGGATGAAAAGTTTGGCAACACTGAGGGGGTTACTCCCACCATGTTAAGCCATTCTCAACGGGTCAGTAAAAATACCATCAGTGCATTGTTGCGCGGGCTTGAAGAACAGGAACTGATCAAACGAAATCTTGATCCAGATGACCTGAGAGTTTTCCGTATTCAACTCACCGATAAAGGCCGCGATCTAATTCATAAGTCAGCCCCTGATCGTATCGATTCACTGAATAGAATGTTCTCTACCCTAACACAGGATGAGAAAAAGCAGCTTCTTGAGCTGCTGGAAAAATTACATCAATCCTTAATATCACAGGTTCGTTCATCACAATGTATAGATGAGCTGCCCCCCTCTCTGAAGGAGCAATGAATTAATGGCGCGTTTGCTGAAACATTTAAAACCATATACCATAATGATCCTGATCGCAATAGTGCTACTGTTTGTTCAGGCGAACAGTGAGTTGGCACTGCCAGATTACCTATCCCGAATTGTTAATATAGGTATTCAGCAGAACGGCATTGAGAATGCTGTGCCGGTAGCAATTCGCAAAAGCCAGATGGAAAAGATTGGCTTATTCCTCTCTCAAAGTGACTATGCCAGGCTACTCCAAAATTACTCCCTTAAAGATACCAACGCTGAGAATTATTCAGAATTACTAAAAGATTATCCTGCAATCGAAAATGAAGCGATCTATGTTTTAAACCAGGTGGATAACACAGAAATGTCCTGGCTCAATTCCACTATGATGCGGGCGTTACTAATTGTTAATAGCATTCAACAAATGATCGATGATCCAGAAAAAGCAGCTGCATATGGTGCAAACCTGGGATTTGATCTCTCGAAACTCCCATCTGGGGTTGATCCCTTCACCATCCTGGCGAATTTGCCTTCTGAACAATTAAGTCAAATCCAGGCAAAGATTTCTGCTGCGTTTGACCAGCAGATTGCGACCATGGGCGAAAAAATGGCAGAGCAATCTGCTATCCAATATGTAAAAGCAGAGTACCAGGCACTTGGGATGGACCTTGCAAGTGTTCAAACCAGTTACATTTTGCGTACTGGCGGGATCATGCTCCTGATCACTTTACTTGTCGGTGTCAGCGCAGTGCTGGTTGGTTTCCTGGCTTCTCGAACCGCTGCTGGATTTGGTCGTGATGTACGACGGGATATTTTCAGCCGGGTGGAGAATTTTTCAAATGCTGAATTTGACCAGTTTTCAACAGCTTCTCTGATCACCCGGTCAACGAATGATGTCACCCAGATTCAACAAGTTACCTTTATGATCATCCGCATGGTGTTCTTTGCTCCCATCATGGGTATTGGAGGCATCATTCGGGCGATGCAAAAAAACTCTTCCATGTGGTGGTTGATCGCAGTAGCTGTAGGCTTGTTATTAGGTGTCATTGCACTGTTATTCTCTGTTACCCTCCCAAAATTCAAGATCATCCAGAAATTGACCGACCGATTGAATCTGGTGACTCGTGAGCACCTTACCGGTATGATGGTTATCCGGGCTTTCAACCGGCAGGATATGGAGCAGAAACGGTTCGATCGTGCCAATGTCGATCTGACAGATACATCCCTGTTTATCAATAAAGCAATGACTGCTCTCTTTCCAACAATGACGATTATCATGAATGGCTTATCTATCATGATCATTTGGATCGGAGCTCACCAGATTGCAGAAGCAACCATGCAGGTAGGAGACATGATGGCTTTTATGCAATATGCCATGCAAATTGTGTTTTCCTTTCTGATGATGTCTTTTATGTTCATCTTTTTACCCCGGGCAATGGTATCTGCCACGCGTCTTGCAGAAGTGTTGAATACCGATCCAGTGATCAAAGATCCTGCACAACCCAGACATTTTCCCGAACCATTTCGTGGAGAAATATCTTTCAATAACGTATCATTTAAATATCCGGGCGCAGAAGCAAATGTGATTTGTAACTTGAATTTTGTAGCAAAATCTGGTCAGATGACAGCCTTTATTGGATCAACAGGCTCGGGTAAATCTACTATTGTTAACCTCATCCCCCGATTTTATGATGTCACTGAAGGAAGCATCACAATCGACGGGGTGGATGTGCGTGACGTGTCGCAGCATGAGCTGCGGGAAAAGATCGGATATATTCCCCAGAAGGGTGTATTGTTTTCAGGGACAATTGAGAGCAATCTAAGATATGCGAATGAAAAAGCCACACCAGAAGATCTACAAAAGGCGATTACCATCGCCCAGGCTGATGAATTTGTAAACAGTGATGGAAAAGGTCTTAATCTAGAAATTGCTCAGGGTGGCATGAATGTTTCTGGTGGGCAAAAACAACGCCTTACGATCGCACGAGCACTGGTTAAAAATGCCCCTATTTATATCTTTGATGATAGTTTTTCAGCGCTAGATTTCAAGACAGATGCAGCTTTAAGAAAGGCACTTAAAGAAAAAACCTCTAGTTGCACGTTGTTGATCGTCACCCAGCGAGTTTCTACGGTATTGCAGGCAGATCAAATCATTGTTCTGGATAATGGCAACATTGTTGGTAAAGGTACCCATAAGGAATTGATGAAAACATGTGAAACTTATCGTGAAATAGCATTATCTCAGCTGAGGGCAGAGGAGTTGGAACTATGAACCAACATATGCGCGACTCACGTCCTTCTCAACAGCAGAATACCCAAATTCGCCCATTGGGTATGGGTGGGCAAAGACCTGGTGGGCCTGGTGGTGGTCCAGGGGGTGGACCTCCTGGAATGAGGATGACAGAAAAAGCCCGTGATTTTAAGGGCACCATGAAAGAATTGCTCAAGTATCTGCGCCCTTTCAGGGTATCCATAATTATTGTTATGGTTTTGGCAGCTATCTCAACGATCTTTAATATCTTTGGACCCAAAATCCTGGGAAAAGCCACAACAAAGCTATTTGAAGGTGTGATGGGGATGATCACCGGCAAAGGCACGGGTATAGATTTTACCTATATTGGTAACATCCTCCTTATCATGGCAGGCTTATACCTTCTTTCTGCCGTGTTTTCTTACATTCAAGGTTGGGTGATGGCAATTGTGACTGCCAGGATCACTTACCAGTTCAGAAAGGAAATCTCAGAGAAGATCAATCGACTGCCATTGAAATACTTTGATGGTGTCAGTCATGGCGAGGTACTATCCCGTATCACCAACGATGTAGATACGATAAGTCAGACAATGAATCAGAGCCTGACTCAGATCATTTCTTCTGGAGTGACTCTGATAGGCGTCCTCATCATGATGCTTTCGATCAATGTGGTTATGACTTTAATTTCACTTGTAGTGATCCCACTTTCTGTGGTAACTACTATGTTTATTGTCAGACGTTCTCAGCATTTCTTCAAACAACAGCAAGATTACCTGGGACATGTCAATGGGCATATAGAGGAGATGTACAGCGGTCATCAGGTAATGAAAGCCTTCAATGGTGAAGAGAAAAGTGTAACCAAGTTTAATACTTATAATGACGTGCTTTATCACTCTGCCTGGATGTCGCAATTCTTATCCAGTCTGATGCATCCTGTGATCAACTTTCTGGGCAATGTGAGCTATGTCGTTGTTTCCATTCTGGGAGGTTGGTTAGCGATCCGTGGCGCCATCACAGTGGGTGACATACAGGCATTCATTCAATATGTACGTTCTTTCAACCAACCTGTTACACAACTGGCTACCATTTCTAATGTGTTGCAACAAACCGCTGCGGCAGCTGAACGTGTATTTGCGTTCTTGAATGAAGCTGAAGAAATTCCTGAAACAAGCAATCCGATCCAGCCTGCCAGTGTTAAAGGAGAGGTTGAATTCAGCCACGTTCACTTTGGATATACCCCTGACAAAGTGATTATCAATGATTTTTCAGCTCGCGTTTACCCGGGGCAGCGCATTGCGATTGTTGGGCCAACTGGTGCAGGCAAGACAACCATGGTCAAATTGCTGATGCGTTTTTATGATGTGAACAGCGGAGCCATACTCATCGATGGACATAATATTCAAGACTTTACCCGCAATGACCTACGAAAGATTTTTGGTATGGTATTGCAGGATACCTGGTTATTCAATGGCACTATTATGGAAAATATCCGATATGGGCGACCGGAGGCGACCGATCAAGAGGTGATCGCAGCAGCAAAGTCTGCTCATGTGGATCATTTCATTCACACCCTCCCTGGAGGGTACGAGATGGTGCTGAATGAAGAAGCATCAAACGTCTCTCAGGGGCAGAAGCAGTTATTAACTATAGCACGGGCTATCCTGGCAGACCCACATATCCTGATCCTCGATGAAGCAACCAGTTCTGTAGATACCCGTACTGAAATACTTATCCAGCGGGCAATGGCTACCTTGATGCAAGGGCGCACCAGCTTTGTGATAGCTCACCGACTTTCTACTATTCGTGATGCTGACCTGATTCTGGTGATGTGCGATGGTGATATTGTCGAACAAGGCAATCATGAGGAATTGCTGGCAAAGCATGGCTTCTATGCTGAGTTATATAACAGCCAATTCGAAACGGCTATAATCGGAGCTACAGTTGAGGTGTAACCGGTTGTCTTGTCCGGTAGTGGTATGTATGATAGAATTCGAAGGCACCGGTTACTACCGAACCTGGAGGGATGGCCGAGAGGCTTAAGGCGCCTGTCTTGAAAACAGGTATGGTGAAAGCCATCGTGGGTTCGAATCCCGCTCCCTCCGCTGGAGCGACTGGGGAGGTGCCAGAGAGGCCGATTGGGCTCGCCTGCTAAGTGAGTGCTGGGCTTAAACTCAGCCGCGGGTTCGAATCCCGCCCTCCCCGCTAAGACACCTGAAAGGGTGTCTTTTTTTATAACAGGTTTGAACCCTATCGAAGGGCATTCTCGCCCTCCCCGCTAAGACACCTGAAAGGGTGTCTTTTCTTATAACAGGTTTGAACCCTATCGAAGGGCATTCCCGCCCTCCCCGCTAAGACACCTGTGAAATCAGGTCTATTATTAATTCATCTGCTGGTTTTATCGAGTGATGAAATTAGGAACACTTTTTTACATAAACACGAACGAATTGCCTTAAAAATTCATACCCAGCTCACCTGTTCTCAACAGGTAGGTAAAAACATTTACCAGCACTGGGTCAAAATGCTTGCCAGATTGTTCACAGATATATTCGATGGCTTGTTCATACGACCAGGCTTTACGATAAGGCCTATCAGTAGTCAAAGCATCGAAAACGTCTGCCAGTGCAAACATGCGGGCTGACAAAGGAATATCTGACCCTTTCAAACCGCGGGGATATCCGCTTCCATCCCATTTTTCATGATGACAATAAGGGATGTCTAAAGCTGGACGCAAATATTCAATGGGATAGAGCATATCATACGCCAATTGAGGGTGACGTTTCATTATCTCTCGCTCATCTTCTGTAAGGCTTCCTGCTTTTAACAGGATATTATCTGGAACTCCCAATTTACCAATGTCGTGCAAGAGTGCTCCGCGCCAGATATGGACTATCTTTTCTTCATTGATTCCCAGGCGGCGCGCAAGCCGTAACGTAAGTTCTGTTACTCGTCGAGTATGGTTTTCCGTTTCTTTATCACGCATATCAAGGGCTTTTGACCAACCCTCAATCGTTGCGTTGTAAGCCACTGCCAGATCATGATTAGACTGTTGCAAACTTTCGAACATAGTGGCGTTATCCATTGCGATCGCCACCTGCCCAGCGAGAGTATCCAAAAAATCAAACCATTCTTTTTCAGGGGCTAAAGCAGTTCTATGGAATACTTCAAGAACACCTTTTACTTCATTTTTTACAATTAGCGGTACAGCATAATGTGCAATGAATCCCTCTTCGGGAATTTCGAGAATGCGTGCACATTTGAAATCAGCTGACGGGGTATTATCTGAGATTCCAATTATTTTTCTTTTAAGCGCAGCCTGACCTGCGTGACCCTCACCCATGCGAGCCCGAAATTTATGGGAGGCGGACGAGTTGAAGCCTAATCCGGTGATGAACTCTAGATTCTGAGTCTGTGGATCAAATTGCAAAACATCTGCCGCATCAACATGAAGTTGAAGGGTGATATGACTTAATAAAGTATCCAGGAGCAAGTGAAGGTCAAGAGTTGAGCTTATTGCTTGATCGATATCATGTAGAGTGGATAGATGTTTCAATTGTCTTTGGGTTTGATCGTGTAATCTGGCACGATGGATAGTATTTCCAGCGATCTCAGAGACCGTAGTAAACAGGCGAACGTCTTCTTCACCCCAATGGTGTGGGATTTGTTTTGCAACGTATAAAACACCAATGGTTTCCATTTCTGCTCGAATGGGTACACAAATTCCTCCCCATCCTTCTGGTACCTCATTTATGGTTCCTTTATAAATCAATGGATCCCGCCTGAATTCTGGAGAGACATGTACTTCACCAGTTTTATAAACTGTTCCAGCTATTCCTTCTCCTATTGTCATGTTTGGTTTCTTTAGTTGGGTAAACCACCCACTCGCAACGGTATGTTCGAAGTTCCTTGAATGGTTATCATACAACCATATGGCACCTGTGTCAGTTTCTGCCATGCTCAGAGTTTCTTTAAGGAGGTGGGGAAGTATTTCATCCAGGGTTTGTGCACCGCGCAAGATTGTTGATATACGGTTGACCGCTTTCTGGTATGTCAGTTGCTTCTTGATCTCTTCTTCTGCCAGTTTGCGTTCAGTAATGTCTTTTGCTGCGCCATAAACACCGATACATTCACTGGTTTGTTCATCAATAACAGGACGAGCATAAACACTTAACCATACCAGAGAACCATCTTTTTTAAATGTCCGAATTTCAGAAATGATCGATTGGTTGGAACGCAACTTTTCTTGGTCATGGTCATCTATTATCAGATCATCTGGGTGGAGAATAGTCCGCCATCCCCCCCGCGCGTTATATTCTTCCATTGTGTAACCTGTGATATTCTCGAACGCACCAGCAGTCCAGATTAAGAACGATTGCCCTTCTTTTCCAAAACGGCTCTCAAACATATAATCAGATGCAATGGAAGAGATCATCTGATAACGTTTTTCACTTTCGAAGAGCGCTTTTTGTGCCAGTTTCTGTTCTGTTATATCGCGACAAATTCCCTGATACCCTGTCAATTTGCCTTTATCATTCATTCTTGGAGTGATCCGATCAGATATCCAAATATAATCATTTTTGGCAGCATTCCATGCGCGATAAACTCGATCGACGGGACTTTTTTCGGTCAGTAAAGTTTTCTCAGAGTTTAAAAATTGGGGAAGATCATCCGGATGGATCAATTTTATTATCGAGTTGTAAAAAGATCTGGGATCAGAATTTAGCTCTTTAATATTTTTTTCTAAACCAAAAATTTTACTGACCTGAGGACTTAAGAAAATCACCTTTCTTACAGAAAGATCGTCATTCAAAGCGACTTGATAAATAAAGTCGGATCCATTTTCGATCAGCAAGCGAAATCTGTCTTCACTTTCCCGTAATTTATTTTCGGCTCGTTTTTGTGAAGTAATATCTGTTAGCGAAATTAGTAATTGTTTTACACTTCCATCATCGTTACTTAATAGAGAAGTTGCCCGTTGTTGTACCAAATCCAACTGCCATCTTTCTTTTTGAATCTGTACTCAATCTGATGGGGAGCTCCAGTTTCCTTGCTTTCATTCCATGCATCGATAACTAAATGGCGATCTTCTGGATGTATCCAGCCTAGAATTGTCTCAGAGTTCTGCAGTTCTTCGATAGAAAATCCAAAAAGGTCAAGGCGATTGATAAACATGAACCTATTTGTTTGAATATCAAATGTATAAATAATATCTGGTGAGTTCTCAAGGACGCTGCTTAATAAGTGCTCGTTTTCCTGTAGAGCTACCTCTGCCTGTTTACGTTTGGTGATATTAACTGCCATGATGAGAGCATAATCCCTGCCCTTGAAATGAAGAGATTGCAGTGATACCAGCCCGGTTATAAGTTTCCCAGATTTAGTTCGGAAAACCAGTTCAACGTTATTGACTTCGCCTTGCTCAGATAATATTTGATACAGCCGCAATCTATGGTCTGGATTAGTATAAATTTCCAGATCAAGCGTTGTGTGCCCGATTATCTCTTCAGGGGAGAATTCCAACATGCTGGTAAAACTGTCATTCACCTCTACACATATTCCCTCCGGAATAGTCGTTATCAACATGGCTGCAGGATTATATTTGAAGGTTCTAAAGAAAACCTCTTGAGTTTCTTTTAACTGTTTTTCTAATTGTTTGCTTTTTGTAATGTCATAGGTTGTACCAGTAAAGCGAACCGGTTTGCCTGTTTCGCTGAGAATGGCTTCTCCGCGAATCTGTATATAACGAACGGAATTATCGGTCGTTAGGATTCGAAAATTGCACTCATCAGCATAGCCAGTCTTTTGAAGTTCCACAAGGAATCTTTTTACAGTTTTACGGTCATCAGGATGGATTAATTTCAAGAATGATGCAGATGTATGGGTAAAAGACGCTGGTGAAATGCCAAAGATATCAAACATTTCATCGGAAAAATATAGTTTTTGGGTGGAACTGTCAAATTCCCAACAACCTAAATTGGCAATTCGCTGTGCTTCTAATAACCGGCGTATTTCATCGACAATACTATCTTTAGCAAGTTTTTGTTCGGGAACTTCGGTGATCAGGATACAGACCCCATCGTTCGAGGGATAAACGCTATTTTTGTATTGTTTTCCCCATGGACTATTTTTCCCTTCGAGAATGACAGTAGCCTGAGTGTCCTGGGCACTTTCTATTGCTTTAATAAATGCTGTGTCTTTTATTTCTGGAAATACATCTAACAGGTTCTTACCAACCAGATCATCTGTGTTTCGTTTAAGTGCCTTAACTGCCTGAACATTGGCATAAAGGAAAACTAGATTCTTGTCTACTAATAAAAAACCATCTGGTAGATGATCGAGAGCAGTTGAAAAACTTCTTATCGAAAAATTTTGTAAATCTGTTCTTTCATTTTGTTTTTTCTTGTCATTTGCTTCTTGCCAATAATTACCTGTTAATTGCACATCCTGCACTGTATACTCCTAAAATGCTACCAACAAAATGCGAATTCTGTAACAACTGTGCTTTTTGCTAAGATGTAAATAACCAGAATGCAGCGGAATTACAGTCGGGTGCTATTTTAACACAAAACTAAATAAATTCTCAGTGGGTATTCATTTTTGTAAGTGTCTCAATAGATCATCTCACCGGAAATTAACTGAATAGAATGCCCAATATATATCCATTTTGGCTTTGCAGCCTGTAGGATTAATAAACTGATTGAAAGCTGATTCCAATTGGTAGCTAGTAAACTTTGTAAACCGGGTTGAGGAAAACCACCCAGCAGGTCACCAGCAAAAACTATTCCTTCTTCTAATTTAACACAGGTATGCCCAGGTGTGTGACCAGGGGTGTGAAGTATTGATGCTTCAAGGCCATATTGTTCCAAAGTATCACCATCTTCACACACAAAATCTGGTGGGGTTGGTGGAAGGGGGTGGAAATGGTTGAGTGCTTTTTGGACGGGAGGGTAAATAAAGCCATACCTGCGTGTGGTCCCCAGTGGCGAAAAACCTGCCGTCATGCTTACAGCATCATCTATATGTACTCCGATTAATGCACCTGTAATTTTTCGCAATTCAGATGCGCTGCCATAGTGATCATAATGGGCATGTGTGATCCAGATCAGTTTCAGATCGTCTCTTCCCAACGCTTTCATTTTTTTGAGAATTCGATTTTGTTGGTCAGGAGAACCACTATCGATCAAGAACATACCACGGGTGGTTTCGATCAGGAAGGCTATTCCCCACCCACACGGTATTGGATGAACTTTCATCACTACCTTCTAAGAAACTAATAGCTACACACTCAAGAAAACTGATGCAATAAGATCTGCGACGATCGAAAAATGTAAAGGGTTTCCATCCATATTGGTTGTAATGAAGTATCCCAGGCTGATGTATTGCTGATGCAAGAGCTTAAGATCATTTGAGTGCGCCTGAGCCATGAGTATTGACCCACATCAGTCATTATCATGGATCCCCTTGGCGATCATTTTGGCAATCTCAACGATGATCAACAGTAAAATAGCAATCCCTGCAATGACACCCCATTCCATCAACGATAATGGAACGATTCCCAGCACATTCCGCAAACCGGGGATCAGAAATGCGATCAATGCTGTTGCCAACCCCGCAAGGATCGTCCAAAATAATGGTTTGTTTTCGCGTAAGGGCACCATCTTCCAGATTGGTCGGCGCATGGATCGATATGCAAAGATATAGATCATAGAATTGATCGCAAAGCTTGCAAAAACCATACTGCGCCCTTCTGTTACATTACCGTGAATTGTGCTGAAGTGATTGAAGATTAAAAGAGCAAATACTGAACTCACAATGCTGATCACACCAATGAGACTTAAGCCCAGATGGGTCAGGATAGGGGCATCCTTTGACTTGGGCGGTTCATCCATGATGCCCCTTTCTTTGGGTTCGAATCCCAACACAATATCTGATGGCCCATCACAGATCAGATGGATCCATAGGATTTGTGCCACTGCCAGAGGTGCCGGCCATTGCAATACCATCGCAATGAAGATCGTTAAGACTTCTGCGAAGGAATTGGAAAGAGTGTATGCCACTACTTTACGGATGTTTTGGAAGATGGTGCGTCCTTCCTCAACTGCTGCTACTACGGTGCGGAAGTTGCTATCCAGAAGAACAAGGTCTGCAGTTTCTTTTGCTACATCGGTAGCAGAGTCAACAACCACACCAATGTTGGCTCGCTTCAAGGCTGGAGCATCATTCACCCCATCACCGATCATGGCAGTTACCTGATTGGTGCCCTGTAATGCTTTGATAATACGAAGTTTATCGTTTGACCGGATTCGAGCGAATACCGCCACATGATTCACCAGTTGTTGAAGCTGGTTGTCGTCGAGTTGTGTCATCTCCTCGCCATCGATGATTTTGTCGCCATCACGGATTAAGCCAATGTTGCGACCAATGCGTTCTGCAGTTTTTCGATAATCTCCTGTGATCATGCAAACTCTAATTCCAGCATGCTGGGCAACTTTTACCGCATCGACCACACCTTCACGTATGGGGTCTTCCATGCCAAGTAATCCAACCCAAATATAACCTGTATGGTCTTCCAATATCCCCAGAGGGCGGTACGCCAATCCAAGCAATCGAAGCCCTTCGCCAGCCCATTCATCGATCTGAGAAAGGATACGTTTTTTCACATTCTGGTCGATCTGGCACATTTCCAACACAATCTCTGGTGCACCTTTGAGAAAGTTGAAGCTACCTTGCCCATTCACTTTATTGGCAGTGATCATGTACTTGGTTTCACTGGTAAAAAGTTCTTCTGCCAATCTTTCAGATTCATCAAACCTATCTTGAATATTGTTAACCCCATTTTGAGATTGCGCATATTCCCACAAAGCAACATCTACAGGGCCTTCCAGGTTATTGCAGAGTATCATAGTTTCAAGAGCACGTTCACGGTCTGTAAGCTCAACGTGGTTCACACGTATGACCTTCGGTAAGTGTTCCTGTTTTATCGGTACATATCGTGGTCACTGAACCCAATGTCTCCACTGCAAGCAGGCGCTTAACAAGACCGTTTCGTTTTAAAATCTTGCGCATACCCAACACGAGAATTACTGTGACAGCGATCAGCAATCCTTCTGGTACTGCAGCAATCGCCAGGATGATCGATGTACGCAGCATATTCAGAAAATCTCTACCCATGAAGAGACCTGTAATAAGTATGGCAATAGTAAATCCGACCACGATGAAAGTCAGAGTCTTGCTGAATTTTTTTAACCGGATCTGCAGGGGGGTATCTTCTTCGACATGTTCACGCAGACTGGAGGCGATTTGACCCAGCTCAGTGCGAGTTCCCGTTTCGGTCACTTCCATCAACCCGCGACCTGTCAGGATCGTAGTCCCCATAAAGGCTTTATTGACAGTAGACGGCTCATCCTTGTTAACAATGTCGCTCTTATTGACCGGCTCACTTTCACCTGTCAGGATGGACTCATCCACTGCAATTTTGTACCCTTCCAGGATCACCCCATCTCCTGGCACTTTTTCTCCTGCGTTCAACACCACAAGATCACCCGGTACGAGCTCACTAACTTCTACTTCTTTCCGTTCTGCACCTTGTTCGCCCATTCTGATCACGGTTGTCGTTGGTTTGAGAAGATTCTTTAATGCCAAATATGTGTTTTGAGCCTGATATTCCTGAACAAAACCGAGTATCGCATCTACGATAACTACAACCATAATGATGGCAAAATCGCCATATTCCGCTACGATCAAAGAAACCAGAGCAGCAACCAGGATAATATAAACCAGGGGACTTTTGAATTGATTGAAAAGGATGATCCACCACGTAGTAGTTTTTTCTGCGGGAAGAACGTTTTCTCCGAATTCTTTCCGGCGTTCTAGAACCTGGCTTTCAGAAAGACCGGTTGTAGCTACGGGTTTGTTGTTATCAGTTGAAACTTGCATCCTCTTTATTCCTGAATGTTGTTTAGATTTTTGATCATACTTTCTTTTTCATAGACACCATATTCTGATTTTGACAAATTGACGAAATGGAATGGTTATTAAAAGCAAGTTTACTTATTTGAATCATATCTTTTTAGAAAAATATTTCAAGCCTGAATTTTCAAAGCAGAGTAGAAGAATTCCACCTCGCTGGTTTGAGGGCGTGTATTCAATACCCTCCCCAAAAGATGCAATTCTGGCAAGGGATGATCAAAATATTATCTGTAGCATCATTTTTTACACGGAGCTTCTCACAGATATCTTTCGTAAGGTTTTCGAATCTCTGGTTGAACACTTTGAAACCACTAATACATTCTAGATTAGTAAAAGTTTCAGCAGCATCTGGAACTGATAATTCTGGTTTTTGTTCTTTTATAAGTTTTTCTAGTTCATCGTGATGGCCCCTGTTTGGACTTGGCGTCAACCCGTATCTTAAAATGTCTTAATCTAAAAATGATTTGCATCAGAAAATTATTAAATTTAAAGCGGAGGAATTTGCACAATTAAAATTCCTCCGCCAATTTTGATCGATCAGACTGGACTAAGATTCTATTACTTCCAGAGCTTTTTTGACTGCTGTGCCATCCACTGTCTCGGTTTCCAGCAATTGTTTTGCCAACTGTTCAAGAGCAGGTCGATGTTCAATAAGTAATCGCTGCACACGTTGATATTGCTCACTTGTGATCCGCATTACTTCTTCGTCGATCAATTTTTGAGTTTCCGGACTGGCAACAGAGCCAGCATCACTGCCAGTCAAGAATTGAGATTGTTGTGTGACGTAACGCACTACACCCAGTTTTTCGCTCATACCAAATTCTGTCACCATACGACGAGCTAATTCACTTGCCCTTTGGATGTCATCACTTGCACCGGTGCTGATGGTGTTGCAAACCACCTGCTCAGCAGCTCTTCCACCTAGCATGGTGGCAATATGATCTTCTAGTTCTTCACGTGTCAAAAGGTATCGGTCTTCGGTTGGCATTTGCATGGTATATCCCAAAGCGCCACGCCCACGAGGAACGATGCTCACTTTAGCAACTGGGTTGGCATGAGGTAATAATTCCGCTATTAAAGCATGCCCGCTTTCATGATAAGCTACAGTAGTTCGCTCTGTTTCATTCATTACGCGTGATTTCTTTTCCAATCCAGCAATCACACGTTCGATAGCAGCTTCAAAATCATTCATCGTCACATCTTTTGCGTTGCGACGGGCAGCTAGAAGCGCAGCCTCATTGATGATATTGGCAAGGTCAGCGCCGCTGAAACCTGGAGTGATCCTGGCAGCTCGCTCCATATCAAAATCAGGTGCAAGCACAACATTCTTACTATGAATGCGTAATATCTGTCGTCTTCCAATCAAGTCAGGAGCTGCAACCGTGATCTGCCTGTCAAACCGTCCAGCGCGCAGCAGCGCCTGATCAAGCACTTCGGGGCGGTTCGTGGCTGCCATGATGATCACTGGCTTATCTTTTTCAGTATGGAATCCATCGATCTCAGAAAGAAGCTGGTTGAGGGTTTGTTCTCGCTCATCATTTCCACCAAATCGAGTTGCTCCAACACGAGATTGACCAATTGCGTCGATTTCATCGATGAAGATGATAGCAGGTGCAGCCTTGCGAGCCTGCTCGAACAGATCACGCACACGTGCTGCACCAACACCAACAAACATTTCAACAAATTCAGAGCCACTGGTTTCAAAGAAGGGAACTTCTGCTTCACCAGCAGAAGCTTTGGCAAGCAGGGTCTTTCCAGTTCCAGGAGGCCCAACCAATAAAACGCCTTTCGGGATGCGCCCGCCGAGATTTGAGAATTTTTCCGGCGTTTTCAGGAATTGAATGATCTCACTCAATTCACTGATCGCTTCATCAGCTCCTCCAACATCTTTGAAAGTAATTCCAATGCTTTCCGGCTTTACTTCTGTTGCTTTGCTTTTTCCCACTCCCATGATGCTGCCAGCACCCCCCAATCCGCTCTTTGCCAATTTTTGATACCCAAAATACCATACTGCCCCAATAAGTAGGAGCGGAATACCATATGACAGTAAAAAACTACCTACCGGGCTGGGAGGTGGACTGACGCTATACTTTATCCCCGCAGCATCCAACTCCTCGATCAAGCTGGGGTCACCATTGGGTACTGCAATGACGGTGAAGGGGATACTTTTGAGACTTGTAGCGGTATCACCGGTGTTCTTCATGGTTCCAACGATCTTTTCTTCACCCAGTGTAGCTTCGAGGATATCACCCGATTTGATCTTTGCCTTGAACTCACTATATGGGATTTGAATTTCTTTATTTAATAGTGGGGTTAATACGAACTGCTGAAATAACCACAGACCGATCATGCTTACAATCAAATAACTCAAACCAAATCCTGTTTGTTTCCTGCGCAGGTCTTGTATCCTTTTATCTTCGTTCTCCTCACCTTTCTTAGGTGAGTTATTCTCTTTTTTCATCATCTTACCTCGCTTATTTTATAAAAAGCCAAATTGCAGATATTTGCTGGCAAACAGAACCTTCGTAAAGAAGAGTATTTTTGATAATATCATAGAACGTTTTTATAGCTGCGCCATTCATATAAATTTCTGATTATTCTCTATTAGTTTGATTATCTACAACTTTAAGAATGCATTACAAAGGGTTTGTTGAATCAATAGGCTTGCAAACTCTTACTACCATGTTTAGCACTAAAGGATCTCTTCAAGCATGATTCCTAGAGGTAAATTGATTGATTATTTGTCTGGTTAATTAAGGTCATCTAATGTTTGAATTGAACCCAAAAGGGTCCAGTTCGAAGTTTATGTTCTTCGACTTCAACTTTTGCTTTTAAATGGTGCCATCAGGATGCTCAGGTGGAGAGTACAGGGTGTACAGTTTCATTGCCAATCTCTTCTTCTGTTCTTTTTTCAAGTTCTATAAGGTATCCAGCAATATATGTCTCATTTGATTAAAAAAGAGGCTGCCAGTCTGGCAACCTCTTTTTTCATTTTGCAAAATTACTATTCAGAAGGATTATTTTTCTTTACCGCTTAATTTGAGATATTCATCAAGACGGTCTTTATTGGGGATCACACAAATAAATCCAAGAGGTTCATCTCCTGTGTTGATGACCCCATGAACATCATTTGGAGCAACATAAACCATATCACGCGCTTGAATAGGATAGGTTTTCCCATTGATCATCACTTCACCCTTGCCATGCAAGATATACATCCCATGATCATGAATATGCTGATCGGGCATGGTTGAATGACCGCCAGGTTGGACACAGAAATATCGGAAAACGTAATTAACTGCATCATCTTGAGGACCGATTACTACTTTCCCTTTTGCAAATTTGGCAGTATCTGTGGGTGGGATTTGTTTTGGGATGCTGTTTTCCCAATCATATTCTGTTTCAGTACCATTGAAATGATGTACAGCCGAACTCATAATTTATCTCCTTTTTCTTCACATGAGTTGTTCAGTTCTTCTTTAATAACTCTTTTGCACTACTAACATCTGTAATGAGAACATTGATGTAATTGCCAAGTAAAGCGGCTTTCATAGCTCGAATTTTGTTTTCACCACCAGAAACCAGCACACTATAAGGAATGTATTTCAGATCGTCCAATTGAATTGCCATTAATCTACCATCCAGTGGGTTTGAAACAGGGCGACCGCGTTCGTCGATAAAATGACCCAACAAATCACCAACAGCTTTCTCTCTTTGCAGTTGTTGCAGAATTTCGTCATTGATGTACCCAATTTGATGCAAAAGGGCGTCATCATCAACGGTACCAACACTGGTAATGAGAATATCACAGTGACGGGCTATCTCGAACCTTTCTGCGATATGAGTTTCGCTCATTAACAGATCCCGAATGGATTGGTTTGACACAAAGGTAGGAACATCCAGTAAATGAGCCTGTCCGCCGTAAAGCTGGGCAATTCGGCTGATGACAGCATAGGAGCTGAAACCACTATTGACGGAATCGGATGCTCCCATTACTTCAATGAATGTTGTTCCGGTAGGTTGTTTATTTTCAATTACTTCCGGTAGGTATGCAAGGGTTCGTCCCATCGAAATACCTACTACAAGCTCTGGTCGTAGATGCGGAGTCAGCCATTGGGCAGCTGCTTTTGCCAGCAGCCGGCGAAGAGGCTCCCCATTGGGGATATCCAGAATCACCGAAGCGTCACGAAGATTGTACCGACTAATGAGTTCCTGTTCAAGGTCAACAAACATCCCAGAGGGTTGATGAATTCGAATATCTACGATGCCATAACTCTTCGCCCTGGCGATTAATCTGGTAACTTTGATCCTTGAGACATTCAGTTCTTCCGCGACTTCCGTTTGAGTCAATCCCTGAATATAATAAAGCCAGGCAGCGCGCGTGATTAAACGTAATTCATCTTGCTGGAGTTCGCTTGTTGGAATATTCTTTAGAGGTTCCATCAGAACTCATCCTCTTTATAGAAAAGCCATTAAAGAGGTTTTTCCTCATTCAATCCATTTGGATAAACTATGGTTTTTAACGATTCATCAGCTTTCACCATCATTTGAAATGCTTCCAGAGTGTCATCCAATTCTACACGATGAGTAATAGCAGCTTTAACATTGATGCGACCTGCTGAAATCCATTTCATGATCTGACTGGTGTCAAAGTGATCTGCAGAATATTTTGCTGAAATCTTAATTTCTCCAAAGTATTCATGTTGCGGATCGATCGTCCACTTTGGTTCAGGCATAGTGGGAGCACCAAGATGGAGAAAACCGCCTTTTTCGACCAGGCTGTGTCCCTGTGCATAAAGATTGACAGAAGGTACCGTCACGATCACAACATCAGCAAGATACCCACCGTTGATATCTCGCAATTTTTCCTGAACATTTTCCGTTTTGGGATTGATGGTGTGGGTGGCACCCATAGTTAATGCTTTTTGTAAGCGCCAATCGGATAGATCCATCGAAATGACTTTGCCAGCGCCAAAAAGGGGTGCCATATGCAAGAATCCCATTCCCATGAAACCAGCACCAATCACCAGAACGGTATCGCCGGGAAGGATTTCAGTAACTTTTAACCCACCAATGACACAACCCCAGGGCTCACAAACGGTAGCTTCAGCAAAGCTAACGTTTTGTGGAATCAGGATGGTGTCCCGATTGAGCTGGCGGGAGGGCACCCGAAAATACTGGCAGGTGGTACCCGGGAAAAGCATAGATTCTTTTAAACGCTCACAATTGGTATACCGTCCACGTAAGCACTGCCGGCATGTACCACAAGATACATAGTGGTTGACAAAGATATGATCTCCGACATTAAAGTTTTTTACCTGGGGACCTTTATCGACAATAATGCCTGCAGGTTCGTGACCCATAACTTTTGGAGCGCGTGGGGCATGATACCATTCCATTAATTCGCCGCCACAAATGCCACTGGCGACCGATTTCACCAGCACTTCATCCGGACCAATTTCGGGAATTGGAACCTCTTCAATGCGGATATCATGGTTATTATAGTAAACAGCAGCTCGCATCATATTAGCCATAGTATTTATCCCTGTAATAAAATGAACAATTGTACATATATGTGTACAAATGTATATGTTTGCACATATTGTAAACGAAAGATTGAAAAATGTCAATTTCCTTGAAGAGAATAGGTATCAACAAAAACTCATTATAATTTTAATTAAGGGGAGAAAAAATTAATGATCATCTCATGTAAGGGAGAAAAATCGGTCTACATGACGCGCTTATTTGTAATCATTTATAAACGCTGGAATAATTAAAAACCAGATTAGTGAACAATATTTCACTATTGCACTATTGACACGGCAAAGAATCCTGCTATAATGTTGAAAACGTTCAGTATTGAGCATTTGTTCACATCCCTGACTAAAAATGGACCGAGGAATATGAACGTAAGTCTTCTCGAAAAAGTTGCTAAGCTCTATTACGAAGATGGATTGACGCAAGATATCATTGCTAAGAAGATTAGGGTATCGCGTCCAAAAGTATCTCGATTACTGAATGAAGCGCGCGAAATGGGGGTTGTACAAATCGTTATCAGCTCGCTTTCTAATCAATATGAAGATCTCGAAAGAGAATTGGAACAAAAAACTGGCTTGCTGGATAGTGTTATTTGTAGAGTAAGCGACCCTAACGATCCTGGAATAGTCAGCCAGGAATTAGGTGTAGAGGCAGCCCAGTATTTTGAGCGGATCGTTCAGGATACGGATGTGGTTGGATTTACCTGGGGTAACACTCTCTCTGTTATGGCTGATCAGATCACTCCCAACAAAATGCCACAGGTTGTAATCGTTCAAATGGTTGGTGGGTTTGGAGAACCAATCTCGGATACACACGCGGGGGATATTGCCCGCCGGGTGGCTCAAACTGTTAATGCAAAGCTGGTGATCATTCCTGCGCCAGGAATTGTCGAAAGTGCCGAATTATGTGAAGCCATTCAGAAGAATAAACATGTAAACTACGCGCTTTCGCTTTGCGCTGAAGTAAATGTTGCGTTTGTGGGCATTGGATCTTTCCGTAAAGATGCTCTATTGATGAGGAACGAAGACATTATCACCTGGAATGAAGTTGACCCCCTGATAAAGCAAGGCGCGATCGGAGATATTGGATTGCGCTTTTTTGATGTTCATGGCAACCGGGTTAAATCTGAAATTGATCAAAGAATTATCGGTGCAGACCTCGAAGTAATGCAAAAGATTGAGCGTGTAGTAGGTATTGCGGGCGGGACGCAGAAATACGATGCCATTCTGGGTTCGATACGTGGTAAATTCATTAATTCTCTTGTAACAGATGATGAAACAGCCCGACGCCTTATCCACGATTTTTCACTTTCATAACGGAGACATAGTTTTGCAAAAGGAGGAACTAACGAGTAGAAGATAATTCATTAATATTCCCCGTACGAAAATTTTATAAATCTGTACGAAAAAATTGAGGAGAAAAATGAAAAAATCAAAGATCGTTGTAGTTGTAATGCTTGTTGTTCTGCTAGCCTCCATGATGAGTGCCTGTGGACAAAAAGCCGCTGATGACACCATCAAAATTGGTTACATTGGTGCTCTCTCTGGCGACACCGCTGTTTGGGGTCAGGCTGGTTTGAATGGTATGCTGCTCACCGCCAAAGAAATTAATGAAGCTGGTGGTATCCTGGGTAAGCAAGTGGAAGTAATTGGTCTTGATGGTCGTGGTGATCCCACTGATTCAGTCAACGCCTTCCGCCGCCTGGTAACTGAAGAAAAGGTTATTGCAGTTATTGGTACCAACTTCTCAAGTTGCAATATTGCCATGGCTCCCATTGCTGATGAGCTGAAAGTCCCATTGATCGCAACTGCAGCCTCCAATCCTAAAGTAACCGTTGATGAAAATGGAGTTTTACATCCTTACAGTTTCCGCATCGGTTTTATCGATCCTTTCCAGGGACAGGTTCTTGCTAATCTGGCTTCCAATGAATTAAAAGCCAAGACTGCCGGTATCATCTATGATATTGGTTCAGACTACTCGACTGGTCTTTCTCAATACTTCGAAGATCAGTTTGTAAAGAACGGTGGCACCGTTGTAGTCAAAGTCGAAGCGCACTCTGGCGATAACGATTTCCGTGCTCAACTTTCTAAGATTGCTGAAGCCAAACCAGATGTCCTCTTGGTTCCATGGATTTACAAAGACGTCGCTCTGATCGCAAACCAGGCTCGTGAACTTGGTATCACCGTCCCCTTGCTGGGTGGTGATGGCTGGGATTCCCCCGAACTGATCACCATGGCTGGACCTGCAATTGAAGGCAGCTATTATACTTCTCAGCCTTCCTTCGCTAATCCAATTACCAAGCCATACTACGATGCCTACATGAAAGAATATGATGGTTTAGTACCAGAAACCGAAGCTCTGTTCGGACATGATGGTCTCTATTGGATCAAGGATGCACTCGAACGTGCTGGCGAAGCAACTCCTGCTGCTCTGCGCGACGCACTCGAGAATACAACACAATTTGACGGTTTGATGGGCTCCATGTCCATTGATCCTGCAACCCATAATCCTGCCAAACCAGCCAGTGTTTATACTTTTACCAATGGCGAACGTGTCTGGTACGGTGATTTCAAATAATTTACCTTTCTAGTTCGTACTCGGGGGAGCATATCGCTCCCCCGAGAAATTGGTTTATGGAGTAATCCTTATGATCTGGCAACAAATTGTGAATGGAATATCTGTAGGAAGTATTTACGCCCTGATGGCAACTGGATATGCGCTGATTTATTCATTGTTGGGCTTTTCCAACTGGGCGCATGGTGATATTGCCATGGTTGGTGCATATATAGGTTTCTTCTCTGTAGCAACAATGCATCTACCCTGGTGGGCTTCTCTCATTCTAGCGCTGTTGGGTGCGGGGTTGCTCTCATTACTTAGTGAAAGACTTGCTTACCGAAGAATTCGTCAAAACAATTCTCCAACCATGTTTTTGATGATAGCAGCTATGGGTTTATCTGTGGCTCTGCAAAACTTCGTTCTTGTCACTGTTGGTTCAAAATTCAAAACGTATCCCCAGATCCTTGCCGTAAAAGCAATTCAAATTGGTGATACCTATATTGGTTTAATTGACCTCATTTCACTGTGCATCACCATTGTGGTGATTGGTATCCTTTTCTATCTTATTGAAAAAACAAAATTTGGTTTGGCAGTGAAGTCTGCTGCGACCAATATGCAGGTGGCTTCTCTGTTGGGAATAAACGTAGACAAATACATCAGCCTGGTATTTTTATTGGCTGGTTCTCTGGCTGGTTTATCAGGTGTATTCCTTGGTATGAAATATACTGTGTATCCACAATTAGGTAACTTTGCTCTAAAGGCATTCATTGCATCTGTTTTCGGTGGTTTGGGAAGTGTGCCTGGTGCAATTGTAGGTGCGCTTTTTATTGGCTTGATGGAAGTTTTCGTGGCGGGATACATCAGTTCTGGCTTGCGTGATTTCTTCACATTTGCCTTATTGATTGGTGTGCTTGTCATTCGACCTACCGGTTTGTTTGGCAAGGATATTCAAGATAAAGCCTAAACAGGCTGACTATTCTCGGAAAATGGAGCTCTGTAATGGCTGGATATTATGAAGGATTGTTTATTTTAGTTGGGATCAACATCATTGCGGTGATTGGCGTTTCCATCTTGACAGGTTTCACCCGATTATTTTCCTTCGGAAATGCCGGTTTCATGGCGATTGGTGCTTATACTGGTGCAATCATCTCTACCAAAGTCCATGCCCCACTGGTTGTTTCCATAATTGGTGGGATGATAATTGCGGGATTCATTGCTTTCCTCTTAGGAAAAATCACCCTGGGTTTAAAAGGTGATTATTTCTTGATTGCTACATTAGGTTTTGGTGAAAGCGTACGTGTGATTATTGAGAACCTGCAAAAAATTACAGGTGGAGCGCGTGGGTATACAGGTATCCCAATGAAGACCGACCTGTTAGTGGTACTTATCTCTGTAGTAATCGCAATATTTATTGCCTGGAATTTACTTCACTCCAAAATTGGACGGAATTTTCAGGCCATCCGTGAGCAAGAAGTAGCAGCGGATGCAATTGGCATTGATACAGCTAAATATAAAAATATTGCTTTTATTATTAGTGCTATGTACGCAGCATGGGCGGGAGTATTATGGGCTCATTTTTACTCTCTCATTGTTCCCAGTATGTTCAACCTGGGAAAATCCAGTGAACTCACTATTACGGTGGTCATTGGCGGTTTAGGCTCACTGACAGGTTCAATAATCGCAACAACGATTTTGACTTTGCTGCCCGAATTGGCTCGTGCTGCTGCTGAATACCGTATGCTGGCATATGGTGTTGCTGTGGTATTGATTATTACATTGAGACCAAGTGGTTTGATGGGGTATCGAGAGTTTTCATTAAAAGGAACGATCGCCTGGGTTAAGGCACTATTTTCGAAGAAAACCTCCAAAATACGAAAGGAGGATGCATAATGTCTGATACCATTTTGCATATACGCGATCTACAAAAGAATTTTGGTGGTGTAATAGCCACAAAAGACTTCAATTTACAGATTGAAAAGAATCAAATAGCAGGATTGATCGGTCCAAATGGTGCTGGAAAAACTACGATTTTTAACATGATCACTGGCATTTATAAACCAAATAGTGGCAGTGTCGAATTCATGGGAAATAATTTAATCGGCAAGAAACCTTATCAGATCGCTCAAGCAGGGATTGCTCGTACATTCCAGAATATACGATTATTCACTAATTTAACTGTACTTCAAAATGTGGTCATTGCCTGCCACAAAGAATGCAAATATTCGGTCTTTGAAGCAGCGTTGCATTTGGGTAATTATAAGAGAGATGAAAAGGCTGTACACGACCGTGCCCTAACATTGCTTGAGATCGTAGGTCTGCAGGATGTTGCTAACCGGATAGCGGGTGGACTGCCTTACGGTTTTCAACGCCGTCTGGAAATCGCTCGAGCGTTGGCGATCAATCCAAGGTTACTTCTTTTGGATGAGCCAGCAGCAGGTATGAATGCGGAAGAATCCAATGATCTGTGCGGGTTTGTGTTTGATTTACATAAAAAGTTTGATTTAACAATTTTCTTGATTGAACACCATATGGATGTAGTTGTGAAGCTGTGCGATCGGATCACAGTACTAAATTTTGGACAAACGATCTGTGAAGGTACACCAGATGAGGTGATCAAGGATAAACGCGTTGTTGAAGCGTACCTGGGAGAGGAGAATAACCATGCTTGAAATCACCAACCTGGAAGCGAGCTATGGTGGTATCCGAGCCCTGCGCGGTATCAACCTTCATGTGGATGAGGGTGAAATTGTTGCGGTATTAGGCTCAAATGGAGCGGGTAAATCTACCCTGTTGAAGTCCATTTCATCGGTTGTAAAGCCAATCGCCGGTGAAATAAAATTCGAAGGAAAGCCCATTCCAAAACTTCCGTATAAAGTTGTTGAAGCCGGGATTGTTCATGTACCGGAAGGGCGTCAGATCATCCCGAATTTAACTGTGTATGAAAACCTGATGATTGGTTGTTTCTTACGAAAAGACACTGAACAGATTCATAAAGATCTTGAAATCGTGTACTCTTATTTCCCAAGGCTTCTCGAGAGAAAGAATCAATATGGTGGGTTGCTTTCTGGTGGCGAACAGCAGATGCTGGCATTGGGAAGAGGGCTAATGTCAAAGCCAAAGATCATGATGTTGGATGAGCCTTCTCTGGGTCTTGCTCCAATCATCGTGAATCAGATATTTGAACTTCTTTCTGAGTTTAACCGTGAACAAGGCGTGACGATCTTGGTCGTTGAGCAGAATGCATATAAAGCTCTCTCTATTGCCAATCGCGGTTACATCATGACCACTGGTGAGATCACTGCTGAAGGTGATGCAAAAGAACTCTTGGGAAGGCAAGATATGAAAGATATCTACCTTGGTCGAAAAGAAGGAAGCCTTTAGTTTATCGATAATTATTATAAGGAGTATTGCATGAAAGGCATTGGTGTTGGTGTCTGGTCTTTTGGTATGGGAACTGATCGTTATGTAGGTAACGGATATAAGCCATACATGAAGGTGGAAGAACGTATAGCACAAATTGCCAAACTTCCTAATGTGACCGGTCTCGAAATTACTTTCCCCAATGAAGTGGATACAAAATCAACAAAGCAATTTAAACAATTGTTGGATAAGAATGGCTTAAAGCTTTGTGGTATGGGTGTCGAGATCGTATGTGATGGAGAATGGAAAACTGGTTCGTTTACTTCTCCTGACCCTCAGCGGCGGGAAAAGACCATCAGCATGGTTCGTGATGCGATGGACGTCGCAGCTGAATTTGGCGTGTCTACCGTCAGCCTCTGGTTGGGGCAGGATGGTTTTGATTATGCATTTGAGGAAGATTACGAGTTTGCCTGGAACAATCTGGTAGAAGGGCTACGTACTGTTGCCAGCCATCGAACAGATATTCAGCTTGGATTGGAATACAAGACGAGCGAACCAAAAATGGCGAATTATGTCAATTCAGGTGGAAAAGCCCTGGCATTGGCTTATGCAACCGGAAAGAAGAATGTTGGCATTACTCTGGATGTTGGACATGCCTTCAATGCTCGAGAAAACCCTGCAGAAATTGCCGCAGTTTTGCTTGCAGAAAAGCGATTGTTTCATCTGCATTTGAATGATAACTATGCCTGGGCAGATGATGACATGCCTGTAGGTAGCGTCCATTTGATCCAATATATTGAGCTCTTTTATTGGTTAAAGAAAATGCAATATGATGGTTGGTTGTCGCTCGACCTCTATCCTTATCGTGACAATCCTTCTGAAGCCTGCCTAACATCACTCCATTTTATTGAAAAATTACAGAACCTGGTGAACCAACCTGATTTTGACGAAGTGGTAGAGAGCAACCGCTACAAGGGAAGCCGCTCTATTCGAGCGATGTATGAACTATTAATGGGTAAATAAGAGGAGAGTTGCCATGAAAGCAGCCCGATATTATGGTTATAAAGACATACGCATCGAAGATATTCCAGTCCCGGCAATTCCAAAAGGTTATGTCCAGGTAAGGGTTGCCTGGGCAGGTATTTGCGGAACTGACCGTCATGAATATACTGGACCCATCTGGATACCGATAGAAAAACCGCATCGTATCACTGGACAAAAAGCACCAATTACTCTTGGGCATGAACTTTCAGGTGTGATCGTGGGATTAGGTGAAGGTGTGGCTGGATGGAATGTAGGGGATAGGGTTACTGCCAGTGGTAATATCTATTGTGGCGAATGTGATCTATGCAAAAGTGGTAAGGTCAATTTATGTGAAAATCTGGCATTTAATGGTATTGGGTGTGATGGCGCATTTGCGGAATATGTTAATTTACCAGCTTACCAGTTATTCTCTGTGCCTGATAATGTCACACTTGAGCAGGCTGTACTGGCAGAACCTCTAGCTTGTGGTTGGCATGCTACCAAGATGATGGGCGACATGCAGGGGAAAAATGTTGCAGTGGTTGGTCCTGGTATTATCGGTATTAGCTGTGTAATTGCTGCCCATGCTGCAGGGGCGAAAGAAATCATGGTATCAGGGATTGGTCGAGAAAATGAAGCAATAGCACGCCAGATGGGTGCTACTCACTACGTTGACAGCCGGGAGCAAGATCCCATCGCTGAAGGGAAGAAACTAACTGGAAAACCCGGTTTTGATGTCGTCTATGAATGCGTTGGCATTCAGCCCTCTCTGAATACAGCTTTGGACTTGCTGCGAAAAGCAGGGAAACTTATGCAAATGGGTGTCTACGAAAAGATGCCACTGTTCAATATGAATATTTTCCAGGAAGGCGAGAGAACTCTCTATTCATCACAGGCATATACCGATGAATTGCGTGATGTTCTCCTATTGATGAAGAAGCACACTTTTCCTGTTGAAAAACTAATCACTGCAAAAATATCTTTAGATCGTATCGTGGAAGATGGTTTTGAGGAATTACTTCGCAACCCATCTAAACATATCAAAATTGCCATACAGATCAAACCTATCGATTAAAGAACTGAAATTAGAACTAAAGAGGTAAAACAAATGGATTCAAAGAATAAAAAATTTGCAACTCGTGCTGTACATGCAGGGCAACATCCAGATAAGGAAACCGGTGCACTGGTTTCTCCAATGTATTTAACAAGTACTTTCGTATTCACTCCAGAAAAAATGGAGCGATATATTCATGGTGATAAAGAGGGCATTTTCACATACGGTCGTTCCCGCAACCCAACCCAGAACAGTTTCCAGGAGAAAATTGCTTCTTTGGAAGGTGCAGATATGGCGCTGGCAACTGCTTCTGGTATGGCAGCCATTTCAACAGCCTTGCTCGCAGTCGTCCATGCTGGAGACCATATTATTTCCTGCAAGACCGTTTATGGGGGCACCTTTGCTCTATTCACCAGTATTTTTCCTGAATTGAATATTGATGTTACTTTCCTCCCTGAGATGACACCTGAAGCTCTCGATGCTGCAAAACGACCTAACACCAAGGTAGTTTACATGGAAACCATCCTTAATCCAACGCTTGAGGTGCTGGATCTCGATCCTATTTATGCTTGGGCAAAGAAGAACAAGGTCATGTCATTTGTTGACAACACCTTTACCACCCCTTATCTTTACAGACCAATTGAACACGGCGCTGATGTAGTTGTTCATTCCACCACCAAATACATCAATGGTCATGGCGATCATATTGGTGGAGCCATCGTTTGTGATAAAACATTTCACGAAAAAGTTCGCAGCGGTGTATACCAGGAGTTGGGACCTGTGCCAAGTCCCTTTGCCTGCTGGCTGGGTTTGCGCGGCTTAAAAACCCTTCACCTACGTATGAAAGCACATTGCGAAAACGCAATGAAACTTGCTGAATGGCTTGAGAAGCAGCCCAAAGTTACATCCGTTTCTTACCCTGGTTTAAAAAGCCATCCCCAGCACGATCTGGCGAAAAAACAATTCCCCGATGGTTTTGGCGGCATGGTCGGTTTTTGTGTGAAAGGCGGTATCGACGAAGCCAAGAATTTGATCAATCACATGGAAATGGGTTATTATGCTGTTTCATTGGGCGATCTGGATACGCTGGTTGAACAACCTGCAACCATGACCCATGGAAAGATGCCAAAAGAGCAACGTGAAGCAATGGGAATTCAGGATTCATACATTCGTGTGTCTGTGGGTGTTGAAGATGTGGATGATATCATTGCAGATATTGAACACGCATTGACCTTTATTTAAGATTTTCTTATGGACTTTAATACCATTCTGACCGTCGATGCCGGAACATCCCGGCTGAAAGCTGCTTTATACAGCGAGAAGGGTGAGCTATTAGCAATTGCCTCTCGTGTAATGACGGTCATCCATCCCTTTGACGGTGCATCTGAAATAAACATGTGCACCGTCTGGGATGGAATGGTTGAATGTTGTCTTGAATTATCCAGAGCTCATCCTGAAGAGTGGAAACGATTGATCGGTATTGCTGTAACAGGGCAAGGTGATGGGTTATGGCCAGTTGATAATAATGGCAAACCTGTAAGGAATGCCATCTTGTGGAATGACAGCCGGTGTAAGAGGTTGCAGCTTGCCAATGAAGCTGAAATCACGGCATTTGGTATAGCACATTCCATTTCTCCGCTTTTTGTTGCTGCAAAGCCTCTACTGTTAAAATGGATGCTCGAATACGAGCCTGATCAGTTTAACCGAGTGAGCCATGCACTTTATTGTAAAGATTGGCTGGTGTTTAACCTGACTGGCAAGATAATCACCGAACGTACCGATGCTTCTACTTCGATGGTGAATATTCTGGAAGACCAGTATGAATTTGGATTACTGGAGCTGTTGGGTCTTCCATCAAAAACTTCAGAATTATTCCCTGAAATCGTGGATTCACTGCAGATTGTAGGAACAACTACCCATAACGCTCAGGATATTTGCGGTATTCCTGCAGGAATTCCTGTGATGGCAGGAGCCATCGATGTTGTCGCAACATCTTTTGGCGCAGGCGCACGACTACCAGGAGATGCAGTGACTACCCTGGGAACCACATTCTGTAATCAGGTAGTACTGACCGCTGATCAGGTATCCCATGAGGATGTCGCAGGAAGCACGCTTTGCTTTATGTATCCAAAAAGGTTTGTGCGGGTGATGGCATCTTCCAACGGCTGTTCAGCCATCGACTGGGCACGCAATATTTTCATGCAAGGTAAGGATTTTAGTAATATCGAATTAGGAGTATCCCAAATTCCTGCTGGTTCCGAAGGAGTATTTTTCCTCCCTTATATGAATGGTGAAAGGGCTCCTTTCCGGATTTCCTGTGCTACTGCACAATTCAGTGGATTATCATCTCACCATACGCCCGATCACTTGATGAGGGCAGTGTATGAAGGATTGGTTTACAGCCTGAAAGATTGTTATTCTCACCTTCCGACAGGTGAAACACCCATTGTGCTTGCGGGTGGCGCTACAGCCAGCAAGGCACTTTGCCAGATGTGTGCAGATATATTAAACCGTCCCATGTTGCGTATCCCTGAACAAGAATTTGGACTGCATGGAATGGCAATGAGCCTTTTAGAAGCTTTAGGAATTGGCGCCCCGCAATTGTCTTTGGAAGAACGTGGAGAAGTATTCACTCCGGATGAGAAAACTATTGCAATTTACCAGGAAGGTTTCGAGATTTATCGTCAATTGCGAGAATCGATGATGCTTTTTTGGAAAAACCGGGATGAATTTTTATCGAATATCCATTCCTGGTAATTTTGGAGATTTTTCATGATGCTGCAAGAGTTAAGACAAGAAGTATATAAATGTAATATGATGTTGCCCGAAAACGATCTGGTAAAAATGACCAGTGGGAATGTCAGCGGGCGTGATCCGAAAACGAATTTCATTGTGATTAAACCCAGTGGTATTCCATACGATTTGTTGACGCCGGAAAACCTGGTCATCGTAGATATCGATGGGAATATCGTCGAAGGTGAATTGACTCCGTCAATCGACACAGAAACCCATCTGGTTGTCTACCGTGCGAGACCTGATGTTTTTGGTATGGTACATACACACTCAGCCTATGCAACCAGTTTCGCTGTCTTAGGGCAACCGATTCCACCTGTTACCACAACCTGTGGTTTGATCGGCGGGGGTGTACCTCTCGGTGGATTTGCCTGTTTTGGTGGTGAGGATATTGGTAAAGAGATAATCAAGAAAATCGGGAGCCATTATTCCATCATTATGCAAAACCATGGCGTGTTTACCATTGGTCCAACTGCTTCATACGCCACCAGAGTTGCTGTTGAAGTAGAAGATATGGCAAAAATCGCTCACCTTGCCATGTTACGAGGAAACCCCGTTGTTCTTACTGATGAGCAAATTGCACTTGTTTCTGGGGGGTATGAAAACAACTATGGGCAAAAGAAAAGATAATCTGCGATGAAAGCATTTGTTACTGCACGCATTACTGATAAATGGCTTGATGAATTAAAGAAAAGATTTGAAGTACACCAATCTATGAACTTCAACCGCGGTGACCTGTCAGCCGCTGATCTGATCGCCGGACTGCAAGATTGCCAGGTGGCAGTGATCGAAAATGACACGATTACCCGTGAAATACTGGCGCAATGTCCAGGATTGAGTGCCATTGTGGATTTTCGCGGAACTGCGTCTAATATCGATATCAGCGCGGCAACTGATTCTGGTGTAATAGTGATAAACACCCCTGGGCGCAATGCCAATGCTGTCGCTGATCTTACGGTTGGGTTGATGATTGCTTGTGTCAGGCATGTTTATCAAGGAATCGACGCTATCCGTCAGAATCAATGGGTGGAAAAAGGAACGCGCAGGGTGTATGTGCATTATCAGGGATTTGACCTGGCAGGCAAAACGGTTGGGATATTGGGACTGGGAGCTATTGGAAGGTTGGTGGCAAAAAGGCTGCTCGGGTTTGAAGTTAACCTTGTGGGGTATGACCCATTTGTTACTTCAGAGGATGCTGCTTCGTTCAATGTCAATTGGATGCCATTGGATGAGGTTATGAAATGCTCTGATATCATCACTATTCATATTCCCTTGAATGCATCCACAAAGAATATGTTATCTGAACACGAGCTATACTTGATGAAACCTACGGCTTACCTGATCAATACCGCCAGAGCTGAAATTGTGAATGAACAGGCACTGATCAAATGCCTGGAGGAAAAGAGAATTGCAGGTCTGGCACAGGATGTTTTCCCTCATGAGCCCATTGGTATCGATCATCCACTGATGAAATTACCCAACGTAATCTGTACCCCACATTTGGGTGGAGCCAGTTGCGATGTGATCGGAAACCAATCACAGATTGGTATCAGCGATTTGTTTGCATTTTTGGATGGGAGGAAACCGAAGCACTGCATCAATCCCGATGCTATTCCGGCAGCTTTACAAAAACTAAATAAACCTGTTTCCCGATGAAACCAGGTTGATTCTCATCTCATTAAAGCCCGGCAGTTTCCTGTCGGGCTGATTTTTTGATATCTTTGTGCGATTTTTATGAGAATTTGATAAAGTATCAAGTAAAATAAATTAAATTCGGCTCAATAATTTTTAATAATACCTCATGAATCTCTTCTTCAATGTCATCCTTATTATTTGTGGATTAGGTCTCATCTGTCTAATCATTGGATGGTTAATCGCAGAACGTTGGCATCTTTATCTTCCATCCTCGAAAAAATTCATTCCCTGGTTTACATTCAATCCAAAAATAGCCGTAAAAAGCCTGCTGACATATATTTACCATCGTTGGCCAAAGGTCATTCAGGGGGTATTGATCAATGTCATTCATCCCTATCTCAACGGTCCAATCAAACGATATGTGCGAGAGCATTATCATGGTAAAGTACTCACCCAGGAATTGGCAGAAGCCGTAATCAATCTGGACCATGAAATTCCGCTGCAGGACCTTGGGCAACATATTATTCCCTACTCGATGGCAAGAGACCTTGTATTACAGCTTCCGCTGGATATTGTGGCATATGAATGTGGTTGCCGTTCATCCCGTCCAAAACATTGCGAACCCACCCAGGTCTGCATGCTTATTGGAAAACCTTTTACCGATTTCGCTCTGGAACATCACCCTAAACATAGCAAACGGTTGAGCCGGGAAGAAGCCATTCAATTATTGCGCGATGAGCATGAACGGGGGCATGTGCACAGCGCGTTTTTTAAAGAAGACCGGATGAATCGCTTTTATGTCATCTGCAATTGTTGTACCTGCTGCTGTGGAGGATTGGAAGCAATGGTGAAATACCACAATCCGATGATCGCTTCTTCGGGATTTGTGGCTCATGTGGATGTTAACACATGTATTGCCTGTGGGGTTTGTGCTGAAAGTTGTCCCACTGGCGCGCTTACTGTTCATTCAGAAGCAGTAGTGGAATGGGAGAAATGCATCGGCTGCGGAATTTGTGTAGATAGATGCACACAAGGTGTAATTGAGTTACTTCAAGATGTACGTAAGGGAATCCCCCTGAATGTTGCAGATATAAAATAAACTTGTTCCACCAGATAAAAAATGGCGTAAGATAAAGTATGAAGTCCAATTTCATTTTATGAGGAGGATGAAATGCTGAAAGAATTTAAAGAATTCGTAATGCGCGGGAATGTTCTCGACCTTGCCATTGGCGTGATCATTGGCGGTGCGTTTGGGAAAATCGTTTCATCTTTGGTTAATGATGTAATCATGCCACCTATCGGTTTACTCTTAGGGAAAGTAGATTTTTCAAACCTCTTCATCAATCTCTCTGGCACACAATATGATACTCTTGCTGCCGCACAGGCAGCAGGTGCACCTACTCTAAATTACGGGGTGTTTTTAAATACAATCATCGAGTTCTTGATCATTGCCCTGGTGATCTTTTTGATGGTTCGGCAAATTAACAAGCTCTTTAAACCAAAAGTTGTTCCGGCTGAACCAACAACAAAAATCTGCCCATTTTGCCAGACAGAAATTCCTATCAAGGCTGTACGCTGCCCACATTGCACATCGGAGTTGTGATTTTTCATGGATACCTGGACAATTCTCTGGATCATTCTCGTAATTCTGGTAATAGGTAGCTTTACGATTCTCATCATTTTCAATAATCGTCGATCTGCATTAGAAAAAGGACTCAAAGAAGCGATCAGGCAGGCTGGTTGGAAGATGCGTGATGACTTGATTACTGGAAAAGATAATCATGGCAACAGTTGGCAGATGAGCTTTAACGGTGAGGGAATCAATTGTGCGCTTCACTGGACAACCACATCTGTTCATCTTCGAAAGGGAGCATTTGTGATCATGCCTGCAGCATCGGCGGATATTTTTACTGGTCCAAATCGCCGGTTGGTTTATCGGCTTACCGGAACTGGTAAGAACTGGTTGGAAGATGGGATGAAAACGTTGCAGCTCGCGACATCCAGAGGAAATACATTGGTGTTGGGTTCAGATGATTTTCGAAAGCGATTCAGTATCTATGGATTTAACGAGGGAGATGTTAATGGATTGATAACTCCTGAGATCGAGGTGATGCTATCGAATTTCCCCAATTCACCAGGTCAACCACCTGCGCCGGTGTATGTGTTCTTAAACCGCACATCGCTTCAGGTATACGCTGAACCTGCAGAGCACAGCATGGATCAATTTACCCACATGGTGATGTTGGGAAATGCTTTAGCACAAAAGATAGCAGAAATTCCTGAAGAGAATATCCAATCCTGAAGAACGAATATTACTATTACCGATAGACAGACCAGATGAATTGCATCATGGTCTGTTTGTTAAACAACGGGATGGCATCATTCCTGAAAAATCGAAACCATCGATTTTCGTAAGAATGCAAAATTTGGCAGCAAAATTAAGGAAGGTGTAATATATTCATATATTGGCTTATCCACCCGTTCTATTCAGGTGGCATTAGATACCCTCATTAAAATCATTTCTTGGAGGTCAAATGCCAACAAATAACGAAATATTAGCAGTAATTTTGGGCGGTGGTCGCGGTGCACGTCTGTATCCACTTACACAACAGCGTTCGAAACCAGCGGTACCAATAGCTGGAAAATACCGATTGATCGATATTCCCATCAGCAATTGTATTAATTCGGAAATTTATCGAATAGCGGTACTGACACAATTTAATTCGGTATCATTGCACCGTCACATATCGCGCACTTACCAGTTTGATAACTTTCATACAGGTTGGGTGCAGATCTGGGCAGCAGAACAGACGATAGAAACGACTGATTGGTATCAAGGAACAGCGGATGCAGTTCGAAAACAATTCTTTGAGATCCGCTCTACACGTGCTAAATATGTGCTTATTCTAGCGGGAGACCATCTTTACCGCATGGATTATGCTGCGATGGCGCAATTCCATTGGGATAATCAAGCAGATATTACCGTTGCTGTTCAACCCGTACACGCAAAGGATGCTGATCGCTTTGGCATTCTCAAGCGTGATCCATCCATGCAGATAGTCCAATTTGCCGAGAAACCTAAAGACACCAAATTGCTAAAGAAGATGGTCAGCAGGGATGAACCAGAGAGACCTTATCTTGGATCAATGGGCATCTACCTCTTCAATATTGACGTATTGGAAGAGCTCTTGTTGCGAAAAGATTTCGAAGACTTTGGCAACCATGTGATACCGCATGCCATTCACCACCACAAAGTCTGTGGATTCGATTTCGATGGCTTTTGGGAAGATATTGGAACTATTCGTTCATTTTATGAAACAAACTTACAACTGACTATGCCAAATCCGCCTTTTAACTTATTTGATGATAAACGCCCCATTTACACACATCCACGCTACTTACCTGGTTCTACTATCGAAGATAGCCAGTTGGAGAATGTGCTGTTATCAGAAGGTTGCTGTCTTAAAAATGCAGATGTGCGCCACTCGATCGTCGGGCTGCGTAGCCAGATCGGCAGCGGGGTAAGAGTTGAAGATAGTATCCTCATGGGTGCTGATTACCTGCAATCTACCGATGGAAAAGAAAGGGAAGATTTCATACCCATTGGAATTGGCGACGGTTCACTTATTAAAGGAGCTATTGTTGACAAAAATGCCCGGATAGGGAGGGCGGTAACGATTTTACCTTTCCCCCGCGGAACAGATATGGATGGAGTGAACTGGTATGTAAGGGATGGGATCGTTGTCATTCCCAAAAATGCTGTGATCCAGAATGGAACTTATATTGGGCCTGAGCGTAAACTTCCAGAGGTTCAGACTCCTGGCTGATTGTTAGTATGTCATCGTGAACAAAGTAGCAGGGTGTGAAGGTAACTCACAACAAGAGATAACCACATTTTGATGAATCAGGCTCGCAACAGTGAGTTATTTGACCACAAGACGCAAAAAGAGCGCGAAGAACGACAATAGATTATTGTATTCTTCACGCCTTTTGCTTTTATTAGAATATTTGTGTTTGTTTGTGAATTTAGTGGTTACTAATCCTCAATGAGATCACCTTATGTGGAGCAGCATCGAAGGAAACACTATCTCCTGAAAATGCTGGCGCTTTCTCCTGAAGTTCTTCTGCAAGAGAAGTAAAGAGGACTTCTTTTACCGGAATGAGAAAATGGATTTTACATTTCAATAGTCCATCTGTTAGATTAACCCCTCGTAAGACCCAACCCTTTCCATCCTCAGAGGGCTTGATGGCTGTGATATAGAAGGCATCTGGTTCAACCTGGATGAAGCTACTGGTTGATCCTATCGATCCTTCATGTTGCTGGCTGATGACCCCAAACATGGGTGTATTGAAGCCATATCCTTCTGCCATAGCTTGATCCCATTTTCCTGCGTGGGGAATCAAAGAATATGCGAATATATGGCTACCATGCATCTGAGCGCCTGGGGTGGCAAGCATCGGTCCGGCATGACCTTTGCGGGTGGAGAAATCATCGCGTGAGATCCATCCCACACAGCGTAAAAGTGTTAAAGCTGCTTCAAGATTTCCATTTTCCTGATACAGTATTGCTACCTCTGGTAACCCCCGCACAGCCAGCATCAATCCATTATTTCCATCGGTAAGGTCAGTGAAAGCGCGTTGCGGAGCTTCGGGGCGGCGCTGTTCGATCCAATCCGATTCCATTTTCGGGGGTAATACCGGACGTTCGACGATCTCAAAATGCCCATCATAAAATGCAGTGGATGCAGTGAAAGGTACAGGAAAATGCACACGAACCCGGTGATCACTGGCATGTTGGGTGATGGTGGTTTCAAAATCAAGCCTTGAGATACCCGGATAGAGAGAAACCCGGGAGATGATTTCCATAGGGAGTAATGAGTCAGAGCGACTTTTGCGATCTGAGGATGCGCTTTTGGGAATTTGCATAATCCAATGAAGCTGTAATTCGTCATGGTCAGGATACGAGACTTTAGTGGCGTGTTTAAACGAAAGGTGCGAGTTGATCAATGGATCATTTTCTGGGGGAGCATAGTTGTATTCATCACCAACATCTCCGCCATCGGTGAAGAAATGCAGATGAGGGTATCTACTGCCTGTTGTAAGATCTATCAATGTCAGGGTGCCATTTTGAGGATTGACTTCTATTCTAAGAGTTTCATTTTCCATCCAAAGCGAATCAATAACTTTCACTGTAGAAGTAGAGATTGCTTTCAACCCAAATACTTTTTGTCCAAAGCCAGGAACCTGTGGAGCAATAAATTGAATTTCTGCCTGATTTGCTGTGTGTGCATGAATGGAAAACTGAGAAATCGTGTCATCAGCAAGAAGACACTGTATCATGGATAATCCTTCTGCCACAGCCTGAGGTTTTGAGGGCTTTTCTTGAAGCATCTCAACATCGATGATGCCTGTTTTTCCTTCTTTACGTACACCTATCGCCTGAAGACCATACCCTCCATTGTTCCCCTGAAGGCTCGGGATCAGTTCTTCCAGCCCACTTCGATCGACTTCATAATGTGCGATTGTCAGGTTTTCCTGTTTTAAAATACTGCAAGGAATTACTTTTCCATCAGAATCTAATACTTCAATTGCCTGTACTGCGGGAGGAAGATAGATGCTCGCATTAACCACATCCGTCCGGTTGTATTGCAGCGGATTGAATATAATAAGACTGGCAAAGCAATTTTTGTCCAGCAAACGAGTGTCAATCTTTTGAGAAATAACCCTCAGATTATGGTTGATAATATTCATTCCAACCTGTTCAACCTTTGTAAAGCGAGTGCGCATTTCCTCATGCACTGCATCGATAGAGCATCCACAGATGGAATCATGGGGATGATTCTGAATAAGCAAACGCCAGGCATATCTCAGGTACCCGTTGGAGAAAGCAGTGAATTTTTCTTCTGGCTGGAATAAAACTGCAAAAACAGAAGTGGGTTCAGCCCATCTTTCTAATAGATTCTCACATAATGCGTTTTGTTGCTTGATCCACATGCGGGTGCTCAACACACCTGGTAGCAAGTTAATATAAGGCGAGGTTCGTAATTCACCATGAATGACAGGAATTTGCTCTTCCAGATTGTTTTTTTTGAACCACTCGCGTGCTGCTTGAATGTAGGCAGGGAGATTGGAATGGATGAGGTGAATATCATCAATCGGGTGGTTTTGAAATTGTTTTACTGCTTCAGAAGTGCGTGCATCCGGCATCTGATGATCGGTACCAAACATCAATAAACGATGGGGTGCCACTGTATAAGGTGCCAGAGCTGCTTCTTTCTCTTGAATTTTGGCGGAAAAGCCTTCTATACCATTAGTCAGTATATCCCAGGCATTTGAATAGCTTTCTCGGAGATTACTCAGGAATACTTGCGAACCATCTGGTGATTCCCAAAACAACTCGCTAGAGGCTGGCTGCATCCCTCTCCATAAGCAAGCTGCATCGATCCCAAAGCCCTGCAGAATTTGTGGCATTTGTCCAATATGCCCAAATGGATCAGGGATATATCCCACTGGCATCATTTTTCCATACTGTTTGCAAATATTCCTCCCAATCAGCAGGTTACGGATGGTTGCTTCGGGGCTGACCAGGAATTCATCTGGCAGAATATACCAGGGGCCGATCTGAATGCGACCATCTCGTATCCATTGGTTTAGCTTACCTTCATTCTCCGGACGAATTTGCAGGTAATCTTCCAGTACGATTGTCTGTCCGTCCAACATGAAACAGTGGTAGTCAGGATCGTTGTCGAGAATATTCAGCAGACTGTCGATCAGGGTAACCAATCGAAAGCGGAAATCTTCAAAGGAGCGATACCATTCTCTATCCCAATGGGTATGTGGAACAAGGTGTAATGTGGGCATTCATCCTTCCCTTTCAACAGTTAAATGGGATATACAGTTTTTATTGTAAGCGAAAAAAAGTATTTTCGTATTAACCAACGCAGGTGAGAAATGAGCTAGATGGATAGAAGAAATTTGACAAAACTGAACACGCTTCAATGTTATAATTTTATAGATATGAAACATTCTTTTCGATTCCTCATCCTGTTGATTCCCTTACTCATCCTGGGTTTTGCATTTGCATTGACCATTCCAGCTCAAGCAGGTTCTCAACAACAGGTATATTACGTAACCAACACTCCTGATGAAACTGGCAGAATCCTGTATACTGTTCAGGCTGGAGATTCTTGTCTTGTTATTGAGCTACTGACTGGAGTGAAAGTCAACCAGATCGTTCAGCTCAATAACCTGGATGAAGCATGCACCCTACGTGAAGGTCAACAGCTTGTCCTGGCATATTACGAGACTCCAACTGTTACAGCCGGGCCATCTCCAACACTCACTCCTGTCTTACCAACAGCAACACCCTTCAATGGAAACGGAGAAGTGTGTGTATATCTTTTCGATGATATCAATGGAAATGGTACTCCAGAAGGCAACGAAGCGCAGATCGCAGGCGGAGCGGTTAGCATTACAGATCGTGAAGGGAAAGTAAACCTGACCGGAAATACCCTGGCTGGTATAGATCCATTATGCTTTGCTGAAGTACCAGAAGGTGAATACAACGTCAGCGTGGCTCCACCAGAAGGATACAATGCAACCACTGCCATGAATTACCCGCTGGTTGTCCGGGCAGGAGATCAGTCACTGATGAATTTTGGTGCTCAGGGAAGTTCTTCAGCAATTGAGCCTACTATTGAAGGTGGAAAGTCACCAATCATGCTTATCCTGGGTGCAATCTTAATTTTGGCAGGCGGTGGGGTTGGCTTTTACTTCTTCAAGATGAAACGATAAATATGCATGAAAATTGAACAAAAATGTAAACCAGCAAGATGCCATCTTGCTGGTATTTTCATTTATACCAGTTCATCACGTGGTAGAATCAAAGAGTACTAAAAGATTTTTGAGGAGGTTTTATGGAGAAGGAAGTGGCGACCTTCGCCGTTAAGAAGGGTTTAGCGCAGATGCTAAAAGGTGGAGTGATTATGGATGTGGTTACTCCAGAGCAGGCAAAAATAGCAGAGGACGCGGGTGCCGTAGCTGTCATGGCACTCGAAAGAGTTCCTGCAGACATTCGAGCCACGGGTGGAGTGGCGAGGATGACCGATCCGGAGATCATTTTGAAGATCATGGATGCCGTAACGATACCGGTTATGGCAAAAGCCCGAATTGGACATTTTGTTGAAGCACAGATCCTTGAAGCAATTGGAATTGATTATATTGATGAATCCGAAGTATTAACCCCTGCAGATGAAGAGCACCATATTTATAAACATTCATTCAAAGTGCCTTTCGTCTGTGGCTGTAGAAACCTGGGTGAAGCTTTGCGTCGGATAGGTGAAGGTGCAGCAATGATCCGCACCAAGGGCGAAGCAGGAACCGGTGATGTAGTCGAAGCGGTTCGGCATGCCCGTACCGTGTTGGGAGAGATCAGACGGTTGCAGAGCCTTCCAGAAGAAGAAGTGATGGCGTTTGCGAAAGAAATTGGTGCACCGTATGAATTGGTGCTTGAAACTCGCAGTTTGGGCCGCATGCCAGTGGTCAACTTTGCCGCAGGTGGAATTGCCACCCCAGCCGATGCAGCCCTGATGATGCAAATTGGTGTGGATGGTGTATTTGTTGGATCTGGTATCTTTAAATCTGGCGATCCTGCCAAACGGGCTGCCGCCATTGTAAAAGCTACCACTCATTATAATGATCCAAAAATTCTAGCAGAAGTAAGTCGAAACTTAGGCGAACCGATGGTTGGGCGTTCTGTAGCTGTAATGCCAGATGTTGAAAAAATTGCAGGAAGAGGTTGGTAAGAATTCGTTATGGAAATTGGAGTACTGGCTCTCCAGGGTGATTTCATTGAACACCAGTCAGTGCTTGAAAAGCTCGGCGTCAAAGTCAGACAGATAAGATTGGCAGAGCACCTTGTTGGTCTTGCGGGTCTGATCATTCCGGGAGGGGAATCAACTACGATTGGTAAACTGGCTGTTGCATATCATTTGATGGAACCGCTGCGTGATTTCGGGCAGAAGCATGCCATCTGGGGTACTTGCGCGGGTGCGATCTTTCTATCGCGCGATATTAATCGCAATCAACCCCTCCTGGGTTTGATGGATATTACAGTGGCTCGTAATGCGTTTGGCAGGCAGGTTGATAGCTTTGAAGCAGATCTGGATATTCCAGTTCTGGCAAAAGTAGATCCATCGAACAAACCCTACCATGCTGTTTTCATACGAGCCCCCTTGATCGAATCCATTAGCGGTTCTGCGTATGCAATCTCGAAATTGCCAGATGGACGCATTGTAGCTGCACAACAAGGGCACCTTCTGGCAACATCGTTTCACCCAGAATTGACTGATGATGACCGTTTTCACCGGTATTTTGTGGAGATGGCAAAATCGACATACGACCATTAGCCTGGTACGACCTTCTGGCAATATATCGCCATCGAAAAGACGTTGTTTCGTTGGATAGTGCCATGGTGCTTACGCATGGCAAGCCTTTAAGCCCATCTGGTGTACTTGTGCAGTTACATCCAAGCCGGGGGAGCTTCACAGGGGTAGTGGATAATGATGATGGCCCAAACTTGATCGGGCAATTCAGTTACAACCAGGGCGATCGCTTTGCAAGGTTATCTTTCTTCCTGCCAGAAAATACCCTGGAAACAAAAGCTTTCCCGGTTTTTCTTCAGGGAATATCTGCTTTAGCCTGTGAATGGGGTGCATTCAACCTTTTAGGCGAAGTGCCAGAAAGTGGATCGCTATTCGAACGCATGCGACAGAATGGATTTTCTACTTATGGTTGGCAAACAGTCTGGAAAGCCGTAAAACATTCTGGTAGTGATCTCCCTTCTCAAAGCAACTGGCAATCTTCTGGAAGTGGCGACTATCTCGTAGTTAAAAACCTTTACCAGAGTCTGATACCACCATTGGTACAATCCATTGAACCTTTTCCTGATCATATTCCTTCAGGAAAGGTGTTCCGCATACAAGGAGAAACAGTTGCCTGGGCATCGATCAACATTGGATTAGAAGGAGTATTTGTTGTACCGCTTTTTCATCCAGAGGTACAGGATATTCAAGAGAGGTTGATGACACTGTCAATGCAAATTCAACGGGAAACCCGGTTGCCTGTTTACTTTGCCATTCGTTCATACCAGACATGGCTTGAACCTGCTCTGGAGTCCCTGGATTGGAAAGCGCTTCCCCGCCAGGCGCTAATGGCTAAACGTCTGGCAGTCGTTCAGAATACATCTGTGCTTGCAGCACGTACAGCAATGAATGACCAGCGCATCGAACCAACCACTCCTCTGGTTGGATATGCTGTACCTGGCGAAGAAAATGGCAAGGAGATTTGATCATTATCCTTGCGAAATTACAGGTAGAATAAATAAGATAATGAGATTTAAGGAATGACACAACGAAGAATTACAGATGACCTACAGGCACTATTGAATGTATTGCCACCTCATATTTCCAAAGCAGTACAGGAAGCCAATAATTCTGACAACCTGGTTGAGATTGTTTTGGATCTGGGGCGGGTTCCTCTTGCCCGTTTTGTTGACAGTGAAGTTATACTCGTTGAAAAAGAAACCACCCGTGCAGATATCGATGCGGTAGTGGATAAGATCGGCGATTTTGACGCTGACAATCGGGCTGGCCTGGAGCGCACCCTGCATCGGATTTCTGCCATTCGCAACCGGCATTCACATATTGTTGGGCTTACCTGTCGTGTAGGTCGAGCAGTATATGGTACTCTTGATATCATCCAGGATCTGGTGGAATCAGGGAAGAGTCTGCTTCTATTGGGAAAACCTGGTATTGGTAAAACTACCATGTTACGTGAAGCTGCCCGCATTCTGGCAGAAAACAAACGTGTGATTATTGTAGATACTTCCAATGAAATTGGTGGTGATGGAGATGTTCCCCATCCAGCTATTGGCAGGGCACGCCGAATGCAGGTTGCCACGCCTGCACTGCAACATGAGGTAATGATCGAGGCGGTTGAAAACCACAACCCAGAAGTGATCGTAATCGATGAAATTGGGCGTGAGCTTGAAGCAGTAGCTGCCCGTACCATCGCAGAACGCGGTGTTCAATTGATCGGTACGGCACATGGAAGAACCCTTGAAAACCTGCTGCTCAATCCTACCCTTTCTGATCTGGTGGGTGGCATTGAATCGGTCACTTTGTCAGATGAAGAAGCTCGCCGGCGAGGTACGCAAAAAACCGTTCTTGAAAGGCGATCTGCCCCAACTTTTGATGTTCTTGTAGAGATTCTGGAACGGAATCGCCTGGCAGTTCATGCAGATGTGTCAGCTGCTGTTGATTCTTTAGTGCGCGGGGTTGCACTTCCTCCTGAGATCCGCTGGCGTGATGAACAGGATGAAATCCATATTGAAAAAGCGCCAACTCCACCTGTTTTTCCATCCAGACAATCCTCAACGCAGGGACAGCGCCGGTTGATGGCTGGCGGGATGGAACCATATCAACCGGGAAGGGCAGGTGTATCCGGCTCTCGTACAACTCGCATAGAAACCGAGATGTCTTATCCTTCTACAGATGAAGCACTTGAGAAAAAAACACCGAAAAAACCGGTTAACATCTATCCTTATGGCGTCGCTCGTAACCGTTTGATCCAGGCTGCTAAAAGGCTTGGGGTTCCTCTGATCATTGTCAAAGATCTGGGTTCAGCAGATGTTTTGATCACCTTACGTACGTATTACCGCAGCCGCCACGATACTATTTTGGAGGCTGAACATCGGGGAATGCCAATATTTGTTTTACGTTCGAATACGGTCAGCCAGATTGAACAATCCCTGGCAGATCTGTTCGATATTGCACTACAGCCCGAGTCTGCGGATGTTGATGATATTACCGATCAGACACAGGCAGCCATACAATCAGTTCTAAATGGCCAACATTGGGTGGATATGCCGCCAGCAAATGCACAAATACGACGTATCCAACATGAAATGGCAAAGCAGGCTCAGCTTGTTTCTCATTCGTATGGCAAAGAGCCACACCGCAGAGTACGTATTTTTAAGGAATAAATATGTTCATTACATTGGAAGGCCCGGATGGAAGTGGTAAATCCACACAAGTTCAACCACTGGCAGATTTTCTTCGCCTGCAGGGGTACACTGTCTTTACTACACGTGAACCAGGCGGAACAACCATCGGTGACCAAATACGCAATACCTTAATGCGTTTGGATAACCAGACCATGCATCCCCGTACAGAAACCCTGCTATTCTGTGCTGCACGTGCGCAACTGGTTGAAGAAGAAATCCGCCCCCGATTAAAAAGAAGTGAAATCGTAATCAGTGACCGGTACGCTGATTCAACATTGGCATACCAGGGATATGGGCATGGTAATGACCTTAACAACCTGCGCCAACTTTTAAATTTTGCAACAGGCAACTTATGGCCTGACCTGACTGTGCTGTTCGATATTGATGCTGTCACAGGTCTGAACAGGCGCAAAGAAAGTGGGGGAGAATGGAATCGCCTGGATGATTATCAGGTGGCTTTTCACAGGCGTGTTAGAGAAGGGTATCTGGAAATGGCTCGCCTGGAACCCGAAAGATGGGTAAAAATCAATGCAGAAATGGATATTGACAGCATACAAAACGAGCTACGCTCTATTGTGATGAATCGCATTAAGAAGATGCAAAAATAATTATTAAGTTAGAAAATTCACCCGTAAAGCAGTCAGGAGTGTACCTATGCCATTGGAAAACGGTCCAGAAGATCAAGAGATAGTTAAAGAAAAAATTACACCACCTTCTTCTCGTCCAAAAAGGAATTATGTAATTATTGGGTTGATGGGAATTGCTGCTGTTTTGGTTATCGTTGCAGCAGTTTTGGCAGTGATTGACTCATCAAAGAGTAAAATGTCAGCAAAACCAACCGAGCAAAAGATAGCAACCATTGCACAAGGGACTTCCTTACCCATTGAAGAAGCGACGCAAGAGGTACCTCTTAAAGAACCCACCCACATTCCTACCAGTGGACCAGCCTCCTGTAGTACCTACAACATGATAGCTACAGTAGACCCAACTACTTCCAATCTATTCCCTCCGGTGAGTGAAACGGAAAATATTGATGGTCCGTCTGATGCAGCGGTTACGTTTATCATTTATAGCGACTATATGTGTCCGGCTTGCATGGCTTATGTGCCCGTATTGGCTCAACTCCGAAAAGCATATCCAGATGATGTTCGTATCGTCTATCGCTATTATCCTCTAATCACCATTCATGATAAATCTTTCCTGGCTGCCACTGCAGCTGAAGCTGCTGCTCGGCAAGGAAAATTTCTGGAGATGAATCAATATCTGTTTGAAAATGAAGAAAGTACCTGGGCGAGTATGACCTCTGAAGATTTTGAGAGCTGGCTGGTAAAAACTGCTGCTGTTCTTGGACTTGATGTAGAGCAATTTAAAGCTGATCTTAAAAATGAAGATGTCATTGCAACTGTACAGGCATCATATGACAGCGCCACAAGCATTGGAATTCCAGGTACACCGTTCACACTGATTAACGGGCAGCCATACCAATCTGCAAGAGATTATTCCAGTTTATCTTTGATTGTTGACCTGATCTTGCTTGAAAACCGTCAGTTCAAAGATTGCCCTCCTATGGAAATCGACGTAACTGCAAACTATCTGGCAATTCTTCATACCACAAAAGGTGATATTACGATTGCGCTTTATCCTGACGCAGCACCTGTGACTGCCAATAATTTTGTGTACCTGGCTGAAAATGGCTGGTATGACAACAACGCTTTCTTCCGCGTATTGGCTGGACAGCTCGCCCAAACAGGTGACCCCACAAATTCGGGATATGGACTACCGGGCTATATTTTTGGTGATGAAATCAGCAACCTGCGATTTGATAAAGCTGGCGTAGTTGGCATGGCATCTGCTGGACCAAACACCAATGGTAGCCAATTTTTTATTACCATGGATGCCCTGCCTTCTTTAGATGGAAACTACACCATATTTGGTCAGGTGGTGGATGGGTTGGACGTGGTCCATTCTTTGACCGCACGCGATCCTTCGACTGGTAATACATTAGCTGAACCAGATTATATCTTGAGCATAGAAATTATTAAGGAATGACACAAACAAACTCAAAACTCCACCTTCCTTCGCTGCTCTATCTCATCTTCAGTGGATGTGGGCTGTTGTTGACCCTTACTGTCGGTGTGATTGTTCTTTTAAGTAGTCTTGTGGGTGTTATTGGCGGTGAAACACGAGATTACCTTTATCCGGGATTCGTAGCAAGTTGGACATTGATGGGTATCAGCGTATTGCTGGTACCGGGAATTGTGTACGCTATTCTCCGATTGATGAATAAACCTTTTCCTGATAAGCTTGTTACAAAGCAAAAATACTTACCATTCGTTTTCCTTGGACTCTGGTTGCCACTCCTTGCATTGGGTGGTGTACTTTCACAAAAAGCAAGTGGAGATTGGCTTCTATTACCCGCCCTGACGGTTTTCTTGGTTGCAATCCCCCTTTGGATATGGATAAGGCTTGGAAACAAAGGTATCCAACCAGAAGATAAACAAGCGATCTGGAGCCTGTTAGGGGTCAATATGTTGATCACACCAGTCTTTGTTATGGTATTGGAAGTCATCGTTATCATGATGATCGCACTCATTGGTATTATTGTGATCTTCATTTCCCCAGCGTTGGCAGAGGAATTCATGAAAACTGTCAACCTTTTGAATTCTTCTGGCATGAATACTGTTCTCATCATGCGCGTTATCAAACCCCTGATACAGAATCCCTGGGTAATATTCAGTATCCTGGGCACCATGTCGGTAATTATTCCGATCATTGAAGAATTGTGTAAACCGATCTGGATGTGGGCTTTTGTAAAAAAAATTGATCCGTCTCAAGGTTTTCTATATGGCATGTTTTGTGGCGCAGCCTTTGCGTTGATCGAAAGCATTGGGTATATGGCTACCCCTATGGATGAAGCCTGGGCTGGTTTAATGGTTGGCAGGGTGGGCACTGGTTTGCTGCATGTGGTTACTTCAGGTCTTGTTGGCTGGGGTCTGGCGAGTGCATGGCATGATAAAAAATATTATCGTCTTGCTAAAGCCTATTTTCTGGCTGTTTTCATTCACGGTTTATGGAATGCAATCGGTTTATTGATGGGATTTGTCGAATATCTTGAACCGGTTAACTTATTGAATCTGATCCTGACACGTATAGGTAATATTGCTCCATTTGCCTTGTTTACACTGACTATTTGCATGATTATATTCTTGGTTATTGCTCGTAATCATCTGATCAGAAAGTCTGAGACAGGTATTCCTGTGGCAGAGATGAGAATAGATTTAGACAATTCTGATTCAACCTTGAAAACAGAGTAGAATACTTAATTACTACTCATTAAGAAGGTTAGGTTCCATACATGGATATTATTATGAGCGTTGTTGATTTCATCCTTCATATGGATGTGCATCTTGCGCAGATGGTTACAGATTTTGGTTTCTGGACATATCTGATTCTCTTTGTTGTGATCTTCATCGAAACCGGGTTAGTATTTACTCCATTTCTCCCCGGAGACTCACTTCTTTTCGCAGCAGGTGCGATCAGTGCATTACCTGAGCAAACCACGCTTCAGCCAGTGCTTATTTTTGTTCTCATGGCTACTGCTGCGATTCTGGGAGACACGGCAAACTACTGGATCGGTCATTACATTGGACCGCGTGCTTTTTCAGGAAATATACGATTTCTAAAAAAGGAATATTTGATCCGTACTCAAGAATTTTATGATAAGCACGGTGGTATAACCATCTTCCTTGCACGTTTCATCCCTATTATTCGCACTTTTGCTCCTTTTGTCGCCGGGATTGGGAAGATGCGATATAAATATTTCATTACGTATAATGTTATTGGTGGTATTTCCTGGACTGCTGCTTTTGTTTTCCTGGGGTATTTCTTTGGGCAGGTACCCTTTGTGAAGGATCATTTCTCATTGTTAGTGATCGCCTTAGTATTGATCCCTGGCATTCCTGCAATTATTGAATTTCTCAAAACTCGTTCACATGGAAAGAAGCAGGAACCTGTTCAATCGCAAGATGAATCGATTTAATCAGGTTTGATAATTTCTATCTTGATTACTTTCGAAAATACCCCCGTTTCTTTCGAATCTGCTTTGTGTTTATCCTGTTACAGGAGTCAACATTGAAACGAGAAAACTTACAAAAACTAGTCGGTTATTTGATGCCGAAATTAATCAATGTGATATATATCGGTCTCGAACACCTTCCTCTTGAAGGGCCGGTTCTCATCACAACCAATCACCTCAGTAGATTTGATATTCCTGTCCTGTTCATGAATGGACGCCGAAAAGATATCACTGCCCTTGTCACCGATAAATATAAATCAAATCCTTTCTTTCATTGGTTTGCGACAAGTGCAGGAGGGATTTGGATAGATCGGACACGGGCGGATTTTACAGCATTCAAAGAATCGTTTGAATTGCTTAAAAAAGGTATTGCATTGGGTATCTCACCTGAAGGTACACGCAGCCAGACGGGTGCATTGTTGGAAGGAAAATCAGGTTCTATACTCTTAGCTACAAAAATGGATGTGCCGATCGTGCCGGTAGGTCTGGCAGGTACCGAGACGGTCGTTCCTATGTTCAGAAAACTTAAAAAGCCTACCGTTATTGCAAAGTTCGGTCCTGCTTATAAGCTGCCACCTATCGATCGAAAAAATCGAGAAGCGAGCATAAAAGAATTGACCGATGAAGTCATGTGCAGGATCGCAGCATGTTTACCAGATAAATATCATGGGTTTTATGCGGGGTACACCCGCATCAGAGAAATTCAGGCGGAACAAATTTAAATTTTCCCCCTTTATTTGGGGGTTCTATCTTGTAAATGCTCTGTAAATTTATGATGCTATTTCTTACAATGCAGTAGAGCATCTACTTCTGCTGCTGCTTGTTTCATATCTGTATTGCTCGAAGATCGATTTTCGATGCGCGTCCATGTTTGACATAACACAGTGTTCATGCCATCTGTTTTCGATAAAGCCTGTTTGGTTAAATCGAGTGCGCGGCTAAAATCTCCTGAAGCAGCAAATCCTTCAATAAATGGGATCAATTCGGAGCCATTATATGCACTGTATCCCAGGATGTCAGCTTCATTGTGGATTTTTGTTATGGAATCCCAATCTTCTTGCTGGCGTGCAAGATCAGCACGTTGATAATAATAGCACCAGTCATCAACAGGAGGTGCACCGAAGATGGTGGTCAACAGACGGTCATTACCAACCGGTTCAGCAAGGATCTGTTCGGTGTGAGAGATGCCATACAACTCAATTTCTCCTTCGTAGATCGGGTAATCAGAGAGGTAGGGAGCATCCTGGTAGATCGGATCCATTACACGCACACATCCACGTGCAGGTTTATAATTCACCGCAATCGCCTGGTCTGTATTTCCTTCGAAAACAATATTTCGCAGCTCTTTATAGGTAATTGGTGTGTCGGGTAGGAAATCCGCCAAAACATTACTATTTCGATAGCGTAAGGCTTCGATGTACCAGTATGGCACATGGGTAGAATCAGGTTCCAGATCGTAGAGAATATTATAAGCAAATCCCATTGAAGTACCTGATACATAAGAAAATGGCATTTCAGGGGAAAGGATTCCAGTGCCTTCAGCTAATGATGGAATACGCCAATGAAGCTGCCAGTAATATTGTTTTTGGAGCTGCCAATGATTGGCATATTTATCTGAAGTACGTACATGAGCAGCGATAGAAATTCCCATCAGAAAAGCCAGCATGATCGCCTTGCGGCTTGGGGTGCGTCCCAGCCAATCTACAAGAGCAACGATCAGTATGATTGCTCCCAGCATTGGTGCCAGAGTGAAACGGTCAGACCATGCACCTACCAGAATCGAACGATTTGTGATCCATACTGGAATACCACCCAGAAACAATCCAGCCAAACCAAGAAGGATTGCCTGCCTTGTAAAATGGGGTTTATTTTCCGGTTCAGTGTTTTGATCTTCCGCTTTTGAGCAGATGATGCTTCCCCAGGCGATTGCAACAGCCACCAGGGCACCTATCACCCAAGAAAATAAGGTGAACTTTGAGGTCAGGTTAATGGTATCAGGTGCTATAGTATTAATCCAGGCAAAAAGAGAGGTATGCAGGGTGTCTTGTACCGCTACCTGAATTAGCTGAAGTAATGTACTGAATGGTTGCGAGATCAGTTGTTGCAGTAACACGGGGGCGTTTTGGTCTTTTATTGGCAGCCAATTGGGTAAGAGCACAAACCGGTAGACGAAAAAGAGAGCGAAAGTAATGATATAGGGAAGCCACTGCAAGAAAATTTTACGTAAGGCTGAACGGACATTCTGCTTTTCCGATAAAAAGATAAACCCGAGAATCAAAGGTCGTAGAAGCTCCAGACCGGCAAAGTATTCCATGGTCAACATCTGCAAAAGACTGGCAATTACTGATAAGGGCGTGAAAATCCAGTACTTTTTGGGTTGAAGAGCTGCAGCAACCATCCCTGCCAGAGATAATGTAAACAGCGCATACGTGATGAAATGTTGCGAATATGCTACTGAGATTGCCTGCTGAGTGAAACCAGGGAAAATCGCCAGCAGCAATCCCATCCATTGTACTTGCCAGCGACGTTGTGGCCAGACACCGCTCAATGCCCAGACCAGCCCCATCACACTCAGCCAGCGAATAAGCAATGTGAAAAGTTGCCAGGCAAGCGGATGAAGCCCCAACACTGGCATGGTGATGATATATGTCCAGGCTGAAATCGGACGATCAAAAAGGAAGAAATCCCAATAGGCTCTGATGTTGTCAAATCGGGAAAGATAGAGTGCCTGCCAGTCATCCCAATAAAAACCCAGTTTTGTGATCTGTAGCCCATAAGCTATCAGCATTATAAGAAAAAGAGAAAGGGGATAAACCCATTTCTTTTGCAATATTTTCTGAAATTGCATCCGTTTCATCTCCGGGTTAAAATCATACCATAAGGTAGAATGGTTATTATGATAAGCGTTTTGATCATTGTACTGGCAGTTGGAATTTGGGGTGCAATTCACTCAATCTTAGCATCTCTGACAGTTAAAGATTTGCTTGAAAATAAATTTGGTCTCCTGTATCACCAATATTATCGACTCATTTATGTGATATTCAGTGCTCTATCTTTTTGTGGGGTGCTGGCTGCAGTGATTTTCCTTCCTGATAAACATTTCTACACGATCCCATTACCTTGGATCATTATCACAGGGATCATCCAATTGGCAGGTGTTGGGCTTGTAATGTATAGTCTTCATCAAACAGGAACTATGATCTTTTTAGGTTTCTCGCAGGCGGTGAAGCCTGGATTCGAAAACAAAACTGTTCCTTTCATTACAGATGGAGCATTTAACTATATCAGGCATCCCATTTATACCGGCAGCTTTTTACTGATATGGTTTCTCCCCTTTATGAGTCAGAATATCCTGGCGTTTAATATTGCAGCGACAGTGTACATATTTATCGGGGTGATCTTCGAAGAGCGAAAATTAGAAATCGAATTTGGAGAGCAGTATCGAGAATACAAAAGGCATACACCAAAGTTCATACCATTCTTAAAACGATAATCAATGCGGTATTTACCTTTATTATGGATATCCCTGGCATTCATGACCGGCATTCTTCTTTCCGCTCAGGTAAACTTGCATTGGAGTTGGTGGCTGTTTTTTACTGTACTATTATTGGCAGGAAGCTGGTTCGAACAACGATTTACAGTATCATGGTATACAACTCGTCGATGGAAGAAGATCAGTCCATTCCCCCTATTGTTTCTCCTTGCTTGTATCACAGCAGGATCAGCCAGATACCAATTATCGCAACCTGTGATTGAGCCTTCAAATGCAGCCTGGTATACCAGGTACGACAATGTTACGCTAAATGGAGAAGTAAATTCCTTTCCTGATATCCGAAGCAATGCAGTACTGTTGCGTGTGAAGGTGAAAACTATCATGCCAGAAGATGGCTCTGAAATTCGCGTGAAGGGAAATGTGTTGGTACGGCTGCCCTGGAATCCGAATTGGCAGGTGGGTGACCAGCTTGTATTGAATGGAAAGCTAAATGACCCGCCAGAAAGTGACAGTTTTGATTATGGTGATTATCTGGCTAGAAAACGAATTTACACCTATATGGCATATCCCAGTGTGTTAGCTATCCAATCTGCAGAAACGTCATCCTTATTGGGATTACTCTGGAAGATCCACATCGCTGCTGAGGAATGTATCTTTAGGCTTTTGCCACAAGATGAAGCAGCTTTGCTGACGGGGATTCTGTTGGGGGATGAGCAGTACATTTCAAACGAATTGGTTACCGCTTTTCGAAATACTGGTACTTCGCATATTATCGCCATATCGGGTTTTAACATAGCCATTCTTAGTGGAATGTTCATAAAGATATTTTCTCGTATATTCTCGAATAAACGTAAAGCTTTTTGGCTCACGGTCATAACGATCTTCTTATATACCTTGCTTGTTGGTGCGCAACCCCCTGTAGTTCGCGCAGCTATTATGGGTATGATGGGTATTCTGGGACAGATTCTGGGTAGGAGACAGGTCGGAATGAATAGCCTTGTTTTCACCGCGGCTGTGATGACAGTTATTACCCCTGGGCTGTTATGGGATGCGAGCTTTCAACTTTCCTTTTGCGCTACCATGGGTTTGGTGCTGTTTGCTGATCCGATCTCCGTCTGGTTTGAAGATTTGATGACCAGTTACTTTCCACGTTTACAGAATTCTGTTATTTCCAGAGCAATTGTTGAGTATTTCTTCTTTACCCTGGCTGCACAGATCACTACTTTGCCAGTTCTGGCATTTCATTTCAAACAGTTTCCGTTGATCAGTTTGATCGCAAACCCACTCATCCTTCCCCCTCAACCATTAGTGATGATCCTGGGTGGGGTGATGGTCATCTTTTCTTTGATCTTGTTTCCATTAGGGCAGGTATTTGCCTGGATAGCTTGGCCGGCGATCGCTTATACCATCAAGATGGTCAGTTGGTTGAGTCAGTTGGGTGGTACCCCGGTAGCCTTGCAATCATTTTCTCCTCTTGGATTAATCTTCTTCTATTTTCTTATCATACTGATCGCTTTTCGCACCAGGTTATCAGATATCTGGCGAAAGATGATACTGCCTTCTTCGATACTGTTTTGCACTGCGTTGTTGGCAATCGCGGTATGGAAACCGGCTATTGAACGACTGGATGCCCGGCTGCATATTGTTATTCCCGAGCAGGGAAGTGGACAAGGGGTATTTCTGCAGGATAGACATGGAGCTACTTGGTTGATTGCTGGTGGGAAAGAAGCATCTACAGCAATACAGGGAATTGCTCAATGGCAGGATGCGCCATCTACAAAGCTTTCCGGTGTAATCTGGGTGGCTGAAGGCATCGATCGAAAGAGTATTTCGCAGATATCATCCAGATATCCCGGGTTCATTCTGGCAACTGACTCTCTGATCGCAACAACAAATGGAGCAGAACTTTCAAGCAAATCGGTAGAATGGGGAGGAGAGTATCAAAGTGTGGAACTTCCGAGAACCATAACCCTTGGCGATTCGATTAAAATCTTCGTATCATCAGTTTGTGACAAAAGCTGCCCTTATGTGATCCAGTATGGTAAATTTTCCTTGCTGGTACCAGGAAGAAATGATTCTGCTATCTTGAAATTGTGGCTGGAAGAGAATAACCTTACACCTGATGGACTGATCCTGGCAGAATTGGAAGACGATCCTGGCACACGGATTGATATATTAATTGGAGATCCTCTCTTTATCGTGGATACAACATCGGGCGTGAAGATATCTTCGAGACATCTGTTGAATACAAAATCTTGTGGATGGGTGGATATTGCAACAGATGGAAACCGGGTATGGGTGGAGACACAGCGTTAGGGCATTGTTTTGAAAATTGAATCGGGTTATACTGCTTTAAGGAGGTTTGTTATGCTTACCGTTTTTGACCTGGTGGCGAAGAAAGGGCACACCATTTGGAGCATTGAACCTGACGCTAAAGTATTTGAAGCCTTGCAGATTATGGCTGAAAAGAACATTGGTGCCTTATTAGTTATTGAAAATAATAGCCTTATTGGTGTTATTTCTGAGCGTGATTATGCTCGAAAGATCATTCTAAAAGGTAAGGCTTCTCGAGATGTTCCAGTACGAGAGATCATGTCATCTCCTGTGATTACAATCTCACCACGTGATGATCTGGAGAAAGCTCTAGAGCTGATGACCAGAAACCATATCAGACATTTACCTGTGGTGGAGAAGGGCGAAATCCAGGGGGTTTTATCAATGCGCGATGTAATGGAAGCCATTATTCAAAATCAGGATGAAACCATTCGTTTCTTAAATGACCTTGCATCTGATACCATTTAATTTTGAGCAACCATTTTGTTCATTCTCCGTATATAGAATTAAGGAGTTCAAAATGGAAACGCGAAGATTGTACCGAAGTAAAAGTGATATGATGATTGGTGGCGTCTGTGGTGGACTGGCTGAATATTTTGGTTGGGATCCGACATTAGTACGATTAGGATTCGCCATCCTTGCGTTACTGGGTGGAAATGGATTACTTCTTTATATTATTTTATGGATCATTACACCTGTTGCACCTTGATAATATTTATTGCTAAAAACTTTATTTATTGAACCAATCATGATCAACACTGCTCCACCAATCAAAACGGTGGAGCAGTGTTTTTGCGAATCTGTAAAGTGAATTTTCTTGAATCATGAATTAAAAGCACTATATAATTGATTTATTCAGTATAAATGCATTAATCCATTTCATTTCAAAAAAAAACAAAGGTATGACTTATGTCAGTAAAACCAGTAAGGGGCAATAAATCCAAAGAAACTGATTCTTTTGATTTTCCCGTTATTGATAATTACTTGAAGAAAATGGGGGCTATAGATATGAATTCTATGATCAGTTATTCAGAAACACCTGTAATGATGCATACGATCGATGATCAGGGAAAGATTATCAGAGTAAATGAATATTGGTTAAGGCATTTAGGTTACGAAAGAGATGAGGTTGTTGGGAAAAAAGTAACCGATTTTCTGGTAAATGGTATTCCAGAAACACAAAAAAAGAAATCACAACCTCAGTTGATCGACCTGTTATCTTGCAATGAGCTTCCACTGTGCTTTCGACACAAGAACGGCAGGCATGTGGATGTCCTTTATTCAAGTGTTATAGATAAGTCTGATGATGGGAAGCCTTTCCAATCGTATGCAGTGCTGATAGATGTTACATCTTTTAAACGGACCACATTAGTTCAAGAAGCGCTGTATAAAATCTCGCAAGCAGCACATACTGTACACAATTTAGATGAGTTGTATTACTTGATCCACACAATCGTGGCAGACCTGATGCCTGCCCGTAATTTGTATATTGCCTTGATCGAACCTTCGGACAATCTTATCCATTTTGTTTATTGGGTGGATGAGTTTGACCCCATACCTGAACCTCGATCGCAGGGGGGTAGGGGATTAACCGATTATGTATTACGCACAGGAAAACCCCTGCTAATTTCAGGTGAAAATTCTTTTGACGAACTGGTACAGACCGGAGAGGTGGATAGCTTTGGCTCTCCATCCATTGATTGGTTGGGAATGCCTTTGTTGGTCTCTAATTCCATTATTGGAGTCATTGTTGTTCAAAGTTATGACCAGGGAGTAAGATACACCGAAGAACACAAAGATATTTTAGAGTTCGTTTCGGAGCAAATAGCTTCTGCAATTGATGCAAAAAGAGCTGAAGAAGCATTGCGTCAAAGTGAACAAAAATATCGAAGTATTGTCAATAATATGGATGATGGTGTTCTTCTCCTGGATGAGAAAGCTAAAATTGTTGAATGGAACAAAGGCATGGAAGCCATTACCAGGATTCCGCGGGATGAAGTCATTGGAAAAGATGTTATTGAATTTCACCAGATGGTCCTTCCGAAAACAGCAGAAAAGTATGAAGATCCTGAAGAGTTTAATAAATTTATCAAAGAAATGTTGGAAAAAGGCGAAATTTCTGATAGCGGAAATCTAAAACAATCAGGGAAATATTTTGAAGGCGAAATTGTCAATCGTCTCGGAGAAACCCGGATGGTTCAAATAACCTACTCTCCCATAAAAACAGACACAGGATTCCAGGTACTATGTCTGACAAATGATATGACCGAGAGGAAGAAAGCTGAACTGGCGCTTATTGAAAGTGAAACTCGTTACGCTCTGGCTGTACAGGGTGCAAACGATGGTATTTGGGATTGGAATTTACAAACCAATACGATCTATTATTCACCGCGTTGGAAAGCAATGCTGGGTTTCAATGATGATGAAATTGGTGACAGCCCAGATGAGTGGTTTGGGCGTATTCATCCTGAGGATATTGAAAGTGTAAATGCTGATATCAAGAATCATTTGGAAGGTCATACCTCTCATTTTGCTAATGAACACCGCATTTTCCACCGGGATGGGTTTTATCGGTGGGTGTTGGCTCGTGGTAATGCAAATTGGGATAGCAAAACTGGCACTAGAAGAATGGCAGGTTCCTTGAGTGATGTCACTGCTCGCAAAGTGACGGAAGAAAGACTACTGCATGATGCTCTGCACGACCCACTGACTGGTTTGCATAACCGTATTTACTTCATGGATCAATTACTACGTGCAATTGACCGCAGTCATCGGCGGTCCAATTATCAGGCTGCAGTGCTTTACCTCGATCTGGATCGATTTAAGATTGTCAATGACTCACTTGGGCATGCTATTGGTGATTCTATGCTGCTCTCTATCGCTGACCGGTTGCAGTCAAGCCTGCGTACTGGGGATACTCTAGCACGTCTGGGTGGTGATGAGTTTGCTATTCTATTGGATGATATTGAAGGAATTCAGGATGCCATACGCGTTGCCGAAAGATTGCAGCAGTCACTGGAATTACCGTTTAATTTATTTGGTCATGAAGTATTTACAACCGCCAGCATTGGCATAGCCCAAACCTCAACGGGTTATGAACGTGCTGAAGATATGCTGCGTGACGCCGATACTGCGCTGTATCGAGCCAAAGCAGCTGGTAGAGCACGCTATGCCCTCTTTGATACTGAGATGCATGCTCAAAATCTGGAACTCTTACAACTCGAAGCGGAACTTCGCCGGGCTGTTGAACGGGAAGAATTCGTACTTTACTTTCAACCTGTAGTAAATCTTAAAAGCGGGGTCATCAGCAGTTTTGAGGCGTTAATTCGCTGGCAACATCCAGTACGGGGGCTGGTTTTTCCTCATGAATTCATTCCTTTGGCTGAAGAAACTGGTCTTATCATGCCCATTGGAGAATGGGTGCTTCGCCAGGCATGCAAACAAGCCAAACTTTGGGCTGAATCTGGGTATGAAAATGTTCCCATTGCGGTTAATTTATCTGCCCGCCAGCTCCAAGATCCCAAATTGCCAGAACTTGTGCAATCCATTATGAAGGAAGTAGGTGTCCCTTCAGAATTGATTCACCTGGAGATCACAGAATCCGCTGCGATGCAGGATATTGCGGTCACCGTTCGTGCGCTGGAAACATTACACTCGGTTGGGCTTCAATTTTCTATTGATGACTTTGGAACAAGCTATTCATCTCTTTCCTATCTTCAACGTTTTCCTGTTACCCGTTTGAAGATCGATCAATCTTTTATTTGGGATATCCATGAAGCAACTGATGAATCGGGCATTATTACCGCTATCATTGCTATGGGGCATATCTTGAATTTAAGTGTTACTGCTGAAGGGGTAGAAACAATGCGACAATTGGAATTCCTCCAATCGAAAGGTTGTGATGATGTTCAGGGATTTCTGATCAGTAGCGCAATCAGTGAAGAGGAAGCAAGCAAATTACTGGCAAACAGACATATGTTGTTACCTTCTACAAAATAAATTTACTGTATGTAAGGAGGATACTATGTTATATCAATTGCTATTAAAGCTGGATAAGTTATTTCACTTTAAAACAGCCAGCGCCCATTGTGATATTCCATGTGGAATTTATGATCCGCATCTAGCCCAACTTTCTGCACTTACCGTCATCCGTATGATTGATCTGATGAATGAGCTCGATAAAAAAACTGAAAAAGTTGATCTGGCTTTTCGTAACAGCATGATCCGTTATGTTTCTGTTAAAGAAGAACACGCTGAACAATGCAAGCGAGAAATACGGGTGATCATGGGTGATTATTTCAAGAAAGAACATCTGGAAAAATTTCCCGAATTGCCGGAATTGACTTATAAGATTATGCAGATGGGATCGAAATGTAGGCAGTCTGTCGCACGAGAAAATGGAGTGGAGCTACTCAACCTGGTAAATCGATTTGCTGAAATATTTTGGGAAACCAAAGGTGTGCAAACGAAGAAAGTTGTCGCTCCATATAAACCTTCCGAAGAGATCATCTACCCAATACTATAATGGATTAGTTTGACCTGACCCTGCAACAATAACTAATTCATGAGTTGATGATCTACCATTGATACGTATCCTGCGTATTACCGGCGCTTCTCTTACCCCGAAATTTCAACCGGGTGATTATATTCTTATTTGTACCTGGGTTGATAAACGCAAGTTAAAACCAGGCGATGTGGTGGTATTTCACCAACCTGGTTATGGTACCCTCGTAAAAAGGGTACAGGAGATATATCCTGAAAGAGAAGTCTGCTGGTTGATCGGCAATGTGCCAGAGAGTGTGGATAGCAATGAATTTGGAGAGGTGCCTTTCACAAACATCATTGGAAAGAGTGTAATGCATTTCTCAGTAAGGAAGTAATGTTGATTTATTTTCTTATAACCATAAAAACTCGAATATCGAGGTGACCAAAGGAAATTGGTGAACGAACCCTGTCACTTTTGAGCAGGTGTGGTTGCCAGAGGGGGACCAATCCAAATTTATCTTACCCCAACAAGATACTTGCCTGAATAATGAGGCGGGTATTCGCGGTAAAGTAATCCTTTGCCCGGTATCAGGAGGTGGGCAGCAATGACCTTTGCTGGTTGCTGTTGGTGTCAGATAACGGCTTTCGAGCAATTGCCTGCTCAACTGATGCAAGATGAAATGGTAGCACGGCGAGAAGAAAGGAACCACTTGAATTTCGCCATACCCTTAGCGAACAAATTGTTGAGTAAACAGCAGCAATTATTCAAATGGCACGCTTTTCTGAAGATATCGACCCTAATTTAATAATCTCGAAAACTTTCCTGAATTTATTGAAACTTTGGCGATCAAATTGTAGTCTTCTTGAACGCTAAATCTCTTGCCGCTACCTGCTTCATGAAATTTCGGCTACGAATATACATCCATAATACCTGTGCACTGGTTCCTGAGACTAATGCAGATATACCAAAATATACCCCGGCAGTTTTGGACCAGAGGATACCGCTCAATAGAACAAGAATGATCACTCCTAAATAAATTGCCACCGATTCTGGTATGGAGCGTGTATTTTTACTGAATAGAATTGCTCCCTGATACCAGCTTTGAAGAACAGTAAGAAACGGCAAAGGAATGCCAATCCAAAAAGCAATTAATGCCAATTCCAATAGGGCAGGTCTCAACTCAAACAATTCTTCAAACCAAAGTGTTGCCAAAGGTGTAGCAGCGATAATGAAATATACTGCGGTTGAAAATATGATTAAATAAATCGCAAACTTCTTAAGTGCGCGATAAGCTCCTGGTTTTTCTAGAAAAGCTACCACTACTTCATTAAGTGCAGTTCCTGGACTTCGTAAAATAAATAACAATCCGAATAGCACTTGCCAAACAGCCAGCGATTCTACAGCTTTTGGCATTCGACTTAGTGCTGCGCTGCCAATAGGCTGCCAGATGAGAGACAGATAAGATGTGAGCATAAGTGGGATGTAAAAAGCAAAGAATGCCTTCCAAGTAAGAGGTTTGACAATGGGGGCGGGGACGAGGTAATTGCGGATTACGGGCTGAACATAAATTCCGTTAAATATTGCTTCTGCCAGAACGGCAAAACCCTGTGCACCTCCCCCAACCATCACGCCAGGCAATGACCCGACGGAATACCCGATAGTCAAAAGTATAATCAGACTGAACAGTCGTACCATGGTTCCATACCAGACTGCCTGAGAATGGTTATATCGTATCATTACCCCTTGTTGAAATCGCCTGTACCCAATCGACCAGGTCCAGGGAGTCATGAGCATTAGACCAATCCGGGCAGGTTCAATGATCTCCTCGGGTGAGCCGATGATATTACGAACTACCAGATAATACAGTGGGGTGAAGGCTACCAAAATGTGAACTACTGTCATACTGAATCCGGTCCACATCATGAATTTGTACATTTTTCGATAAGAGGGCATATCCAGACTGAGGGCTGTCGAGGCAGCCAACAGCATGATGATCGGAGCTTCAATAATTAAAGAAACCGGATAAACAATTCCCCCATAAGCCGCAAGATTTACCTCTGCATTGGGAAGGCGGGCGATTACTGCGCTGATGGCTGGGCTTTCCAGGCCCATAAGGAGCCAACTGGCTGCCAAAGGCCACCATGTTCTAACAATCTGTTTTGAGGATAAAGCCATGAAGCGATTATAATACATGCATGAGTTTAGCTTTACCTTTTTGGGAAACAACCCCATTAGAAAAAATGAGTACAGAACAATGGGAATCATTATGCGATGGGTGCGCACAATGCTGCTTGCATAAACTGGAAGATGAAGAAACGGGAGATATTTATTTTACCCGGGTGGTATGTAAATACCTGGATATCGAGAATTGCCAGTGTACCCAATATGAACAACGCCATAAATTTAATCCCGAATGTATTGAGCTTACACCCGAAGTGGTAATACGATTACACTGGTTACCTGAGACCTGTGCATATCGCCGGCTTGCTTTTCATGAACCTCTTCCCTCATGGCATCCTTTATTAACGGGAGATGTAGAATCCGTTCACCATAGTGGAAATTCTGTCAGGGGTAAAGTGCTTTCAGAGACAGACATTGATATGGATGAATTGGATATGTATTTGCAAGAATCGGAATGAGACGTAATCCTGAATAAGCATACGGCTGTTCGAGGTGAATAAAAAGCGCAGATGATTTCATCTGCGCTTTTGTTTATATTCGAAAATCACTCTTCTTTGTTGTTATCGTAAGGAGTAAGGTCGATTATCCCATACCCGGGATCCCAGGGATGCAAGTCCTGCATTTTTGCGCATAAAAGAGTCACTGGGTTAGGAAGAACCAGATTCCAACATAATTCTGGCTGCCAATCACGTTCTAGATGAATAGGGCTCTCCCATAAAACGCTGCCATCCTGAGATTGGAGTTGTATATGATAATCAATGAACCATAAGGGCGGGGCGATAATATAGGAATGGTTGGTTGTACCAAACGAAATCTGTTCATTTGTTGGATCGGTTTGAAGGTTCATGTTCAGCCAGGGAGTGACCAGATTGCTTTTTTCAAACCATTTCAGTACCAATCCTTCAGGTGAAGTCTGATTGAAAGTGAATGAAAAAACACAAACGCTGTCTGGATACAAAAGTGACATCGTACCATCATCAGTTTGAGAAGCTGCCCTGCCATTCTCTGGCATGGCTGCAGATGTAATCGTTCCGGCAGATCCATAGATTTCAGGCACACACCAGGCATTTACCGTTTCCACTTCTAATGCTGGTATGGGAGTGCTTGTTGCTGTAGCGGTTGGTTCCAATGTTGGTTCTTGAGTGGGGGTTGGAGATATAGTTGATTCTGTTGTAGGAGTTGGAGAAGCAGCTAAATTGACTACTGTGGGTGTTGTGTTTTCAATTGTAGAAAAAGAACCTGAGCATGCAGATAATGCGATGCTCATTAAAAATATCATAACAACGAGAAATAAGCCAATTTTATTCCAATGCATTCGAGCTCCCGATATTTCCAGAATGGAGTAATGCCCAAATTCTACGCCTACGATCATCCAGCTGCAAGATACTACTAAGACGGAGTATTCATTCTATGAAAGGAGAAATGCCAGAATCCAACGTGTGGTGGCAATCAAACTATCTATGTGTGTTCTTTCATAATTATGAGAAGCGTCTACTCCGGGTCCAATCAGTGCTACTGCAACATCTGCACCTGACCGCAAAAATGCCCCACCATCAGATCGGTAATATGGATAGATATCAAGTTTATAGTCGATCTGATTTTGCTTAGCCAGGGTTTTCAGACGTTCCATGAGATCAAAATGATATGCGCCATCGCCATCTTTAACACATAATGTGGTGTGAAATTCATCGGAATTCTGTCCTTCTCCAACGGCTGCCATATCAACTACTAAAAGTTCATCGATCTCTTTAGGCAACCCTGCTGCGCCCCCATGCCCGGCTTCTTCGTAGTTAGAGAAGTAGAAATAACTATTATAAGAAGGCGTACAACCTGCATTAGAAAGAGCTTTTATGGCTGTTGCAATGCAGGCTGCTCCACTCTTGTCATCCAGATGTCGTGAACGAATAAAGCCATTGGTTATCTCTACACGGGGATCAAAAAATACAAAATCGCCAACGTCAATACCCAGGGATTTTGTTTCTTCGAGACTGGTTGTGATAGCATCCAGTCGAACTTCCATTGTTGCATCTTCGCGAGCAGTTTTTTCGACCCTGTCGGCATGCACATGCACTGAAGCTTTGTCGATCAGGATGGAACCCCGTATTCGCCCATTATCATGAGTCTGCACCCAACAGCCTTCTCCTTCAACGGTGTTCCACGCATAACCGCCTAATTTGCTCAATCGAAGCCGCCCATTAGGCTTAATCTCTTTCACCATTGCACCTAAGGTGTCTACATGAGCAGTAACCGCCCGCGCCACATCAGACTCTTTACCAGGCAACATTGCCAATAAGCCACCTTTACGGATCACTCTGGCTGGTTGTGGTAAAAACGGATCGATTGTACGCTGCATACAAGCAATTGCTTCTCGACTATACCCGGTAGGACTTGGGGTTTCTAAAAGTTCTTTAAGAAACGCCTGCAAGAAATCGGCGTCAATGTTTGGGAGTTCCATAGCATCCTTTTCGTTTTATAAAAATATTGCGAATTATTTTGTAAAATCAAGCCCTTCAAAGGCACTGATAGCCTGACGCCATTGATCAGATACAGGTTGGCTGGTGTGTGTATGGAAGTCATATGCTACCATTACGTTTTCACAAGTCGCAAGTATAGAGCCATCATCAGCGTCTTCAATTTGATACTCAAACTGCAGACTTTTATTCCCTATATGAGCTACTCGTACACCCACGCGCACATTCTGACCGAGCATGATAGGAGCCTTGTAAGCAATATGAACATCTGCAACGATCGCCTTAAGATCTTCAAATGATTTGCCATCAAACAGGCCTAATTTAACCAAATATTCAAAACGTGCCTGTTCAATGTAAGACATGAATTTGGCATTATTCACATGCCATTGGGCATCAAGATCACTATAACGTACTTGTATCGGAATATATAAATTATATTTTGTCATGCTGTGATTATACCAAAGTAAAAAGGTCATTATTACCCTGTGACCAATTACACTTGTTGGATAATTTGGAGTAGAATAGACAAATTGCAAAGTAGAGTATTTTTACCTGATATTAAGAAAAGGATTTAGAAAGATGCAGATTACTCGCCAGGCTGATTATGCACTCCGTGCGATGATGTTCTTGGCTCGTTTGGAACCCAAAGAACGAGCAGCAACCAGCCGAATTGCAGAAGAACAACAAATACCGCCATCATTTCTCGCGAAAATCATTTCGCAATTATCTATTGCCGGATTTATCCATACTTCGCGGGGGGCGCGAGGCGGTGTGTCATTAGCACGGCCCGCATCAGAAATCTCTATTTTAGAAGTAGTGGAAGCGATCGATGGCCCTATCGCGGTAAATGAATGCACTTTATCCCAAGTGGGATGCCCATTTGTCAAGGCGAATTGCCCATTACATGAAATTTGGTGTGATGTGCAAAAAGAATTGGTTGACCGATTAAAAAACACAAATTTTGCGCAAATTGTCGCTAAAAGTTAGTCCATAATAAATAAAGTTTTTCATGAGAGGCAAGTCATGCCAGTTGGTTCACCGATTGATCGTCATTGGGTATTGATGTTGCACGATGGAAGGGTTGTCATCGATTGGGGAAATGACCTTTTCCAGGATGTCGCCGAGGGGACTTTCATTAAAAATTGCGAACCTCTTGTCAGTCATCATATATTAGACGAAGAGCTGGAGATTTTGATCCGCGCTGGTCGAGTGGATCGATATGACAGTAAATGGGTTTATTTCTTTAGCCTACCTGAACGGCCTCAAAAGCCAATAGAATAAAATAGTATCATGATCTATAAAGAATGGCGGTGAAAAACTCGCCATTCTTTTTATACTGGTTGAGCAATGAATCCATAAAGTTTTACCATCGAATTATAAAGAATATAGGTATTATTGATCTATGAAAACCAGACAAACCATCAGCTCAACAATGAAAATCCAGATCACTTTATTCACATTGGTACGAACGATCTTCAGTACTTCTAACCGCATGTTCTATCCTTTTTTATCACATTTTGCACGAGGGATGGGAGTGACCATTGGAGAAATGTCACTCGCACTTACTGCTCGTTCCATGATAGGAGTCCTCAGCCCATTATTTTCCAGTCTAGCAGACAGATATAACAAGCGACTTGGGATGTTGATTGGGACTGCATTATTCACTTTTGGAAATGGTCTGGTATGGATCATGCCTTCTTTTAAAGTATTTGTGGTCGCAATCAGTGTTTCATTTTTGGGTGTGTTCATTTTTGTTGCTTCTACCCAGGCTTTTATGGGTGATGAAGTGGCTTATGAACAGCGTGGAAGCATGATGGCAATTGTTGAATTCAATTGGTCGCTGGCGTTTATAGCGGGTGTTCCCTTAATTGGACTATTAATCGCTGCGAAAGGGTGGTTGGCTCCTTTTCCCTTATTAACCATTCTGGGAATTATCTGTTTTGTTGCAGTTCTCCGATTTGTTCCAGGGGGTTCAGTAAACGCGATCCAGACAACCGGCTTCAAGCAGAATATTGGAATTGTCTTCCATAATAAATCAGCTCTAGCGGCTCTCATTATGGCAATGGCTGTCACGGCGGGAAACGAAATTGTTAATATCGTGTTTGGCGTATGGCTAGAGGATTCATACCAGTTGCAGATTGCCGCGTTGGGTGCAGCTTCGATCGTTATTGGTTCTGCAGAGATGCTGGGCGAAGGTGTCACAGCATTTATCGTTGATAAGGTGGGAAAGAAGCGCACTGTGATGATCACCTTGACCTTAAACATGGTCGTTGCCGTAATCATGCCCTGGATAGCACATTCCGTAATAGGTGCTTTGATTGGTTTGTTTTTGTTCTACCTTAGTTTTGAGACAATGATCGTTAGCAGTCTGCCGATCATGACAGAAATTCTGCCTTCTGCTCGGGCAACCTTGATGGGGTTGAGCGTTGGCGCTTTTTCATTGGGTAGGGCAGTCGGAGCCGCAACAGCTCCAATACTTTATACCTTTGGGTTTCGTGTGAACACCATTGCCACCATTGTTATGAATTTACTGGCGTTCTATATGCTTACCTGCATTCAGGTCAGTGATAAAAAGAGAGAAACGTTACCTGGGGTATCAGATCAGCTTATAGAAAAGCAGTAGATAAAATCCATCACCAATTAACCGATTACATTTCTTAGCACTTTATCACCTTGAATATTTTCTCCTGGAAAGATTTTTTCCACATCAAGATAAAATGCAAAAGCAGTGAATGCTTTTTGCAATGCAGCGATCATATCTCCACCTGGTTGAATGCCTGCTTCCCACCACCAGTTTTGGACGATCAATTGGTGTTTTTTGCGATTAAGAATGGGGTCAAAACGAGCAATAAAGCGATGACCATAAAGAACAGGCATGGTGTAATGTCCGTATTTTCGTTTTGAAGCCGGTACATAAACTTCCCAGGTGTAATCGAAGTGAAAGAGATCCAGCAATCGGCGACGATCCCATAGCATGTTATCCAAAGGAGATAGAAAGACCACTTCAGAAGGCTTGGATATGTCTGTGGTTAACAGGAGGAGATCGTTTGTTCGAATGAAATACTTTTGACGAGATAATCCTTCTATACTGATTTCTTCCAGTAAACCTTTTTCGATTAACCTGCTAAAAGATACCTGGCGTTCTTTCGATTTAGTGTCCAGAATACCCAGCCATTTATCACCCGCGCCGGCATCTGATAATCCCATGCTGCCAATTCGGCGTAGTATATGCCAATCATGATATTCTTCCAGAGTTGGGTTGGGGTCTGGCTGGGATAGTAATTCATTCGGCAACAATCTCTCAACTAGGTCAAATGAACGCCTGGTGCCTGTGCGATGGTGAATTCCTAACCTGCCCATAAAGAATAGAGATTCAAGGGTTGCCCGTGCCAATCGTGTGGGACCCCAATGCCAATCTGTTTTATCCGTGTGGTCAAAGTCAAGAGAAGATACGGGGCCTTTCTCTAGAACAGTCTGCATTACTTCATCTGCTAGCTGCATGTTCTCCCTCTGGGGACCACCATACTGTTGGATCATTCTCTCTCGGCACCGGGCAAAGTAAGGCCAATCTTGCGATAGATATATGCTCATCACTTTATCAAAGCCATCCCATAGGGTTCTGTCAGAATAAAGCATTTCATCCAGAAGAGCAGGCGTGAAATTTGCCACCCGGGATTGCAATACGACATTAGGATTGGTGCCAACGATATTCACGGGATCGAATTGAATACAACCCAGACGTTGAAAAAGGGCAATAATCCCTGATTTGCCTTGCAATGAGCGGGGTGTAGCCAGGAATTGTTGGCAAAGAAGGAAATGGCGGGCTTCTGCAAGGGAAATTCTTCTCATCGCGCGATTATAGAACAATTGTTTTATATGGTCAAGCCAGAACGATTGACATTCAGAATTATTCGGGTGCATGGGCAATCAGGTTGATCATTTGAGGTAGTTCTATCAAAAACCTCCTTTTGATTCTAAAAATTGCCTATTGACATTATAGAAAGTATGTTCTATAATACGAACAATCGTTCTAATAATGATAGTTCACTGGTTTTGAAAGGAGATGATACGATGAATGTGTCCACGGCCCGACCTACTGGATTTAACCCTGTAAAGAATCTTAAACGAATTCAGTTTCGTTCTGGAGTACTATATGGTGCAATCATTCTACTGGCATTACTGGCATTTGAAGCATTCAACTATAGCACTACAGATTTTGCTTTGAAAGACCTTCTCGGTGACCTTAAGTTTGCTGGAATACGCTGGTCTACCATACTTGCCTTGGCATTCTGCGGAATTGATTTTGCTGGGATTGCCCGTCTCTTTTCTCCAGAAGACTCACGAAATGACGCGAAAGAAGCATGGTATCTTTTTGGTGCCTGGCTTCTAGCAGCTACCATGAATGCAATATTAACCTGGTGGGGTGTATCTATGGCTATGACAACCCATGTATTAAAAAGCTCAGCCGTGATCAATGCCAGTGCCCTTACTAATATTGTCCCAGTATTTGTAGCCATTATGGTATGGGTCATCCGTATCCTGGTTATAGGGTCACTCACTGTTACCAGTGAACGAATGATGAGTGGGAAACGTAGTTCAGCAAGTACCTCTACTCATAGTATGGCAACTCCGATGCGCGATGGCGAAGTTCGAAATATGCCCCTGAGTTCAGCCACTCTATCTCATCGACCTATAACCCGGCCAGCTTCCAGTCAGTCATTCTGTCCTTCTCGCAGACCAGAACCCAGTTACCACAATGTAAATGTCGAAGCTTCATCAGAAACCAGTTCCGCACGTGTTCTTTGACAAATAAGAACCATAAAAGCTCATTACGGTTGCAAGAAAATCCATTTCCGCCAGACAATAAAAACACAGCAGAGATGTCAAACTTAATTCCCATCTCTGCTGTGTTTATTTTTAAAAATTCCTTAATCTATGATCAGGATTTAGCCCATCAAAATGGCTATGCCTTGAGAGAAACCTGAGTTGGCTTAATCTCTCCCAAAGGTAAATTGACACAGAATGTTGTTCCTTTATTTTCTTGTGATGTGACTTCAATTCGACCGTTATGGTTTTTCACGATCCAGTTAGAAATTGAAAGTCCCAGGCCAAAACCAGTATTCCGATCTCGTTTGCGAGACTTTTCACCCCGATAGAATCGATCGAATATATGAGGCAAGTCTTCTTCACTGATCCCTCTTCCTGTATCGCTGACAATAATCTGAGCGTATTTTTCTGTCCTTTGTAAGGCGAGTGTGACTTGCCCATTCTGGGGAGTATATTGAATGGCATTCCCCACCAGATTGAGTAAAACTTGTTTAATTCGGTCTCTGTCTCCAATAATTTGGATCTGATCCATTTCACCCAGTTTTAACTTCACTTTTTCCCCAGCGACAACCTTCATTTGGCGATAAACATCAAGCACTATAGTATCCAAATCTATGGTTGCCATTTCAAATGGTACATCTCCAGATTCTGCTTTGGCAAGCAGAAGGAGGTTGTTCACCAGCCTGGTCATTCTAGATACTTCAGAGTCAATCGCTGTCAAGGATTCTGCATCGGCTTCGCCAATTTTCTTAATCAAATCGACATTGATCTTTATGACAGTTAGCGGGGTACGTAGCTCATGGCTTACATCTAAAAGGAATCTTTGTTGTACATCGAATAATCGTTCCATTCTTTCAAGCGATTGATTGAACGCCACGATCAATTCGTCAATTTCTTCACCCGCATTAGGTGGCAATGGAATACGACGATGAAGGTCATCCGCTTTTGTGATTTGGGTAGCAGTGTTGGTTGCAACAGCCAGAGGTGCCAATGCCTGATCTGTCACAACCCAGGCTGCCAGAGCGGAAAAAATGGCACCGATAAAGGAAACCACCAGTAGCACACTGATGAGTGTTTCCAGAGCAAGGTCAATAAATGACAGATCGAGAGATAACTGCAAAACCCCCACATTTCCATCGATAGATTTAAGAGGAACTGTGAGAACGCGTAAATGAGCCTGATCCACTGTGACGGTACTGAAAACTGGTTTGCTGCTCTGTAAAGAGAAATCATCAGCAGGGTTCAGATTTCCAGTAGGGTGAGAATATACCAGTGTATCATTGACATCCCAGAGTTGAAAACTTAATCCTTCATCAGCTTGATAAGAAGAGAGTTGATGAATATCAAACTGTTCAGCTGAATTGATCTGAATACGATTGATGAGTTGTACTGATTGTTGTTCCAGACGGACATCAGCCTGGTTTAAAAGGATCAGACTGACAAGACCATAAACCAATGAACCAAATAGGAGGAGGGTTCCCGCTAGAATGGTGGTATACAGTAATGTCAGCCTGAGCCGTAACGACATAGGCTAATTTTTCTCACGCAGCACATATCCTACGCTGCGTACCGTATAGATCAAGCGTGCTTCCCCACCAGATTCCAACTTCATCCGTAAATAGCGAATGTATACATCCAGGACGTTCGATTCACCACCAAAATCATACCCCCAAACACGGTCAAAGATCATCTCACGGGTTAATACCTGGCGTGGATGGCGCAGGAAAAGCTCTAAAAGATCATATTCTTTTGCCGTAAGATTGATCACACGATTCTTCCGTGTTGCCTGACGTGTCGAGGTATCTAATGTCAAGTCAGCAAATGCCAGAATTGGAGCCCGGTCTTGTTGAGTACGGCGCAACAAAGCTCTTACCCTGGCTAATAATTCTTCTAATTCATAGGGTTTAACCATATAATCATCGGCACCAGCATCTAAACCTTGAACCCTATCCTGTGTGGAATCTTTTGCGGTAAGGATGAGAATTGGTACGTTATCACCAGAGCGTAATCGCTGGCAAACTTCCAAGCCATCAATTCCGGGAAGCATCCAATCAAGGATAACCAGGTCGGGGGTATGATCACGAGCAGCCAGCAATCCAGTTTCGCCATCTGTTGCAGCATCAACCTGATAACCTTCATACGCCAAAGCGCGCCTGAGTGTCTTAACGATTGCTTCATCATCCTCAATTATTAAAATTCGTTCATTCATCGAGCCCTCCCGTTATTTTCCTGTTAATAATTATATTGCATCTACCAGAATTAATCATTCATCTTTCTTTCAATTATATAGCTCAGCCTTATACGAAGGAAAAACTCGGCTATAATTTCTTGCATGATTGCACCTCCTTTATCTGAACCAGTCTGGATCGATACAATGGCAGGATTGAAATGCATGGCTGCTGATCTGAAACACTATTCGCAGGTAGGTGTAGATACAGAATCAAACAGCTTATTTGCGTATAAAGAACGTGTGTGTCTGATCCAGTTTTCTACTCCCACCACTGATTATTTACTCGATCCCTTTCCATTTGATGATTTGCAAATCCTGGCACCGATCTTTGCGGATCCCAATTTAGAAAAGATATTTCACGCTGCTGAATATGATATCATCTGCCTGAAAAGGGATTATGGGTTTGTATTTAACAATATATTCGACACGATGCTTACCGCCAAGATATTGGGAAAGAAGGAAGTAGGTTTAGGAAATTTATTAGAAGCTGAATTTGGTGTAACAGTGAATAAACGTTTCCAGCGTGCTAATTGGGGAATTCGCCCAATAGATCCTTCTTTGATGGCTTATGCGCGAATGGATACCCATTACCTGATTGCATTACGACAGAGGATGCAGGCTGCGCTTACTGCAAGTAGTCTTGAAAACCTGGCTAAAGAGGATTTCAACCGCATATCTCAAGTGGAGCCACCTGTAGAAAACAACTCTTGCAACTGGCGGATATCTGGCAGCCAGCAATTAGATCCTGTTCAGCTCTCGGTTCTATGTGAATTATGGCATTATCGCGATCAAAGAGCAAAACAAGCTAATCTCCCGCTTTTTAAAGTAATTTCTAACCAGGTCCTTTTGAATATTGCCAGGTCATGTCCAAAAACCAAACAAGATCTTGTAAAAATCGAAGGAGTCACCACGCGTCTTCTTGAAAGACATGGAGAAGGTTTGATGCAAGCAGTAACTACTGGATTGCAGAAACCTCCGAAATCACAGAGAGGCCAGAAATGCAATAAACCTTCTGATGAATGTTTGAAACGAATTGAAGCATTGCGAAACTGGCGCCGGATAACGGGCATGAGTTATAAAGTAGAATCTGATGTAATATTACCTCGAGAGTTAATGGAAAAAATCGCACAACAGAATCCCACCTCAGCACAAGATCTTGAACAGGTGATGAAGGATTTTCCCTGGCGATTCCAACATATGGGTAAGCAAATCCTGGAAGTCTTACAAACAATCTAAAGAGGGAAGAAATGAAAATTAAATTCAACGGTGCTGCAAAGACGGTTACTGGTTCTCAGTTTCTTATCGAAGTAGATCATTATTCGATGCTTCTAGAGTGTGGTTTGTTTCAGGGAAGGCGACAGGACACTTTCGAGCAAAACCGTTATTTCAAATTCGACCCGAAGAAAATCCAGGCAGTCGTCTTAAGCCATGCACACATTGACCACAGCGGCAATCTACCCAACCTTGTGTTGAGTGGGTATGATGGCCCTATTTATACGACCACTGCTTCAGCCCGATTGGGTGAAATAATGCTGGAAGATTCCGGACATATCCAGGAGGAAGATGCCCAGTTTGTGAATAAAAAGCGAGCGAAAAATGGTGAACAACCCATTGAACCGCTTTATACCGCAAATGATGCCAGAAGGGCTAGCCAACATTTCCATCCTGTCAGGTATAACGATCCCTTTGAGCCCATTCCAGGAGTGATAGTTCGCCTGATCGATGCCGGGCATATCCTTGGCTCGGCAGCTATCTGCCTGGATGTGAAGGAAAAAGGGAAGGCTTTTCGTTTCTGGTTCTCTGGTGATATTGGAAGGCTGAATTTGCCATTGATCCCCGATCCGATGCTGCCAGAAGCAGTGGATTACTTAATGATGGAATGCACCTATGGTGATAAAGCTCATCGTGATCCAGCAGAAGCATACATCGAATTTCGAGATGTGATCAATCGAACGATAAAACGCCACGGCAAGGTCATCGTTCCCGCTTTCGCTGTGGGAAGAACCCAGGAACTGGTGTACGACATCAACCAGATGATCGAAGAAAATGAAATTCCCCGTATACCCGTTTTTGTCGACAGTCCTTTGGCAGTGAAAGCGACAGAAGTATTCAAAGCCAGTCCAGAATATTTTGACGAAGAAACCCGGCAATTCATTAATGAAAACAGGCATCCTGCTCTGTCGTTTAATGGGCTGGAATACATTAGTGATGTAAACGATTCGAAGAAATTAAATTTTCGCAAAGAGCCGATGATCATCATTTCAGCTTCTGGCATGGCGGAAAATGGGCGAATTTTACACCATCTTGCCAACAATATCGAAGATGACCGTAACACCATTTGTATCGTAGGCTGGCAGGCACCCTACACCCTGGGACGCAGATTAGCTGAGCGACAAACATCGGTGAACATTTTTGGTGAGAGGTATATTCGCCGGGCAGAAGTTGCTACCATTGGGGGGCTATCTGCCCATGCCGGGCAGGATTTCTTATTGAAATATGCCCAAGCTACCCAGAGTAGTTTGAAGCAGATCATTCTGGTCCATGGTGAACAGAATGCTGAGGAAGCTTTCAGGCAGGTGCTGAGCGACAATGGTATGAAGAATATCAGCTATCCTGTTCAATATGACGAAATGGAAATTTAGGAATTCTCTGCTATAATCTTATCCGCAATCCGGAGAGGTGCCAGAGTGGTTGAATGGGACGGTCTCGAAAACCGTTGTGGGGCTAGTCCCCACCGTGGGTTCGAATCCCACCCTCTCCGCTAGCTAATAGAATTTCATGATGGGTTCGAACACCATCGAGGTGCAAATATCCCACTCTCTCCGCCAGCTAATAGAATTTCATGATGGGTTCGAACACCATCGAGGTGCAGATATCCCACCCTCTCCGCTAGCTAATAGAAATTCATGATGGGTTCGAACACCATCGAGGTGCAGATATCCCACCCTCTCCGCTAGCTAATAGAAATTCATGATGGGTTCGAACACCATCGAGGTGCAGATATCCCACTCTCTCCGCCAGCTAATAGAATTTCATGATGGGTTCGAACACCATCGAGGTGCAGATATCCCACCCTCTCCGCTAGCTAATAGAATTTCATGATGGGTTCGAACACCATCGAGGTGCAGATGTTTCCCTCTCTCTGTCGAGGTCAATTTGATGTTTTCTCTCCCCATTTTCATGTGGGAAATGGGGAGAGTGGTGAAGCTGGGTGGGGTCAGCCATATCACAGCTGATTAATTGATCATGAAGGCTATTACTTCCAGCACACCTACTCCATTTTTTGTTAAGTACGGGATGAAGAGTTTTTTATAAAGTATTTATAAAGATATTTCCTTTAAAACGTTATATAGAAAGGAGCAATTCATCTCAATTACACTCATACTTGATAAATATTCATTACTTATCGATTACTTATCAATAATGATCAGCGAAATATTTGCCTGTGATGAAAGACCTGCACTATTTGAAGTTCATAGAACCAGTATCATATTTCAATAAGAAGATGAGCTTATTATCGCGGTAATTGATCATGAAATTACTAACTTCAGCTAGTGCTTTTAGGAATTCATCTTCCTGTGATCCTTCACATCCATTGGAAGTAGAAGGTGTCAATTCAAATGCTATTTGATTGAGCCCTTCAGCGTTATATTGACCAGCAAACTCATTGCAATCAGTCGTACCAGTGATGGTGCCATCTTCATTGATCGTGATTGTAAAAGCATCTGCTTTTTCGGGCATGAGTGTTGTTCCATCATTCATTAAAGTACTTTCCCATTTCCATACTCGCTGGCTGATCTGAGAAAGGTTGTAAACTTCTGTCAGATATTCATCCTGTACTTTGAAATGTTTAGAAATTCCAACTGTGGGTTGTGTAGTAAACGGCTCATCTGATTTTCTATCTGCATAGTTCACAACGATCTGACCATCTACTATTTCAGTGGTCTGTGGAGCAATGCGATCACCAAGAAGAATCGCATTTGTTCCTGAATAGCCGCTTTCAGTCTGTACTGCTGCAACTACATAGAAAAAGGTTCCACTTCCACCACCATCCTGGGTGATCAGAAACGCTGCATCTTCCTTACTGTCCGCATTCAGATCCCCAAAAGTTTCATTTCCAAAATAGCGAGTGACAGATTTTAAAGCCGAGTCTGGTGCTGCTTTTTCTTCAAAAGTACCATCGAGGAGGGTGATAGATTTACCATCAATCTCAAAAGTCAAGTTCATCAATTTCGCCAACTTATCATTGGTCGAAATGGTAGCTGATGCATCTGTTTTGTCAGTTTCGGTTATGGTAGGTGTTTCTTCTTTGACGTCATTAGTGGGATTCTGCTGATTGGATACTCCACACGCTGTTGCGGAAATGGTTATTAGGATTACCATGGCAATAAGTATTACGTTTTTCATTATTTATTCCTGTATATTGGTTATAGATTTTCCAAATTATTCTGTAAACTTCGTCCACATAATTGTTTAGTTACTACAATATGCTTATAACTATAGGAATGGAAAAGAACATGAAGAAATATAACAGATTTATGCAACATTTTTATAAAGCATAAAGGAAATTGCATAATTGACTGTTCTTGTTTATATGGAAATTTTTCTAGTGAACATGCTCAAACAGACTCATGATTTTATCAACTCATAGCCAAGTGATTATTGACTACCCGCCAGGTTCCCTCCCAATTTCAGGGAAACCGAAAATTGGGAGGGGAAAAGAAGCCTGTCACTGAAACCGGCTTTTACTCTTGATCAAGGTGTTTCTTGTATCCAAATTTGCATTCATTACCAGTACAATTGAATTCATTGAAGCGAACAGAATTCTAATTTTCAAGTAGAGGTTCTACCATGGATTGCTCATTTAAAACTCCTGTCGGAAAATTCAACTTCAAAGCAGGTGCAATCATCATCAAAGATGGAAAAATTCTCATGGTTAAAAACCAGCGAGATCCTTATTACTATGTGCCAGGGGGTCGAGTGAAGATGAACGAAACAACAGAAGAGGCTGTCATCCGTGAGGTTTTCGAAGAGACGGGTGTGCATTTTGAAATCGACCGCCTTGGATTTGTTCAAGAGAATTTATTTAGAATGGAACTAACAGGGGAATATTTTCATGAATTGTGCATGTATTATTATATGAAGCCTAATAATCAATATGACTTGATCGGTCAAAGTTATACGGAAGATGGCATTTCAGAGAGTCTCGAATGGCTGCCTCTCGCCGGTTTAGAGAAATCCTTTATTTATCCCGAATTTTTCAAAACGAAATTAGCAAACCAACAGCATTTTGTGGAACACATCATCACCCGTGAATAACTACAAAAAGTAGATAACAAGCTTGTATCACACGTATTAAGCAACGAAATAATGCGTTGCTCTTTTTGCTTGAAAATGGGGATTCAACCAAAGGCTACCAGGTCAAAATTGAATGGAGCTGTTATCCAGGTATCTACATGAACTAGGTTCTATTAAGCATTTCACATTAGCCCATTTTATATTAATCACTATCTACTTTAAATTGAGAAACCATACTGGAAAGTTTCTTTGCCATTTCATGCAAGTCGCTTGCAGAAATTCCAACCTGTTCCACCTGTGTGGTCAATCCCTCAATATTTTTCGCAGCATGGTTTGCAGATCTTGAATTGTTCTCACCCATCTTCGCAATCTCACGGATCGTTTCTGTGATGACCTTTGAATTGTTGAACATTTGCTCTGTCGCAACCGTATTTTGCTCAACGACATTGGATACGTTCATGGATTGGTTGGCTAATTCAGTAGATAATTTTTCGATTTGTTCCGTTGCTTCTAAAACCAGTTCAGTTTGTCGATTAACTTCTTCATTGGATTGAATGATGTTACCAAGGGATGTACCGGATTGGTTGGCAAGCCTTTCACCAATTTCAACCTCTTTTGCACCATCTGCCATAGCAGAAGCAGTCTGCGATATTGCTGATTTTATATCCTCGATCAACGAAGCGATTTCTTTTGATGCATCATGAGAGCGATCTGCAAGCTGGCGAACTTCTTCCGCGACGACTGCAAACCCTTTTCCCGACTCGCCCGCACGAGCTGCTTCTATTGCAGCATTAAGCGCAAGCATATTCGTCTGAGAAGCAATGTCATCTATTGTTTCCAGAATGACATTGATCTGTTCAGATCTTACCAACATGTCTTCTACTTTATGGGTAGAAATATTGACTTTTTCCTTAATGGTCGCCATTCCGCGGATCGTTTTTTCTACCGTATCCGATCCTTCCTTTGCAGTTTCAATCGCCTGAGAGGAGCTTTTCACCATTTGCGAAATATTTGAGCCAACAGACCTGATCGCTGTATTGAGATTATTGAAAAGAAGAGCCATTTCACCAATAGATGTCGATTGCCCAACTGCACCGGTAGACACTTCATCAATCGCCTGTTCCATTTCTTCAATCGATTCCAGGGTGGATGATAAATCGCCAGACGTCTTACTTGAACCCATTGATACTGCTTTCATAGCAACTGCAATTTCTTTCGTTTCCAGGTCAGCCTTGTGAGAAATATCAGCCAGTTTATTCGAATTAGCCATCAGATCATGCGAATAATTTAAGAGGGATCTCATCTGTTGATTCAAGTTTGTAACCATCTTGGAAAAAGCGATCCCGATTTCATCTTTATCAGAACTGGGATTAACTTGCACAGAGAGATCTCCTGATGCAATTCTCCCAGCCAGATGTGCCATACCTGCAAGATATCGTTTGGTAAGAGTAAAATACCTCCCAATTTCCCCGATCTCCCCTTTTTGCTTTGAAATAAAATTATCTTCCAGGTCGGTTGGAATCTTTCCTACTGATAAACCTGCCAATTCGTCTCTCAAATGGATAATGGGTTTGCTGAGAGCTTTTCCTACAAAGTAGCCGGTGAATAAACCGATGGGGATGGAAACGAAAAAAATAATCATTGCAGTAGTAAAAGCCCGTCGCTTATTTTCTAAATAGCTATCTGCGATCATGTCAACTGCCAATATTTCTGCTACCGTTCCATCACTTCGATATATTGGAGTGTAAGCGGATAACCAGGTTCCCCATTCATCGGTATAAACATCTGGTTCAATAGAAATAACAGCACCATTTGAAAAAGCCTCAATCACCGTATCGGTAGCATCGGGATAAACTTCTCCCACTGCCGGTGCATCTTCACCAGAGTATGCATCAACGCCAAAAACCACATTCCCATCCTTATTCATCCTGAGGGTGTAAAGATCGTCAGCTTGAGGAATATTTTTGATCGCATTATTTAAATATTCTTTATAGGCTCTAATTTCTTCGACGGTGGTATCAGGCGAAGCTTGAATTAAATCTAATTGATCGCCGTCCAACCCGGCAGAAGCGGTAAGCACGATATAGCTGATCTCTTCTTTGAATTCCCGAATGTTTTGTTTTTCCAGAATTCCATAAATTGAGAGAGAGCTGATGGCTGATAGAGCAACGGAAAACCCTAAAAATAAGAGAATAATTTGTTTCTCAAAAATGGATAATTTTTCATTAAATTTCATACATTATTCCTTAATATCTTTAGTATGGTATTACAACATGCGAGATACTGTAATAAAAAATGAATAAACATTTCCGAATATTTTCAAAAAGGAAGTGATAATTCTAATGACGATCATAAAAGTTTCTGAGGGTTACAAAACGTCTGTGTTGATGATGATAGATTATCTAGACGTTCAAGTACTCAGAATGGGTCGCCTTCATGGTGGACTGAAATTAAGATATGAATAAAAGGCAGTCGCTGCTGTTAAGATCGATCCCAACGCTGATGATATTGTGGAGTTTTGGAGCAAATAAGCCCGATGCAATTCAGGCAAAGGTTAAGCTTTTACCAGCAGCATCACATGTTTTTGCAGGGAGGTTTATAGATAAAATTTGATATTTGCATTCAACCTGGATGCTTTGATGATGAGAAATTTCAAGTCTGGTTCGTGCCCTTAAAAACACCGCTGTAAACAATCTGAAAGAATTACAGAGCTGGTGGTAGGAACAATGGTCAGAATCAGCAAACTTCTCTGAACGAACAAAAGAGATGACTAAAACAGCATTAGATCAGGTCGAAAATTATTCCTCGATCGTGGCAGTCATTCTAACCAGGATGATCAAGTTAAGGGTAAAGTAAATCCAGACTACCAGATTGTAATGATATAATCGCCGCATGGTCTCCATAACTCTGATTACACAAGAACAAGCGGCGGAAGCAAGGCGAGTCATTTATACCATCGCACATGAACTATTCCACGAATACGAAACTATTGAAGAATCTATTCGTGTATATACAATGAGATGGCCATTACATGATTTGGATGATCTTGAAAAGAATTATTTTGCCAACGGGGGGATTTTTCTTGTACTTTGTGATGACGGGGAAATAGTAGGTACAGGTGCATTGAATAAACTAGAAGAAGGGGTGGCTGAACTCAGAAGATTATGGTTCTTACCTGAATATCGGGGTAAGGGCTTAGGCTACCAAATGGTTATCAAACTTCTTGATTTTGCGCGTCAAAATGGCTATTCCAAAGTGAGATTAGAAACAAATCCTGAACTTCAAACAAGAGCCTATGAGCTATATAAACGCATGGGGTTTTATGAAATTCCCGCTTATGGTGATGAAGACTGCGATATAGGCATGGAACTCATTTTATAGTGAGTATTAGCCCTGATGTGATCGATAAATTTCCATAGATCTAGCCAGCCGTTCATAAGCATCTGGTGTCGACGGGTTGAGATGAAACATAAGTTCATCGGCTCCTTTGGCGTCATATTCAGTAAGCACCTCGGCAATTTTATCAACCGAGCCTGTCAACCAGCCGCGTTTTGTGTTCTTTGTCCAACCTGCCAGATCAGGAAATGCCTGGCTGATTGCAAATGTGAATTGCAAAGTGTCCGGGTCGCGTCCAACATCTTTGCAGGCTTTCATCATGGAGCGATACATAGTATCCATCGAACGGGGGATTGTCATGTAGCACACATTCCAGATGTCGGCGTATTGCGCTGCCAATCGCAGCATACGATGCTGCCTTGCTCCAATCAATAATGGTGGTCCTCCCGGGCGAGGTGAACGGGGAGTGATCTCGCAATTCCTGGCGGAGTAATACCTTCCTGAAAAGTCCACTTTTCCTTCTTTAAGCAATGGCTTGATGATCTTCAGCGCTTCTTCGAAGCGGTCTACCCTGTGATCGAAAGGCAATCCAAACGCGTCGTATTCTGGCTGGTTCCAGCCGGCGCCTAATCCGAGGATCAGTCTTCCATTACTGATTTCATCCACCGTATGTGCCATTTTTGCTAATAGGGCTGGATTGCGGAAGGAATTGCAGGAGACCAGAGTTCCCAATTCGATCTTGTTGGTAGTGGCTGCCAAAGCAGAGAGCATGCTCCAGCTTTCCCAGATCCCTATCGTTTCATTTTTCTTTTCTCTATAAAGGAGGTGATCGTAAACCCAGATGGAATCAAATCCAAGGCTCTCGCATAAAGAAGCGATCGCCTGAATTTCTTTGTAAGTCATGGCGCGTTTTAGGTCTCTAAGCTCAACCAGTTGAATTACAACCCCGATTTTCATAAAAGTCTCCTGTCAGGCTAATAGCATGGGGCAAAAAAATCTTACTTGCGGACTTCTGAATAAAAAACTTCGAGATTCTGGATTGGGATATGAGGTGGAATATCACAGCCAGAAGAGATGAAATAATTGCGATAATTATTAGTCTGATCAAGCAAAGTTCGGGTTTGCTGCCGGACCTCCTCGGGTTTCCCACTAAAAAAGACACTGGTTGGATCAAGATTGCCACCCAGGATAATAGTTTTATCAACCTGTTCGAGTGCCTTAACAATATCCATAGGTGCACCAAAATGATATATTCTCGCACCTGATTCTAGTATTTTCGGCAGATGTGCAATTTTTGCCCCACAGTTATGTAAAAGAAGAGTGAATTCCTCGGTTTCCACTTCATCAACAACTTGTTTTACATAGGGAGCAGAGAAACGCCCCAGCCCTCTTGGAGAGAGCAATCCGGCGGCGGGTTCAGCCATGATGACACCTGCTGCTCCTGCGTCACGAAATGCTTTAACATATTCGATGAGGAAAGAAGTGGCTTTTACCAGCAGTAGCTCAAGTGTGTCAGGGTCAGTGAGGGAAATCTCCAAGGCTTCACTGACACCAAAGAGCCTGCCAGCCAAAGAGAATGGTCCGATGACACCACCCAACACCGGAATATCTGGTAATTGCTTCACCAGATTGGCAGCAGTCTGCAGGTGAACCGCGGTTCTGGCAGTACCTACAACCGGCACATTTAATTTCTCCACTTCCCCCCTTGTTTTGGCCAATCTGCCAATGACGGTAGGAATTTCTTCTTCTTCCATGCGAATGGAACAACCAAACGCTTCTGATTCAGCACTTAAGTCCATTGCTGTGAGCATGGCAGGGGTTTGAAAGCGTTCATGCAATGCCAGAATTGCTTCGGTTTGTGCTTGCGCGCTACTGACTGCATTTCGAACTGAAGCGCCAGTGATCTCTAAACCGGCATAAATTCCGATGGGCATTGCCAGGCGGGTAGTCGAATTGAGTATAAAATCTGCGAAATTAGTTTCCATTTGTTAATTATACAATGGCAAGTTAATTCGAAAACTGAGTGACGCTGGTAAAACAGGAAGGAATACCAAACGGAAGATTTTTGATGTATGATAAAAATGTTTAGTCAGTCATGATATTCATTCACAAGGAGTCGTTTATGACCAACCCTGCAATTGTAGCTCAGGAATTAACTTATTCGTATGGCGATTTGGTGGCAGTTGACCATATCAGTTTTGAAGTTGAGGCAGGGGAGATTCTGGGATTATTAGGTCCAAATGGTGCGGGCAAATCGACTACGGTAAAAATGCTTAGTGGTCAGTTAAAACCAAAAGGGGGCAAGGCAACCGTTTTGGGAGTGGATATCGGTAGGTTTCCGAAGAAGGTACAGGCTCAGGCAGGGATCTGCTTTGAGATCACCAACCTGTATGAAGAAATGAATGCTCTCGAAAATCTGAAGTTATTTGCCCGCCTTTTTGATGTGAAGAATTTCAATGCAGAAGCATTACTTGAAAGGGTTGGCCTGGGTGGGCGTGGAAAAGACCTGGTATCTACGTTTTCAAAAGGTATGAAGCAGCGACTCATGGTAGCTCGGGCTTTAATTAATAAGCCAAAAATTCTCTTTCTTGATGAGCCGACAAATGGGTTGGACCCGGTTTCAGCAGAATCGATCCGGAATGTTATTCTCGAAGAACGCAATCGCGGTGCAACCATCTTTTTAACCACGCATGACATGATGGAGGCAGATAAACTATCTCATCGGGTGGCATTCATTAACCAGGGAAGAATAGCTGCCCTGGATACGCCGTATGCGTTAAAACAAGAATATGGAAAACGCGCACTTGTTGCACAGGTGGTAGGAAAAGATGGTCGGTTGGAAGAGCGAGAAATTGCTTTAGATAACAGTGATACTGCAGGCAAAGTAAGCGATATATTCGCAAATGAGAAAGTGGTTACTGTGCACAGCGAAGAAGCCACTTTGGAGGATATTTTTATTCGGATCACTGGCAGGGGGCTGGCATGAACATCCGTATGATCTTTGCGCTGGTCAGGAAAGATATCAGCCTGTATTTTAAGAACAAATTTTTCGGCTTAGGCACAATATTGGCTCTGGCAGCTTATCTCGGCATTTTCTTTCTCATGCCAAAAACAGTCAATGAGAAAATCAGCCTTGGGTTTTATGCCCCTTCATTTCCAGACACTGTATGGGATCAATACAACAGTGAAGAAGTAACCCTGCTTCATTATTCTTCTTTGGAGGCATTAAAGCAGGCGGTGACTGATGACAAGGCTTCGGTTGGGTTTGTATTTCCGGATGACTTTCTGCAGAAAATGTATAGTGGAGAACAAACCAATGCACAAATATATATTAAATCTGATTTGCCAGACGAATACCGGCAAGCATATACATTGGTGCTGGAAGAAATCACACAACAACTAGCCGGGCACTCGTTGAATATAACGACGAATGAAGTAGTGATCGGAACAGATATGGCAGGGATGCAAATACCACCCCGCAATAGAATGCTGCCTAACCTGGCTATTTTGATCTTGATGGTCGAAACGATGGGGCTGGCGGCACTCATCAGTTCAGAAGTTGAATCTGGGACATTACGTGCACTACTTGTTACGCGTTTACGCCCTGCAGGCTTGTTCATCAGCAAGGGTATTACTGGTGTAGTAATGGCATTTACTCAAGTGCTCCTTTTATTAGTTATTACTGGGGGACTGCAGCAGAAACCAGGATTGATCATGACAGCACTGCTCCTGGGCTCCATTTTGATCACAGGCATCAGCTTTCTGGTTGCTTCTCTTGCCCGTGATGTCATGTCGGTTATTGCATGGGGGATGATCGCCATGATTGTGCTGGCAATACCCTCTTTTAATGTGATGTTACCAGGGCTTACTACAGATTGGATCAAGATTATCCCTTCATATTACCTGATTGATGTACTTAATAAGGTGTTCAATTATGGAATGGGATGGCAAACAGCAACCACGAACCTTCTGGTGCTGCTAGGTTTATCCATTCTTTTCTTTATAGGTGGTATGGTTGCCATCAGGAGGAAAATATAATGAGTTTACGAAGGACCTGGTTCTTATATCTCAAAGAGATAGCACAAGGACCTAAGAATTTTCTTTTCGTCCTTTCTCTGGTCATGCCACTGCTACTTACTTTACTTTTCTCGCTCATTTTCAGTTCAACAATTTCAGGAAAAGCTGGGATTGGTATTGTGGATGAGGGAACATCGAAGTTGACAGAACTGACCGCACAAAATCAGTCTGTGCTTGTACACACATATGATGATGTCGCCACCCTTAAGAAAGCCATCGAGCGTGGTTCCTTGGATGTGGGGTTGGTATTGCCTGCGGGTTTCGATGATCACTTGGTTGCTGGGAAGCAGACTTTGATCGATTTTTATGTTTGGGGTGAAAGCAAGCTAAAGAATCGCACGATTGCGTCTGCTGCGATCGTCAATGCCATGCGAGAAATTGCAGGGCAAAAAATATCCCTCAACATTGAGCAAGTGATTCTGGGAAAAGGAAGCAATGTCCCATGGGAAAAGCGTCTGCTGCCTCTAGTTGTCTTAATGTCTATTGTTCTGGCAGGTGTGTTGATCCCAGCCAGCTCACTGGTAACAGAAAAAGCCAAGCATACACTAATAGTGCTTTCTGTGAGTCCCACCACCATGCTGGAAGTATTTATTTCAAAAGGTTTGCTTGGGATAACAGTCAGTATTATCACGGGTTTGCTTACTTTATTCCTCAATCGGGCATTTGGTTCTCAACCTGGGTTGTTGATGTTAACTCTTATCCTGGGTGCAATGCTTAGCTCGGTTATTGGAGTGATCATAGGAATCTTTGTAAAAGATATCAACAGCCTGTTTGCCACCATAAAGGGAATAGGTATATTACTTTATGCACCTTCGATAGTGTATATGTTCCCTGTAATTCCAGCATGGATCGGGCAAATCTTCCCGACGTATTACATTATTCAACCGGTGCTGGAGATCACTCAGAACAATGCTGGATTTAAGGATATTGCTTTTCAATTAGCGATTCTGGCTGGTTTGATCCTGATTGGCTTTTTCATCATCTGGCAGCTATCCCGCAAGCGAGCTGAAACTCTGGTCCCCGTGTAAGGAAAATCTTCCAAGAGAATCGCCAAAAACAAAGCTTTCTTCCTAGCCTTCCCCCATCTCATACTTAAAAATTGGGGGAAGGAGTATGATGACCTCTTTTTTTTATTTGTTACACCTCAAAATGATGCTTTCAGCTTGATAAGAGGCAAATCTCTCAATGATGTTTTAATGGAGAAGTTCAATGGAAGGTAAAAGCGAATTGATTGTAGATCTCGATAATCTCCTTTATGCTATGCTTAAAAACGATTGATCACCACGAAAAAAATCTAAAGCACAAAAAGAAAACCTTTTGGATTTGTTTTTGAATTATTAACTTTCCCTCCGCATAACCCACAGTATCAATAATAGTTGATTAGTTAAAACTCGGGATGGGTATTTTGAAACCCAGAATCGATATTTTATGAGACTACCTCAGATACTAAACCCAAACAAAAATTGTTATCACGGAATTTATCCTCTAAGAAAGTTATAGTACTCATTTGCGCATGTATAGATCTATCAATAATTGACAAATATATGATTAAGCAATATTATATATATATAATATATAGCAATAATATATAGAAAGGTAATCATATGACTGAATCTGCTGCAATTACTCACGACCTTCTGACCGGTTTGATTAACCGGAAAACCTTCCATGACATGTTTGACAAAGCCCTGGAAAAAAGCAAAAATAGCAATGAACCGCTTTCGCTGGCATTCATTGATATTGACCATTTTCTCAAACTGAACGATACCTATGGTCACAGCGGTGGTGATGATGTTCTTGTTGCCTTGGCAGAAATTCTGCGTGAAAAAGCTGGTGAAAATGATATTATTTGCCGATATGGCGGTGATGAATTTGCCATCCTCTTTCCTTCTACCGAGCGAGAGCAGGTCTTTCTTCTGGTGGAAGAGATTCGTGCCAGCGCTGCAGCACAAACAATTCTCTTGAGTAAATCAGATCAAAAAATACAAGGGATTTCCATTAGTGCTGGGATTGCCTGTGCACCCATAGACGGGTGCTTGAAATCCGAGATCATGCGCAAGGCTGATCAAGCTCTATATCGCGCCAAGCTCACTGGGCGTGGAAAAGTTCGCCTGGCTTATGACGAGCGAATGGTGCCCAAAACCAGTCATTACACCCAGACCCAATTGGAAAGATTGTCGAAACTTGCTGGAGAACGCCAAGCGGGAGAAGCTGAACTCTTACGCGAAGCGCTGGACGATCTGATCAGTAAATATGGTGTGAACGAGATTGAGCGGTAAAAATTCAATGTCAAGAAGCAAATAACTAAAAACGGAGAGTGAAAAGAAAATCACTCTCCGTCTATTAAGCCAGTCCAGCTATTTCTTAAAATCCAGGATCGTTTCTCGGATCTCTCCCCATTTTAATGCATCCGAAATGCCTTGTTCAATAGGAAGCTCTGCTTTCCATCCAATTAGCTTAAGGGCTTTATCTGCATTAGCATATGCGCCAGCTACATCACCGGGGCGGGGAGGGGCGATCCTTTTATTGATGGTTTTCCCATATACCTTTTCGAAAGCGGTAACCATTTCTTTAACAGTAACCCCTTTGCCGGTTCCGAGATTAATCACGAGGTAGTTATCGTCAGGATTGCCAGCGCGTTCAAAAACCTGATCAAACTCTACCATAGCACGAACATGCGCCTGTGCCAGGTCCCAAACATGAATATAATCCCGAATTCCCGTTCCATCACGGGTAGGCCAGCCATTTCCGGTGATTTCAAATACTTCCTGCCGTCCCTGAGCAGTATCGACCAGCTTGCCAACCACATGTGTAGGGACTGGTACATGAATACCGCTGCGCATCTTGGGATCAGCACCTATCGGGTTGAAATACCGTAAAGCGATTCCTTTCATTCCATAAGCCGCACAAAAATCTTTTAAAACCATTTCTATCATAAATTTTGTACGTGAATACGGACTGTTTGGTTTAATGGGAGATTCTTCTGTGACCATAAAATCAGGGGTCACATCATAAAGCGCAGCAGAAGAACTGAAAACTACACGTTTGTAACCAGCCTTTTGCAGAATATTGAAGAACTCGATCGATTTGGAAACATTGTCTTGATAATATTCATACGGAGAGGAAACTGATTCTGGTACTACGATCAATGCAGCACAATGAACCGTGGCATGAATATCTGGATGGTCTCGGAATATTTTACCGAGAAGACCTGCATCAACTATATCGCCCTGGTAAAAGATTCTATTTTTTGTAAATTCTCTACGACCAGTGATAAGTGAATCGAGAATAATTGGGGTATGTCCGGCGTCTTCCAATGCTGAACAGATAGTACTGCCGATGTAACCAGCTCCCCCACTGATGAGAAACTTCATGGATCCTCCAATTTTGAAGTATTACCTGTATTCTAACCCATCTTGAAGATCATGGTGTACAGTTCAAATCACGCTGCAGAGTAGAAAGCGTATCAACGGGAATTGTATCTGAGCCTAAATCGCGTTCGATGCGCTGCCAGAGTTTGCATAATACTGGTTGCATCAGCGGAGTGATGGCATTGGCTTCATTGGTAAGGTTGATTGATTTTTCCCACTGGGCAGTGTGAGCATACCCTTCAATGAAAACCAATCGCTCTGTAGGATCGTTCGGGTAATCCTCCTGCGCGAAGGCTTCATCACCTAATCTTGCTACTTGTATCCAATCACCTTGCTGCCGTGCCAGATCTGCTTTTTCAAAGTAATAACACCAACCATGAGGGGGTTCTGTACCGAATATTTGTGCCATCGGTATAGCTGATACTCCTGTTGGAATTGGCTGAATCAGATCGACCCTGGAAAGCGACGCTGCCTGACGAATGAGCAGCGGAAGCATCTGGTTAACAGAATCCAGCTCCGGGTCGAGTATTCGCACACATCCTGGTGGACTGTATACCATCGCGATCATTTGATCTGTACTTCCCGTGAAAGTGGCTGCCAGGTAATCTTTTTTAATGGTCATGCCTGGCTCAAGATTCTTTAGTGCAGTTTCAAGGCGGATGCTGGGATAGAAGAACATGTAATCCAGGGTATCGCTGTGATTGTCTGGTGAATACATCCAATTCAATGGTGATACCAGTGAATTATCGCTGGAAAACTGGATGGGCGTATCGTTCGATACAATGATCGTGTTTGATTTGATCGCAGGGGCGCGCCATGCCAACTGCCAGAATAGATTTTTCTGGGTATTCCAATCGCGGCGAAAATCCATTGCAACCTGTATTTGATACCCCGCAGCTAACGAGATCAAAGTCGCCAGAATGGCTGAAGATACCGCTGGGTAGGCAGGAAGGATCCTCACCAATCCTACCAGAAACAGGCTTACACCCAGGATAAAAGGCAGCGTGAACCTGCTGGTGGCAAAATGCAGACCGATCTCCAGGTGAGTCAACCAGAACGGCCAGCCAGCAATGATCATCCCCCATAAACCAACCAGCATGAGGGTAATTGCAACTTTCTTTTTTTCAACAGATTCGTTTTTTTTCTGCCAGAAAACACCTGCCATGGTGATACCCAATGTGGCAAAAATGACAGCCCCGAAAAGTAGCGTTGACCTTAACCCAAATTTATCGAATACTGGGAAGTTAAATGAAAGTGCCCATGCACCTAACGTAACCTTGAAAATGTCTTTAAGCACTGTCGCGATGAGGATTCTCAAAGTTGCCCAGGGGGCAGCTTTAAACTGATCAAGCAATCCAATTTCATAGTTGTTCGTTTGATAATCAAAAATCAAGAATCGCCAGATCAACGCACTGAGCCATACCAGCAAGAATGGCATCCAATACAACAATACACGTTTAAGTTTTTGAGAATTATTAAAACCTTCTTCTTTCAGACTGAACCAAATGAAAACCGGTCGTAAGAATTCCAACAGGAAGAAATATTCGAGTGCCAGATGGTTATAGGCTGCCAATGGAATTGCCATGAGAAGATACAACCAGGCGTGTTTTTTATCGCGTATTGCCAGGATCGAAAATGAAAATGAGAGCATCAAGAAAGTGAACAGCAGGAAGAAATCGGTGTAATTGATGGCGATTGCCTGCTGGTCAAAACCCGGGTACACAGCAAAAAGCAGTGCAATCCATAAAGCTACATCTTTTGCTTTATGCCATACCAAACGCATCACCCACCAGACGCTGATGGCACTGGCAGCACGCATGAATAACATCAAAACATGCCATTTCCATGGGACGGTACCCAACAAAGAGATGGTCAACTGCGGGATCCAGGCGATGAAAGGGCGATTGGTGGAGAAATATCGGGTCAGACCCTCAGTACCAAGTTGTGTGCGAATGAATAAGAAAGCCCAATCATCCCAATAATACCCCAACCAGGGGATGACCACGCCATAGGCAAAAAAACATACCAAAAAAATGATGAGAGGTTCTGCCCAAATGGGGAGTCTGAATTGCTTAAGGTTTAGATGTAATTTACTCATTTGAAGGTGAATGATTGCTTCCCTCAATTTTTTCTGTGATGGCTGCGGATTGGAATTTACGAACCAGATAAGTGGGACGCCACTTGACCTGTTGGAAGATATACCCGATGTAAATGCCGATGATCCCCAGGGCGATCATCAATGTGCCACCAACAAAAAGCAGAACGAACATCAAAGAACTCCATCCGGGGGCAAGCAGGTCTTGTCTGCCGGATACCCAGAAACTGAGCACGTAAATAACTTCGAATATAGAAAGCAGCAAAAAGAGTAATCCCAGTGAGATACTGATATACAACGGAACCAGTGAAAATGAAAAGACTGCATCCATCGACAGCCTAACCATTTTTCGCAGAGAGTATTTCGATTTGCCGGCAATACGTTGTGGGGGATGAAAAGGTAAAATGACCTTTTTATACCCTACCCAGGCTACCATGCCGCGCAAGAACCTGTGATGCTCTGGCATGGAATTGATGGCATCCACCACCTGGCGTGACATTAACCTGAAATCTGCTCCACCAGGAGTGATATTGGTATCACCGATCCAATTGATCAGGCGATAAAAAGCGTGAGATGTCCAATTCTTGAAGCTGGCTTCTTTCTCCTCAACTCTCTGGGTAAGTACAAGGTCGTATCCCTGTTTTATGAGTGCAAGCATATCTTTGATCAATTCTGGAGGGTGCTGCCCATCGCCATCCATCGTGATCACATAATCACCCTGTGCTTTGCTCATCCCAGCTGTTAAAGCTGCCTGGTGCCCAAAGTTGCGGCTTAACTCAAGCACTTCCATGCGCGGCTCATTTTTCCGAATTTCATCCAATTTTTGTGAAGTGTCGTCGCTTGAACCATCATTAACATAAAGAAAGCGAAAATCATAGGGCAGGTCGTTCACAACTTCAGTCAATCGCTTGTGAAAGGCTGGTAAAGCTTCCTGCTCATTGAAGACAGGAACCACAATAGTCACCAGGCATCTTTTTTCAGGCATAAGAAAGATTCGCTTTCTTGAAAGAATAAATATACCGCTATTATATCGAAGAAGTAGACTCATGATTTATTGAAACTGTAAATCGTGTAAAATGATGGGTGAAATCCAATTTATTTACAGGAGAAAAAATGCCCATTCCTTTTGTCGAACCCTTTCGCATAAAAATGGTAGAACCGATCCGTATAACCACTCGTGAAGAGCGGGTGGATATTCTGGCAAAAGCATTCCTAAACCTGTTCAAAGTAAAGGCAGATGATGTATTTGTCGATCTACTGACAGATAGTGGTACAAATGCCATGAGTGACCGGCAATGGGGCGCCATGATGCAGGGTGATGAGTCGTATGCTGGAGCTCGTAGTTTTTATCACTTGAAAGATGCCATAGAAGACATCATGGGTTTCCCCATGTTCATCCCCACCCATCAGGGTCGTGCAGCTGAAGGTACATTGTTTTCTGTTATGGTGAAAGCGGGAGATGTAGTGCCCAGTAACCGGCATTTCGACACCACCATGGGTAACCTGCTGGAATTAAAAGCCAGACCTGTTGACCTGGTAGTGGATGAATCTGCGGATCCCACATTGATCCACCCGTTCAAAGGGAATATGGATATTCAGAAACTCGAGGCATTCATCAATGAAGTCGGAAAAGAGAATATCCCGCTAGGCATGTTGACTATTACAAATAACACAGCAGCTGGGCAGCCGGTCTCTATGGCAAATATTAAAGCTACTGCAGCTGTGTATCATAAATATGGCATCCCATTTTTCATTGATGCCTGCCGATTTGCTGAAAATGCATATTTTATTAAACAGCGCGAAGAAGGATACGCAAATAAAAGTATTAAGGAAATAGCGCGCGAGATTTTCTCTGTGGCAGATGGCTGTACCATGAGTGCAAAGAAAGACGCCATCGTCAATATTGGCGGTTTCATTGGGCTGCGCGATCAGGAATTGTATAACCTGCTGGCAGCAAAGCTCATTTTGCATGAGGGTTTCATCACATATGGCGGTCTGGCTGGACGCGACCTGGATGCCATAGCACAGGGCTTGTATGAAGGAACCGATGAGGAATATCTCAAGTATCGGATCCTGCACACGCAATACCTTGGTGATGTTCTGGAACAGGCAGGGATGCAGGTTTATCGACCTACCGGTGGGCATGCTGTTTATCTCAATGCAGGATCAGCATTACCGCATATTGCACCTCATCAATTCCCTGGTGTGGCTTTAGCAAACGCTCTCTATATTGAAGGTGGGGTGAGGACCACAGAAATTGGCAGTTTAATGTTCGAACATAAAGATCCTGTAACAGGAGAAGAAATCTCTCCTGATCTTGAGTTGGTACGCCTGGCTATTCCACGGCGGGTATATACCCGTAGCCATCTGGATTATGTGGGAGAGGTTGCCCATGTTGTGTATGAAAACCGTGAAGCAATTCGAGGAATTACGATTGTAGAAGCACCGGCTTTACTACGTCATTTTCTAGCGAAAATGGCTAACGTATAACAGATATCATAATATCAGATTTATGTCCCCTGTCCGTTCTTTACGACTGGACGGGGGACTTTTGTTGGATTCGCCATTTCAAACCGGAACATAAACCTGCCAAATTGAACAATATCACCATGCTGTAAAGGAAAGGGTTGATTATTCACTGGGTTATAGTTAACATAAGTTCCCGCTATGCTATTGCAATCTGAAACTGTCCAGGTGCCGTCAGGTAAACAGTGAAGACGGGCGTGAAGTGGATTCAATGCGGGTGAATCGATATACCTGGTTACTTGACGCATGTCATTACCTACCGTGACTACTTCTTCTGTGAGAGCCAATGGGGGGGTGGATAATACCTGACCATCATCATTTAGCCAGACCAGTCTTGCTGAAGATAATATACTAACGGGCAATGGAGGGACCGGGATGGTTGGTGTTTCTGCTTTGCGCACAGGTCGCGTGGCTACTGGTTCAGCTGACGGATTTTGGTATAAAGGCTGGCGTTGTAATGGCTGTCTGGCTGGTATTGCTGTTGATCCTTGTTTCTGTTTTCCAGCTGGTTTTGAGCCAATCTTTAAGGATGCTGAACGATTTAGAGGTTTCTTGCCACCTTTTTTTACAACCCTTATGGGTTGTTCTTTTCTTTGAATGTTGGCTTTCTTTTGCAAGCGGATAACCAGATAAATAACGGCAACGAGAGCCAAAACTCCCGCAATCCCTACTCCAAATTTGAAGATATTGGCAGGTTCCTTAAAGGCATCCAGACCAGAGGGCTCGACATTTACTTGAATTGGGATCTGAATACTGCGTTGCACCAAACCAAGAGCGTCTTCTACTTCAAGCTGTAATTGAATAGTTTTTGATTCTTGAATTTCTTCTAGAGATAATTCAATTTCATTGAAAGGAGGAGTTGTGTTCTGGGCTACCAGGGTTTCATCTGCAAACAATCGTACTGCCTTTAATTCACGCGTGTGTCCATCTGGAAACTCTATCAGGTACGATATTGGCACGGTGGATGGAGAAAGTACCCTCTTGCCTTCTTCATTCTTGATCTTGACCCTGTCAACCACTGCAGGTGGAGTGAGAAAGATGGGAGATGGAGGCTGTACAATGATTGAAAAACTTGCTTCAGAACTGGTCAGGGTTTCACCAGATCGTTCTACCACCGCCTTCATAATATGAGTTCCTGATTGGTTAATCTGGGATGTATATACCGCCTGGTAAAGAAATCGCATGGGTTGCAAATAGGTATCCAATCCGGGAAGTTCCTCATTGGTGGAAACAACATAGAACTCTCCACCCGTATTTCCAGCAAGCTGAATGAGAGGTTCACTTGCTGCAGTATTAGCCGTGCCATTTGGGGCAACCACCCAGACGAAAACCGGAACTTTCGCCAAAAGCGCCTTTTCGATCTGGTTGGGCAGATCATCTATTAGTTCGTTTGGTAATAGAGAAGTAATGTAAAAAATCACTGTGTGCATACCAGGGCGTTGAGTGGGATCGGTTGCAAGATCCAGGGCAAGGGATAAACTGATTAAACTGGATTGAGCGTTCATTAATTCGGGCTGGTAACTGCTGATGGCTTGCTGCCAATCAGATACGTTAGTCAATTGCATTGCTTGCAGGCCTGTATTGGTTGCAATCGTCAATGAGTTGGGTGTGTTTGTAGGTTGGTTTTGTGCCCATACGTGGAGGGTTTTCTGAATGTATGTGAAGTAATTCCCTCCTGGTGCTGTAACTGCAAATGCAGAGGAGGGATTGTATGCCAGAATGATCTGGATGCCGGGTTCTATCCTATCCAGGGAATCCAGAGTGATTGATTTTCCATCTTCGATGACAGTGACCTGGTCTTTTGTCACATCAGCAAGGAAATTCCCTGAAGGATCGTAAACTTCCATATTAAATTTCACAATGGGGAACTGGCTGGTATCAGGTGTAGAAATATCTAATCTACCAGGAGAAAGAACGGATGCTGCTGCTGGAATAACAGGCTCACTTATTCTAAAGAGTAGAATGAGTAAAAGGGAAATAATGAATATTCGATAGAGATGGGGTTTCATCACCTCTATTCTATATGAAAATCTCAAGAAAGTTAGCGAAACTCAACAAAATCCGAGAAAACTCTCATTAGATTCTCACGTGTTTTTTTGTTTTCATTAATATGTATAACTTAAACTATAAAAGTCAGAACAAGTTTCTCCTCCTTTGGCTTGAAGCTGACAGTTGTGGTTGAGGAAGCGACGGTTAATGGTTAGCAAAACGGGCAGTTCATAACTGCTCGTTTTGCATTAAAATCATAGTAACAATTTACTGCGAGGTGTCTTCATGCCAAAGATAACCATTATCGGAGCAGGTAGTACCGTCTTTACAAAGAACTTCCTGGGGGATATTCTCCTTTTCCCCGAACTTTCTTCCAGTACCATTTGTCTGATGGATATTGATCCAATCCGATTATCGGAATCAGAGATGGTGGCAAAGCGACTGGCTGACACGCTACAGGTAAAACCACAGATCATAGCAACCACCGATCGCACCCGAGCATTGGAAGGTGCTGATTATGTTATCTGCACAATCCAGGTAGGTGGTTATCAACCAGCAACCGTTACAGATTTCGAGATTCCTAAAAAATATGGATTGAGACAGACGATCGGCGATACCCTAGGAATTGGTGGGATTATGCGGGGGCTGCGCACCATACCCGTATTACTCGATGTTTGCGCTGACATGGAACGAAATTGCCCGGATGCCTGGCTATTGAATTATGTCAACCCAATGGCAATTAATTGCGGTGCTATCCAGCGAGCTACACATGTGAAGTATGTCGGCTTATGCCACAGCGTACGATCCACGATAGAGACAATCGCAGAAGATATGCAGGTTCCTGCCAATGAAATCCGTTATCTCTGTGCAGGTATCAACCATATGGCTTTTTACCTGAAACTAGAGAGGACGACAATTGAAGGTGAAACCACTGACCTGTATCCAGTTCTAAGGCAGGTGGTTGATGAGGGCAGGGTTCCATTCTGGAATCAGGTTCGTTATGAATTGTTTAAGCACTTTGGATATTTTGTAACGGAATCAAGTGAGCATCTTTCAGAATATGTACCCTGGTATATCAAACGGGATCGCCCTGACCTGATCGAACGTCTGAACATCCCACTGGATGAGTACCCCCGGCGATGTGAAGCGCAGATCGCTTTCTGGGAATATCAACGAGATATGATGCTCGATCCTTCCAACGAATTTACTGTGAAGCGAAGTGGTGAATACGGCTCTGAAATTATCCACAGTATCGAAACGAACACCCCACGTGTTATCAATGGGAATGTGGCTAACCAGCATTTGATCGATAACCTCCCAACAGCAGCAATCGTTGAAGTGCCCTGCCTTGTGGATAGACAGGGTATCCAACCTACCCATATCGGCTCACTTCCAATCCAACTGGCAGCATTGATGCAGACAAATATCAATGTGCAGCTTCTCACCGTAGAGGCTGCTTTAACCCATAGCAAGCAAACTATCTACCAGGCTGCCATGCTTGATCCACACACTGCAGCAGAATTAGACCCTGACCAGATCTGTCAGCTTGTAGATGATCTGATCGCTGCCCATGGAACATGGCTGCCGGAATATCAATAAACGATTGATTCGAAAGAATACAGGTTTTCTGGGGGATAGCTTTCTTTCTGTTGGGTATATTTAATAAAGAATAGATTTTGGTTTGATACCAGAAAAAGGTATAATGATTTTAATGATCATCCCGAAAAGGCAATAAAAATGAACCTCATTTTGGATCCGAATGTAGCGTATTTGCTATTGATCATTGGATTCTTCCTTGCGATCATGGCTCTTTTTTCTCCAGGAACAGGTATTTTGGAGATCGGTGCTCTCTTTATGATCGTGATGGCGGGATATTCCATTTATAATCAGCCAATTAATTGGTGGGCATTAGTAATATTGATCATCGGTGTCTTTCCTTTTTTATTGGCTTTGAGAAAATCAAAGAAATGGATTTTCCTGGGACTTGCTTTGTTATCTTTTATGGCAGGTTCCATTTTTCTATTCAAGCCCGAAAATGGAATCATCGCAGTCCACCCTGTGCTGGTTGTTCTGGTATCTGTTACCATAGTTCCCCTGGTCTGGTTGATCACCAGGCGTGGATTGGAAGCGATCGGACGGAAACCAGTGCATGATCTCGAGAGATTGATCGGAGCTGTTGGTGAAGCGCGCAGTGACATCGAGATGGAAGGAACGATATATATCGATGGTGAGGAATGGAGTGCCCGCTCAAATTCCCCCATTCATGCCGGATCAAAAATAAGAGTGGTCAACCGAGAGGGATTGATCCTGGTGGTTGAACCCATAGAACCAACTAAACCCTAAAGGAGAAAGCTATGACCAATTTATTCACTAATTTCTCACCGTTGTTTTGTCTGGTCGGTGTAGTTGTTTTGCTGCTGTTGATATTTATCTCTTCAGCCTTAAAGATCGTCCCTGAATATCAGCGATTGGTGGTATTTCGACTGGGGCGATGTATTGGTCCAAAAGGCCCTGGTTTGATCTTACTAATCCCCTGGGTAGATCGTGCCGTCCGGGTGGATTTGCGGGAGCAAGTACGAGAAATTCCTGCGCAAACATCCATTACAGCCGATAATGCGCCTATTTCGATCGACTTCTTATGGTATTACAAGGTATTCGACCCTGTACAAAGTGTTTTGCAGGTAGGAAGTTTTGAACTCGCAGCACAAGGTATTGCTACCACAACCTTGCGTGCCGTAATTGGTGGAATCTTACTTGATGGTGTGCTTTCAGAGCGAGAAAAGATCAACATTGCCCTGCGTACCCGCCTCGATGAAGTTACAGAACGCTGGGGCGTAAAAGTTACCAACGTTGAAATCCGCGAGATTATCCCACCCAGAGATGTCCAAGACGCTATGAACCGGCAGCTTTCTGCAGAACGTAACCGGCGTGCGGTTGTAACGGAATCTACCGGTACCCGTGAAGCAGCGATCAATGTTGCAGAAGGTGAAAAACAAGCCGCAATTCTCCGCGCTGAAGGTGACAAGCAATCAGCCATCTTGAAAGCAGAAGGTGAACGACAGGCACAATTGTTGCGTGCAGAAGGTTACTCTGCTGCTCTGGATAAGATTTTCGAAGTTGCTAAATCCATTGATCACAAGACGATGACATTGCAATACTTTGAAACCTTAAAGAACATGGCAACAGGAGCATCTACTAAGTACATCTTCCCGATGGAATTTACCAGCCTCCTGCAGGATTTTGTTCATCCTAAAAAGGAAGAATAAAAGGATGTAGCGTTTAACAATCGCAGACCACCTGTCTTTGTCAGGCAGGTGGTCTGTTGCATGGTGATTATGAAACCGATCACGATCATTGAAGCTACCCTTAAAGATCTAAAAGACCTGATGCGTTTGGAGAGGGAATGTTTCGACGTGGATAGATGGCCAATTTGGGACTTGATATCCGTATTAACGGCGTCGGGGATAATCCGTTTGAAAGCTATTGATAATGAAGGAAAAATGTTGGGTTTTATTGCCGGTGATCTGCGCGATTCGAAACGTGTAGGATGGATCATCACTTTAGGAGTTTTTCCAGAATACCGCAGAATGAAAGTTGCCAGTACCTTATTGGAAGCGTGTGAAAACCGTTTGCAGCGAAAGTGCTTCAAGCTATGCGTCCGGCGCAGCAACCAGGCTGCGATTGAACTATATTTAAAACATGGTTACCAAAAGATCGATGAATGGATTGATTATTACTATGGCAATGAAGATGCCATTGTGATGGAGAAAAGACTCACCTGAATCTCATTTGACTTTCTTTCCAACTCGGTATAATATTATTGAAAGCAGGAGAAACCCCATTATGCGATTCCATGAAGTTTCCAGGTTTATAAGCCATTGAAAGGCACGCGTTTGCGTGCCTTTTTGTTTATTTATCACACCTTGAAAAGGAGAAATCAGCAATGGATTACGGTATGATAGGGAAGATTGATAAAGCTAAACGGTACGCGCAAGAGAAAGAACGCTTTCATTTTTCAGATTTCACTGTCACTGTGCGAGGGGAAAACAATTCTCACGTCGTACATTATGCGAATCGATCTTTTACCTGTGATTGTGATTTTTTTCATACCCGTGGTCGTTGCAGCCATACTTTGGCGCTCGAAATGTTGATGGAAGGCATGATCAACGGTGAAGAAATAAAATAAGCGTATCTGTTTCTTTATACGCAAAGCGAGGCGCTTCATTAGGCTCCTCGCTTTGTGTTTCTTGTAACCGTTAGATCGTGGATTTTTAATATTCCAGGATAATTAACTCACTACACTTTTTATCTTGAGGGATTTTCAATGAACATTTATTTTTCACCCAAACAACCTTATTCTCTGTCTTCAGTTATCCGTTCGCATGGTTGGATCCAATTGCTGCCATTCGAAAATCTGGATGACCATCAAGCCTTTGCATATACACTTCAAATGAATGATGGCAAAGTGCTTCGCTTTGAAGTGCACGAGGAAGATGACAAAATATCGGTTACAGTACCCGATGAATTATCAGACCTGGAACTGAGAGAGCTTCGCCAAACAATATCATGGATGCTGGCATTGGATGTGGATCTTTCTGATTTTTATAAAGTGGCAATGGAAGAACCACGCCTTCAAAAAGCCATCCGAAAATCAGCAGGCAGAATATTACGCGCTTCCTCCCTTTTTGAAGATGTTTTAAAGACTATATTAACAACGAACACTCTCTGGGCAGCCACAATCAGCATGAATCGTAGACTGGTTGAACATTTCGGTACACCGTTGGCAGAAGCCCCCGAAATCCATGCATTCCCAACTGCTTCTACGCTTGTTAATGTATCAGAGGATGAGTTGAAAGAGAAAGTTCGTGTTGGGTATCGGGCTCCTTTTATCCACGATCTCGCTCTGCGAACTTCGGGGGGGAGTTTGGATTTGGAAGCATACCGGAACAGTACCCTAACCACTGCAGAATTGAAGAAAGAGTTGTTAGGATTGAAAGGTATTGGACCATATGCTGCTGCTCATCTTTTAATGTTAATAGGGCGTTATGACTTTATTCCCATTGATTCATGGGCGTTAAAAATGGTTTCTTTGGAATGGCATAATGGTGATCCGGTGAAACCTAAAGATGTGGAAAATGCTTTTGAGCGGTGGGGACAATTCAAAGGACTGGCTTATTGGATGTGGGATTGGACAAATATGCCATAGGCAAGCGAGTGAAAAGCAGAAAATAGGGATCCTGATTACAAATCTGTAGGTGAAAGTTATTTCGAAAACAAGTGACCCTGGATAAGACTATGGTATGATAAGCTCATCAAGAAATGAACCATTCATATAATACGCAGGATATATTATTCTACTAAGGGAGAAATCATTATGTATCAAAATCAGCAACCCCCAGCATATAATGAAAAACCAGGACAAATTACCGCAATCGGTATCTTAATGCTTTTCAGTGGTATCACGGATGTTGGGTTATTTTTCGCGTGGTTAATTGGCATCATTACTGGTGGAATTGCTTCTTTAGGTATCGGATTACTCTGTTTACCTTTAGCGGTTCCTCCATTGGCTTTAGCAGTCTTTGAGTTCATTTTTGGAGCCAAACTTTTCAGTGAAAAACCTGCATCAGTCAAAGCCTATAAGACAATGGCGATTTTAGAGATCGTCTCTATTCTGTTTGGTAACGTTGTGGGTCTGGTGACAGGTATTCTCATTCTGGTGTGGTTAAATGATCCGCGTATAGCTGATTGGTTCAATCGCAATCATCCTGTGGTTATTCAATAAGTAAGATAAATCTTAAAAAAGGCAGCTTTAGGGCTGCCTTTTTGATATCTGGATCTTTCTTAACATAGACAATGTTTCCTAATCCAATTCAGTACGCGCATTTTATACTTCCTTCCATTGAAACACAGCCATTGTGAATGAAGGATACAATGCCTGGGTTGCAGTAAAAATCTCAATTTTTAAATAGCGCCTTCGCATAGAAAGGAGATAATCATGACCAACTTAATTGACCTGGTTCCTTTGTTTGTAGGTTTGGTTTTCCTGGTGATTGGAATAGTATTTTTCTTTAATGCGATCAGAAATAGAAAAAAAGCAGAAGAGAGTCTTTTATGGCCTACAACAAAAGGGTTGATTTGTGCGGCGACAATGAAGGAACACAGGCATCAAGATTCAAAAGGTCGTCGAACTACCAGTACATATGAACCAGTTATTGAGTATACCTATACAGTCATGGGACAATCTTATACTGGTAATAAAGTTGCATTAGGTGCGCGAAGTTTCGATTCTAATCAGGCCTACGAAATATTTAATCGTTTTCCATTGGGTAACCATGTCGATGTACACTATAATCCTCAAAACCCATCTGAAGCAATTCTCGAAACACATTTTCGTGGTCAAGTCACGGCATTTATTACAGCAATAGCTTTAGGTGTTATTGGGTTGGCTTTATTGATTGTAAGCATCTTTACCCTGATTTCATAGCATCATTCAATCCTATTCCTAAAAATGCACAGGTAGAATTTCTTTGATTAACTGCCTGGTATAAAAACTTCCTCTGACCTGAGACTTTTCAGGCGGGTTATACTTGGTTAAGATCAAATGATTGTTCACCTGAATGTTCATTCTTACTTTTCTTTGCTTGAAGCGGAACCATCTCCTCAAGAACTTGTTCGAACCGCTGCAGCATTGGGAATGCATGCCATTGCCCTGACAGATCACTATTCTCTGGCAGGTGTGGTGGAATTTCAACGCGCATGTCTAAAATCAGGTGTTGATCCCGTTTACGGGTTGGAAATTGATCTGGCGCCGTTATCAAAAGAAGTCGAATTTCCTGGTAGGTTGATCTTGTTGGCGCAGAATGAGCAGGGATGGGCAAACCTTTGTTCGATTAACAGTACCCTTAACTTACGTATACCATCTGCTCAACCTGTTACCCTAGATATCCTGGCAAAATTTAACGATGGCGTGATAGCCATCAGTGATGATCAGATGGATCGAACGGGGCGAACCCTTCAACAATTGAAGGATATTTTTCCAAATAATCTGTATGTGGCACTTAACAATCCTGATGGCAGGCAAAACATCAAAATGCAGCAGTTGGCTGATCTGGCAAAGCAGAAGCAATTGCCTATTGTAGCAGTTCAACCCATATTTGCTATAGATGCTGCCAGTGTACACCTGTTGAAAACCCTGGCAGCTATACGTCTTGGCACAACAATAGACAAAGTACCAGCCAGGGATTTACCTCCTATAGAGAGTATTTTTCTTTCACCAGAACAAATGCAGCAGCGTTATGTCGAACATCCACAGGCTTTAGCTGCCACATTGGAGATAGCAGACCGGTGCAAGTTTGATCTACCATTGGGAAAAAGAAATTTTCCTTCTATCCCTTTACCAGAAAACACCACTGCGAATCAAATCCTGCGACAAAAAGCGAAAGCAGGAGCGATCAGGCGATATGGGAAGATCAGTCCGGATATTCATGAGCGATTGAATTATGAATTGAACATTATCGGACAATTGCAATTCGAACCGGTTTTCCTTATTGTCGAAGAGATCATCAACTATGCCCGGCAAAAAGGAATACCTACATCTTCTCGTGGTTCGGCAGCTTCTTCACTGGTCGCATATTGTCTGGGCATCACCAACCCGGACCCCATTCGCCATAACCTATATTTTGAACGATTTCTCAACCCGGCACGCACCTCTCCTCCTGACATCGATACGGATATCTGTTCCCGTGGGCGTGAGCAGGTGATCCGTCATGTGTTCGAAACTTTTGGTGAAGATCAAACTGCCATGGTGGGAACCATCAATCGGTTCAGGCCGCGTTCTGCAATGAGTGACGTCGCTAAGGCACACGGTCTTACTCCAGAGCAGGCACACGCACTCTCGCGCTCTTTACCACATTCATTCTTTTACCGAATTGAGGAGAGCGACGAGAATGAGCCTTCACCTTTCCAAGAGTTGGCCATTGCCAATAAGCAGCCAGAATATCAACGAATATTCCAGGAGGCAGATGCAGTGCTCAATCTGCCGCGCCATTTTTCCATCCATGCGGGCGGAATTGTAGTAGGGCCGGGTAAACTGGCGGGGATCGTTCCCTTGCAGCTTTCAGGTTCGCATAACACAATCATCACACAAATGGATATGGAATCGGTGCAGGCATTTGGATTGGTTAAAATAGACCTGTTGGGTATACGAGGTCTCACCGTGTTGGGAGATGTTGCCACAGCAGTTCATTCATGGCGTAAAAGCGAATATTCTTCTCCTATGCAGGTGCTCGATAATATTCCTCTTGAAGATACAGATACTTCTGATTTGATCTACAGTGGTCATACGATTGGCTGTTTTCAAATCGAGAGCCCCGGGATGCGTTCCACATTGCGAGAGATCAATGCCCGCAAGGTGGATGATATCATGGTGGCATTAGCATTATATAAACCCGGACCGTTGAGAGGTGGATTGCGGGATAACTTCGTCAGAAGAGTAAAGAAATTGGAACGCGTTGAACATCTCCATCCTGCGGTGATACCTATCCTGGATGAGACGCAGGGAATCATTCTATATCAGGAACAGGTTTTACGCCTTGCGCACGAATTGGCTGGGCTTTCTCTAGCAGATGCTGACCTTCTACGGCGTGCTATCAGTCATTTTGGTACGACTTTCGAACTGGAAGGTATTCGGCAGCGCTTTATCCATGCAGTGCATGAGGGCAGACAAATCCCCCTGGAGATATGTGAGCAATTGTGGAGTCTAATGGCTGCTTTTGCAGGGTATGGGCTGCCAAAAGCTCATGCAGCTTCATATGCTATCACCTCATGGAAATCAGCCTGGTTGAAGACACATTTCCCTGCTGAATTTATGGCAGCCGTACTTGCAAACTGGGGCGGGTACTATAGTCAACGCGTGTACATAAATGAAGTACGCCGAATGGGATTGAAAATTAAGCCACCCCATATTAACCATTCAAAAAAGCAGTTCAGTGTGACTTACCCATCAGGAGAGCCTGTTCTCTACATGGGACTCGATCAGGTACGCGACCTGACGCAGCGTACTCAGAACAAGATATTTCATGAGCGGCCTTTCACCAGCCTGGAAGATTTCCTGGTAAGAGTAGATCCACGACCACAGGAAGCAGCGAACCTGGTTTGTGCTGGCGCGCTGGAAGGGTTTGGGTCAGCACCCACCATGCTCAAACGCATCACTGGGGGAAAGTGGTTGAACAGTCAACCCGGTTTATTTTCGATAGGGGAGTTCGAAGAGCCTGATTGGTCGAAGGAGCAGTGGATGGAAGCTCAAGAAAAAGTCCTTGGTATCAGTCTGGCAGCTCATCCACTTGAATTGGTGGCTGAAAAGATTGCAAAAATGGGAGCCATCAGTGCTGTAGAAGCAGCAGGAGAGATAGGGAAAAAGGTAACTATTGCTGGTATCCGTCAAAGCTCACATCGTGTAAGAACAGCCAAAGGTGAAACGATGCTTTTCCTTACCCTGGAAGATATGGAGGGAACTATAGATGTAATGATCCTGCCAGATATGTACCAGCGGGTGAAGAATATCGTGTATGATCGGGCTCCCTTTCTCATAACTGGATTGATAGAGTTGGATGAAACGCGAGGGGAACCGATGATGAGAGCGGAAAACTTGCGCATAGTGCGATGATCCATCCAATTCATTTGATTTATAGGAGAACAAAATGAAAACATTTGTGAACGTTATTTTGTGGATCTTTGGCTTCCTTCTTGTTTTCCAGGTGCTGATACGCATCTTTCGAAAAACCATCCATTTCCCTGCACCAGCATTCATAGGTAAATTTCTGGATAGTAAATGGCGGAGAACCGTGCAACCTCCGCAACAGATCATCCAACGATCAGGTTTTCAACCCGGGATGAAAGTGTTGGAAGTGGGTTGCGGAAGCGGATGCTATACCACATTTGTTGCCCGGGCAGTTGGAATGGATGGCGAGGTTTATGCCCTCGATATTCAACCCGAAATGTTGGAACAGTTGCGGAAAAAGCTATCCCGCCCTGAGTTTTCCGATATTCAGAATGTCCATCTGATAGAGCATAGTGCTTATGATCTGCCGTTTGAGGATGAATCATTTGACATTGTCTATTTCATTACGGTATTGCAGGAAATTCCTGATGCGATCCAGGCATTAAGAGAAGCAAGGCGAGTTTTGAAACAGGCCGGTATCGTAACGGTCACAGAATTGTTGCCAGACCCTGATTACGTGCCGGCATCTATCACTGCCCGGATGGGTGAAAGAGCTGGATTAACTTTTGATCAATCTCTAGGAAATTTGTGGACATACACTGTGCGATTAAAAAAATAAAACTTCAGTAGAGAAACATTGCTTCTTTGCATTTTCCAGTAAAATAGTAGTATCCCTGAAAAAAAGAGAATATTATGCAGATACCACTGAAACCCCGAATTTCACTGCGCTCCTGGATCGTTATGGCAGCCCTGGCATTGACTGGTCAGATCGCCTGGGCGGTTGAAAATTCCTGGTTCAATACTTTTGTTTACGACACCATCACTCCCGATCCGCGCCCTGTAGCCTGGATGGTGGCAGCCAGTGCTATCACTGCCACTTTAACAACACTCATCATGGGGACTTTAAGCGATCGCACACATTCCAGGTGGGGAAGGCGGCGACCATTTATTCTTCTTGGCTATATATTATGGGGCTTATCCACCATTTTATTCCCAACGGTTGCTTATATCAAAGTTAGCAGCGTGGCGGTTGTGATGGTGGTGGTGATGGATTCGGTCATGACCTTTTTTGGTTCAACCGCCAATGATGCAGCATTCAATGCCTGGACTGCAGATATTGCCAGTACTGAAATGCGTGGAAAAGTTGAAGGCGTTTTGAACATGTGCGTCTTTCTCGCAGAAATTGTAGCAATGGTGGCAGCCGGTATGTTGATCGATTCCGTAGGTTATTTCACCTTTTTCTACACATTAGGTGGAATTGTGATGGTTGTGGGACTCATTGCTGGTAGTTTCTTACAAGATGCCCCTATGATTTTCAAGGAAGAAGAACCACGCCCGACTTTCTGGGAAGAGTTCAAACAATTATTTCGCTGGCAGACTTTACGAGAAAACAAAAACCTTTTCATCCTATTGATATTTATTATGATCAGTAGTATCGGTATGAATGTATCTTTCCCCTATATGATTGTCTACCTTGAAAATTATGTAGGGATCACAAAATCAGAGTTCAGCATTATTGGTGGTGCTGTGATGGTAGGCAGTGCAATTTTGGCGATTCCCTTTGGCATGTTGGCTGATCGTTGGAATAAACGCCTGATGATCGGTGCTGCTACCATTATCAGCGGTATTGGTGGTATTCTCCTTTCATTGATGACTACCATACCCGCCCTGGCGATCTCTGGATTGTTGTGGCAGGCGTTTGCCCTGGCAGGCAGTATTGCTTCGGTGGCCTGGTTGAAAGACCTGCTGCCCGAACAAAACCGGGGAAAATTTCTGGGTATCCGGATGATCTTTTGGATTGCGATTCCAATGGTATTGGGTCCATGGATTGGTTCGACCTTGATCCAGAACTTTGGCATACCCACTTTTACAAACGGAGAAGCCGGTTTTATTCCGGTGCCGATCATCTTCCAGGTGGGGTCAGCGATCGCCATGCTTTCCATTATTCCATTATTTTTTATGCGCACCAAAGAAAAATAAGCTGGACAGGTTACATGCAGATCACAATTCAACCTGGTTATTGGTACGAACGTATCCGGATCAATGCAGAACAATCCATCTTTCATCAATGGAAGATGTTGGAAGAAACTGGATGTATCCAGAACTTTCGCATAGCAGCAGGTGAAGAGGAAGGCTTCAGAGAAGGATGGTTTTTCTCTGATTCTGACGCGTATAAGTGGGTTGATGCTGCGGCACGCATCATAGGACAACATACTGATCAAAAATTAGCTGACCTGATGGAAAGTTTTATAGCCCTTATTGGGCGGGTTCAACAAAGCGATGGTTACATTTTTACCTACAACCAGATCCATTTTCCTGGTTCAAAATGGCAGAATTTGCAGATTGAGCATGAGCTTTACTGCCATGGTCATTTGATCGAAGCTGGGGTTTCGCATTATCGGGCAACTGGGAATGCATGTTTGCTGACTATTGCCCAAAAAGCTGCAGATTGTGTGGTTAGAGATTTTGCTGGCAAGGGTGCGCGCCATACACCCGGGCATGAAGAAATCGAGATTGCACTACTGCGTCTTTACGAGGTTACCAATCATCGTCCTTACCTGAAGATGGCTGAGCAATTCATCAATCAACGCGGAAAAACTTTCCTTTTTGGATTGAGTCTTTTAATGCAATCTGGAAATTCAAAAAAACGTCTGAATGAAGTGAAGGTGAACCGTCAGAATTATCTAAAAGAACATCCGGGTTATCATTCTTACGCCTTACCTGCTGGAAATGCGGCAAAAAAGCCAAAAAATATTCACCTTCGCTGGGCATGGAACACCTTAAGCGGAAAGTTCTTTCAACAGCAAAAGCCCGTACGATCACAAATAGTGCCTGAGGGTCATTCAGTAAGATATTGCTACCTGGCTACCGCCAGTGCCATGCTGGACAGGTTGCAGCAAACGCAACAATTTCTCCCTGCCCTAAAAACCGCCTGGGAGAGAATGATCACCCGGCGTTTGTATCTGACAGGCGGTTTGGGATCATTGCCTGTCATCGAAGGTTTTGGCAGAGATTATGAGCTGGATCCTGAATTTGCCTATGCAGAAACATGTGCTGCAATTGGCAGTTTCCTCTGGAATTGGGAAATGGCTCAATTGACAGGGGATGCTTGCTATAGTGATTTGATGGAATGGCAATTGCATAATGCCATTTCCGTAGGGATGGGATTGGATGGAAAAACCTTCCTTTATAACAATCCACTGGCATGTCATGGCAGCATTACCCGCAAAACATGGTATGAAGTACCCTGCTGCCCATCCAATCTTTCGCGTCTGTTAGCAGACCTGGAAAAGTACATTTTCTCCAGTCAGGCTGATACCGTTTGGGTGCATCAATACATCAACAGCACCTATCATGATGGAGAATTAATGCTGGAAATGCGATCGGGTCTTCCCTGGGAAGGTGATATTAGCATAAAAGTATTGCAGGCGCCTGATCACGAACAGGTTTTCCATCTTCGTGTTCCATCATGGAGCAAGGAGACGAAGGTCAGAGTGAATGGGGAGGATATTCCACTCTCTCCTATGAAGGAAATTAATGAACCTACTGCCTGTGGGGTTGATCCTCGACTGTCGCATTGGCAAACCATTCACCGAAAATGGAAACCAGGTGACCAGATAGAGATGGATTTGGATATGTCTCCAGTAGTACGCTTTGCTCACCCGAAGGTCAAGCCTCATCGCAACCAGGCAGCCCTCACACGCGGACCACTGGTTTACTGCCTGGAGAGTGTGGATAACCCGAATGTGGATATTTTCACAGCTGCAGGATGTGTTGAAGCCATTACACAAAAATACTGCCCGGATGTTTTAGGTGGTATCCAAATGATCCAGATGGAAACAACGGATGAAAGGAAACTAAATCTAATCCCCTATTTTCTATGGGGTAACAGGGGAAAATCTACCATGACAGTCTGGTTCAATCATTCCAAGGAGGCATTATGCAAACCGAACTAACCCAATCAGGAAAACTACTTAACCACGATGGCAGTCTGGCACAGGTGGGGTGGGCGCGTCAGCCACTATTGGATTGTAACCTGGAAGAAGCGAAATTCTATTCTTTGCGTTTTCTGCAGCGGTATCGCATCAAACGCTGGGATTACTATGCCATCTTCACCCCTCAGTATTTCTTCTCGGCAACCGTGGCTGATATTGGTTATGCTGGAAATATTTTCCTGTATGCTATGAACCTGCAAACCAAAGAACTTCATGAAGAGGGGCTGGTTGTCCCTTCAAGCAGAAACATCGTTTTGCCCCGCAACAGCGATGAAGGGGGAACCCATTTCGAGAATGAAAAAGTTAAAATGGATTTTTCATTAGCCGATGGAAAACGGCATGTATCTGCCAGCTGGAAAGGTTTTCACAATGGACGGGGGATAGAAGCTGAGATTGACCTGATTTGCCCGCCAGGATATGAATCAATGAATATTGTCATTCCTATTGGCAAACGACGGTTTTATTACAATCGAAAGATCAACTGCATGCCAGCCAGTGGCACTTTACGGTATGGAGATGCGCAGGAAACACTTGATCCTGCTACTTCTATTGGTTCGCTGGATTGGGGGCGTGGTGTGTGGGAATACTCTTCCTACTGGAACTGGGCATCCGCTTCTGGCTTCCTGCCAGATAAGCGTACAGTAGGTCTTAACCTGGGATGTGGGTTTGGTGACCTTTCTAAAGCTGGAGAGAATGCATTGATCCTGAATAATCGCATCCATAAACTGGGTGCTGTGCCATTTGATTACACCTCTGGCGATTACATGAAACCCTGGAAGTTTAAAGACGAAGAAGGCAGATTGGATGTGACTCTCACCCCGTTCAAGGAGAGGATCGCAACAACAAAAGCGGTGGTGATTGATAGCGAGGTGCATCAAATGTTTGGGTTCTATAATGGTAAAGCCATTGCTGATGATGGCGAAGAAATAATTATCAAGGATCTGATTGGATTTGCAGAAGAGCATCATGCCCGCTGGTAATTTGATCCGTACACCCTGGCAGCCGGAATTGCCCATCCCTTTGCCTGAATACCCTCGTCCGCAAATGGTTCGCCCAGATTGGTTGAATCTGAATGGGGAATGGGACTATGCCATTTGTAAACAGAATGAACCAGAACCAAACCAATATGCTGGAAAAATTTTGGTACCATTCGCCATCGAATCCGTTTTGTCTGGTGTACAACACAGTCTGCTGCCCGATGAAAGGCTTTGGTATCGCAGAACTTTCACTATTCCAGAAGCCTGGCTGGGCAAGCGAGTTCTTTTGCATTTTGGAGCGGTGGATCATACCTGTGAAGTATGGGTGAATGGCGTATCTATTGGCAGCCATATAGGTGGATACCTGCCATTTACATTTGATGTTACTCGTTCTTTAATACCAGGTGAAAATATGCTCATTGTTGCTGTCACTGATCTCACCAACAGTGGATTGCAACAGCGCGGAAAACAGGTGCTGCAGCCAAAAGGTATCTGGTACACTGCGGTTTCTGGTATTTGGCAAACCGTCTGGCTGGAGTCGGTGCCAGAAACCAGTATTGCTTCGTTTCAACTGACTCCTGATCTGGACGCTGGTACTTTGACCATTACAGCAAAGATCACTGGTGAAGCTGTAGGGGTGACACTGACAGCAATTGTTTCAGTTAATGGAAAGCTGGATATCATTGGGCAATGCGGTGTGGATGATTGTCTGGTATTAACCCTCCCAGATGTGCATCCCTGGAGCCCGGTAGATCCATTTCTTTATCCTCTTCATCTCAGACTGGAAAAAGATGGGATTGTTCAGGATGGGGTGGAAAGTTATTTTGCAATGCGCAAGTTCAGCCTTGTCTCTGATAGTCAAAACAGGCAGCATTTTGCGCTCAACAACCAACCTCTCTTTTTGTACGGTCCCCTTGATCAAGGGTATTTCCCCGACGGTCTATACACGGCGCCTTCAGAAGAAGCTATGCTATTCGATATTGAGTTTGCGCGTAAGATTGGCTGCAATATGATCCGTAAACATGTCAAAGTAGAACCAGCCCGCTGGTATGCAGCCTGTGACCGGCTGGGGATGATTGTCTGGCAGGATATGCCAAGTGGAGGACTGCCGGATAATGATGTTGTCGCTTACCTGGCAATCATGGTGGGATTATGGAGGGGAGATAAGACACATCTGAAGCGTTTTGGAAGAGCTGGACAAGAAAACCGCCAGCAATTCAAAGATGAATTATTTGAAATGATCACCACGCTTTACAACTCACCTTGTATTGCGGTCTGGGTACCTTTTAATGAAAGCTGGGGTCAATTTCATGCAAAAGAGATTGCAGACCTGGTTAAAGGAGTCGATCCCACGCGGCTGGTTGATCATGCATCAGGTTGGTTTGATCAGGGAGGGGGTGACTTCATCAGTAAGCATGTTTACTTTAAGAAACTCCCACCAATCAAACCAGATGAACAACGTGCAGCGGTGATCTCTGAATTTGGTGGGTACAGTCTTAAGGTGAACGGACACGTTTGGGATGAAAACAAGAAATTTGGGTACCGTTTTTATTCGAATCGGGAGCAATTGACGGAAGCATATATTCATCTATTGCAAACCGAGTTAGATCGCTTACTCGATGCTGGATTATCCACCGCCGTCTATACCCAGACTACTGATGTAGAGATCGAGATCAATGGATATTTGACGTATGATCGTAAAGTAGAGAAGATGGATGCTTCGAAATTACGGGAAATCCATCTACAGATCATTGAAAAGGGGAGTAAAAGATCAACTGCCTGATGCGGCAGCGCGGCCAGCCAGGGCACCGCTGCTGAAAGCGAATTGCAAATTATACCCACCGCAAGGGCCGACCACATCCAGGGTCTCTCCCGTCATATAGAGACCCTGAATTATTCTTGATTCTAGCGTCTCTGGATGCACTTCGGTGACTGGTACACCCCCGGCGGAAAGCTGGCAGAATTCAAACCCCTTTACCCCTTTAACGATGAAGCGCATGTCTTTTAACATCTGACCCAGATGGTAAAAATTGTCTTTTTTGAGGTCATTCAGGCGAATTTCAACAGGCAGGTTCATCTGATTGATGAAGAATGCAGCTACTTTTGGTGGAAAGAATGCCTGTAGAAAGACAATCAGGGGAGTAGCAGTGCCTTTCTTTTTGCTTAAAAGTTCTTCATATTCAGCCTGGTAAAAATGTAAAAGATCGAGTGAAAGCATCAGTTTGGCACCTGGCCGTGCTGAAATATGATGACTGAGGTCCATCACCGCAGGACCGTTCAACCCCCATTCGGTGAAGATCAGGTTGCCAGCTGTCTGGGCAAGGCTTTTCGAGCCTTCATAGAGAGTGGCACCTACGTCTAAACGGACACCCTGCAGGGGTTGGTATGCTCTCATATCCGCAAGTACAGGCGCTAATGCAGGGCGTTTGGGCAGAACAGTATGCCCCAATCGTTCCAGGACGGAGAAAAGTTCTCCCCTAGATCCCAAGGATGGGAACGATTTTCCTCCAGTGGCGACGATCACGCGATTAAAAGCAGTTTTGCTTCTCCCTTCGGGTGAAACGGATTCAATAGACAGTGCATGATCTATCAGCTGGATATCCTGCACCTGGGCTGCATAATGTACAGCGCAACCTGCCAGTGTGATGGCGTTTTCCAGCGCATCCACTACCGTTTTGGCAGAATCAGATAGCGGGTAGTACCAGCCATCGAACGTCTTGTATGTTGGCACTCCGATTTCGTGGAACATCGCCAATAGCTCTGAAACACCAAAAGAGGAAAGTACTGTTTCCATCCAGATAGAATCGGAACAGGTATATTTCGAAGCAGCAACTGCATCATTGGTGATATTGCACCGTCCGCTACCAGTTACCTGTAGTTTTTTTCCAGGTACCGGATTGCGCTCAAAGAGGGTTACAGAAGCACCACGCCAGGCAGCCTGGATTGCAGCCACCATGCCAGATGCTCCCGCGCCAATCACAGCAATATTCATGAGACTATTATACATGGCGAGGGTTTGATTGAGGTTTCAGATAATGAAATCACTTACTCTTTTAGAACTGTATTTAGAATGAGCAGCGTCGAGAATGACTCAGGACGTTTGCTGGATGATCTGAACAGCAATATCCTTGATTTCCTTTAGTGTTAATACCTCAAAAATCAAAGCAACCTGGCCGAAGGGACTGCCTATCAGGGGAATGATATTTCCCAGAAGGAACCAGCAATGCAATTGTGCGTTTTTGTCGCAGGCAGGAGCGATGGTTAACTGGTGGCGTTGAATAAATCCATTAACTTCAGCAGGTAATTTTCCGAATGCGGTGAATTCCCAATACAATGAATAGTAAGGGATGAACCTGAAGCCTACTGCTTTTCCGGGTGTGGTACAGGCATATCCATCCTGGATCAGGCTCCAGAAACGATGTAAAAGAATGGATTCAATAACAATGAAACCTATGGTGCTCAATCCCCCTGTGACAATTGTGCCTATCAAACAAATCCAGCTCCACATGAAAAGTTGTTCGATGTCGTGGATCTGTGAAGCCTTTGCTACGGCCAGGCATGAAGGGGGAAAGGCGGGGTTACTAACTGGATATGCTTGAGGTTGGTTGGCTGCAATTGGTTGGGGAGCAGCGGCAGGTTTTTGCCAGACTGGGAGGGAAGAACCTGCTGTTTGAGCAGGTTGCTGCGGGGTTCCCGCAGAAGCAGCAGAAATATTTGCAGCCAATGGGCTATAAGATGCGGGCAGCCATCCCGGCATACCTTGTTTCCAGACAGGGATCTCTTTTGAAAGTTTTCCACTGGTGATAAGCGCGATTAATTGCTGTTCAGATACTGGTCCGACAGGTTTATTGTTAATGATGTAATGCCACATTGATACCCCTTCGATGTTGAATTTGTAGACTGGTGAGAATTATCTGTCACCGGGCTTTTTGATACGAGTGTAGAGAACTACAACAGAAAGTAAGAACAAAGCTCCATAAAGGGCAAAGATCACCATGTACCCCAACCCTGATTGAAAGCTGTTGAAGAAATCCGCAATTGGACCACCAATACCAGCACCTACGATGCCGGCACCTGCACCTGCAAGGTTGGAAATACCCAAAAATTTTCCTGCTTTTTCGGGCGGAACCAGGTCTGTTCCCAACGCCCAATTGGTGGCAAAGAATAGCCCTGTTCCTGTGCCAATGATACATCCGCTTATGATGACCATGGGAATGCTGTTGGAATACACCAACAAGAAAGTACCCAATGCTGCAATGATCCCTGATAATCCGACCAACCTGATGCGCCCCATTTTATCTGCCAGCCAGCCACCCAGTATGGCGAAAAGGATGAGAAAGATCGCCACCACCATCATGAGGTAGGTGGTGGTTTTTGCGGGTTCGGGTACTTGCAAGACATCTGCTAGAAAATACTGTGCAAAACCCTGTACCGAGCCAATGGCAGCCAGGAAAAGTAGCCTGTTTACTACCCACCAGATAAACCTTCCCTGGGTTCGCCCTTCTTTTCCAAGCCCCACCCAGGCGCCAAAATACACACCCACAAGAACTGACCCTGCCATCGCAAATAACCCTGCGAAACCTACCACCATAACGCTAGCAAGCTTCGAAGTACTTTCAGGTAGCAACGCTGCACTCCATTTGACCAGTAACTGTGCTGCCTGTGTCACAACAACAAAGATGATGGTCAATAGAATAATTCGTATTACCTGTGCGTTGATTTTTTCTCTGGGTTTTTCCTCAAGCGGTTGTTCTTTGACAAAGATCAGCGTGATCAACATCATAATGATGTATCCGCCCATCATGATAATGATCACCGGCCAGAATTTTTTCTCATCCACCAGAGCGCCAATACCAAGCACAGCGATGAGCAAGGATGGCAGTAGCTCAAAAACAGCTTTTACACCTGATGCCTTCCCTCTCTGGTCTTCTGGAACCATGTCTGGGATGAGACCCTGTAATGCACCATGCCCAATATTGGTGGAAATTTGCCATAAAACAGTACCCAGTAAGAGAACAATATAGGCAAGTGTGAATCCATACGAAGAGAACATGATCTGGTTGAGGGGAGAGTTGGTAAAGAAGGTCGATGCACCAATTACAAAGAGAAAAGCAACATTCAAGAGAGCCCCTGTAATGATATAGGGCCTGCGGCGGCCCAGCTTGCTGGTACAGCGATCACTGAACATACCAGCCAGGGGTTGTACCATCATTGCCATAGCCAGACCAACCACGCGGACAGTGGCAAGATAGGTATTCTTTTGCTCTGCTGGCATAAATAAGACAACAAGTGCAGGTAACAATACAGGGGTGATAATTCCCGTGGCGATATTAATGCCCAACCAGTAGCTGTTAATAGTCAGGAAATCGTACCAGCGCAGTTTTTTCTCCATGAATTTGCCTCCTTTATCCTTATAAAATTGTACTCTTGATAGGTTATGCAGCATAATGAAATCATTAATGTTTTGCTAACAATTTCTTAACTCATTCATAAGGTTAATTTGGTATTTTTAGCAAGTTATTGCATCTATCATTCAACTAAATTTGAAGTCTTTCATCCTTTTCTCCTTTTTGAAACATGTCCCTATCATTCAATAGGGACATGTCAGTTAAAAAGCACACACCCCAGAGTTCTCTGGGGCGTGTGCTATAATGGGAATGCCGAAGGTGGGAATCGAACCCACATACCTTACGGTACACGATTTTGAGTCGTGCGCGTCTGCCAATTCCGCCACTCCGGCGTAGTGAAATGAGTATATCCAAATTTATGTGAAGGGTCAAGGTATCAGAAGAAATATATGCGATTGGGAATTATTGGACTTCCACAATCTGGCAAAACAACCATTTTTAATGCGCTCACCCGGGGAAGCCAGCCTACCGGTATGGTGAGTGGCAAGATTGAAGTGCACACCGCAGTAGTCGATGTGCCAGATCCACGGGTGGATAAATTAAGTGCGATGTTTAAGCCAAAGAAAACCATCTATGCCAAAGTCAATTATTCTGACATCGCTGGTTTGGATGGGTCAGCGGAGAAAAGTGGAATTTCGGGGAACCTGCTCAATCAACTCACACAGATGGATGGTTTCATTCATGTTGTGCGTTGTTTTGAAGATGAAGCAGTACCTCACCCCGCTGGTTCAGTGAATGCACTGCGCGATATTTCATCCATGGATAGTGAATTTGTGTTGAATGACCTGATTGCTACGGAACGTAAACTGGAACGCCTGGAAGAAGAGAAGAAAAAAGGAGCCGGGCGCGATAAAGCGGTCATTGAACGCGAACATGAATTGTTTACCCGCTTTCATGAGTATTTGAGTGAAGAAAAACCCCTCCGAGATATGGAGATTTCTACTGAGGAAGAAAAAGCCATTTCGGGATTTGGGCTGCTCAGCCGAAAGCCATTATTGATTGTATTGAATCTGTCTGAAGGACAAACCCCTCCACAAATTGATTATAGGCATAATGCCAGTATGGTGGCAAGCCTGCAGGGGAAACTGGAGATGGATATTGCCCAGTTACCGGTGGACGAAATGCAGGCATTTCTCGAAGAGTACGGGATCGAGGAGCCAAGTCTGAATCGGATAATCCGCATTTCTTACGACCTGTTAGGTTTGCAATCTTTCTTTACGGTTGGTCCAGATGAAGTGCGCGCCTGGACAGTCCATAAAGGTGCCACAGCTCCTGAAGCTGCTGGTGAGATCCATACTGATCTGCAAAAAGGTTTCATCCGGGCAGAAGTAGTGGCATATGATGACCTGATCACTCTGGGGGGGATGCAAGAAGTGAAGGCAAAAGGGAAGTTCCGTCTGGAAGGGAAAGAATACATCGTCAAGGATGGCGATATCCTGAATATCCGCTTCAATATATAGATTAGTTAGATACCAATGCCCCAAAAGCATGGATTGTCATTGCGAGCCCTGTTCTTTGGGGCGTGGCAATCTGCTCGTAGTGGAGGTCACTTCGCTGCACTCGTGATGACAGAGGGGTGCGGTCGCTCTTTGACCACACCTGTAAAACAATTAAACACAAAAAACACGAAAAGCACGAAGAGATTAATTTCTCCCTCCCTGTGTTTTGTGCCTCTGGTGACGAAATAATTTATCTATGATTCCCAGAAGATAATAAATTTTCCCCATTCTGTAAGAGATGCTATTATATAAATAACCTATTCTACTTTTTGAGGTATTAAAATGGCCCAGAATGATCCTTCAGTTAAAGATTCATCCAAGAAAGTCAAGCTTTCACCTAATTTACGTGGTGCGATTCGGTTTCTTGCCTTATGCCTGATCACTGGCGCTGCGCTTTTTCTCACCGCAGGAACAATCAAATGGGTGGAGGCATGGATTCTGATGGGGATGGCTGTCATCAATATGGGCGTTCTTGGGTTGACACTCTCCCGTGAACTAAAAGAGGAACGAGCCAGTGATCACGAAAACGTTAAAACATGGGATAGGTGGATTGCTGCCTGTATGGTTGTGATTTGTCCCACAGTGGTCTACTTTGTTGCAGGATTGGATAAACGTTTCGACTGGTCGCCTGACATTGGATGGGGAGTAAAAGGAGTCTGCATCGGTGTGGTCGTGATTGGATACCTGATCTCCGATTGGGCGATGGTTTCCAATCCTTTTTTCTCTGCCAATGTGCGTATCCAAACAGAACGTGACCATCATGTGATCAACCAGGGACCTTATATCTGGATACGTCACCCTGGTTATATGGGCTCATTGTTTGCTGCGCTGGCAATTCCTTTTCTGCTTGAATCTTTATGGGCGCTCATCCCTGCAGGTATCTGGATTGGCATGATTGTTTTACGCACCCGGCTGGAAGACGAAACCCTGGTGCGCGAATTGAATGGGTATAGAGAGTACACCAATCAGGTGAGACACCGCATTTTTCCGGGTTTATGGTAGAGATTGTAAAACAATTGTAATCTGTACAAACCCCAGATATGAGATAGAATAGACGGAATTACCTGCTGGAGTTTGTTATGGAAGAGTCGAATTATCAGCTTATTGACGGGAAAGTGATCATCAGGGTACGCGATCGTATCTGTGATTCGGGGGAAGAACTTCTTGCCAGCCCATTATTCATGGAAATTCTCAAACGCTGTACCGATGAACTCAGGCGGCATAATTCAAGTCTGTTAGATATCTTTGAAGATCATAATTTTACCCATAGCGACCTTCGAAAGCTGGCAGACACCCTGCATTACCTGTTGAAAGTGCCCGCTGATATGGTGCCACGATTGGTAGAAGGTTCCGAACATTTTTTCGCAAACCGGGCCTTGTTCAACGATTTCATCGAATACCTTTATAACTACTGGCGAAACCTGCAGCGTTTGATCATCTGTGATTCAGAAGGCAATCGTTTTGATAAGAAGCCATATCGCACTTTTAATAATACCGTTGAGCAGTTGACCAATGTAGTTCGCAGCACGTATCGTGATCTGCAGGAAAATATTACCGGACTTCACCCACGAATTTACAGGCAGGTTCGTGCTGGTGCTGAAATTGCGACCATCGCCCTGCCACGCGATGTTGTTTACCCTGAAGATATTTACAACAATTACAATAAGCTAAATGCCATACCCATCATCCGACAGGTGCTCACTTACCCACCGTTAATTTTCAACCCGCCCATGAATAAACGTTCGGGAGTTTTTGAACGAGTGGATGTTAACCCACTCGATCAGGTGGAGCTACGTAGAAATAAGTGGTTGTGTTACCCCGCAAAAGTGGGTGATCTCATTATTATGGTTTACTTCACTCTGCGCTATTTTGACCTGGGTTTTTCTCTTGCGAACTTATTCGAGTTGGCAGACGATGAAGACTTGAAACGAAAACCAGATGCAGTTTTTCTGTTTGGTGTACCGGCTCCCATTCAGGCCAGCCCAAACAACAATCAGACTATCTTTTTTGACGATGTTGAAAATGATATGCTGGTGGGAACTGTTCCGGATAAGCCGGAATATGGCTACTTTGGATATCTCAAGAAGATGATCCTGACGCTCCATAATATCAAAATGATGAAGCGAAATCGAATGCCATTCCATGGTGCGATGGTGCATCTGGCTATTAAGGGGAGAGGTAGTGCCAATATCCTGATCATGGGTGATACTGGCGCGGGGAAATCTGAAACATTGGAAGCGCTGCGAAATATTGCCGGTGATGATGTCGAAGACCAAACGACCATAGCAGATGATATGGGTTCTTTGGAAATCACTGCTGATGGGAGGATCGTTGGATATGGTTCTGAAATTGGTGCATTCATCCGCTTGGATGATCTGAATCCGGGGTATGCATTTGGTCAAATCGACCGCACCATTATTATGAGCCCTGCAGAGACGAATGCGAGGGTGGTGCTGCCAGTTACCACCTTTGACACCATCAATCGAGGTTATCCGGTTGATTTTGTGCTGTATGCCAACAATTATGAGGCAGTGGATGAGAAAAACCCTGTCATCGAGCGATTTGCAAATGCCGAAACTGCCTTGCAGGTTTTTCGCGAGGGAGCAGTAATGAGCAAGGGCACCACCACAACCACGGGGAAGGTAAGTACCTATTTTGCAAATGTATTCGGACCTCAGCAATACCAGGATGTGCATGAAGGTATTGCTGACCGATTTTTCCATGCTTTTTATGAACGGAATGTTTACGTCGGGCAGATGCGCACCCAGCTTGGGATCAATGGGTGTGAGCAATCTGGCCCAGAACAGGCAGCTCGTATGCTTTTGAAATTAGTAGGAAGCAGCAAACAGCTTTAAGTTTTTTCCTGAGTCAATAGAATATTGCCTTTGCTCAGAATATTCTTACTGGCTGAAGTTTTAAGCAGAAAATATAGGATAAAATTAGGAAATTAACCCATTTGGGAGAGTCATATGCAAATTGAAATTGCAACCCAGGTAAATGAAGAACTGGTGGAAGCTTTCAACCGGTTGATACCTCAACTATCCTCCTCTGCAACCATCCCAACACGACAAGAACTCGAAGATCTGGTTGCCTCACGGTGTAACTCGGTTATTCTTGTTCGTCATGAAGATTTCGACAACCGCATCATGGGTACGCTGACTCTCGTGACTTTCCGCATTCCAACAGGTGTGCGTTCGTGGATCGAAGATGTCGTGGTGGATGAAGCTGCTCGGGGAAAAGGGCTGGGGAAAGCGCTTACCCTGGCAGCATTAGATCAGGCTCGAAAATTAGGTGCTAAAACGGTTGACCTGACATCTCGACCCAGCCGTGAAGCTGCCAACCACATGTACCAGAATGTGGGTTTCAAATTGCGCGAAAGCAATCTATATCGCTTTACACTTTAGGTTTTAAAAATTCAAGGCAATTGTTTTGACTAAAAAGTATCCGGAGAACCTCCGGATACTTTTGTTATTTATTGGTTAGTTCAGCTACCAGAACATCGAAAGCCAGTTCAGGTGCGATCTGGCTGGTTTTTAGAGACTGATCCAATTTCAGTAACCGGCGATATATTTCTTTCAATTGTTGAAGATCATACCGGCGTGCCTGTTTTGCCATTTTTTCTGCCACCAGAGAAGAACGGATTTCGGGTATCTCGCTTGATATGGATTGTAACCCGCCGCCATCATCCAGAAGTTCACGCACCTGTAATAGAAGCCTGAACTGCCGTACGACCATGCTAAAGATCTGTACTGGCTCCAGTTCATCCATCAGACGATGCAATTGGCTGAGCGCCTGCTTTTGGTTATGTTCAGCAAGTGCATCGACAAATTGAAAAATATTCCCGACTGCGTTGTTGGTGGAAAGGTTTTCTACATCAGCGACGTCGATGGCACGTTCATAATTGGTGAACGTCAGGAGTTTCTCCAGCTCTTTTTCAGCTTGCCGGGTATCGGTGCCGATCCATTCAGCCAACTGGTCGGCTGCCTGTGGGGTGATCTTCCCACCCATCACCTTTGCCTGTTTTTGCAGCCAACCTGGCATAGCATAGGCATTCGGAAGATGATACTCACGCCAATCTGCTTGAGATGGATGAGTCTTTACCCATTTTGCCAGCCAGTGCTTTTCAGGGTCAAAATGCTTCCATTTACCGCGGTCGAATGAATCGAATGCTTGAATAACAAGAAGAGTTGAGGTTGGCATTTGCTCTAGAACTGCCAGAAAACGCTGGCTATCCTGATGTTGAGATAAGTCGTTTACCAACACAAGACGACGGTCGGATAGGAATGGAAGAGTATTAACCGCAGTGCTGAGGTCTTCTTCGCTCATCTGTTTGCCTTCCAGCCGGGTAATATTCATCCCGCTGGGATCATCTTCCTGCATGATTTTTATGAGCTGTATGCATTCCTGGGAGATGGCAAACTCATCATCACCGTGAAGGATGGAAATATTTTTACCAGGGCCACTCATCCTCTATCCTTAACCTGTAGTTAACACCCGGTGAGCGGTTGTATTTCGAAATGGCTGAAATTGGATGGACGAAATTTTCAAAGTATCTGGAGTAGGGCAGGTGGTGATCTTCTTTTGAGCCATTGGTCCAAGAGGTTGGGCAAGGATCAAAACCAGGGTTACAACTGTCACTACCAGTGGAAGCCGGTCGAGTTTCTTCTTCCACCCCATACCAGCGCCTGCCATGGCAGCCCAGGCAGCGCTGCCAGCCAGCAATCCGCTGATGGCATAATTTGTTCCACAGTGGGGGTGAATTGCCAGGGAAGATTCACCAGCATTGAGACGTTTTAGAGCCTCTTCTGCTGCTGACAGCAGATCTTCTGTCTGTATATCCCCAATTACCCAAAAACCACGCCAATCAGAGTAACCAGCCATGAGAGGATATTTTTTCCGATTGGCGAGTACCTGCAGAGTCGCGTGCTCTAAAGCGTGATTTCGACGGATCCTGCCAATAATACCTTGATTGAAATAATCCATTCTTTTCTCCTCTTTAAGAACCTGTTGAGGTTATTCATTACTTGCAGAGAGAAATGCATTTTCAAGAGCTTCGCGCAACGATCGGGCTTCATGAATCAGAATGCCATCGGGAAGGGTTTCTCCCCTGCGCACCCTTTTAGGAATGATCGCCTTCTTGAATCCTAATTTGGCAGCTTCACGTAAACGAGTTTCCATCTGGCTGACCCAACGCAACTCCCCTGAAAGCCCAACTTCACCGATCAGCACTGTATCTGCTCGCAACGGAAGGTCTTTTTGGGATGAAGTGATTGCTGCCGCAATTGCCAGGTCAGCAGCGGGTTCGCTGATACGCAATCCACCAATCACATTCACGAACACATCCTGTTCTGCCAGGCGAAGGCCCAGTCTCCGGGTGAGAACTGCCGAGAGAAGTAACAACCTGTTCATATCCACTCCGTTGGGGGTGCGGCGCGGGTTGTTCAGGCTGGTATGGCTGGTAAGTCCCTGAACTTCAACCAGCAGGGGACGTGTGCCCTCCATGGTGACTGCAATTGCACTGCCCGGTGTGTTGATAAGCCTTTCGGCTAAAAATGCTTCTGATGGATTGGGAACTTCTACCATACCGCCTTCACGCATTTCGAACACTCCCACCTCTGAAGTTGCGCCAAAACGGTTCTTTACCGAACGAAGCAGGCGGAAAGATTGGAAAGCGTCGCCTTCCAGGTAGAGCACGGTATCTACAATATGTTCGAGGACACGGGGACCTGCAATCACGCCTTCTTTGGTAACATGACCAATGACAAAAACTGCCATTCCACTCGTCTTGGATAGCTCACGTAAACGGGATGCACTTTCGCGCACCTGGCTGATCGAACCAGCGGAAGATTCCAGATCAGGAATGAATACCGTCTGGATGGAATCCACAATCAACATTTCTGGCTTGATTGCTTTTACATGCTCCAGAATGATATCCAGGTTGGTTTCTGTAACGAGAAACAAATTCTCTGGGTATTTATTTTGTTCTGACTTTGGCAATAACCGGGTGGCACGCATTTTGATCTGTCGCTCGGATTCTTCTCCCGAAACATACAACACCTTGAAATGCGAGGCCATTTCGAGAGCAACCTGAAGCAGCAGGGTGGATTTGCCTATACCTGGATCACCACCTACCAGGATGATGGAACCGGGCACCACGCCCCCACCCAATACACGGGCGAATTCGCCAATCGAGAGTGGCATTCGCTTTGTCACATCTCCTTCGATTTCATCGAGGCGCATGGGTTGAGAATGTGTCAAACTGACCAACCCGGTGATCTTTTGTGGAGGTGCTGCTTTTTCGATGACCTCTTCTACCATGCTGTCGTACGTACCGCACTGAGGGCATCGCCCGAAAGAGCGTGCAAAAGTACGTCCGCACTGCTGACAAACATATTGGGTGATTAGTTTCGACATATCATTCTCCGTGGGTACTATGCTATCATAAATACAAGCTGATGGGTTAATGAGACTTAAGTTTTATTCATTGATAAAGCGATTATACAGGTAGAAAACCTATGCCATTGCTTAAAAATTCCACACGTTCTTTCCTTTCAGAAGCCCGAAAAACACAGAACTATTCCTTCTTTGATTTTCTTCACGGATTGTTTTACATGATCTTTCCTTATCTGTATATTGGCAATGCGATGGGGGTGAGGAACCCTGCAAAAATATTCCAGTGGGTCACCAGACAAGGGCGAAAAGCCTTTCCTGTATCTCGATCACTGGAAAAGGGGAATCCAAACGCCATACGATTTGCCGATACTTATCACGGGAAGGTTGTGCTTCTGGAAACCGCGACAAAATTAGTGACAATCAACCAGGAAATTACTTACAGTTATCCCGAACATGTGATCCCTTACAAACTGGCGCGAGACATCATCCTGCATAATTCGGACCATATCGTTGCATTGGATTGTCCTTGCAGGGTGAACAGGGAAAATCCCTGTAAACCATTGGATGTGTGTCTGATAATTGGTGAACCATTTGCCAGTATGGTCATAGAACATAACCCTCGTCATGCGCGATGGATAAATTCACAAGAGGCAATCAATATTCTCAAAGCAGAAGAAGATCGGGGGCATGTACACCATGCTTTCTTCAAGCAGGCAACTTTGAACCGATTTTATGCCATCTGCAATTGCTGCTCATGTTGCTGTGGGGCAATGGAGGCTCACCTGCATGGCAACCCCATGCTGGCTTCGTCAGGGTATATCAGCAAGATTGATGTGACAAGGTGCCAGGGATGTGGCACGTGTGAAACAGTATGCCAGTTTCATGCAATTAAAGTTGTGAATGATGTTGCTTTTGTGGATGAGGCTGCCTGCATGGGTTGTGGGGTGTGTGCCAGCCATTGCCCAAACGAAGCAGTCGAGCTTGTGCTTGCGTCGCAACGAGGGATGCCAATGGAAATTCCTTAAAATGTCCCATTTTTATCTCATCACGCTCTCAACCTCCTCCTAAATTTTGCGATTTAAGGGGAGGAGCAGCAAACCGATCTATTAAACCTTTCAGGGTTATTCATAATAAATCAAGGCTCCCCTAAATATTATAAACGGGTAGATTGGGTGTGGTCATGAGACTTATGTAAACTTTGATTCTTCTAAGGGCTTAAATAAAACTGGGCGAGAATTTTCTCGCCCAGTTTTTATCTTTCATAGTACCGGCTCGGGTTCTGGCTCCGGTTCGTCTGTTTTATGCTTCAACACGACCTGGTTATCTTCATCGAGGGCAAGAACGATGGTTTCACCGTCTTTGAAGGCATGGGACAGCATGGCATCAGAAAGTTTATCCTCTATCATCTGCTGAATGACACGCCGTAATGGGCGGGCACCCATATCAGGGTCGTATCCCTGTTCCGCCATCAAATCTGTGACTGCCGGGGTGGTTTCAACTGTGATATCATGCTCCTTCAACCGTTCTGCTACTTTGGCGATTTCCAGATGGACGATCTGGTGAATATCATCTCGGTTCAGTGCACGGAAGACGACAACGCCATCCAATCTGTTGATAAATTCTGGGCGAAATACCCGCTTGAGAGACTCAAGAAGTTTCTTGCGCATCTCTTCATACGCCAGTTTTTCCTCGGTGGCTTCATCTCGTTCAAGCTGGAAACCGATGGAAGTTTGGTGCTTGATCACATCCGCTCCGATGTTGGAGGTCATGACAATAATCGTGTTGCGGAAGTCAACCTTGCGTCCTTTTGCATCCGAGAGATGCCCCTCTTCCATGATCTGAAGCAGCATATTCATGGCTTCTGGGTGGGCTTTCTCGATTTCATCGAAAACGACAATTGAGTAAGGGTGACGACGAATTGCTTCAGTAAGCTGTCCGGCTTCTTCGTACCCCACATATCCAGGAGGTGCCCCAACCAACCGGCTAATGGAATGCCTTTCCATGAATTCCGACATATCCAATTGCACCAGGGCTTCTTCGCTGCCAAACAGGAAGCGAGCCAGGGCTTTGGTAAGTTCTGTTTTACCGACACCTGTTGGTCCCAGAAAAACAAATGAACCAATGGGGCGGCGGGGGTCTTTCAACCCTGAACGGGCACGCCTTACTGCTTTGGAGATGGTTTCAATCGCTTCCTCCTGACCGATGATGTGCTGGCGGAGTTCATCTTCCATATGCAACAGACGGAGTGACTCTTCCTGTGCAAGCTGCATCACGGGTACGCCTGTCCACATGGAAACCAACTCTGCAATATCATCAGCCGTTACGACAGGACTGTTCTTACGATCCCAACCCTCGCGTAAAGAATCGAGCTGTTCTTCCAGTTTGCGCTGCTGATCCTGCAATCTATCCAGATCAGAATATCGGTTTTCCTGCATTGCCAGTTTGATCTCTGGTTGCAAATCGCGGATCTTCTTCAATAATTCTTTACTGGTTTGCGCAGCTGGGCTTTTATACATTCTCACTCGTGAAGAGGCTTCATCGATCAAATCAATTGCCTTATCAGGTAAGAAGCGATCGGAAATATAGCGAGCAGATAGATTGGCAGCAGCATCAAGCGCTTCATCGCTGATCTGTAAACGATGATGTTCCTCATATTTGCTGCGGATTCCTCGCAGGATTTTAATTGTCTCTTCTACGGTTGGTTCATTCACTGTGATGGGTTGGAATCTACGTTCCAGGGCGGCATCACTCTCAATGTGTTTGCGATATTCTTCTAATGTGGTAGCACCGATCACCTGTAATTCTCCACGTGAGAGTGCCGGCTTGAGAATATTAGCTGCATCCACAGATGAACCAGCTGCACCAGCGCCCACGAGCATGTGTAGTTCGTCAATGAACAAAATAGCGCCGGATTGTTTTAATTCATCGATCACGCGTTTTAAGCGCTCTTCGAATTGCCCACGATACATCGTGCCAGCAACCAATGAACCAACGTCAAGCTGTAGTACCCGCTTGCCAAGTAGCAATGCAGGCACATCACCTTCAATGATGCGCTGTGCAAGACCTTCAACAATTGCAGTTTTACCAACTCCCGGTTCACCGATCAGGGCAGGATTGTTCTTATTACGCCGTGCCAATATCTGAATAACACGTTCGATTTCCATTTGACGCCCAATGACTGGATCGAGCTTTCCATCTTCCGCTTTGGTGGTCAGGTCGGTGGCCAATTGGTCAACCAGAGGGGTTTTTGGTGATTCTTTTTCTTTCTTTTGTGGAACAGCAGTTGGTGCAAGACCTCCTCCAGTGGGAGCAGTCTGTGAAGGTGTATTTTCTTGCAATACCCGGCGTGTCTGCCTTCGAATCTGTTCTGGGGTAACACCCAGCTTGCGAAGCACTTCATGCGCCTGCCCGTCGGTAGATTGCACCAGCCCAAGCAACAAATGTTCTGTGCCAACATAGTGATGCCCTAATTTGCGGGCTTCGTTCAAGGCATTTTCCAGCACTTGTTGAACACCAGTTGAAAGTTCGATCTTACCACCTTGATATTTTCCAAAACCGCTGATCAATTCCACAACTTCTTGGACTCGTTTTGCTTCGAGACCCAATTCTGTCAGAACGCGATGTGCAATTCCATTGTCTTCCAAAATCAAACCGATCAGAAGATGTTCTGTTTCAATTGTTTCATAGTGAAGCCGTTCAGCTTCTTGATGTGCCAGGCTGAGCACCCGGCGAGCTCTTTGGGTAAACCGCTCCATTCCAGCCATAATAAACTCCGTTTCTTCGAAAACCCATTACCGAAGTAATGAGTGATACCTTTAAAATTAAACGATACACCATTTTGATGTGTCGTAATTCTACCAGAGAACGCATTCCATTTCATCCCCCAGGAAAATTTCTTGCATAAACTAACTTAAGTATTCTCTAATCTGGCAGCCATCCAAAGCGACGAAAATCAATCTGTCCCTGACTGTCAAATTCTACACCTTCTTCTTCGAGTAGCACCCTTTGCATCGGAGTGTCAAAACCTTCTCCCCTGAAGCTGATCTTCCCTTTCGAGTTGATTACCCTTTGCCAGGGAATGTCGCGACCGTCTGGTGTAGCAGCCATGGCATATCCCACCATACGAGGAGAACAACCTCCAACAATGCGGGCGATTTGACCATAACTGGCTACTTTGCCACGAGGGATTTGCTTGACCAGGGCATAAATACGCTCGTAAAGACCTGATACTTTTGGAAAATCATTTTCATTACTCATATGAATAATATATCTCAATTTTTCTGGATGGCAATAGTCACTTAAAAAGGAGACAAATAGTCGCTCGCTTTCACCTGTTGTATAATCACAGCATACGATTTCTATCATTCCGGAGGTAACTATCTCTATGCCCGGTCCTCGAGAAGTACGTGCCCCACGAGGCACACAATTGACCTGTAAAAGTTGGCTTACAGAAGCCGCTTATCGTATGATCCAGAATAACCTTGATCCAGAAGTAGCAGAATGCCCCGCAGATTTGGTAGTTTATGGGGGTAGGGGGCAGGCAGCCCGCAGTTGGGAAGCTTTTGAAGCTATTTTGGAAAGTCTCAAAAACCTGGAAGACGACGAAACATTACTGGTTCAATCAGGAAAGCCGGTAGCGATATTTCGCAGTCATCCTGATGCACCACGGGTATTGATCGCTAATTCAAATCTGGTGCCACATTGGGCTACCCAGGAGCATTTTGATGAATTAGCTAAACGTGGTTTGATCATGTTTGGCCAGATGACAGCTGGTTCGTGGATATACATTGGTACACAAGGTATTCTTCAGGGTACTTACGAAACATTAGGCTCTCTCGCGCGACAGCGTGGATGGAGTTCATTAAAGGGGAAATTTGTGCTTACTGCAGGATTGGGTGGTATGGGTGGTGCTCAACCTTTGGCGATCACTATGAACGAAGGCGTGGGGCTGGTAGTCGAGATCGATCCGGCGCGCGCTCAACGAAGGCTGGAACATCGCTATGTGGATATGGTGGTAAATGATTTGGAAGAAGCCATGACCCTGGTAGAAGAAGCCTGCGACAATGGCATTCCAAGATCTATTGGGTTGATCGGGAACGCTGCTGAAATTTATCCCAGGTTGGCCGCAATGGGAGTCATCCCTGATGTGGTGACTGACCAGACACCAGCCCATGATGTAATGATGTATGTTCCAGCAGGCTTGACGTTAGAAGAAGCGAATGACCTGCGTGTTTCCAATCCTGCTGCATATGAGAAACACTCATTGGATTCAATGGCTGATCATGTAAAAGCCATGCTGAAATTCCAAAAGATGGGCGCTGAAGTTTTTGATTACGGAAACAATTTGCGGCAAAGAGCATTTGATCATGGTGTCAGTGATGCGTTTGAATTTCCTGGTTTTGTTCCTGCGTATATTCGTCCTCTTTTTTGTGAAGGTAAAGGACCTTTCCGGTGGGTGGCGTTATCTGGCGATCCGGAAGACATTTATCGTACGGATGAAGCCATTCTTGAGCTCTTCCCCGAAAATGATCATCTGCGTAGATGGATCAAAATGGCAAAAGACCGTGTTCATTTCCAGGGACTACCATCTCGTATTTGTTGGTTAGGATACGGTGAGCGTGCTAAAGCTGGATTGAAATTTAATGAATTGGTTGCAAATGGCATTGTAAAAGCACCTATTGTGATAGGACGTGACCACCTTGACGCAGGTTCAGTAGCCAGCCCCAACCGTGAAACCGAAGGGATGTTGGATGGCACTGATGCGGTCAGTGATTGGCCAATCTTGAATGCACTGATCAATGCTGTGAATGGAGCAACCTGGGTATCTTTCCACCACGGAGGCGGGGTGGGTATTGGCTTCAGCCAGCATGCAGGGCAGGTGATTGTTGCTGATGGAACACCTGAAGCTGCCAAACGTCTGGAACGGGTACTGACCTCAGATCCAGGTATGGGCGTGGTGCGCCATGTAGACGCAGGCTACCCTGAAGCGATTGCAGCCGCAAAACGCAACGGGATTAAAATTCCAATGATGAAGGACCTGTAAGTTCATGCGAGTCAAGCGGTTGGTGTGGTTTTTCATTGCCATCGCCCTCGGTATTGCAGGGGGAATCGCTTACGGATGGCTGGTGAACCCTGTAAAGTATGTTAACACCCCGTTATATTCTTTGCGTGAAGATTACAAAGCAGATTATGTCCTCATGGTTGCTGAAGCATATCAAAATGAGCATGACCTGGTGGCTGCCAAAGATGACCTCATGAAGCTGCAAGATGAAAGCCCGGTGAGGTTGGTGCAGCAGGCGGTTATTACTGGCCAAGAATTGGGTTATAGTAGCCGTGATATTGACTTGCTAGGAAAATTACTCCAAGATCTGCAATCCATTTCTGCTCCTGTTGAGGTAACGCCATGAACGAAAAACGTGGCTATGGCTTCCTCGTCACAGGTTTAATGGTAGGGTTGGTATTGGGTCTTGTATACGCCTGGTTCATTAACCCAGTTTCATATTCAAACACATCACCGTCGACCTTGCGGGAGGATTTTCGTGATCAGTACCGGTTGTTGATCGCTCGATCGTATGCATATAACCAGGACCTGGGAAGATCAGCTGCTCGTATAAATCTATTGGGTGATAAGGATCCACAACAGGCATTGGTAAGCCAGGCACAACAATTGTTTGCCAACAATGGAAAACACAATGATGCAGAAGCTCTGGCAGCTTTGGCAAATGCGTTGGCTGATTTTTCCGACTCTAATCTAGCGCCTACAATTGGAGAAGACAGCCCTACAGAAACACCAGAGCTGACCACATCAACGATTGATACGGAAAATGTTATTCGTACCGCCACACCTCAACCTGTCACTGAAGGGAAAACCCCTGTACCAACTTTTACTCAACGGGCTGGAGTCACATTGAACCCTGTTGTTAACTTGCCCTTTGTACTTGACACAAACGAAACAGTTTGTAATCCAAACATTCCAGAAAAATTGCTACAAGTGGAAGTACTGGATGAAAGCGAGAATCCTCTGGCTGGGGTGCGTATCGCTGTAACATGGGAGGGGGGAGAAGATGTTTTTTACACCGGACTACACCCCGAGATGGGACCTGGATATGCAGATTTTGAGATGGATCAAGGGATCGTGTATAGTTTGAAGGTGGGGGATTCCAGCAAGCCGGTTACTGGATTAAGAGTTACCTCATGCAGTAGGGAAGATGGAAGCTCTTACCTGGGCGGGGTAAAATTGATTTTCAAGTAGGGTTTAAATAATCAAATAGTTTATAACAGAAATAGTGGCACATAATTTGTGCCACTTTAGTTTAACCCATTCATGCAGATTATTTAGAATATCTTGATGTTCAATAGATAAATGGTTCTTGACAAATATATCGGGAGGCGATATACTATATATCGTAAGACGATATAACGGAATACGCTATAACGGAAGGGGATATATATGGTAAATGAAAACAGCAATATTACCCTAACAGAGGCAGTTTACTATATTTTGTTATCTTTGTTGTCGCCACTACATGGATATGGCATTATGCAAAATGTAGACGTTCTTTCGCGCGGCAGGGTGCGGCTAGCAGCTGGAACTTTATACGGGGCAATCAATGCAATGCTAGAAAAGGGTTGGATACGGGCGTTGCCAGGTGAAAAGGATAGCCGCAAGAAGGAATATGTTATCACTTCGCCAGGAAAAAAAGTGCTTCTCAACGAAATTAAACGACTTGAAGAGTTGTTGGACAATGGGAAACGATTAACGGAAGAGGTTTAAGAATGAAAAAAGTGATTCATAAATGGTTTTGGGCATGGGAATTCGAGAAAGAAGAACAATGGCTCAATAAAATGTCGAATATGGGGCTTCAACTTACAGATGTAAGCATATGCAGGTATGTTTTTGAAGAAGGTAGACCAGGAGAATACCAATATAAACTACAAATGCTTGATAATTTACCTGACAACATCGAGAGTCAGCAATATATCAAGTTTTGCGAAGAAACAGGAGTTGAGCATATCGCGAGCTTGTTACGCTGGGTGTATTTTCGTAAAAAAACGGATGGCAAGAAATTTGAGTTATTTTCGGATATTGATTCAAGGATCAAACATATACGTGGAATCCTTGTATTACTCTCTGTGCTAACCGGTACAGAGATGTTGATCCTTCTCTCGAATTTAAATAATTTTCTCCACTATAAAGAGCTGGGATTTGGAATAATCGTTGGTCTGTTATTCGTTGTAACAATGATCTTAGACTATGGTGCAGTCAGGGTATGGATATCTTATCGAAGGTTACAGAAAGAGCGAAATATACATGAGTAAAAACCGGGACCGGTAGCAATGGTAGGGTGTGGTAAAATGAGCGACCACACCCTGTTACTGTCATATTGGACGAAGCGACCTGTACCACACACATAATATAAGTTAACATCTTCCCCCGAATTATTTTTCTACAACAGGATAGGAACTCGATTCTGAAGTATCAAGGGGATAATCCCACATCATTATTTATTTATAAAATTTCGATGTGAGATTCTTCGCTACGCTCAGAATGATGAAAAAAGCCATGAGGTTAATCTCTGGAAGGTCCTCTTGAACAAACAATCGATCTGTTTCCCCTTTGCTAAACCCCTAAAAACGATTATTGTGAGACTCGCGTTTTTCGTAAGGCGAAGTATTCTATACAAGGTGAAGCATGTTGCGAAGAATTACCCTACTCGCTTGTGCTTTCTCATTTTTGGACATCGAAAAGGAAAAAGGAATTCTTTTCGTGCTTTTGTGATTTTAGTGGTGAACTTTATACTTTTCTGGCAACAAAAAACTCCACAGAAGAAATTCTGTGGAGCTTGGTCTGCATATAATTTTGGTGCTAGGGAAGCGGGTTATTGTTTGCCCAATCTTCACCCAGAATAACAATAATATCTGCGTAGGAATCTGGCTGATAACGGTTGTAGATATTGCTGGTCTGAACTCCCATAAGTTGTGCCATATATCCTGCCGTATAGGGCTTCCCATTCTGAATCAAAATAATGGAGTTATAGTAAATCTGATCAGCATTTGTCTCTTCGACAATATTCAGCCCTTGACCACGTAAATATTCCGCTGTACGTTGTGCCAAGCCAGGATCGGAGGTTCCATTTTGGATCGAAATTCGGGCAGCTTCTACTGTTGCCAACCCAATCAGATCCGTCGAACTGCCACTCGTTGCAAGGGCAACCGGACCCGCAGCTTCGCCATTGGCAAAGATCTCATCGCGTTTCAAGCGGATCTGGTCTAGAATGGGGATCTCAATGGATTGTCCATCATACATGGAGGGTGTAAAGCAGTTTTGATCAAGAACAGCTTTTTTGATGTTCTTTTCTGGTACATTCATCGCCAATACTGCCAGTTCAACGATTTGCTGTAGATTGAGGTTGGTGTGAATGCCTGCTGAAAGCTCCTGGTACATTTGCGGAGCTTTTGAAATAAGTGTAGGCAGCATATTGAAGGTAAGAATCTGATCGCGCACTGCCATGATCACCTGTTGTTGTCGATCAGCTCGATCATAATCTCCCATACCTGTATGACGATTGCGAGCAAACGCAAGAACTGTAGCTCCATCAAGATTCTGGACACCAGGATACAATGTAACTGTATTCCCAGGACCCATAGGATCTACGGTGATTTCTTCACGGATATAAATATCCAATCCGCCCAAAAGGTCGATGAATTTTACAAATGCATCAAAATCGATCTGAGCATAATAGTTGATGGGAACACCTATGAACGCTTCTGTTGTTTGAACTGCCAAACCAGCTCCGCCACCTGGCAATTGGTACGATTCGCCCAAAAAATATGCGGTATTGATTTTGCCATAATCAAATCCTGGAATGTTCACCCAGGCATCACGAGGAATGGAGAGCATACCTGCAGTATTGGAAATTGGATCCAATGTAAGAAGCATCATAGAATCTGTACGTGGTACACGCCGCTCTGCCGTATCTTCGTAATCCAACCCCATCACCAGAACGGTCACCCGGCTTTTACCATCCCAGGGCTGAGCTGTTGGTGCTCCAACAGGTTGTAAAGCTACCACTGCTTCGGTACCACTTGGGGTTGCGATTCTTCCTGCGGATACTTCTGGTGCACCTGGAAGACCTGCAGTCAAGTTCCAGGAACCTACCAGGTTGCGGATGATGTTGAAGGCGACAACCGCAGTAATGACTCCGACAACCACAAAAGCAGCCAGTAAACCAATTGTCAACCGGTCAAATTTGATATTTTTTCGACCTCGATCACGTTGTGATCGATTTGAAAAACCGTTGTTCTTTGGGCTTTTTGCCATTTGTACAGAATTGCGATCCATAGGCTAATTGTAATCCATTTCTTCTGACGGAATCAGGAATACCTGCGCTTTTTGATGCAACAATGATGCCAGATTGATTGGTGATAATGGTTGAATAAATAAAGCGCTAGAGTATTTTCTTTTTCAGTCAATTGCTGGAGGTGGTACTGGCAGATCGCTGGCTGGTGTATTCATCCATTTTTCCCCTTCATCAACTAACATTACAGGAATGTCTTCAATGATGGGATATTTGCGATTACATTCAGTACATAGCAACCAGGATTCTTTGTATACTTCGAGAGCGCCGCCATTTTCATGTTCCCGAACACAAACAGGGCAACGTAGAATTTCGAGTAAATCAGGTTGAACCATAGAGCCTCCAAAACGCTTTGACAAATTGTACCATAGCATGCAGGGATTCATTCTTCTGATGAATCTTCTGGTGGCGGCATATCTGGTGTGCCAGGTCCATATTCGTACACAGCCTGCCAGGGTTGATATTGTGTAAAGAAGGAGTCCTGGAAATAAATCGCACCGTCTTTGTAAACCGTTCGCTTAACAGTAATGTCTGCCCCTTGTGCGGAATAATCAACCTGACGAACTTCTCCAGTAGGGAGATCCGGATTTTCTCGATAAAGGGGTTTAGGGGCTTCGACAGTATTCACTGGTCCGGTTGTCGACCATTCGACACTGCGTCCGTCATAGGTTGAATAAAATTTCCAGGTGATTGAGCTACTGCCAGGGTAGACATACGTTTCCATCAACAACCAGTAAGGGGTATCGTTGACAAATTTCAGATCGACAATTGGAGCATAGACTGTGGCATCCAACCCGGCCAGATTTGGGTCAATAGCACCTCCTGCCACTCTTTCATAATAGCTCACACGGTAAGCGTGAGCATACCGTTCTGTAATCGGGAATCCAGCAAAAAAGGCAGCCCGGAAAAGCGTTGTACTCACCTGGCACACACCTCCACCTACGCCTTTGATCGTTTGATTGCCATAGATGATCAGAGCTTCAGCGTACCCATTTTCAAGACTGATATCGCCCAAAGCAGAAGCCATCGAGAAGGTTTCACCAGGTGCCACAAGCAATCCATGAAACTGGCTGGCGGCTGCCTGAATATTTTGCACACGTTCAGCACTGGAGCCATAGAAATAGGATGTCTCACTATGAACCAATTCGGTGATACCAAGTTGTTCTCCCGTCATCGAATCGGTGATTTGTGGATCGGTGAAATTGAATACCAGTTCAATATTGTGCTTACCCTCCATTAACTGCTTTTGGATAGTCTTGATGCTTTCTTCAATATTGAGATCACGACCGATGGTGGCGCTTTTGATCACTTCAAGCTGGCGAGTATCGTCATTGAACATAAAACGAGTATTTTGCGGAGCAAGATACAGGTCAGGTTGTAAATTTGTTAAATACTCACGAAGTACTTCTGTTTTTACAGATACCTGATAAAGCGAAGAACCATTCGTTTGCACTACCTCGAATGCCAGCATTTTTGAAAGGTCTTCAGGAGTGAATATCCAGGGACCCTGAGAATCAGGTTGCCCTGAAGGCATACTCAATGTGAGGTTCTCACCGAGCAATTTTTTTACCAGTTCAACTTGCTCATCAACATTGATAATCACAGGATGAGTTTCTTGAACCACGAGTTGAACCAATCCATCCTGTAATGTGGCGATCTGTGAAGTTATGTTTGCCATTGATGCGGTGTGATCCAGGCATAATCCACTGATGCCAGGTGAAATTCTGACAGTTGTTCCATCAATTTGAATTGAGGGTTCTTCCAGGGGACGATTGATCTCTGTTGCGATCTGGTCGAGGTAGGTAAATGTCATCCGTTGATCAAAAATTAAAATTGGTGAGAGATTGACTCTCTTTTTCCGTGATGCCAATTGAAGATCTAGCCGATTGAAAAGGTTCCCTGTTCGACCAATTGCAAAAGCAGCACGAGATGAACTTTCGCTATCCAGCATTACTCCAAGCTGTGAAGGAGATAATAGCCAGCTTTTATCTGCATATTGCAAAACTAAACGTCCGGTCAAAGGGTATGTAAGTGTTGATTCTATTTTATCCCTTGCATCTGCTACAGTTAGTCCTCCAACTGGTATACCTGCAACCTGAACGCCCGGGAAGATACGCCCGGCGTACCAGAATTGATACCCAAGAGTAATAACCAACACCATCATACCAAATACCGCAACAGCCAAGAGAATGCCAAAAAGGGCATACTCCATCTGGAATTTGCGGGGATGAATCTTGTTGGGTTCTGTTATCAATCGAGTTTGCATAATGCTATTAATTATAGACCATCAATGTAGAGATTATTTTCGTTGAAAACCGAATTATTGAGCATATAACCTGAACGAAGAAGGTGCAGGAAAGGTTCCAAAGCAACAACTAATATTGATGATAAAGAATAGGTAAAGATAGGGTAAAATATTTGAGCAATATTGATCTTTACGAATGTCTCAGTGGTGTGAGAGTGGTTGGATAAAAGGAAAAACAAAAAGAAAACCAATTTTAAAATTGGTACCCCAATTCCCTTGACAGAATATGTGGACGCGATATAATCCAACCCGCTGCCTCAAACGGGCAGGTTTCGCCGAAAAGGCAAACACTTAACAACAGAACATAGTTCCCAGCTTTGCCGCTCCTGGGTTTTGTGAAAACAAAAAAGAAAGTGGAAAAACCACTTGACAAGAAAAGGATACTCGGTTACAATTTGGTTCCTAACTTGCGATCTCGCTGAATGCAGATCTTGAAAACCGAATAATTCCTTGAGGCCATTTCCGCAGGGAAATCGTTTTTAGAGGGCCGATGTCATCACAACAAAACGAGATAGACATCGGCGTTTTGTCTGAAAACAAGACCAACGAGGAAAGCGGACAAGCGAAAGCACCTTAACAATTGAAGAGTGATAGGAAGTACAGATAGCCCTGTCGTTCAATTTCTTTCCGAAATGTACATCTGAAAAGATGACAAATTTAGCGGAGAGTTTGATCCTGGCTCAGGATGAACGCTGGCGGCGTGCCTAATACATGCAAGTCGAACGGAGATTGTAGCAATACTTTCTTAGTGGCGAACGGGTGAGTAACGCGTTGGTGACCTGCCCCGAAGAGAGGGATAACAGCTCGAAAGGGTTGCTAATACCTCATACGGTTTTAGAGATTAGATGCTCTTTAACCAAAGGAGAAATCCGCTTTGGGAGGGACCTGCGTCCCATCAGCTTGTTGGTAGGGTAATGGCCTACCAAGGCGATGACGGGTAGGGGACCTGAGAGGGTGGACCCCCACAATGGAACTGAAACACGGTCCATACACCTACGGGTGGCAGCAGTAGGGAATATTGGTAATCTGGGAAACCGGGAACCAGCAACGCCGCGTG
>DAOUGQ010000013.1:0-60966 GCA_034429195.1 Anaerolineaceae bacterium
GGTTTCGGTGGGGGTCTGGGTGGGGGTGGGCGTCTGCTGGGGGTACACCTCGATCAGCCGGTTCTCGCCATCATACACCAGGGTATATCCGCTGCCATCCAGCACCCGCTCCACCTGGCTGCCATTGGCATCATAGGCGTAGGTATTGCTGTCATACGCTGCCACAGCGTGTTTGTGCGCGCTGTCATACGTCAGGGTTTCTGCGGGCGCTCCGTTCAGCGTTCGTGAAGCCATTCTCCCTGCGCTATCGTAAGCGAATGTCTCACTGTGCACGGTGGTCTGGGTATCGGTTACGCTCATGCCGGTCAGCCGGTTCAGGGCATCATAGGTGAAGGTGGAGATTTCGTAATTGGCGCTGTCTACGATCTCGGTGATATTGCCGTTGGCATCATAGCTGTATTCCATCTGCAGCAAGGCCGTGCTCAGGGTATTGGTGCTGGTGGCGGTCTGCAGTTTTCCACCCATTTCTGCCACGTTCCAGGCGTAATACTGGTAGGTGTTGCTGATCACCGCATTGCCCGCGGTGTTGCCCAATGCCAGGCTGGTGATCCGGCTGGCTTCATCGTACACAACAGATTTCACATACGTGTACGGCGTGGCGTCGGTGTTGAGCATGCTTTCCAGCAGCCCCTGGTCGTTGTATGCCAGCGCCAGGGTCTCATTATCCGGGTAGGTGATGCTGACCGGCAGATCGGCGCTGTTATACGTCCAGGAGGTCACAAAATTCTCCGCCGCATCCTGCTGGTCATTCGAATACACCCACTTGCTTTCAGTGAGTTTGCGTCCCCTGGCGTCATACGTCCACTGGGTGGCGCCCGAGCCATCGCTCATGCCGGTGCGTTGCCCGGTGGCGTTGCTGCTGCTGCCGATCGTATTCCCCAGAAACGTAAAGGTGGCGCCATCGTAATAAAAAGTAGTGTCGCTGGTGGCGTCACACGCTCCGGCACCCGCATAAGCCTTCTGGGTCAATCTGCCCAGGTCATCATATGTCAGGGTGGTGGTACAGTTGCGCGCATCCGTCTGGGTCAGAAGTTCTCCCAGCGCATCATAGGCATAATCCCAGTCACCCATATCCGGGTCGGTCATGGCGGTCTTGCGCCCGGCAAGGTCATAGGTAATGCTGGTCTGGCTGGCATCGCTGCCGCTGCCTTTCGTCACCGTCAGCAGGCGTCCCAGCAGGTCATAGGTATAGGCAAGCTCCGGTCCAGTGGCAGGCGTCACGGCGGTCACCCAGCCCCACTCGTTATATGTGGTAACCGTGGTGTTATTTTTGGCATCTTCGCTGGTAACGGTCAATTCGTTGTAGCTGGTTTCCAGCACATTTCCGTTGGCGTCGGTCACACTGGTCACCCGGCTGCGGATGTCATAGCCGGTGACCACCGCAGGCAGGGTGGTGGATTGCGTCTGAAAGGCCATCGCCCCGGTGTAGGTATAGGGTTTGGTCTGGTGCGTCACCCTCCCCAGGGTGTCATAGATGGTATCCACCACCACATTTGCGATGGCGCCGTTCACTTCATTGTTCAGGCTTTGCGCCTGCAGCAGGCTTCCCAATCCGTTGTAGTAGCGCACAGCCTGCATGGTACGGCTGGCATCCAGCTTCTGGGTGAGCAGCACCCGGTATGGCACACTGGATGATGCGTAATTGCCATAGTCCACCCGCAGCGTAGTTCCCACAGTGGTGCTGCAGGTCACTCCATCCCAATCCCCGGCGGCACAGACGGCAGTCATCCTGCCAAAGCCATCATATGCCGCGCCGATCTTTACCCCATTGAGATCGGTTGCGGTCACCGGCACACCCAACCCAACGTTGTACGTGGTGGATGCCGTCTGGTTCAGGGCGTTCGTTTCGCTGAGCAAATAAGTGTAATACGTAGCGTCATACGTGCGAGAAAGGGTACGCGCTCCACCCGCAGGCGCAGCATCCACTCCGGCATATTCGCTGTAGCTGGTGATCTGGTCGAGGTTGCCGTGGGCGTCATACCCGTAATCGGTCTGGGCATAGCGTACGGGGGTCGTGGAATCATCCAGCCGCACGCGTGTCATGGTCAACTGGCCGGTCACAGGCGGGGTGGCAAGCACGGTACTGCTGTCGTAGAAATTCAGGCTTTCTCCCAGGATCCCCGTGCCCCCTGTAAAATCACACCCCGAAGTACAGTCCAGGATGGTCTGGCGGGCTGGCAGGCTCACAATATATTTGGTGCCGGTCTGGGGGTAAAACTCCGTCCGCACAGCCGTACGGTTCTGCCAGGAGCTTCCATTCCACACCTGGTTGGTCTGCCGGGTCAGGTTGCCATATTGCGAACCATTCTGATCCGCGGTTTCATACGCCAGCACCTGCCGGGTGCCATAGAAATCAGCATCGCCATCATAGATGCGGCTGGTCGTCTGGGTGGCATATGCCCAGGTGATCGCCAGGTCTTTCTGGGTGAGGGTATAAATATTCGGGATGCCATTGGAAGTGTCGGTGTCGTACTGGGTCACAAAATCATAGGCTGTTTCGGTCTCGTTGAAGATCTTCCCTTCTGTATACGAATCCAGCCATAAAGTACCAGTATTCACCCTCTCGCGGAATTTCCAGGTATCTGTAGAAAAACCACTGATGGTCTGTTCCCCCAGGATATCCGGGTCGCTCAACTTCCATACCTTGACCCGGAATCCGTTGCTTGAATCCACGAACACCATCATGGCGTACCATTTATCCAGGGCAAAATCTCCCGCCGGGATGAGCACTTCGCCATCCTGCATGCCCGCCCCGGTATCGTAACGCAACCTTGCCACCATCTGTCCACTCTCAGGCTTGACCACCAGTCCAACGAATTTCCCGTTGGCGCTCAACAGGCCCAGTTCTCCCTGGGTGGTGGCATCGCTCAACCTGAAATGCGCGATCGCCGCCATACCATCCGTCAGAGAATACTCCGCCCGCTCCTGGTAAACCGACCAATCCGATGTGGTGGCGGCAGCCTTCACCGCCCAATCGAAATCCACGTTGTAGATGCCGGTATGGGTGAAGGTTCCCGTTGCCGAGCGGGTCCAGTTCTCCGGATGCGAGGTTCCCAGCGGATCATAAAAAGTGCGCTCCATCTGTATGGTGCGATAGGGGCGTCCTTTGAGGGCATCCCCCTGATGGAACCAGGTCATGTTCGTCAGGTTGTCCTCGTTGATCGCCTGCACCATTGCCCGCCCGCGCAGTTCCGTCAGAGGTTTAACATAGTAAGTGGTTACGTAGATGCCGTTGGCTGCCACCACTTCGGAAACATCGGCGGTATTGACCGTCATGTTATCCCAGGCATAGGTCACCGTGGTGGCTTTGCCCGTCACCTGGTCGCGCACCGTGCGGGTTGCAACAGCAAAATATGTAGAGAACATTTGAAGCTGGTATTTCCTCACACGGCAGTCACTGCATTCCACCCGCATATACACTGTATTTGGATTGAAAGTGGATGGCATGTCAATGGAGTTTTCCATGCTTGTCATGCCAGTGATGTTCTGACGTACCGCGGTCACTTCGGTATTGGTGGTGGTATCTATCAGGCTGAACTCCACCGATGAAGGGGATTGGATGGGGCTGGCCTGCAGCCAGAAATTGTATCTTGCCCCCGGTTTGATCAGGTACAGGGGAATGGGGCGATGCGCTCCCGACGCGCTGGGATCCTGCCCCACCTGCAGGCTGTACGGTGTAGTCGAGGGGTCGCACCGTACATACGATGGGTTGTATACCCCCGTCCAGGGGGATTTGGTGGTTCCATCGTAGCATTCCGTCCCGGCTGATCCTATGATCACATAGATCGAGCGCTCATTATCGTTCACATCATCGTAGAACTGTTCCACCTGGTATGTCATTTCGACCTGACCACCCTGCCCATTATCCACTTTTGTCAGGTGCATGTCATCGTCATAATAGAATTGGGTTGCAGGCAGGTTATTTCCGCTGCCATCCACCTCCTGGACCCCCACCAGGGTGGCGGTGTATGCCAGGTTGCGCCATTTAAAGCTGGGCAGGATCTGGTTGGTGGTATCAGCGGAATAGCTGAAGACATACTTGCGGGATAGCACGCTGGACCCCCAATCGGTAACCCCTTCAGGCAGATATTTTATCTGGATCTCTTTCAACCTCTGTTTGGAGAAGAGAACCAGAGATGCACTGGTCGTCCAGGCTGCCTGGTAATCGTTCCTGCTTTCGAGAATGAAATACACCCGGTATTTCCCATTGGCGTAGGTGATGGTGTTGGGATACACGGCGATCACATTGGCGCAGGATGTGCTTTTAACCTCCTGCGTGTGGGTATAGGTGATAGTATTGCCATGAATATCTGTCACGGAAGTCAATGCCCAGTTCCAGATGAGGTTCAGGCTGCTGGCAGATGCCACACATCCGCTGGTGGTGTGGGTTTTGGATGCCAGCCCAAAAACGTATACCGTTCCATCCCGGCCATAGGCTGTCCAACTGCTGCTGTCTGCGCTTTTGATGACTTTGGTGAAAGATTGGTCGGCGGTGTAAAAAGTATTGGCGTCAATGGGCAGAAGCATCCCGCTGATCCCGCCAATGTTGATCGAAAAGGTATCGTCGGTGGTGGAAGAGTTCGTGCCGTGCATGTTCCGTACGATCGCCCCGGTGTTCAGGCTCCATCCGCTGCCCACCCAGGATGCCTGGGTGAAAGCTGCCCCTTCATCAAAAACCTGACTGTTGTAGGAAAGCGAAAGCACCGGCTGCAGACCGGCGGTGCCCGGCAGGGTCCACAGATCCATGGAATAGGTGCCTGCACCGGTAAACTCGGATACCTGGAATGAGTCCAGGCTGGGTGGGGCATACCCCTGCCAGGATGCAGCTTTGTAATCGAAAACGGTCAGGTGATCAGTATAGGTGGAGATAATGTTGGCTTCGGTATCCACCTTCGTTTCCATGGGAAACCATTCAAACGCTTCATCATCAAAATAATATATCTGAAGGTCTGCTTCATCTCCCTGCACGATCTGCTTTTCGTCATACTGGATCTGCAGGAGGAGCGGACTCTTGAAAGAAGTAACATTCTTCCCCAGTTCGGTATCCACCGCAACAATTTCCACGGGATTCAGGCTTAAACTGTACCCGGCAAGCGCATGCGGGCTGGGTGGGCGAACATCGAAAATCACATCCTGCGCAAGCGAATCCGATGCCACCTGCAGAGATACCTGCCCATCGAAACCGGATACGCTGATATCGCTTCCTTTTGTAGCATTGGTTCCTGTTGAGTCAAGGTACACAGAATTTCCCAGCACTGGCTCGCCATCCATGAACACCGTTGCCCCCAGATAGATCGGGAATTTCACCGAATCATCCATTGAAATTTCAATTGAACTGAGTTTCAATTCAGCCAGGGGAAATTTTAGCTGGTGCTCTTTGGAAACCTGATCAGAGAGTGCGGTATCGGTTGGTGCGCTGCCCTCCGGAAAGGTAAGGACCAACTCAGCGTTTTTCTGAGCATATTCATCTATCCCCGAAATACTCCATGAAAAGATAACCGGTTTTCCCGGGATATAGATGGCAGGCTCGATCCCCAGTTGCAGGTTCAACCCCTCTTTGGCTTCCGCCTGAGCCGCCTGTTCTGCCAGTTGTTCTCTCAGCGATGGAACGGGATCATCTTTCAGTTGTAGCGCATTCATGAACCCGTTTTCACCCTGAGAGGTGACAGGGTCTGAAATGGTATTTGTGGATCCATTATCTGCTGTAACAGTTGAAATGTATTTAAATGGTGCAACAATCAAAGTGATTACAACCAGGCTGTGCAAAACCTTTGTGAACAGGCGTGCCGCGAATGACATAGTTACCCCTCCAACTTTGATGCATGATGCCTGCTGTTGCTACATTATTTTAGGGAGATTGCTTTGTTTCTTATACTGCCCTCATTTCCTCCCTGATGGAATTATTATAGGAAGATGCGGAGGGAAAGTCAAGTGGAATGGCTCCTCAAGTTCTAAACCGCTCATCGCTTTTCCAGATATAATTCTCTTCAGGAGCTTTCTATGACACAATCCCGTTACGACCATTTACAAAACCTGATGACCGAAAGCCAGCTTGATATGCTGGTTTTGAACCCTGGTCCTACCCTCACCTACCTGACCGGACTGCAGTTTCATCTTTTCGAACGCCCCACATTGCTATGGATCAAAGCAGGAAAACCTTCTGCGCTGATTCTTCCCGAATTGGAAGTGGGTAAAGCGAAAACCAGCCTGATCCCGCTCGAACTGTTTCCTTTCTCCGATGATCCTTCCACCTGGCAGTCTGTTTTCCAGCAGGCAGCAGATTACATCCATCCGGGAGACCACACCATCGGCATGGAAACCAACCGCCTGCGCATGTTGGAATATCAGTACCTGCAGCAGGCTGCCCCGCACGCCAGAGTAGTTCCCGCGACCGAAATTCTTACTCTGCTGCGTGCTCAAAAAGATGAAGAAGAGATCGCGAATATTCGCCGGGCGGTAAAGATCGCAGAACAGGCTTTTCTCGCTTTTATCAAGAACATCCGCCCGGGTATGACAGAACGACAGGTTTCTGCTGAACTCTCCATTGAGCTCATGCGGGCTGGTTCTGATGGAAAAATGCCCTTTGAACCGATCATTGGCAGTGGCCCTAATAGTGCTGATCCGCACGCATTCCCAACGGATCGCAAAATAGCTACTGGTGACCTGGTGGTTGTTGATTGGGGAGCTTCCTACAAAGGATATTGCTCAGATCTTACCCGTGGTCTGATACTTCCTCCTGCTCCTGATGTTTTTTATCAGATCCATGAGATCGTTGTACAGGCTAACCAAGCAGGAAGAGCAGCCTCAAATCCCGGCGTCGCCTGCTGTGTTCCCAATCAAGCAGCTCATGAATTCATCCAGCAGAAAGGGTATGGCGAATATTTCACCCATCGCGTGGGTCACGGCATTGGGATGGAAGAGCACGAGCCTCCTTATCTCAACGCTGGCAATACCGGACTTCTGTTACCGGGGATGGCTTTCACGATCGAACCGGGGATTTACCTTCCCGGTCAGGGCGGTATCCGCATCGAGGATGATGTTGTCATTACCCAACAAAGCGCTGAAACTTTAAGCACTCTCTCGAGAGACCTCTATGTCATCGAATAGCAGCTTCCCGCCAGCCATCATGCCTGGGGCAGAGCCTTTCTTTTTCCCTGGCAATGATATCGGAGTTCTCCTTATTCATGGCATAACAGGCACTCCGCGTGAAATGCTTGGTATGGGCGCTTATCTCAACCAGCAGGGATGCACTTGCCTTGGGATCCGTCTATCTGGGCATGCCACACGGGTGGAGGATCTGGCACATTGCACCTGGCAGGATTGGTATTCTGATGTGTTGGATGGAATCAGCAGCTTGCGCTGCGTCGCAAAACACATTTTCCTGGTAGGATTGTCAATGGGTGGCATCCTTAGCTTGTACACTGCATCCCAAATCCATGACCTCAGCGGTGTGATAGCCATGTCAACCCCCTATATGATCAGTAACGATTGGCGGCTAAAATATATCAACCTGTTCAAATTCTTCATAAAACGTATTGAAAAAGGTGCACCCGATTGGGAAGATAAAGAAACGCTATCCCACCACCTTGAATATCCTTATTATCCCGTTGAAGCAGTGATCCAACTAAATGTATTATCCGGGTTGATGCGTTCTGGTTTACCTCAGATCACCTCCCCTGTTTGCCTCATGCATTCTTTGGGGGATAAAGGTGTTCCATTCGAAAACATGGCGCTGATTTCCCAGGCAATTGGCAGCAAACATACTGAACAAATAACCATCCACCGTGGCAGTCATACCATGACCTGTGATTGTGAAAAATCTACAGTATATGCAAACGCCCATGCTTTCATCCAGAAAGTATTATCAACGTGAACAGAAATTACTTGTTGATAGCTTTTTCCATGTTCTTGTGGGGCTTGGGAGAAAGCATGTTTCTGATCTTCCAACCTCTTTATCTACAGCAATGGGGAGCATCTCCGGTTCTCATCGGAACACTATTAGGCGTTAATGGTTTTGCCATGGCCCTAGCGGTACTTCCAGCGGGTTATCTTGCTGATCGTTGGGGGCAAAAACCAGTCATGCTTCTTTCGTGGTTTATTGGTATGATAGCTGCCTGGGGAATGGCAATGGCAAACAGCATGGAAATTTTTGTGATTTCGATGTTCATGTACAACTCTTCCGTTTTCGGTTTGCCAGCTATTAACAGTTATGTGATCAGCGTTCGCGGAAAACTTAGCGTTGAGCGTGCTCTTACTTTACAGTCTGTTGCTTATAACTTAGGTGCTGTGATCGGTCCTTCCCTGGGTGGTTGGATCGGTACAGAAGTGAATATCAAAACAATTTATTTTTTTTCCGCATTAATTTTCATGGTTTCCACACTGGTTACCTTTTTCATTCAAAAATTACCCAAACAACCAAAAATGGAACAGGAGAAAATTAGCGGATTTCGGGGATTTTCTCCACGCTTTTTAGGATTCGTCTTGTTATCTGCATTAACTGTATTTGCGCTTTACCTTCCACAACCTTTGAATTCAAATTTTTTGCAAAATATCAGAGAGCTTGATTTCACAATAATTGGACGGTTGGGCACGATTGGTAATCTTGGCAGCGTGGTGGTCATGTTGCTGCTTGGCAATATCCCTGTATATTATGGCATTCTGATCAGCCAATTTCTGGTTGCCTTATTTTCTTTATTCATCTGGAAAGGAACAAATTTCATCTGGTATGCTGCAGGTTTCATCCTTCTGGGAGGTTTTCGCCTTGGGCGCAGCATGGTAGTTGCTTTTGCCCGTCAATTGGTAAATCAGACCAAAACCGGTTTAGGTTATGGATTGCTTGAATCGGCCAATGCATTCGCCATTTTGCTAGCTCCCCTCCTGGCTGGCTTTTTATATGATAGAAAACCAGAAAGTATCTATATGATTTCAATCATCATTCTTACATGCACATTCTTGATCACTGCAGTATTCTTGTTTCTCATTCAAACGAATGCAAAGAAAGCAATAGCTCCTCTCCAGCAAATGGAAAGCGATGAGGTATGAGGTATGAAAATTGAGATTTTTGTCCTTGGTATGCTCCAAAATAATTCCTATATTCTATTTAACCATGCAGGTGAAAATGCAATCGTGATCGATCCAGCCAATTCCATAACACCCGTGATCGATTATTTAAAGTCACATAATTTGTTTTTAAATGCAATCTTGATCACTCATGCGCATTTTGATCACATTATGGGTTGTGAAGAATTGAAGAGAGCATTTCCAGATGTCAAAATCTACTTGCATCAAGATGACTTACCTTTATGGGTAAATCAGGGTGGAGCGGACGCCTTTGGGTTTGAAATGGGTGGCTTACCCAAACCTGATATCTTGCTGGACAAAAATACAACCGTTATGATCGGTGAGTTTTCTCTTCAGATATTTCACACACCAGGGCACACGCCAGGGCATGTAATTTATTATTCACCAGACGATCATGTGGCTTTTTGTGGTGATCTGATCTTCGAAGGCAGTGTTGGACGAACCGACCTCCCTGGGGGAGATTTCAACCAGCTATACGAAAGTATTCATAATGTGATTTATACTCTTCCTGATAGAACCAAACTTTTCCCGGGTCATGGCAATCAAACAACCGTGGAAAAGGAAAAATCCAGCAATCCTTATGTTTAAAAAAACTGGAGAGGATTTTATCCTCTCCATTTTTTATCTACTAACTTTTTCAGTCTATTTAGCGTACTCGACAGCACGAGTTTCGCGAATAACTGTCACCCTGATTTGACCAGGATATTGCATGGTTTCTTCGATCTTCTTGGCAACTTCCTTTGCCAATCGGGTAGATTCAAGGTCGTCGATATCTTCCGGTCTAACAATAATGCGTACTTCACGCCCCGCCTGGATTGCATAACTTTGTAGCACACCCTTATGAGAGTTTGCAATTTCTTCCAGAGCGCGTAACCGTTTGATATATTGTTCCAGGTCTTCACGTCGTGCACCGGGGCGTGCGCCAGAAATCGCGTCGGCTGCTTCAACAATAATTGCTTCAACGCTTTCCTGGTCGGTTTCGTGGTGATGAGAAGCAATACAATTAACTACGGCTGCATTTACGCCATATCGTTTGGCAAATTCAGAACCAATAACAGAATGGGTGCCTTCCGTATTGTGATCCATTGCCTTTCCGAGGTCATGCAGCAAACCTCCGGCTTTTGCAATTTCTACATTGGCACCTAATTCGGCAGCAATGATGGCCGCCAATTTTGAAACTTCGATTGCATGAGCCAATTGGTTCTGTCCATACGAAGTCCGGTATTTCAACCGCCCAAGCATGCGAATAATTTCAGGGTGTAAACCAGCTACTCCTGCGTCAAAAGCAGCTTCTTCGCCAGCTTCTACGATCGATTTTTCAACTGCTGCCTGCTCATCAGCCAATACTTTTTCAATATGTGCAGGATGGATCCTGCCATCCAGGATCAATCGTTCTAGTGACCGACGGGCAACTTCACGACGGACGGAATCAAAGCACGAAATGGTGACTGATTCGGGTGTATCATCTACGATCACATCCACCCCAGCAGCCTGTTCAAAAGCGCGAATATTGCGACCATTACGTCCCACGATCCTGCCTTTCATCTCTTCGTTGGGCAGTGGCACAATGGAAGTGGAAACACTGGCCACATGATCAGATGCGACACGTTGTATGGAATCTGCAATGATTTCACGTGCGCGCTGCTCACCTTCGGCACGTGCTTCAGACTCGATCTGCCGAATGATCCTCGCCATGTCATTATGAGCTTCTTTTTCAGTATCTGCCAGTAATTGGGCGCGAGCCTCATCAATCGTCATTTCTGCGACGCGTTGTAGCTCTTCCATCTGCTTTTCGTACAATTTTTCTATTTCATTCGCTCGTTTATCCAATGCACTTTGCCGTTTATTCAGCGAAAGTTCGCGCTGCTCAATCCGCTCCATTCGTTGATCAATCTCCATACGGCGTTTTTGCAGCCGGTCTTCTTCTCTGGCAAGATCTGTACGACGGCGAGCAATTTCTGCCTCATTATCCTGTAATGCTTTAAGGGCCTGATCGCGGGCTTCTAATTCGATCATGTTAGCTGAATCACGGGCTGCCAAAACAATGTTTTCAGCTTTTTCCTGTTGCTCAATAAAAAATTTCTTTATCCGTGATCTGGTTATGAAGAAAGTTGCCAGTGCAATTATCCCTAAACCGACCAAAATAATAATCAATTCCAATATCCAAGTATTATTTCCTAACATTTCTTATTCCTCATTGGTTCTAAAAGTATTAGTAGAACGATCTGGATGAAGCTTTTGCCAGGTGTTTTCGACAACAGGTTTAATAATGGAATAAGAGAAACCCAATCTAGCCAGATAGCTACCTAATCGATTGCGAAACGTATTCCAATCAGTTCCAACCAATCGTTTTTCGTACTTGATAGCTGCGTGCTCCGCCTGGATTTGTTCATCAGGTGCGTTGGCAAGTGCTTCTTTGATAACCTCATCAGATATACCTTTATGCTTCAATTCATATCGAATGGCACGATGGCTGCGGGGATGAAAAGAAGCTCGATCATCAATCCATTGACGCGCAAATGTCTCATCTCCAAGGAGGTGCTGATCTTTGAGTCTGGAAATAGTACTCTCTATGACCTCAGGGCTATACCCTACCTGAGTTAATTTTTCTTGTACTTCATGGATTGAACGAGGGCGAAAACTGAGAAAATGTAGGGCTCTTTGAAAACTAGATTCTTGCTCTTCTTGCGTTAAGAGAGATTGAATTTTCTCATCGGATAAAACCTGTCCCACATGAAGCCAGGCAGCAACTACATTCGATAACCCAAAAGCAAATTTATCGTCCAGGTAAATATTTACCCGGTTAGAATGTCTCTTTTGTGATTCGATTGCAGTTATAACCCCAGACATAAAAACACAGCCATCCACCTCGCAGGTGTGACTGTGTTAGATGATCAGATGACGAATGCCAGAATTAAATTGCAGTTTTAGTGATCCCGCTGCAACTATACAATTTTCGAAAGAGTCAAATCCCGAATTTCAAACGTTCTCCTGTTTGAAAGCGTACAATTTGTTCATTCTGGCAACCAATTTTGCTCGTAAAAACGCTAAAAATTGAGTAGAAAATTGGTTAATATTCAAGGTAAGACAGATTTCTCTGTCGATTATTCAGCGTCCTCTAGTACTTAAACGCTTACGTCAATGATCAAATAAGTCACAAACCTGCAGATAAATATAAAATTTTAAGGTTTGTCCTACTGTTATAATTATACAGTATTTTTCATTATTAATGCTAGCAAATCATTTCGAAATCAGCAACCGTTGCACAAGTACCTAAGTTGAACGGTATTTCCAGAATAGTGATTACAATCAAAGTATATGGGCAAACCTGAAAATGCTTACATAAAAATAGTAAATCAAGGACTTTGTTTCATGTTAGAATAATCGTATGAATTCACAAGTGCATCCAACGACCTATAGCCCCAGTGAGATGGATCACCACAGGCAAAAAACCTGGCAGATTTATTTTCCAATCTTCACCGTTATTGCCGTAATCCTTGCAACATTCATTCTAATATTAGTTTCACAAAATTCCACTTCAGCTGCAAATATTGGAAATCTATCCAGTATTTCTGTGATATGGCTCATTCTGCTAATGTTTGGGATTGGGCTTGCATTTCTGGTAATCTTAGTAGGATTCATCTATTTGGCTTTTAAAATAACGAATATCCTACCTCTATATTTTTTAAAATTTAGCACATTTTTTTACCAGGTATTGCTTATCGTACACAAATTGGCTGATAAAAGCGTCATGCCCGTCATCAAGATCCAGCAAATTCAAGTTGGAGTGAATACTCTGTTTCATCGAAATCATAAATAAATCATAAGAGGGATCATGGATCAATCTGATAATTGGAAATTAAAAGCATTGCTTTTGGGTACAGGCATAGGAGCAGTTACTGGTCTTTTAGCCAGCCTTATCCTCGTGCAGCGTGCAGATAAATCGCAGCAGAAGCCAGAGCTAACTGCCGGAGATGGTGTTAAATTGGGCATGGGTGTATTAAGCGTTTTACGTATGATCTCCGACTTTGGGTCTCCAAAAACTGACATTGTTAAAAGATAGTCAATCCAAATAAGAATTAACTCGGAATTTTACTTTGGATTTTTCCCCCCGCATAATCGTCCTTGGTAAACTGACACGCGACTATATCCTCACGCAAGATGGCATTTCTCGCGCTGATATCCCCGGTGGCGATGGCATCTTTAGTGCAGCTGGTGTGCGTTTCTGGGATGAATTACCTGGTTTATGTGCCAGAATTGGCGAAATGTACCCACAAAGATGGTTAGAATCTTTTGAAACTAACGGCATAAATACCCTTGGCATCATTACCCACTCTGAGATTCCAGATATCATCCGTTTTTTTCGATATACTTCACCTGATACCTTTACCCAAAATGACCCTATCGCCCATTATGCCCAATTGGGCATCCCAATTCCAAAAGGGCTATTAGGGTATGTCAATCCCCTCCAACAAACAGATAGTCAGACGCAAGCTTCACTTCACTATATACGATCTTATGAAATTCCCCCAGCATACCTTGACGCAATAGCTGCCCATTTATGTCCATTAGATTATGTTTCATACACCACCCTTCTCCATACACTAAAACAGGGTAGCATCCACACGATCAGTATGGATCCCAGCGAAGGGATTATGAATTCCCTCTTTTATTCATCACTTGCCGATCTTGTACGAAATTTGACAATCTTCCAAACAACTGAGTCAAAAATCCGTCAATTGTTTCTAGGGCGAACAGAAGATATATGGGAGATGGCAGATCAAATTGGTAGCTGGGGCGCTGAAATGGTTGTCATTCATTGTGGCAGCCAGGGACAATATTTACTTGATCATTCTTCAAAGAAAAGGTGGGTACTTTCTGCATATCCCAGCCATGTCGTGGACCCGACAGGTGCAGGGGCAGTTTTTTGTGGAGGTTTCCTTGCAGGGTATCTGCAACATTATGACCCTCTTATGGCGTGCCTGAAAGGTTCTATCAGTGCTTCCTTTTCAGTAGAAGGCAGCGGTCCCCTTTATATTTTAGATACACTTCCAGGGTTAGCAGAGAGACGGTTAGAGAAATTGAAAGAAACAGTACGTCAGATTTAACGAACTATATTGTCTGGATCACCTGATATGCTGTAATACGGTTCTTTTTCCCCCTCGCGATGATTGGCCCTAATTTTGAAACTACTACGCGTTCCTTGACTCGCAAGTACGCAGTTTGACTGATATAGATCTGCCCAGGTCCACTGTTCTCTTGTAATCGCTTGGCAATATTCACACAATCACCGATCGCGGTGTAATCTAATCGCTTCTCAGTACCGATCAAACCTAAAATGGCATCACCAACATGGATCCCAAAGCTGAAATAGAGACGAAATTCTTCAGGCAAATCTTTATGTAGTTCTTCCATTGCAGAACGGATTTGTAAGGCAGCACGTAATGCATGAAAAGTATGATCAACTTGTGGAACGGGTGCATTAAACCACGCCATGATAGCATCACCCATAAATTTATCAATAGTACCTCCCTCCTTTAACACACAATCTGCTGCTGTAGATAAATATCTATTCAAGATAGTAACCAATGTTTCTGGTTGATTAACCTCACTCAATGTGGTAAAGCCACGCAAATCCGCGAATAACACAGTAACTTCTGCTCGCTTTCCTCCTGGCTGAATGCTTTTAGGATCAAGGTTTTGAATTACTGCTGGAGAAACCATTTTTTCAAACAAGCGGTAGTGAGCTTCAAGACGTCGCTTTTCAGTCAAATCATCAAGAACAATAGCAATGCCATGTGTTTTCTCGTGAATATCTCGAAGAGGTGCGAGGCTGAACCGCAGATCAATGGGAGCGCGGCCTACGAATTTCACGGTAGCTTCCAATCCCACTAAAGAGACATTCTCCTGAAGAACAATTTCAACGTATTTTTTTAAAATGGGAATGATGGGGTAAATAACTTCATCCAGTGTCTTGTTTTGGATCTGTTCCGGTTCCATACACAGGAGCTGTTGTGCAGTACGATTTGAAAGTACAATCTGATTCTGAAAATTGGTTGTTATCACTCCACTTGGAATAGAACGGAAAATTTGATCGAGTAGGTTTTTTAATGCTGTCACCTCTCCTAACGCCTGTTTAGTCGAATCAAATAATCGGGCATTCTCAATGGCGATTGCAGCTTGATTGGCAGCAATATTGATTAATTCCAGCTCTTTTTGTGTAAACGCACCAGTTCGTACTCGACTATCCAGGTAGATAACTCCAATGATCGTATCGTGACTTTGTAAAGGGACACAAAGAATTGATCGCAAATTATGAAAGACTACGCTTGCCTGGGTAGCGAAACGTTTATCTTCCTGAGCATCAGAGGTAAGAACCGGTATACCTGTATCAGCAACCCTTTGTATGACCGTCTTGCTGATTGTTAATTCATTTGGATCAATAGAATCTTGTTCCCAATTACGAGCTACCTGAAGTTCCAGATTGCCTGCAGTCCCTTTAAGAAAAAGGCTACATCTCTCAGCACCTGAAAGTCGGATCACTTCATCAAGAACAGCTTTTAGCACTACCTCAATTTCAAGCGATGTATTTAGCGTTTGTCCAATCTGAGTGTATGAATCGAGGATTTGCCTTTCCCGTTCCAGTGCATATACAGCTTTTCTAATTTTTGGTAACGCTTCTTTGACCTGAGCCATATCTTCATAAACATGAATTGGCAGCACAGCAGGTCTCTTCTGGATCAGGATAGCCTGTATAGCATCCACCATTCCAGTCACTTCTCTGATCAGGTCATCCAATTGGGTATATGCACTACTTCTTTTCAAACAGAAACCTCTACACCTAATTTTCTACTTTAAATCTCTGAAACACGCTACGAGTGTACAATATGCTTATACTTTCGTCAACAAGGTGGATTATATGGATACTGGATATTCAATTGAAGTAGCTGTAAATCTGTTCTTACAAAACCTGGGAACCTGGACATTTGGGGTCATGAAAGCCATTAGTTTCCTGGGTCAGGAAGAATTTTTTCTAATCTTGATGCCATTCCTCTATTGGTGTGTAGATAGCAGGCTTGGATTACGCGTGGGGTTGATGCTTCTTCTGAGCAATGGAGTAAACGGATTCTTCAAAATTGCTTTTGCTGGCCCCAGACCATATTGGTTCGATGCAGATGTACAAGGGGTTGTTGGGGAATCTTCATTTGGTATCCCATCAGGGCATGCTCAAATTGCTGCCAGTGTATGGGGATACCTGGCAGCTTTATTGCGAAAGAAATGGTTCACAACACTTGCATTGGTGATCATTTTTCTCATTGGGCTATCCCGATTATTTCTGGGTGTGCATTTCCTGCGCGATGTATTAGTGGCTTGGTTGATTGGCGCATTGATGGTCTTTCTTTTCATCAAGCTTGAACCAGGTTTCAAGCGAATCATAGAAAGACTCTCATATCCAAAGAAAATTGGGTATACCTTCGTTGCCTGTATAATTCTCCTTGTCCTTCTGCTGATCCCTTTTTGGTTCAGAGAAAACTTTGTTCTCCCACAATCATGGGTGACCAATGCCCTGGCAGATATTCCCGATGTGACTCCCAATCCCGTTTCAAAAGATGGTGTATTTACTGTAATTGGAACTACCCTAGGGATGCTTTTAGGATATATCTGGCTGGACCATCAATATGGTGGGATGTGTAATCAGAGTACACCAGGCAAGATTCTCCTGCGTTATGCATTGGGATTGATCGGGGTAGTAGCGCTATGGTTTGGTCTGGGGCAAATTTTCCCCCGGAATGCTGATATTCTCAGCTATGGGTTGCGTTTGTTGCGGTATACTCTCATTGGCATTTGGATTTCTGCATTAGCTCCCTGGCTTTTCATTAAAATAAAACTTGCTAAACCGACTCATGATTAACAAATCTCACCTTTGGTTAAATACTTGATAAGTTTCTTTCAGGTATAATGACTTTAGTTGTTTACAATCAGGAGGAATGTATGCGAAAATTCGGTTTCTTTCTATTGGGTTCATTATTTGGTGGATTGATTGGTGCCACACTTGCTCTGTTATTTACACCAATGTCAGGCACTGTTCTTCGCAGCAATATCCGATCGGTAGCTTGTAGTACAGTAGATGAAATTAAAAATGCTGCAATTCAACGGCGTAATGAATTAGAGCAGCAGTTGGCCAATCTACGTGCTGGAACATCCATTAAAGTCGAGTAAGGTAATCACTCACAAATGAATCACCCCCCATCAACATGATGGGGGTGATTTGTTAATCCTGAATTACTCGATATTGATATGAAGATGGGGTACGGGTAAACCGTGTTGTCCCACTTACGACAAGAACAGCTTGATCTACATTTGAAATTTGGATATTCAGAGTATCACCTGGCTCAACCGTATATTTTTCTATTGTTGTTTCACCGTTTTCTTTGATAATTGAGACTTTAAATGTTTGTGGAAGTTTTCCACTCACACGAACAAAACCATCTGCTGCCCAACCACCATCATCAATTTCAAAATCTGCGAAATAGGATGCCTGTTTTATCTGGATATCATCCACCAGGAACCCTTCACCATTTACAGCAGGATCAGTAACATAATCAAAGCGTACCAGAACCTGTTGCCCAGCGTAATCACTTAAATCCACCATTTCCTGTACCCATCCTGAACTGTAACCATTGTATGCCCAACCATAACTGTTGCCTGATGGATCGTAATCAGTCCCACCTGGCGTTTTCAAAATGGTCCAATGTTCACCATCTATACTTGCTTCCACATACAAATAGTCATAATCCTGCTCGATGTCATACCATGTCCAGTAAGTCATTTCTATTGGTGCTGATATACTGGTAAAGTCAAAAGTATTGGTCAAAGTCATATTAGAATCATCTCCCCTGTTTGACCAAAAAGCATAACTACCCGAGTAAGGTTGTGTTGGCAAGAGATCCACCGTTGAAGATCCAGTGAATTCAATGTGATAATCTCCAGGACATTCGATCGAAATATAATCCGTTCCGTATTGCTCAACGGTTCTATCTTGCCATCCGGTTGAGCACTCGTAGATGGATTCTGTAGTATCCGCTGTCGTAGCGTAAGGATACGAAATGTATGCATACCTGCCATCGCTCACAGTGCTATCACCAAGATAATTAGTGATGGCCCAATCAGCAAAAAAATCATCGGCAGTAATAAGATTATCAGTCAGTGTGTCTTTGACATTGTTGCTTGTGAGTACGGAATCTATCCCTGCCAGCCCATTCTCTGGTGCACTCACAAGTTGTTGAGTAATATCTTCACCAAACCGGTCAAGGAAGTATGTCATAAAAAGGAAAGCAGATCCATAGCTTGCGCGCGTTTGATTAGAATCGACAGGCCAGGTATTCAACTGCCAATCTGGATTACTCAAGAAGAGATAATCGTTTCCGCCGGGATCAAAATGGTTAAGTAAAGCAGCAAGTTCAGAAAAACCTTCATTTACCCATCCATCTTCATTGGTATCCTGATAAAAATGGATCATATGTTGAAACTCATGTGCCAAAACGCCATAGGTATATTCTGCATCTAAAGTATTGTAATCTGCGCTGATAAAAATGATCTCGTGGGCATTGCTGTACTCATGAACGCTAGGAAGGTATTCATCAGAAGATGAAAAATATCCTCCTACACTTCCCATTCCACGAGCAAAAAGAACATAAATATGTGGATCGTTATCAACCCCAGGTGTCCACTCGGTTCCAAAAAATGCGCGGTTTACTGGATAAATGTTTTCTTCAAAGCTATCGCATAAAGCAGATAAATCAGATTTTGAGTAATCAACATCTTCACCGACCCAAAAGTAAAGATGGTCTCTTTCGCATCCTAAATGAGCTTCAACCTGATAAGGTTGATTCGTATCATTGTTGAATGCCCAGAAAGTCTGCCGATCTCCTTCCTGATATTCGACGGGAGGTTCAGAATTTGTTGCCTGGATTGTATTAGTAAATCCAAATTCATACGCCAATCGATTTGGATCGCTGGCTTTAATTTCAGCATTTTGAAGTCTCATCAGGTTTTCAGTATCGCTATCGCTTACTGGTTCTGTACTTATTTGTATGGGAACCACAGGAGTAGCTGTTGATAGATCGGGCATTAAAGTAACAATGAACTCTGGCTGTACAGTAATTGCATTTTTTACAGCGAGTAATCCTCCACCTGCCAATGCAGTACCTGCCACGATACAACAACATATGACAATAACAACCACTATTGCAGCAATGATCCAACCTTGTGATGCTTTCATGATTCCTCTTAGATACCTTGATAAATGTTGCTATAGCAGATCACATCAGGTGAAGTTTTCAACTCATTCTTCACATGTGGATCATGAATTTTCCTTTTCTTTAATATTTATGACAGCCATGCTTGATACTATTCCCAGAGCAATCCAGTAATATGGCAAGCCAAATGTATCCAAGCTAAAACCCTCAAAAAACAAACCTATCAATGAAAAAATCCCCATCCAACCAATGGATTGAAGAGTTGGATCTTTCAACTTCAGTAATTCTGGGATGGACTTTCCAATAACAAAAAGCCAGCAGAAAAACGTGCTGAAACCTATGATACCAGTCTCTGCCAGCAGGCGGATCCAAAGACTTTTTGGATTTAATAATAAATTAGAACGATATAGCAGCATCCGTACTTCTGTTAGCTTCCAGGCATATGGGTTCAGGGTTTCAGAGAAAAAGAAACCACTATTTCCCAATCCTACACCTAACCAGGGATATTTCTCAAACACACCCCATCCAGCATCCCAGTACACAAATCGCGCTGCCAGCGAGAGTTTTTCAGCGTAATAGAGCAACGCATTTCGATGCTGAAAATCAAACTCAAACAAGCTACGCATCCGCATATCAAGTTTAGTCAAGATATATCCCAACCCAAAGATAACTGCAGATGCTAAAACTATCAGACAGAATACCCAGAGGATTTTAACAAGAATCTGTAATCCATTTCCAATTCGCATGAAAACAGGTCGAGACGTAATCCATTTGTTGATTTTCCTTAGGATCTGGAAAGCTATTCGCAATACAGGAACCGCAAGCATTATAAGTAAAGTTGCCAGCCCGATCCGGGAAGATGTCAGTAGCAAAATACCCATACCAAGAATTAGTAGTAAATTTTCAATGCTGATTTTCCAGATCTTCCAACGAAAAACGGTTGTTTTTGCCAGAGTGGCGCCAAGCCAGTATGGAATGAATAGAATATTCAATTGATGAGCCAACCATGATGGCTCTAACGCAAAACCTGAAACGCGTTGACGGTACAAGGGTCCAACAGAATATAAATCATGGATCGCTTTCATCCAGTTGGGATATCGATTGATCGTAAACCAACTGATCGATTGTAAAACGCTCCAGATAATAATCAGTGCGCCTGCAATACATATCATCTGCAGGCTTATCTTTAACCACTTTTCATCTCGGATGAAAGTCACAGTAACAAGATAGAATGCTATTCCAATACCCAATGTAATCAGTGCTGTTGCGGTTTCATTTATAATGCTATGATTCTTATAGGTTGGAATTTGGTAAAAGAACGCCAATGCACAAGCAATTATGGCAATTCCAAGGAAAATAAATAACGGGATAGTGGTTTTTGGAAGTTTCCCATGAGCACAGAAATAAGGAATTAGCCAGAAAACTGCTAAAAAAACAAGGAAAATTCCTGATGGAGCAGCAACAGTATCAGAATGTACCAGCTTAACTATGATGGGCATGCTGGTTATTGGCAGCAATAACAACATAAGCCACCAGGACAATTTACGAATCCAGTGCAGTACCTTTGACCAGATTGGCATCAGTGGCTCCTACGTGCAATACCTTCTATAATAAACCATGTCATCAGGAAGATTATCGCAGCAAGGATTGCCCCACTAAAAACCAGGATTCCTTTTTGTTGCCTTTCAGCTTCAGTCGCTGGTTCAGGGATCCGAGTGATAGCAAAATCTAAGGCTGGCAAGACTGCCAGACTTTTTTCCTTTTCATCAAGATAATCTTGATTAACTAAAGCAAACTGTTCTTGTAATTCTGGTTGCGTGAGATTTTGGCAGATGGCAACAACGGGGTAGACCTGCCCCGAATTTTCTATACACTGTTGGTATGCCATTAGCTGGCTATGCAATTGGTCCGCAACAAGAGCATGCATTCGTGCGTCAGAGATCGCCAGATAAGCATTCTCAAGCCAGAGATTTGCCCATTGAGAAGCAGTTTGGTTGTCAGCATTCTGGACAACTAATTTGTACGCAAAATTGTATCGTTCGAGAAAAGCTGATTCATCCAGAACAAAATCTTCTGCGTCTAATCCAGCGTTCATTCCAGCGTCGATGGTATTTTGCACAACTGTTGTGGAAGTAAGAATATCCCCCATTGTAACAATTGCAATATCTTCTTCAACATCAGTTAACGCCCCAGTTCGTGTGTAATCGATGGAAAAGGTAATTTCTCCCGATGAAGTAAACAAAGGTGGAAAGAGAAAATGTAATGCATAACCGACCAACGCCCCCGCGATCATTACGACTAACAAAATCCACCAGCTTCCCTTCAAAGGAATGATTTGCTGAAGGAGATCAAATGTATCTTCAACGATTTCACTTTGGTTGTTATTTTCAGAATTTTTGATCATTACCATCTCTAAAAAAAGATATGGCTGATGTTACTCACCAGCCATATCTTACCATATACCAAAAAGATACGCGTACCATTATCTCATGGTGAAATTTGCGATGATTAAATTCTTCGAGCAATCATCGTAGGTTGAAAATGATAGAGTATCCGATAATTGATTGCTGTTAAGGTCGTAAAGGGTTAAATAAAATGGTTCAGCGGAATTAAAGGGAGCATCAGAAATCTTAATTTCATATCCACCAGGGCCATATGCTTGAGCCAATCCTGTTAAACCAATCCAGGTAAATCCTTCTGACCCAATCATTCCTTCTACAACAACCACTACATCTTTATATGGATTACCGGTTTTATTCATCACCTGACCTGCAATCCCCATCCAGTTACACCCAAGGTCTGGGTAAGCAAAATTGGTTGTGTACATGATGGAATTCTGGATTAAGAATGGCACTAGTGTACTGGTGGCTGTTTTCGTTGGTGTTTTGGTTGGGGGGAGTTTAGTAGCTGTCTTCGTTGGTGTTTTTGTAGGCGGCACTTTCGTCGGTGTAGGAGTCTTCGTTGGTATTAGCGTCTTTGTTAGTGTTGGAGTTCTTGTCGGAGTACGAGTTAGAGTTGGAACCAGTGTTGTCGTAACGGAAGTATCCTGGCAATTCAAAGTTTTTGGAAATGGTGCATTATCATCGGCATATTCCCACACACTATCAGATACATTCACCTGGATTTTTATGGTATGAACAATATTGTGTGTAAATTTATTCTGGAAATTTACACACACATTATCTCCAAACCGTCGTACACAATTACTATTCAAATTGACCTTAAAACTACCCCCAGTCGCAGAAGCAAATGTACCAGTAAAAACATCATCAATGTATATTCGATAATTAAGGCTTCCAGTACTGCCATTATTGTTCGTAAACTTCCCATAAATTAAACATTGTGATGGATCGGTCACAATCCCTTGAGATCCTAAATGAGAAAGAGTGTAATTTGAGGTGGCTACCGCTTTTCCAGTCACCAGATTGGATGCTTTCGCCACAACTATTTCAGGTACACGAAAATAATCCAAAACAATTGCTGATGATGCAAGAAAAATTACTGCTGTAATAATAATCATTACTTTTCGAAACATTTACTACCTCCAATGAAACACGCATACAAAGCTATGCATTGTGGAAGTAGTTGCAAGTTAAATGCCAATATTCTTTATTTATCTGAACATGGCAGCGCAGGAGGATATGCCTCAAGAGCAAAACCAGATTCACTCGCCTGGTAAAGGTTCCAAACTGCCTGCATTTCTGAACATTGACCACTCATGCTGTAGATTGTGATCAGTCTTTTAAGCGCGTCAAATTGCCCTACATCTTCTTCAAGGTGAACATAGCCAGGTACCATGTCGCTTGTTATTCCCACCCTCCGGCTAACCCATTGAGCGTATGTTTCGTTATATGAGGCATTTTGATTAAACTGTGATTGCTTCATAACAGCAACTATTTGCTCCAGAGTTTTTCTCTCCTCGTCGATTTGTCCGGTCGTTTGATATAGTTTGCTTTGCGCAACAAGCGTTGGCAATACTGGCTCATACATCCATCTGGATAATGCAACATACTCTGTGGCAGAATGAACATTCGAATCTAATGCGGTTATAGCCATTTGCCAGTATGGTTCTGTGCTTGATGCAATTTGTGTTGAAGTCTTTTCTTTCCAGCTGGAAAGCACCTGTTTTCTGAACTCATTCTTCAGCCAAAATGGATGGTTTGACCAGACAGGAAAAAGATTCAATGCTGCCTGATAATACTCAGAAGCTTTCGCTTCATCTCCTGATCGTTCATATATCCATCCTAAATTCATAGGATAACTTGCTTCTTTTGGAGAAGATAGGATTGCTTCTTCAAGATAATGGATGGCTTTGGCAGAATCTCCATACGACCAGTACAGCATAGCCAGGTCAGCACCAATCCATCCCAATTCAGGTTTTACATCAAATGCATTTTCTAAATCATATCGCGCCAGCACCAACAATTCGGGATCGTTATTTTTTGCCCATTCATGTGCACGCAGCGATCCAATATTCACTCGAGAAAATGTAAGATTAGGGTCTCGAATGATACTTTTTTGCATAACAAAAAAACTGTTATCAATTTCACCCTTGGCAATAAGCTGATAGCCTGTCCAATAAGGAATGTATGCCAATAAGAGAAACGAAAAACATAAAATGACTATTCCAACTGGTACCCATAAAAAATGAATGCTGATATCATGTTGTTTTCGATCCTGTTCGGGGGTGAAAGAGAATATCCACGCCAGCAGGAATATGCAGGATATCATAACAACTGACCAATCGGTAAAATCATCTACCAGGCTGTGCAGGATAAATCCAAAAATTCCAGCCATTGCTGCAGCAACAAACAGCTTGCCTTCTCCTTCCAGAGTTCGATACAAGTGAATCACTTTTCGAAAAATACCCGTTATCAAGATAACCAAAGCAAAAACTCCAAGTAATCCCGATTCGACCAGAGTTGTCAATATAGTCTGGTGGGTATTGGTGACCCATTCGGCAGGTGGAATGGTATTGGTATTCTTCAAATATTCAAATGGAAATCTGCCAGGTCCGATTCCTACCAGAGGACTGGACTTCCAGATTTGCAATGCATTTTGCCAGATAGTTATTCGGCTATCCCAAAAACCCGCACCATGAGATGGATGCTGTAAAAAAGTGATCATTGATGCCAATCCAATAGCCAGGATGAGCAGCCCCAAAAAAGTAATAATGGTAATAGTTTGCTTTGGCTTGCGTCGTATCCACTCTTTCAGCCGGGTAAACCAGCCATGTGGCAGAATAACTAAAAACAAAAGGATTATCAATCCACCAAAGATTCCTAGCACCCCACCTCTGGAAGAAGAAAAAATCACGCTCAAAGTATAAATTATCAGCCAGCCCGCAAAGAGAATTCTTTGCCAGATTCTTTTTGATGCAAAAAAGAATACCAGGCAAATGGGCACGAAGATATTGACTAGTGCCATTAAGGGATTGGAATGCCCTAGTGGACCCGTAAAGCGGTATAAAAATGGAGGAAACTTAAAATCAGGGTAGATAAATGCAAACCAGGTATGGTAAGCAGAAAAAATCTCTACCAAAGCAATTACCAATAATACCCCTGTGATAATGAGCCAAAAATATACCCAGATTTTCTTTTTATCCAATACTTCAAACAACTCATAGAATACATAGAAACTGATAATGTAGATAAAAATCTGGATCACTCTTTCCAGCGATTGTCGCAGGTCAGAAGAAATAATCCATGTGAGAACGATAACTGCGATAAAAACCCCAAAGAATGCTTCAAGACCAGTATCTGGAAGTCTTGCATGTTTGCGAAAACCCTGTTGATAAAGGATCCCTATTACCGCCAGGGTAAAAAAAACAAATGCAATGATCTGTACCCATAAATTTGAATTCCACCGGTAACCACCAGATAATACTAACAGGATGATACCTGCCAAACCTGCCAAATACAGGAAAGGTTGAATGAAACGTTCGAACTGAAGATTTTTCATTTAGTTGAATTAATATAGTCAGTCATTGTGTTGGGGAACATATTCAAATTTCATATCCCCTATTTCGAAATAAGCTCCAGGGGTTCCCGGATATGTAGTTGCTTTGACTCTCCGGCGAATTTCATCAACAGACATGCTGACATCTAATTTTTTCAAGGCATCCAGTTGCGCCCGGGTATAAGGTTTCCGTGTCCAATGTTCCTTGCTTTCTGGTAATTCTTTGCCTTTCAATATCATATCCATGATCTCAAAGAACAACTCTGACATGGCAACATAACACTTTTGAGTAAGGGTATAAACACTATCTTCAGGCAGCACAGGGAATCGCTTTACCGCGATCACCCTTCCACTATCGACTTTACATGACATATGATGGCACATCGCACCATATTCTTTTACACCATCATAGATTGCAAAATTCGTGCAGCCTGTACCAGGGTAATCAGGAGTAGCAGGATGAAAATTAATCGATGCATAGTTCGCACTTTGCAGAACTGCTTTCGGCAGAACCCAGGGGCAGAGGTAGGAAATCAACAAATCACCCTGCCATTTCACCACTTCATCAGCAATGGTTTGCCCAGGTTTTGCTAAAACAATTGTAGAATCCTTAAAATTGGCTTTCACAAACGTAATCGCACGTTTAATGTAAACATCATCCCGATCTTTACTGATAAAGAGAACCTTCAAAACCCCACCTCCTGTCATCCTTTTCTCATTATATCATGTGCAGATTTCTGCTTTATAATGAGCTCTAGAGGATAATAGCATGAAACAGGTACTTCAAAACCTACGTAATGGAAAAATCTCCATAGAAGACGTCCCCACTCCGCAAGTTCAATCAGGATCAGCATTGATCCAAAACGCCTTTTCGCTTGTTTCTGCCGGTACCGAACGGATGGTAGTAGAATTTGCTGAAAAAAGCCTGGTTGGGAAAGCTCAATCACGCCCTGATCTGGTTAAGCAGGTAATGAACAAAGCCAGCCGTGAGGGCATTATCCCCACCCTTCAATCTGCTTTCAACCGCCTTGACCAATCGATGGTTTTAGGATATTCCTCAGCAGGTACCATACTTGAAGTAGGAAAAGATCTCGAAAATTTTCACCCTGGAGATCGCGTAGCATGTGCTGGTTCAGGGCACGCTGTTCATGCTGAATTCGTTAATGTTCCGAAAAATTTGTTGGTGAAATTACCTGATGAAGTAAGTTTTGAAGAAGCTGCTTTTACAACATTAGGTGCAATTGCCATGCATGGTTTTCGTCTGGCAGAACCACAATTAGGGGAACGCATTGGGGTTATTGGTTTAGGTCTGTTAGGGCTTCTAGCTGCCCAAATCGCTCAAGCAGCTGGCTGTACCGTTTTGGGCATTGAGCCAAACCCTGACAGGCGAGCCATTGGTCTAAACCTGGGAATTGAAACCTGCAGTCTGGACCTGGCATTAGAAAAAGCTCAAAAAATATCTGCTGGCATGGGGTTGGATATCATCCTCATTTGTGCAGATACACCTTCCAGTAAACCAGTAATGCAGGCTGCTGAATTGGCTCGTGACCGGGGTCGTGTCATAGCGCTTGGCGCGGTTGGTATGAATATAATCCGCAAGCCTTATTACGAAAAGGAACTTGAATTCCGGATCTCACGTTCTTATGGACCTGGTAGATACGATCTCGATTATGAAGAACGGGGTCGTGACTACCCAGCTGGGTATGTCCGCTGGACAGAACAACGGAACATGCAAGCATTTGTTGATCTATTATCAACCAGATTAATAAATGTAAAACCTCTAATCACTCACATATTCCCGATCGAGAATGCACCTAAAGCGTATGAACTCATTGTAAATAAAGAAGGAATCCCATATCTGGGTGTTCTATTACAGTATCCAGAGACAGCAGAAAAAATTTCTGCTCGGAAAGTTACAATTTCAGAAACCACACCAACAGCATCCCTGGATCAGATTGTTACAGGTGTTCTGGGTGCAGGTAATTATGCCCAGGCAGTATTTCTACCAATGCTAGCGAGAGTTCGAAACACCCGGTTGCATACCATCGTATCAGGTTCAGGCGTAACAGCTACCCAATCAGCAAAAAAATTTCACTTCACTTATGCCAGTTCGGATGAGATGGATGTTTTATCGAATCCCGATATTAACACAGTAGTTGTCCTGACCCAGCATAACAACCATGCCCGTCAGGTCATTCAGGCTTTACAAAACGGGAAGAATGTCTATTGTGAAAAACCGCTTGCATTAAGTACAGCAGATTTAGAAAGAATATTTGATCAACTTAAACCTGATGGTCCTCGATTGACAATCGGCTTCAATCGCCGATTTTCTCCTTTAGGGCAGCAGATGAAGTCATTCCTTCAAGAATCACAACAACCATTGATGGCATATTATCGGGTGAACGCTGGGGCTTTACCTTCAACTCATTGGCTGCATGATCCTTTGCGGGGTGGTGGAAGACTGTTGGGCGAGGGATGCCATTTTATTGACTTCCTTTCCTTCCTGGTAGGTCAATCACCTATTGCTATGGATGTACACACCTTACCAGCGCAAGGAGATGTACCTGCAGATAATGCTTCCATCCGCTTGTATTTCAAAGATGGCTCCATCGGAAACATATCATACCTTTCCAATGGTGATCGAAGTTTCTCGAAAGAAAATTGTGAAGTGTTTACAGGTGGGCGTATCGCTATTCTAGATGATTTCAGGCACCTGACATTGATCCATAATGGAAAAAAGAGGGTAATTAAAGGTGTACAGGATAAAGGTCACCATCAAATATGGGAAGCTTTTGTCAACAGTCTGTTACATGGCAGTGAACCACCCATCCCTTACTCACAAATATGGGGTGTCAGCCAGGCAGCAATTCTAACCACACAGGCAGCCCAATCAGGTAAAAAACTCGATATCACAACAATCGTAAAAGAAATCGCCTGATGACTTCATATCTCAATCCTACTATTCTCATCAAAGCTGCAAAAGAATTAGGGATTCACTCTCTTTTTCGCATGGGACAGCACCGAATTCGTTACAAAAATTACTACTATTATTCGAAAACCAAGACTGCAACAATTCTTGCAGATAAACAACTGGAAAAAGTGCAGGTACCTAATATTCTACATATCCCTGATCTGAAGTACCTTTCGGAAGATGAGAATTGTCTCTTCCTGGCAGACGAGATCTCCTCTGGAATATTTCGTCCTTTTTCTGGAGAACCTGTTCCTCTATCATTTGAAATCCCCCACCCATCCATTCATTGGACAAAAATACGCGATGATGATCCCGATTTGGATCTCAAGTTGTTTTGGGAACCCGCGCGTTTTTGCTGGGTTATTGCTCTGATCCGTGCGTATATATTGTCAAAAGACACAAAATATGTTCAAGCATTCTGGCATCATTGGCATGCTTTCCAGGATATCAATCTGCCTTATTTTGGCGAGAATTGGATCTCCTCCCAAGAAGTCGCTATTCGCCTAATCAACTGGGTGATAGCATATCAAATATTTCAAAATGACCCCGCTTCAACAACTGAAGATAAAAAAGCTCTTCTGCTTGCCATATATCAACATGCAGATCGAATACCCTGGTCGCTCTGCTATGCGAAGGCGCAGAAAAATAATCATCTTCTCACAGAAGCCGCAGGGTTGTTTACCGCTGGTTGTCTCTTCAGCAATCACCTCATCGGCAAAAAATGGAAAAGACTTGGCTGGAAAACCTATCTTCAAGGAATTTCCTCCCAAATCGGTCCAGATGGAAATTATATTCAACAATCAAACAACTATCACCGTCTAATGTTACAAACAACATTCTGGATGTTTGCAGTTGCACGCACTCAGGGAATGCAATTTCCGGAGAATATCATTGAGAAACTGGTTATGACTACTCAATGGCTGATCAACCAGATGGATGCAATTAGTGGTTATGTCAGTAATCTTGGTCATAACGATGGTTCCTATTTATTTCCTTTTTCAGTACTCGGATATAAAGATTATCGTCCAGTAATTCAGACAGCAACTCGTTTATTCGCTCAGAAACCAGTTTTTCCACCCGGCCCCTGGGATGAAATGGTTGATTGGTTCCTCCCTGATGAAAAAAAGGAGAATCAAGTTAAAGCTGTTAATGTAGAAAAACCTTTTTCGTGTGGCACGCCTTTTTTATGGGCAGGCTTACATTTGGCACGTTTCTTTGGTCGTCCAGCACATGCTGATCTCTTGCATGCAGAAATTTGGTTTCGAGGAGAAAACATCCTACGAGATCCTGGCACATACCGATATACCGCACCACCACCTTGGGATAACCGGCTGGCTAGAGCCGCTGCACATAATGCTGTGGTAGTCGATGATAAAGAACCCATGCTTTGGGTGGGTAGATTTCTCTGGCTGGATTGGTATAAGGTTTTATCCTATCAAACACAAAATGATGAATTTGTCGCCAGTCATAACGGGTACAGGAAAATGAATATTGAGGTAACCCGTTCCATCCACACTTATCCTTCCGAATTGATTGAGATCACCGATTGGATAAAATCAACCAATAAAGAAAACGACAATCATTTGTTACGTTTACACTGGGCGCTACCAGATTGGGAGTGGATATGGCAAGATAACATTCTTTTTTTGGAGCATCCAGCAAAAGGTTTGAAAGTCAACCTTCAGATAACAACTTCACCACAAAATGTAAATAACCAGCTTCAATACCAACTGATCCGCGCAGGGAAGGTTCTTTTTGGGCAAAAAGAAGATGTTGAATCGTTTGGTTGGTATTCTCCCACTTACAACCATTTGGAAGCAGCTTTATCATTCAGGATTTCTATCACTACCTCAATTCCCATTTCATTGAAAACAAGGTTTACCTTCCAATCTACATAACAATCTCACGATCAATCGGGTAAAATTTATCCATGCATATTTTATTGATCCATCAAGCTTTTGCTGCCCTGGACGAAGCTGGCGGAACCCGTCATTACGAGATGGCTCGTATCCTTGCCCATGAAGGGCATCAGGTGACGATCATCGCTAGCCCAATCAGCTACATCACCGGAAAATCCTCCACCAAAGAAAAAACTGATCCTAAAAAATCGAATCCCATACCAGGAGTGACCATCCTTCGAGTGTTCACTTATTCTGGTCTTCATCGCAGTTTCTTCCATCGAATGATCAGCTTTTTCAGTTTCATGATCTCTTCATTCATCACTGGTCTGCAGGTACGAAAAGTAGATCTTGTTTGGGGAACATCCCCACCCATTTTTCAAGGATTTACTGCCTGGCTGCTTTCTTTCCTGAAAGGGGTTCCCTTCCTGTTTGAAGTACGGGATCTATGGCCGGCATTTGCGGTGGCAGTGGGTGTTCTCCATAGTAAACTTCTCATCAAAATGTCCCTCTGGTTAGAAAGATTCTTATATCAGAGAGCAACAAAAGTTGTGGTTAATTCACCCGGGTATATCGATCATGTGAAGGCTCATGGTGCCAGAGATGTAGTCTTGATCCCCAATGGTGTTGATCCTGAGATGTTCACTATTACAGACCACACAATCCATAATCCATGGATGGATAAGAAAAAGGATCATTTCATTGTTTTATATGCTGGCGCGCATGGTTTATCAAATGATCTGCCAACCGTTCTGCAAGCAGCGAAGCTCCTTGAAAAAGAACCCGCCATTCGATTCTGGTTAGTTGGTGATGGAAAAGAAAAAGCAAATTTGATCGCCCAGGCAGAAAAAATGCAATTATCAAATCTGGATTTCTTCCCTTCCGTTTCCAAGCTGGAGATGAATCAGGTATTGGAAGCTTCTGATGCCGGTATTGCAATTCTCTTACCCATCGCACTATACAAGACCACCTATCCCAATAAGGTGTTCGATTATATGGCTGCCGGTAAACCAGTGCTTCTGGCTATCGATGGGGTTATCCGGGAGGTAGTTGATAACGCAAACGCAGGCATTTTTGCGGAGCCTGGAAATCCAACCCAACTCGTTGATGCCATTGATTATCTATTTACACATCCTGATATGGCATTGCAAATGGGTTTAAATGGCAAAAAGTATGTTACATTAAACTTTAACCGAAAAAAGTTAACAGAAAATTTTCGCACTATGATCGAGCAAATGGTGTGCACGCATGAGCGATCGAATACTCTTTGTTGATGATGAATCTACTCTGGTTGAAACAATATCCTTTCAATTAAAGAACCAGGGATATGAAGTCATCACTGCAATGGATGGTGAGGCTGCTCTCGCTCAGGCTCGCTCTTATAAACCTGATCTCATCATTTTAGATATCATGTTGCCAAAGTTGGATGGGTTTGAAGTCTGTCGCATTTTGCGGAAGGAGATGAATAGTCCTATATTAATGTTAACTGCCAGAGATGATGAGATTGATCGTGTAGTAGGTCTGGAAGTAGGTGCTGACGATTACCTTACCAAACCATTCAGCATGCGTGAATTATTTGCCAGAGTAAAAGCATTACTTAGAAGAGTCAGATTAATAAAAGACGAAATAGCTACTTCAAAAATTCCTTCCACTGAAAAATCATTACACGGTGATATTGCAATTGATCTAGATAAGAGAGAAGTGTACCTGGATGACCACCCTGTGGCATTAAAACCCAAGGAATATGAGTTACTGCTTTACCTTGCTGAACATGCTGGTCGCGTGATTCCGCGTGATACTTTGCTGGAAAAGGTTTGGGGCTGGGAATATACTGGAGGTAGCCGTACGGTTGACGTCCATATACGATGGTTGCGCGAAAAGCTCGAAAAAGATCCTTCTCATCCGCGTCATTTCATGACCATTCGATCTATTGGCTATCGCTTTGAGAGTTGATATGAAACAATCACTTAGTTTTCGATTTGTATTCTTTATGACCCTTTTGATCTTGCTCGCCCTGGTGATCATGGGAACCATTTTTGTTAATAAGATCAACCAGGAAGAACAAAATCAACAAGAAGCCCAACTTATTCAGGCAGCAAACGCTATTGCTGATCAACTTGGTGCAGATATTCTTTCTGAGGAACAACGACCCACTATCAATACCTATATCCATGATCTGGCACAAGTAACTGGATATCGCATATCAATTATCAGGATCAATGGAAGTGTGCTCAGCGATTCATTTATAGATGCCGAGACAATGGAAAACCATCTTGATAGACCTGAAATTCAGGTAGCGCTGCAAGGGAAACCATCTACACAGATCCGTTACAGCAGAACAGCAAAACAGCAACTAATGTATGCAGCAGTTCCCATAGTAGAAAATGAAAAAACCATAGGCATTGTTCGTACATCTTATCCACTTACTGCCATTGAAAATACATTACAAAAACAAAGAAACCAGGTCAACCTTCTTCTGTTCCTGATTGCCTTAGTAGTCATCGCCCTTTCTGGTTTATTCAGCCTATCCCTTACTCGACCGTTAAAAAAACTTACGGTTCAGGTGAAATCATTTGAAAGCAATCCAGAAACTGAATTCCCAGAGAGCAAACGGAAAGATGAAATTGGACAACTTGAAAAAGCATTCCACAGGATGGCTCGTCAGGTAAGAACACGCATTACCGAACTGAATGCAGAATCGAATCGCCTGCTTACCGTTCTTCGAAATATGACAGATGGAATAATAATTGTAAATAGCAAAGGAATTGTTGAACGGATAAACAATACTGGTGTAAAGATGTTTCACATCAGTCGCGAAGATGCAATTGGCAAATCCGTTGTTGAAGTACTGCGCCAATACCAACTGGTTGAACTCTGGAAAGCCTGCGTTGCCACCAGAAAACAACAGACAGCCACTGTAGAAACATCGCCAGATAGGCTATTCATACAAGGAATTGCCTCCCCAATCGTTTGGCTTGACCCCGATAGTGTAATGTTGATCTTTCAAGACCTTACCCGCATTCATCAGTTGGAAACTGTTCGAAAAGACTTCGTCAGTAATGTTTCTCATGAATTAAGGACACCTCTCACCTCACTGAAAGCATTAACAGAGACTATTCGCGAGTCCTTGATAAATAATCCCGAATCAACCGAGAAATTTCTCCTGCTGATGGATCAAGAATTGGATAACCTGACACAGTTATTGAATGAATTGATCGAGTTATCCAGGCTAGAATCTGGGCGGGTTCCATTAGATCGAAAAAGAATTTCTCCAGCAGTAATCTTGAAATCTGTGGATGAAATGATGAGGTTGCAGGCAGAACGGAATGGCTTGACCCTCATTATTCATTACCCTGATGAAGTTTCTGCGATCAATGCTGATCTAGAGCGGGTTAAACAGGTAATGACAAATCTTATTCATAACGCCATCAAGTTCACCAGACCTGGTGGTTCAATAACTATCAGTGTAAATGAGCAAGAAGACAAAGTAGTCTTCCAGATTGAAGATACCGGAGCTGGTATAGACCCCGATGTACTGCCTCGTATTTTTGAACGATTTTATAAAGCTGATCCATCTCGCTCTGGTGCAGGTGCAGGATTAGGCTTATCAATATCTCGACATATTGTCGAAGCTCATGGCGGCAAGATCTGGGCAGAAAGCGAACCCGGTGTGGGGAGTAAATTCTTCTTCTCCCTACCGAAAACACTGGAATAGAATAACGATCGCTTTTTTCAAACTTCTTCAATAAAAACACCAATCCAATTAATACAATAAACGTTAACCAACTGTTAACAAATCGTTCCCGGTTTCTTAAACATCCCTTGCTATCATAGTTTCAGAAAATAAAAATTGCTATGAGGAGAAAAAATGTTAAAGAAACCCTACCTACTGATATTGTTTATATTGATCAGCTCAGTAATCTTGTCGTCCTGTGGCTCTGCTACGCCTTCACCCGCACCTGTTGCAACGAAAATTGCAAACTCTCCGACTGTAGAACAAAACATTGAAGAGACCACCACTACAGAAGATGTTCCTGAAGGAATTGTGCTACCTGAAGTAGATCCCTCTACTTTATCTGGTGATATTTATACAGCTGGTTCTTCCACAGTAGGACCTTTGACTGAAGCGGTCATTGAGCAATTCGTCAATGAGGGCTTTACGGGTCAGATTAAAAATGACATCATTGGTTCAGGTGCTGGTTTTGAGCGATTCTGTAAGACCGGCGAAACGGATATTTCAAATGCCAGCCGCGCAATCAAAGAATCGGAAATTGAAGCCTGTGCTGCTTTGACTCCCGCACGTACTCCTATTGAATTTCGGGTCGGTACTGATGCCATTGCAGTAGTTGTCAGCAAAGACAATACCTTCGCAACGAATGTGACCATGGACGAATTGGCCATGTTGTTTACTACCGCAGAAAAATGGTCTGACGTACGTACTGCTTGGCCAAATGAACCAATTCTCCGCTTTACCCCAGGTACAGATAGCGGTACTTTCGATTTCTTTACCGAAGTTGTAGTACAGAAACCCCAGGGAATCGAGAAGCTCGAAGAAGCAAAAGCCCTAGTTTTAAATGCATCAAACCTGCAAACCAGTGAAGATGATAATGTGCTGGTAAAAGGTGTAGAAGGCAGCCCATACGCGATTGGCTACTTTGGGTTTGCCTACTACCAGGAACAGGCCAACAAATTAACTGCCCTTTCAATCAATGGCACTGCTCCATCTTTTGAAACCGCTGAAAACGGCGAATACCTTCTTTCCCGCCCATTATTCATCTATTCAGATGCAGGCATCATGAAAGATAAACCACAAGTTGCCGCATTTATCAATTTCTACCTGACAAATGTCAATGACCTGATCGCTGATGTGGGTTATTTCCCAGCGAGTAGCGAAGCATTGGTTCAAGCTAAGCTTGTCTGGTTAGATGCAATGAAATGAGCAGATACTGGATGCGATCCCGCTTTCAAACTGTAGAAAGCGGGATTGCATCATGAGAAATTGAGATCAAAAAATGATAACACTGATCAAGAAGATGAATATTGTTCAGAGTAAATCCATTGAAACATCGCTGAAAAAGAAATCCCGCCCTGCTGAAACGATCGTACATTCGCTTCTGTTTTTTTGTGGAGTGATTTCGGTATTTACAACGATTGGGATCGTTTTTGAATTGGGAAAAGAAGCATTGCTCTTCTTTAAAATGCCAGAAGTAACAATTTTCAAATTCTTAACCGGTTCAACCTGGCAGCCCGCAATTGGTGAGTTTGGTATCTTACCCCTGCTAAGCTCTACATTGATCACAACCTGTATTGCAATGATAATTGCGTTACCCTTGGGCTTGGGAGCTGCAATTTATCTCAGTGAATATGCATCCCCTCGTGCAAGAAAAATACTGAAACCTACCCTTGAGGTTTTGGCAGGAGTGCCTACGGTAGTGTATGGTTATTTTACCCTGACAGTTATGACGCCATTTCTCCGCTGGACATTGGGTAGTGAAAACGTTCAGGTTTACAACATGCTTTCTGCGGGTTTGGTAATGGGTATCATGATCCTACCCCTGGTGTGTTCCATGAGTGAGGATGCTTTGCATGCTGTCCCTCGCTCCCTTCGTGAAGCAGCTTTTGGATTAGGAGCTACACGGTTTGAAACCGCTGTAAAAGTAGTACTACCAGCAGCTCTATCAGGTATTATTGCAGCTTTTATCATTAGCATCTCCCGTGCTATTGGAGAAACCATGATAGTCGCCATAGCTGCCGGATCCAGTGCAGATTTGACACTTAATCCTCTGCATGCTGCTGAAACAATGACCGGATACATTGCCCGAATCAGCGGTGGGGATGTCGCCTACGATTCTCCAGAGTACAACAGTATCTTTGCGATTGGGCTCTTCTTATTCTTGATCACACTTACTTTGAATCTTCTCAGTCGAAAAATCTCATCGAAATATCGCGAGGTATATGAATGAACCACTCTATGGCACATGACCCATTTGAAAATCATGGGAATCTACCAGGGCGTCACCGTATAAGCAAGATCTGGCTTAACTCTTTTTTCCTTTCGACAACCATTGGGATTATCAGTCTATCTATCCTGCTATTTTCGATTATCAACCAGGCATTTGGCTATGTGATTGTAGAAAACAAAGTTGATCCAAGCACATTATCTTCTGTTCCATTAAATGATCTTCAGAAAGAAGACCTTACGCGCATATTAAAAGAAAATGTATCAAAAAACCGCTACAAGACGATTAATAGAGACACACCTATTGCAGATATGACATCAAATGATTTAGTTCAATTGATTACGAATGAAATTATTAAACCTACGACAGTAAAAAGTTATTTTCTAATTCCTTCGCTTTTCCAGAAAGAACAGATTATTAAAACTCAATGGGAGGAATTCCCTGATGCAAAAATTCAATTTCGTTCCTGGTTGAATTGGAACTTTATTCGCAATTCGTTATCCACCAATCCAGATGCGACAGGCATTCGCACTGCACTTTTGGGATCGTTGTGGATTATCTTCATCACCATCATCATCGCATTCCCTATTGGCATTGGTGCAGCAATTTACTTGGAGGAGTATTCATCGAACAACTGGTTTACTCGTATCATCAAGACGAACATTGATAACCTGGCCGGTGTTCCTTCCATAGTTTATGGTATGCTGGGTTTGGCAGTTTTTGTTCGCTCAATGAACAACATCACCAGTGGAATAATCTTTGGCGTCAATCAGACAAATGGCCGTACCATCATCTCAGCCGCACTCACCATGAGCTTATTAATCATGCCGCTACTTATTATCAATGCTCATGAAGCGATCCGTGCAGTGCCTGCCAGCTTGCGTCAAGCCAGTTATGGACTTGGGGCTACCCACCTTCAGACTATCTGGCATCATGTTTTACCTTCCGCTATGCCAGGTATCTTAACCGGATCCATTTTAGCAATATCACGAGCAATCGGAGAAACTGCACCATTAATATTAGTTGGAGCTTCTTCATTTATAAATAAAGACCCTAACGGAATATTTTCAAACTTTACGGTTTTACCCATTCAGATATACAATTGGACTACACGTCCACAAGCAGAGTTTAGAAATGTATCTGCTGCTGCCATTCTTGTACTGCTATTTGCTCTCTTGACGCTAAATACTTTCGCGATTTTATTAAGAAATCGATTTGCAAAGAATAAGGTAATTTAAAGTATGACTGATCCAAAAAACAAAACGATCATTGATGTTAAAAACTTGAGCATTTTTTATAAAACATTTCGCGCAGTTAAAGATGTTGATTTAGCAATCGAAGAGAAAAAGATTACTGCCATCATTGGACCATCAGGTTGTGGTAAAAGCACAGTGCTGCGTGCATTCAATCGAATGAATGATTTTATTCCAGATGCATCGGTACAGGGCAGTATTATGTTTCATGGAAAGAATATTTATGACGTCGACGTAGACCCTGTACAGGTGAGACGGATGATCGGAATGGTTTTCCAGAAACCCAACCCCTTCCCCAAGACGATTTATGAGAATATTGCGTGGGGAGCAAAAATGAATGGTTATAAAGGCAACATGGACGACCTGGTTGAGCAAACGTTGCAAGATGCTGCTCTTTGGGATGAAGTAAAAAACGATTTAGGCAAAAATGCCCTTTCATTATCGGGTGGACAGCAACAACGCCTATGCATCGCCAGGGCACTCGCAGTAAAACCGGAAATCATTCTCATGGACGAGCCATGTTCAGCTCTCGATCCGATCGCAACCCTGAAGATCGAAGAGCTGATGCGCGAATTATCGAAGAATTATTCGATCATTATTGTGACACACAACATGCAACAAGCTGCACGCGCTTCAGATATGACAGCATTCTTTACGATGGATGTAGACAGAGCTGGGATAATGGTAGAATATGGATTGACATCTCAAATTTTTACCAGACCGCTTCATAAACAAACCGAAGATTATATTACAGGAAGATTTGGATAACTCTTTAGAAAGAGGGAAAGATGCCCCGCGATACCCTTGATCGACAAATTAATTCCATAAAAGATGAAGTATTGATTCTGGGAAGTATGGTTGAGCAATCTACATTGAAATCTGTAGATACACTAAAGAACCGTGATATTAAAGGCGCTCAAGATATCTTTGAATATGATCTTATTATTAATGAAAAACGATTTGCTATAGAGAACGCAGTTCTTATTTTAATAGCAACGCAACAACCTATCGCCCGTGATCTTCGTCTTTTAGCTGCCATTCTTGAAGTCATTACAGAATTAGAGCGCATGGGAGATTATGCGAAAGGGATCGGCAAGGTAACCATAAAACTAGAAGAAGTTGATATTCCCATTCCTATCCGCGATATCACCAAGATGGCTGAATTGGCGGTTGAAATGTTACATAAAGCTCTTGGAGCATTTGTTAACGAAGATTCCCATCAGGCTCAACAGATCCCTTTAGAAGACGATCAGGTAGATGAGCTATATACGAAGATCTACCACGAAGTAGTTACCATGATGGTTAAAAACCCTTCGATCATTGATCATGCCAATCTTCTCTTGTGGGTTGCCCATAATCTTGAACGGCTGGCTGACCGGGTGACAAACATCTGTGAACGAACTATCTTCATTTCCACTGGTGAGTTATTAGAAATGGATTCAACAGATGATGAAGACGAACAGGCAATATAAACTCTAAATTTTCATTTAAATTATCGTACCAGCGGTAGCACATCTGCCGCTGGTTTTGCTTTCTTCGAAATGCTATAATATTTAATATTTCTATCCTGTATATACAAGAGGTAGCAGTGTTAAAACCGGGAAACTACAAGGGAAAGTTGATCGTTGTTGAAGGGATCGATGGAAGCGGCAAATCCACCCAAATTGATTTACTGAATAAATGGCTGCAAAAACAAGGAAAAAGCGTCTATTTTTCGCAGTGGAATTCCTCTCCCCTCGTAAAAAGTACTTCCAAACTAGCCAAAACAGAAAAAACATTTACACCAACAACTTTTAGCTTGTTGGCTGCAACAGACTTTGCTGACCGTTGGGAGAATTTTATTCTCCCCTTGTTGAAAGCAGGAGCTATCGTTTTAGCAGATAGGTATGCCTTTACTGCTTTTGCCCGAGATGTTGCCCGCGGAGTAGACCCCGAATGGGTGCGCAATTTATATTCTTTTGCGACGCAACCAGATCTCGTTTTCTATTTCCGCGTTCCGCTTGACACCGCCGTAGACCGTATCCTTTCGGGGCGTGCCAAATTGAAATATTATGAAGCAGGCATGGATTTGGGTCTTTCTGATAACAAAGTCACCAGTTTTAGGCTTTTTCAACAAAGCATTATCACACAATATGATTCCATGATAGATGAATTTAACTTCACAGTAATCGATGGAACGCAACCTGTTGAGCAGACTCAAAAGATGGTACGGCAGGTAGTAAGAAATATTCTCAGGGGTTGGGAAGGGCTGCCATCGCCAACTGCAAAAAATCGAACCCACACTCGAAAATCTGCTGCTCCTGCAGGAGGTGATCAATGACAAAAGCATGTTATTATGGCGCTGGTTTCCCATACCTTCCGATTGAAGAATTTCCTGGCAAATTGATCGTATTAGAAGGTTCCGATGGAGTCGGTCGTTCAACACAGATTCAACTTTTGCGTACCTGGTTGGAAACCCAGGGATATGGAGTTTCTGATACCGGACTACGACGGTCTCCTCTTACTGGGCCTGGTCTGGATGCTGCAAAACAGGGTCATACCCTCAGCCCCTTAACCATGTGTCTTTTCTATGCAACAGATTTTGCTGACCGGTTGGAGAACCAGATCATCCCGGCTTTGAAAGCTGGTTTTATAGTGCTTTCTGATCGTTATTTCTTCTCTGTGATCGCACGTGACATTGTACGAGGTGCCAATCCTGTTTGGGCCAGGAAAATCTACGGTTTTGCTTTGGTTCCAGACCTGATTCTATACTTGCGAGCAAATGTAGATACGCTTATCGCACGTATTGTTCACGGAAGAGGAATTAATTATTGGGAAGCAGGGATGGATATTCGATGCGCAGACAATCTATATGATAGTTTCGTCGTATACCAAAGTAAACTCATCGAACAATTCGATATCATGTCACAAGAATACAACTTTATTACCGTGGATGCCAATCGGAGCGCTACTGCAGTTGATACTGACCTCCGTGCTCATATTTCGACAATTTTGCAAAAGGAATAACCCATCCTATAGGATCAAATCGAATAATGCTTAAGCCTGTTGATTCCTCAACACAGATTTTCGCCTATCACGTCCTTCACAAGCATATTAGTTCAATGCTCGGAGAAATGGATGGAGTACGCAAAGCCGAAGATATTGAGAGCATTCATCGTATGCGTGTGGCGACTCGTCGTCTACGAAATGCATTAGATTTATTCAATGACCTTTTGCCAACGAAAAAATCTGTGCGATGGCTTGATACCGTTAAGAAAGTTACAAAATCCTTAGGAGCAGCTCGCGATCTGGATGTTCAGATGGATGTGGTAGCAGGTTTTATTGCAAGGCAAACCGAACGAAAATTCCTGGCTGGTTCGAGGCGAATTTATACACGTCTTGAACAATCTCGAAAAAAAATACAAAAACGCGTTTTAATTGCCATGGATGATGCTGAAAAAAGTGGCGACTTGGTTGAAATGCAAGCTTATTTTACTTTACCCGTACCAGATGGAGAAAACGAGGAAACAGCAATACCAAAAGCAGAATATTCAACTGCGCTTTACTTTCGGGCAGTAAGTGTGATTTTTCAAAGACTTGAAAGCTTTCTGGCATATGAGATAAGCATGTACGATCCGGCAAATATTAAAGAATTACATGCTATGCGCATTCAAGCCAAATGGTTACGTTACTCTTTAGAAACCTTTGCAGAAATGTACCCTGATCAACTAAAAAAGCCCATTGCTGCAGCCCGATTAACACAGGAATATTTAGGGCTGATTCACGATTGTGATATCTGGGCAGATTTTTTACCCGGTTTTATCGAGCGAGAGCAGAAACGTACTGCTAAATATTATGCATCTGAAGCACCCTTTAATTTCCTTCGACCTGGATTAAATGCTTTTATGCAAAATAGAGCAGAAACCCGTCAACAGCTTTATACAGATTTTCTGGATCAATGGGCTAAATGGCGAAAAGAAGGAGTCTGGGATCGGCTTCGCCTTTCTCTCACAGAGCCTTTAGTAGCTCCTCGACCATCTCCCCTTTCACCTGAACCGGAGGGATAGATGGATTATGGTGAAAACCTGACCACTCATCAAATTACCTCTCTTCAATCGGTTTTGCATTTGGTGCAAACCTGCCAGGTAGATGAACAACACACCCAACAGGTAACGAAATTTGCGCTAAAGATTTTTGACTCAACGCTAGATCTACATCATTTGGGTAATCCTGAAAGGTTCGTGTTGCTATGCAGCAGCCTCCTGCATGATATTGGCTGGGTAGATGGTTGGAAAAATCATCATAAAGCAACACTAAGGATCATACTTTCAGCTCCTCTTTTGAGGTTATCAGCAAAGGAACGGTTGCTTGTTGGCACAATAGCGCGCTATCATCGTGGAGCTCTCCCAATGAGAAAACATGATCATTTTGCAGCGATTGAACCTGCTGATAAAGAAAAAGTATTAATGCTAGCTGGCATGCTTAGATTAGCTGATGGGCTGGATGCATCTCATCAACAGCGTATTACTCAATTAATGATCGAAATAACAAAAAAGAAACTGATACTTCATTGTTCCACTAATACAGAGCTGGTCGAAGAACTGGAACAGCTAGCAGATAAAGCCTGTCTTTTCATCGAGACCTTTAAACATAAGGTTGAAATTGATGCAATATTAGAAACAGGCTAAAATTCCTTTTCACTTTCCACATCATTACCATTATTCTTCAGGGATGTGCTTTGATTCTTCCCACAATGCATCCATTTCCTCAAATGGCATTTCAGTCACTAATCTACCGCTCTCGCGAGCTTTCTGTTCAATATACTTAAAACGTTTACGGAATTTTGAGTTAGATGCACGAAGTGCAGATTCTGCATCGACATCATACCATCGCACCAAATTTACTATAGCAAAAAGAATATCACCCAACTCTTCAGTTTGTTCTTCATTTGTTTGAGCATTTTCCAATTCTTTAAGCTCTTCGTAGACCTTTTTCAAAACTGGCTGGATCTCCTGCCAATCGAATCCTACCCTGCCAGCACGTTCTTGAATTGCCTGCGCCTGGCTTAATGCAGGTAATGCAATTGGAATTCCATCCAATAAACCTTTTTCTGTTTCTTCTCCTTTGCCAGTGCGTTCCGCTTCTTTGATCTTTTCCCAATTCTGTAGAATATTATCTACTCCATTAACCTGTACATCACCAAATACATGCGGGTGGCGACGAACAATTTTAGTGTAAATTCCATGCAGTACATCTGCCAGAGTAAAATCACCATTTTCAGAAGCTATTTGTGCATGTAGCACAATTTGGAGAAGCAAATCTCCTAATTCTTCCTGTAAAGCTTCTGGGTCTTCATGATCTAATGCTGTGATAGTTTCATATGCTTCCTCAAGCAGGTTTGAGCGGAGGGATAAATGTGTTTGTTCCTTATCCCACGGGCAGCCATCAGGTGCTCGCAAATGCGCTACCAGTTCTTGAAAATCCTCCATGGAAGTTCCCTTTCCCAAAGGAGGGAGGTATAACGCGCTCAATAAACCAATTTGCCTGCTCCTATCAATTTCATAAAGTGCTATTTCTTCAACTATCTGCTGTGGAGTACCAGCATTATGAACCATCTTTACTGGATGTAAATCAGGATAAATGTTCAGCAGAGTCATTTTTACTTCAGCTGCAACCTGCCGTGAATAAATTTGCCCGATCAAAACAGGAACAGATGCAGGAAACTTTGGCGCATTACTTTGCCCTAACTCGATCGCATCGTAAATTACCAGATTTGGAAAAGGATCGATTTCTAAAGCGGTAAAGCAGGGTTCTAAAAAGCTTACTGCTTCAAAAACTTTGCAAGAAATTCCTTTTTCTTTTGCAATCCTGATAATTTCAGGAGAAGTGGCTTCTGCTACCATAGGATGACCAGGAACTGCATAGGTTACACCTTCAGGTCTTTCGCCAAGTTCGATTACTTTTGCCACAATCTGTTGATAAACTTGCTCAAAAGTATCCCCATTTTGATAATAATCGTCAAAAGAAATTACTTTTACCGATGAGGGAATTTCACCTACTGCGGGATGCTGGCGAGTACGTACATACACTTCTGGTTGAACAATAAGCCAATTCCAAGCAGACCGTGTGATCAATTCTGCCCCACCTGGACCCAATCCGACTATAGTTATCATACCCATACAGGCTCTCCTGATAAATGCTTACCTTAATTGCCCTTGCGATTCTACAATACAAAGCTCCCATTTGCCAGAATCGCAAAAGGCAAACAGGAGCTTAAGTATTAATATATTTTCAAATACAAATACTAACGTTTTGTATAGGTAGGTGCCTTACGAGCACGTTTAAGACCAGGTTTCTTCCGTTCCTTGACACGAGGGTCGCGGGTAAGGAAGCCACCCTGGCGTAAAGGATGAACAAGTTCAGAATTCATCTTCACCAGTGCGCGTGCCATTCCTAATTGAACGGCATCAGTTTGTCCGGTAACACCACCGCCAATTACTTTCACAGTAATATCGAATGTACTTGGCTCCATGCCTGCTGCATGCATTGGTGCCACAATGGATTCAATATCGCCAATACGAGTGAAATATTGATCAGCCGGTTTGTCATTTACCGTGAAAACACCGGTGCCATTGGAAATACGCACACGGGCTGAACTTTCTTTGCGTCGTCCGATACCTTCTATATATTGTCCTGCCATAATTGCTCAGCTCCTCTATACAATTGGTGTGGGATTTTGAGCAGCATGAGGATGCTCATTCCCCGCATAAACTTTCAACCGCTTGAGGATCTTTCTCCCAAGCTTATTATGAGGCAACATGCCCCACACCGCATGCTGAATGACTCTATCTGGATGTTGCTCGAGTTGATCTCGCAACCGGATACTGGTCAACCCACCGGGATAGCCAGATACTCGATGATACATCTTGGTATCCAACCGTTTGGGGGTTATTCTCAATTTACTTACATTGATCACCACTACTGCATCACCCATATCTACACCAGGGGTGAAAGTTGGCTTATGTTTGCCAAGCAAATATGAGGCAATCAGGGCAGTGACGCGACCAAGAGTTTGATCAGTTGCATCCACAACTACCCAATTTGGTTCTTGTTTCCCTTTAATCACGTAGGTCTTTTCCACGCTTCAACTCCACTTACTATCAAAGTTATTCCACATCAGTGATCAGCTCTCCATTAATTTTTGGATAACTGATTTCATCATAACTCACTTTTTCCAGTATCAACCCTCGTGCTGGTGCCATCCCCGTGCGGATTGCTTTCCCATTCTGAAGAGCACCTTCTATATCTGATAAGGTTAACTTTTCAATCGCTACGAGTAATTGAACCTGTACCAATCGTCGAACCATATGGTACAAAAATCCATTTGCACAGATAATATAGTCCATTCCATCAGTAGTTTCACTCCATTGTGAAGTAAAAACCTGCCTGATCGTGCTACCGCCTTTTTTAGGTGGCATACCAAAAGCTTGAAAATCATGTACACCTAAAAACATTGCTGCGGCTTGTTGCAAAGGCTCGATTTGAGGTTTTGGCCATACTCGCCAGGTGTATCGTTCTACCAGTGGGTTTGGGATGGGGCTGGTAAGAAATCGATATCGGTACGTCCTCGATGTTGCACCATAGCGGGCATGAAACTTTTCCTCTACCTCGTTTACTTTTATTACTGCCAGATCACGAGGCAATCTTGCATTCAGCGCTTTTTCTAATGCGGTTGTCGAATGTTTCCATTCGAGATTACATCCAGCAACCTGACAGGAAGCGTGCACTCCACTGTCTGTTCGCCCTGCCAGTTGGATACTTCTTTCGTTCCAGCCGATTATTCGCAGAGCATCTTCCAGTACGAGTTGCACAGTACGTTTCTTTCCCTGGCGCTGTGAGCCTTGAAAGTCTGTGCCGTCGTAAGTTATAAATAATTGGTAACGTGCCATTCCAACCGGATTTCCCGGGATGGATTATTACTCTTCAACCAGTTCGATGAGTACCATATCTGCAGCATCGCCAAGGCGTGGGCCAAGTTTGAAAATACGTAAATAACCACCATTACGATTTTCAAAACGAGGTGCAATCTCATCGAATAATTTTTTAACCACAGCCGGGTCATTCCCCAACCGTGCAGCTGCTAGCCGGCGGGCATTTACTTTTTCGGTATCACTGGCTTTGCCACTATTTCGTGCAAGTGTGATCAATTTTTCTGCCTCACCGCGAATTGCCAATGCCTTTGCATGGGTTGTTTCAATTCGTTCATTGGTAAACAGCTGGCGGATCAGGTTCCTGCGTAAAGCCAACCGTTGGTCTTTTGATCTTCCTAATTTATATCCTGCAACCTGATGACGCATTTTTCCTACTCCGTCTCTTTTTCTTCTTGCAGGAAGCCTTTTTCCTGCATTTTGATCCGTAGTTCATCCAGACTCTTCTCTCCAAAATTACGGATCGACATCACTGCTTCATCGCCCTTTTCTAACAGCTCAAGTACATCACCGACGTTTGTAATACCTGTACGCTTGAGCGAGTTGAATACCCTTACAGAAAGGTCAAGATTCTCGATGGGTGTTTCTGCTGCTTCACTTGTCAATCTTGAAGAACTGGCTTCTTTTTCCGGGGCGATCAGTAGAGATTCTTCAGTGATTCCAGAAATGTGAATCAGATGATCAATTAATATCTTTGATGCTTTGACCAATGCTTTTTCTGGTCCAATGGTGCCATCTGTCCATATTTCAAGAACAAGTTTATCAAAATTGGTACTTTGTCCAACACGGGCGCTCCCTACTGTCCAATTGACTCTTTTTACAGGACTGTAGATTGCATCAACAGGTAAAACACCGATTACTTTATTTATTCTCTCACCAGCAGGTAGATATCCACGCCCGCGCTCTACAGTCATATCGATCTCCAGATGGGCGTTTTTATCATCCACTGAAAAGAGATAAAGTTCAGGATTAACGATCTCTACTTCAGGAGGTACAACAATATCTGCTGCAGTTACTTCTCCTGCTCCACGCACATCCAGATGGATGGTGGCATTGTCAACATCATGAAGGATCAATCGTACCTGTTTGATTTGTAATAAAACCTGGATCACATCTTCGCGAACACCAGGAATCACACTAAATTCATGTTGGACATCTGGGATTTGGATGGATGAAATAGCTGCACCTTCCAAAGAAGAAAGCAGCACACGGCGTAAAGCATTTCCGAGTGTTACCCCATATCCACGCTCAAGTGGACTGATTACAAACTTACCGTAATTGCGGGCTTCTGCTTCACGCTCGATTTTTGGTTGTACCATATCATTATTTGTAGCCATAATTACCCTTTCCCGATATACCCTTTACTACCGCATACCGGCTGGTTCAAATACTACCGTGAGTAGTACTCAACGATCAGTTGCTCCGACAGGTTACCATCAATCTCCGCACGTTCTGGAAGTCGTAATACACGACCAGAAATATTTTTTACATCTCGATCCAACCACATTGCACATTGACGTTTTTCAGCAAAATCGGGCAGTTCTTTAAACAAAGTTCTACTGCGAGAAGCTTCACGTAGCGCAATTCTATCGCCTGGACGTAACAACATCGATGGGATCGTTGTACGGCGGCCATTGACAGTGAAATGTCCATGCGCTACCATCTGTCGTGCCTGAGCACGATTTTCAGCCAAACCCATTCGGAAAATCACATTATCCAGACGAAGTTCAAGGGTTTGAAGCAGATTTAAACCAGTCATACCGCGACGTCGAAGTGCAAGTCCAAAATAACGTCTGAATTGTCGTTCCAAAATCCCATACATACGGCGGGCTTTCTGTTTAGCACGCAACTGACGTGAATAGTCAGATGCACGTTCACCTCGTCCCTGCCCTGAACGACCGTGCTCACCTGGAGGGTATGCGCGTGTTTCAAAGGCACACTTTGGAGTAAAACAACGCTCGCCTTTTAAGAATAATTTTTCACCTTCACGCCGGCAAAGTTTACACGCCGGACCAATATCTCTTGCCATATCTTATCCTTCCTTTTTTATACACGGCGTTTCTTAGGAGGCCGGCAGCCATTGTGTGGTACCGGTGTCACATCTGCAATGGATCGAACTTTAATGCCAGCAGCCTGTACAGCACGGATCGCTGATTCACGACCTGGACCAGGACCTTTGACAATCAGTTCTACTTCTTGCACACCCATGTTTTGAGCTGTTTTGATTGCTTGTTCAGCAGCGAGACGAGCAGCGAAGGGGGTACTCTTTCTTGAACCCTTAAATCCTGCTGAACCCGAGCTGCCCCAGCAAATAGCATTTCCTTGAGTGTCAGTGATTGTGACAATTGTATTATTGAATGATGCAAAAACATGCACTTGTGCCGTAGATACAGCTCGTTTTGTTTTACGCGTCGAGCTTGTACGGCGGGTAGATCTTACATTTTGAGCCATATATCCTCGAATCTTCCCTCACATTGTAAGTTCATGATCACGAAAGCCAGTCGCATGGTCAGGTTTGCCGCAGGAGGAAGGTCCTACCTGACCAAGCGGTGCATTCGATTATTTCTTTGCTGCTCCACGACGGCGGCCGCGGCCTGCAACGGTTTTCTTCGGACCCTTGCGAGTTCTCGAGTTTGTACGAGTACGTTGACCACGTGCTGGCAGGTTCCGGCGATGTCGCATACCACGATAGCAGCCAATTTCAATTAACCGCTTGATGCTCATCTGCACTTCTCGGCGCAGGTCGCCTTCAACCTTAAAATTCTTGGCAATATATTCACGTAAAACAGTTGCATCTGCTTCTGTCAGATCTTTCACCCGGATATCGGGATTGATCTGAGTAGAAGAAATTATTTGTTTCGCGCGAGTTGGGCCAATACCGTAAATATACGTTAGGGCAACTTCAATCCGTTTGTTACGCGGAAGATCAACACCTTCAATTCTCGCCATAGCCTACTATCCCTGTCGTTGTTTATGTTTTGGATTTTCGCAAATCACATATAAAATACCTCTGCGCTTTACAATCTTGCATTTTGCGCAGCGTTTTTTGATTGATGTAGTAACCTTCATGAAACGTTCCTCCACCTTCTTTGGACAGCCAAAGACAAAATTATACCTTTACTTCTTATCTCTGTCCAGCGATATCCCATGGATTACTTCCATCCGCTAACGCGGTAAGGATCAATGGACCGTTTTCGGTTATTGCAACCGAATGTTCAAAATGAGCGGTTAATGAATTATCTTCTGATACCACTGTCCACTCATCTGGTGTTACTCGCGTCATGGATGTGCCAACCAACAGCATGGGTTCCAGTGCTATCGTCATTCCTATTTTTATCAGCATGCCCTTGCCGGGTACTCCGTAATTGGGTACCTGAGGACCTTCGTGCATCCTTCGCCCTACCCCATGACCTGTATACTCGCGAGTTACATAAAAACCTTGTGATTCTGCTGCATTTTGAACTGCAGAACCTACATCTCCAAGGTAATTTCCTGCTTTCATTTTTTCAATTCCAGCGAAAAGAGCCTGTTCTGTTACTGAGATGAGCTTTTGTGCCTGCGCAGATATTTCACCAACACCTTTTGTAAATGCAGCGTCACCTACATAACCTTCATATACTGCTCCACAATCAACAGACACAATATCACCCGATTTTAGTTTTCTTTTTCCAGGTATTCCATGCACCAGTTCTTCATTAATACTTATACAAACGCTTTTTGGATATGGATATGGACCCGGATAATTCTTAAATGGTGAGTATGCACCATATTTCCTTAATACTGCTTCAGCCAGATCATTCAATTCGCCGGTTGTCACACCTGGTTGTATTGCTTCAGCAATTGCAGCCAATGCTTCAGCGTTAATCCTTCCCGCTTCGCGCATGATTTCAATTTCATGTTGGCTTTTAAGGTTTATTTGACGATCCCAGGACATTATTACTTCTTTCTATATTGCGGCGAGTAAATCCATCGTCACTTTATCAATCGCTTGTGTGCCATCAACTTCAACCAGCAAGCCAGCGTTCCGATAGTAATCCAGAAGTGGAGAAGTCTGCTGCAGATATACATCAATTCGATGCTTCACTGTTTCAGCTTTGTCATCCTCTCGTTGATACAATTCTGAACCATCAAAGTCACACACGCCTGTGATCTTAGGTGGATTATTGATCTCATGGAACACATGCCCCTGCGCTCTGCAGGACCAGCGTCCGCTTAATCGCTCGATCAATACTTGAGCTGGCACATTAATGAATGGAGCTCGTATAACTTCTCCATCCAGCTTTTTTAACATTTCTTTCAGCGCATCTGCCTGTGCAGGAGTACGTGGAAAACCATCTAGAACAGCACCCTTGTCACAATCAGGCTTCTGCAACCGATCACTGATCATCGCAATAGTTACATCATCTGGTACTAATTCGCCGCGATCCATGAACGTCTGAGCCAGTTTTCCCAGGTCGGTTTGCGCCTTTAAATTCTCACGAAATATGTCTCCAGATGAGATATGAGCCAAACCTAATTTTTCTGCCAGACCTTTGGCTTGTGTACCTTTTCCAGCCCCTGGAGGGCCAAGCAAGACGATGAATCTTCGCATGATTATCCTTTAATTAAATCTTCTTCATAACCATGCAATTTAAGCTCGGTTTGGATAATGGTAAAGGTATCACGTACAACACCTACCACGATCAACAGACCAGCTGCTGAAATGAGGAGTAAACCTTTTGAATTACCTACGGGTAGGATAATTCCGAGAATGTAAGGCAGAACTGCCACCAGACCAAGGAAAATCGCACCCGGTAAGGTAATTCTCCTTTGAACTTTTGTAAGATATTTCTGTGTAGGCGCTCCCCGGATCACACCAGGAATTTGTGCTCCCTGACGCTTTAGGTTTTCACCATAATTCTGTTGCTGGAACATTACATCCGTATAAAAGAACGTGAAGAGTACTACCAGCACAAAATAGATCACAGAGTACCACAAATTATTTCCGCCAAAAGTGTTGGATATCCCAACCGCCAGGTTCTTCACCCATTCAGTTTGAGAATTGACGAAATAACTTGCAATGATGGCAGGGAAGGTCAAGAAGGATTGTGCAAAGATCAATGGGATCATTCCTGCCATATTGACCATGAGCGGTAAATTACTTCGTACCGGCATCGACATTCGATTTCCCACTCTTCTACCAGGGAAGAGTACAGGAACATGACGGCGCCCTTGCTGTACATAAACGATCGCAAAGATCGTCAACAGCAAGATGGCTACGATTATGATCATTAACCACCAACCGTTTGTTTTATCAGCTAGCATTGAGCCAAAGTTAGTTGGTATTTTTGAGACGATGCCCGAGAAAATGATTAGTGACAATCCCTGGTTTGGAATACCATATTCTGAAATTAGCTGGCCTAACCAGATGCCAAACATTGTTCCTGCAATCATACTGAGTAAAACAGCGATGGTTGGAAGCAAATTTGCTCCGCTAAAACCATAATTGTTTAATATAGATGCACCACCGGTCATGGAATTAAAAATATTGATTTGACCGATTGCAGAAAGCAACGCCATAGGGATGGTCAAAATGACGGTCCATTTTTCCATCCATTTTTGCCCTTCTCGGGGGTTGTCTTTTAGCCTGCGTTCTAATGCCGGGATGATAGGCACCAGGAGTTGGATAATGATTTGCGCTGTAATGTATGGGTACACACCCATCGCCAGGATGGAGAAATTAGAAACAGTTCCACCCGAAAGCAGGTCAAGCAAGTTGAACAAATTGCCAGAAGCTCCGCCTGCAGCAGTTAGTGCGCCTAAGACATCACGATTAATTCCTGGTACGGGGATATTCGCAGCCAACCGGTAGATCACAAGTAATAACAACGTGATCAGTAGTTTCTTTCGAATATCTTCAGACTTCCATAAATAACGCCAGGGCGATCGCTTCATTCGCGATTCTCCTTTTATCTGCTTAGCTTATTATTTCAATCGAGCCGCCAGCGGCTTCGATTTTTGCACGTGCCCCACTGGTGATACGATGTACACGCACTTTCAAAGGTACATTCACTTCACCACGTCCCAAAATTACTACAGGGTTAGCAACCTTACGCAGCAAGTTTGCATCTGCCAATGTCGTTGGATTGACTTCTGCATTGGATTTAAACCCACCAAGCTGCGATAAATTGACTTCGTTATACTCAACCCGAAATGGAGGGGTAAAACCTTCACCTCGGATGAAAGGTAACCTGCGATAGAAAGGCAGGTTACCACCTTGACGATAAAGGTGCCCACCCTGACCACTGCGGGCGCCTTCGCCTTTGGTACCACGACCTGCGGTTTTACCACCACCTGCCGAAATACCCTGTCCCAGGCGTTTTCGCTGCTTTTTTGCACCCTTGTTGGGGATCAAATCATTCAATTTCATCACTACACCTGCTCTTCCACATGGACTAGATGGCTAACTTTTGCCAACATACCACGAATTGCTGCAGAATCGACATGTTCAACTGTCTGGTTTAGTTTGTTTAACCCAAGAGCGCGTACCGTCGCCTTTTGGCGTTCTGGTGAGCTAATCACACTCTTTACCAGCGTAACACGTATCATTTTTACTGTTTCTTTCTTCTTAGCCATTCTTCCTCCGCTCCCAGAAAGGCAATAACTCCTTTTCTGGTTTTCCACGACGATTAGCTTCGATCGCTGGGTTTTTGAGCTGTTCGAGTGCTTCAAATGTTGCTTTCACAACATTCAATACATTTGCGCTTCCCATTGATTTGGTAAGGATATCGCGGATACCGGCTGCTTCACAAACAGCACGCACACCACCTGCCGCAATAACACCGGTACCAGGAGAAGCTGGCTTTAATAGTACAACTGAACCACCTACTTTTGCTGTGATCGGGTGAGTAATGGTGCTTCCTGAAAGTGGAACTTCCACCATCTTTTTTCTTGCCCTTTCACTGGCTTTTCGCATGGCATCTGGAACTGCATTTGCCTTACCAATTCCTAAACCAATTTTGCCGTGATTATCACCTATTACGACGGTTACACGAAATTGAAATCTTCGACCGCCTTTTACTACTTTGGCAACACGAGCAATTTCGATCACGCGTTCATCGATTTGTTCATCAAGAGGTTGGTATTCGACTAAATCCATATTCTTTTCCTCAATTTCTCAATCGCCCAGACTAAAACTCAAGTCCAGCTTCGCGGGCAGCATCTGCCAACGCTTTTACGCGACCGATGTATTTATAACCACCGCGGTCAAATACAACTTCTTTTACGCCTTTGTCTTTTGCCCGGTTGGCTACAGTCTTCCCTACCAGCTTTGCCTGTTCGGTTTTTTTCAAACCTTTCAGTTGTTCACGCAATTCCTGATCAACTGTCGAAGCAGAAGCAATGGTATTGCCAGCCTGGTCATCGATCACCTGTACATAAATCTCAGCCAGACTGCGGAATACGGATAACCGTGGTCGTTCAGGCGTTCCAGCAATATATTTACGAACACGGCGGTGTCGTTTTTCACGTGCTTCAGAACGAGATATTTTCGCCATATTTCACCTTACTTCTTTGCCTTGCCAGCTTTGCCAGCTTTGCGGCGGATTCTCTCACCCAGGTAATGAACACCTTTCCCTTTATAGGGCTCTGGTGGTCGTATCTTTCGAATATCCGACGCCAATTGACCTAACTGTTCATTATCAAACCCATGAATGGTAATCTGACGGGTCTTTGTATCTACTTCAAAACTAATACCACTTGGCGGTTCGATTCTTACAGGATGTGAAAATCCCAGATAAAGAACCAGAACGTTTCCATCCATCTCAGCCCGGTAACCAACACCATCAATTTCAAGCACTTTCGTGAATCCAGTGCTTACTCCTGTTACCATGTTGTGAATTAAAGCCCGTGTGGTACCATGAATAGCGCGCGCACTTGCTTCATCAGAACTTCGGGTAACTACAAGATTCCCTGCTTCAAGGGCTACCGAAACCGCGGGTAAAAATTCACGGCGCAGTTCGCCTTTCGGACCTTTGACAAAAAGCTCATTGCCATTGATCTTTACTTCTACACCTGCGGGCACGGTAACCGGTAATCGTCCAATACGAGACACTTTACATCCTCCTTACCTACTCGGTCTACCAGACCTTGCAGATGATTTCACCACCCACACCAAGTTGACGGGCTCTTTGCCCTGTCATAACACCCTTGGGGGTAGAAATTATCGTAATACCCAAACCAGAAAGTACCCAGGGGATTTCTTGTTTTCGGGTATACACTCTGCGTCCGGGTCGGCTAACGCGAACGAGCCCGGAAATGACAGGTTTACGTTCCCGGCGTTCGCCAATATATTTCAAGCGCAACCGCAAGGTTCGGTGTGTTGGATGGGTTTCATCCGTAGCCTGTTCATATCCTTCCAAGAAACCTTCTTCTTTGAGGATACGAGCAATTTCCACTTTCAATTTTGAATCAGGCATTGCCACCAGGGATTGCCCTGTAATCATGGCATTGCGAATTCGGGTCAACATATCTGCAATAGGATCGTTAACACTCATATCTACTATCTCCCACCGGGCTACCAGGAGGACTTTCGAACACCAGGTATTTGCCCCTTTAGTGCGGTTTCGCGAAAACAGATGCGGCACATACCAAACCGGCGCATATAGCCACGTGGTCGTCCACAAATTTTACAGCGGTTCCGAACCTGAATAGGATTCGGCCGTCGCATCTCACGGTATTCCATGCACTTCTTTGCCATATTATCCTTTCCTGAAAGGCATGCCTAATAATTGCAGAAGCAATGCAGCCTGATCATCTGAAGTTGCTGTTGTGACAATGGTTATTTCCATTCCACGTACTTTGTCGATCTTGTCGTATTCGATTTCAGGGAAGATCAACTGTTCACGTAGACCTAAGGTGTAATTACCACGACCATCAAAAGCGTCTGGTGATACACCACGGAAATCACGTACACGTGGCAACACAATATTCATCAAGCGATCCAAGAACGCCCACATTTTTTCACCCCTGAGGGTTACTTTGGCGCCAATGGTTCTACCTTCACGCAACTTAAAATTAGCGATGCTCTTTTTTGCTTTTGTGATCACAGGTTTCTGCCCGGTGATCTGCATCAGGTCATTCGCTGCTGCATCCAAAGCTTTTGGATTATCCAGTGCCTCACCTAAACCAATGTTTACTACCACTTTTTGAATGCGAGGAATTTGCATTATGGTATTCACATTTAGCGCTTTCAATAAGGCGGGCACTACCTCTTTTTGATACTGCTCTTTCATCTTGTTCATGTGCTATCTCCCAGGCAGGCCTATTCTTCCAGTATTGAATCGCATTTTTTACAAACACGCTGGACTTTATCACCTTCGCGACGAATGCTGACCCGTGTTGCTTTATTGCATTTCGGGCATACCAGCTTTACTTTAGCTATAGCAATAGGTCCTTCGTATCGTACTTTTCCAGGATTTACGGTGCGCCCCTGGCTCTGAACCTGTCGCTGGTGTTTGGTGCGAATATTTATTCCCTGAACAACTACGGTATTATCATCTGGTAATACTTTGATGACCTCTCCGCGTTTCCCTTTATCTTCTGTTCGTCCGCTGATTACCTCAACGGTATCACCCTTGTGAATTTTGACTTTCATCGTCTAGCTCCTTTGCTCTCTTTTTAGATCACTTCTGGTGCAAGAGAGACAATTTTCATGTAACCCTTCTCGCGCAATTCACGGGCAACAGGACCAAAAATACGGGTGCCTTTTGGATTCTCACCATCAGCGTCTAGTATTACGGCAGCATTATCGTCAAATCGAATGGTAGAACCATCTTCACGGCGCCATGCTTTCGAGCAACGAACGATAACTGCTTTCACAATTTCGCTCTTTTTAACAGAACCCTGAGGTGCTGCTGATTTTACTGTTGCAACAACCAGGTCGCCAACATAACCATAACGTCTGCGGGTACCACCAACAACCTGAATCACCAATAACTCACGTGCACCCGTGTTGTCAGCAACTTTTAAACGGGTCTCTTGTTGTATCATGCCTGCTCTCCTTCTACAAGTGGAGATGCTGCTGCTTCATCATGCGTCAAGATTTCTTCTACAACCCAACGTACTGTTCGCGAAATTGGTCTGCTTTCAACCACACGTACCTGGTCTCCGATTTTGCTTCCCAATTCATCGTGAGCATAGATCTTGTTTTTCGCATGAACAACTTTCCGATAGAGCGGATGTCGATAAGTTCGACTGATCTGCACTACTACCGTATTCGTCATCTTATCGCTGATGACAACGCCAATTAAACGACGTCGATCATTCATTTTGCACCTTCCTTCATGTCTTTCAGCTCGCGTTCATGCAAAATTGTTTCGAATTGAGCAATCTGACGTCGTACCTGTCGTAATCGGCTGGTATCAGTCAATTGCCCAGTCACCATTTGGAACCTCAGGTTCATATATTCCTGACGGGAGTTAGCCTGTTTTGTTTTCAGTTCCTCTGTAGATAACAGTCGAATTTCTTTTAGATCCATTCTGGTTCTCCTGCAATTTCATGTCGTGCAATTACCTTCGTTTGGATCGAGAATTTATATGCTGCCTGTTCCAGCGCTTCGACAGATACTGCATCAGGTAATCCACCAACTTCAAACATTATCCTACCAGGCCGCACAACTGCCACCCAGTATTCCACATTCCCTTTTCCTTTACCCATACGGGTTTCTGGTGGTTTCTGTGTATATGGATGATCAGGGAAAATGCGGATCCACAATTTACCGCGGCGTTTCATCACGCGTACCAAAGCACGGCGTGCGGCTTCAATTTGGCGGGCAGTTACCCATCCGGGTTCCAACGCCTGCAAACCGTATTCACCGAAAGTTAATTCGGCACCGCGTAATGCTTTTCCACGCATTCGGCCACGTTGCTGTTTGCGGTATTTCACACGCTTTGGCATTAACATAGTCGCTACCTCTTTCCCAATCGCCAGAATTCTATCCTGGCGGAATCTCTATTCACTAACGTAAACACCTTCGGTTGTCTCAACCTTTTCTTCTTCGCCCAACAGTACTTCGCCACGATAGATCCACACTTTGATACCAATTTGGCCATAGGTGGTTGAGGCTTCGGTACGAGCAAAATCAATATCAGCACGCAGTGTCTGAAGTGGTACCTGGCCTTCACGCAAAATGACCGTTCGAGCCATTTCTGCACCGCTTAAGCGGCCAGCAACTTCGATCTTGACACCTTTTGCGCCCTGCCTTAATGCCTGTTGAATGGCACGTTTCATTGCACGCCGATAGCTTACACGACGCTCTATCTGGCTGGCGATATTCTCTGCTACCAGGAATGCATCAGTATCAGGGCTCTTGATCTCTTTAATCTCAAGATCAATCTTCTTGCCAGTGATGCCTTCAAGGTTCTGGCGAACCAATTTTACATTCTCACCTTTACGACCAATGAGGATGCCAGGCTTGGCAGTATGAACAACAACTTTCACCTTACCCGGGTAACGTTCAACTTCTACCAGTGATACACCAGCTTTATCATTTTCTTTGCGTACCACCTCGCGTAAAGCCAGGTCTTGATGAAGTTGATCGGTGTACTCTTTACCTTCGGCGTACCAACGCCCTTCCCATGGTCTGTTTATGTTGAGACGAAATCCGACTGGATGTACTTTTCGACCCATATTATCTCCTGCTTAACGTAATGGTCTCTCCAACAATGGAATAGACCTGATCCATTTATGCCTTCTCACGCAGCACAACCTTTATATGTGAGTTGCGCCGCAATACAGGTTTAAACCGTCCACGTGCACCAAATCTACGCCACTTGTGGGTTGGTGCTTCATCTGCCATAATCTCAGAAACAACTAAATCATCGCGGCTGATTCCAAAGTTTTCTTCTGCATTTGCAACAGCAGAGGTTAACAATTTGTGAACGTGATATGCTCCCACTTTAGGCATAAAGCGAAGACTGTTCAGAGCTTCTACAGCCGGTTTACCGCGTACCTGATCAATGACCAATCTGGCTTTTTGCGCAGATACACCGCAATTCTTAAGTTCAGCACGAATATCCATCACACATTCCTCGCTTAACTCTTATCAGACATATGCCCGCGGAAATGGCGGGTGGGTGCAAATTCACCCAATCGATGCCCAACCATATTCTCAGTGATGTAAATCGGTACATGTCGGCGACCATCATGCACTGCAATGGTATGTCCTACCATTTGCGGGAATATCGTGCTGGCTCGACTCCAGGTACGGATTACTTTCTTCTCACTTCGAGCATTCATTGCTTCGATTTTTTTCAATAATTTGGGTTCAATGAATGGACCCTTTTTGAGCGATCGTGACATAGGTTCGTCCCTTTCTCTCGCTAATTCTTATCTCTAATCTTTATCGCCCACCGGACTTGCGACGGCGAACAATATATTGATCAGTTTGTTTGTTACGACGTGTCTTGTAACCACGGGTAGGTTTACCCCATGGAGACTTGGGGCTCGGCATACCTGCAGGTTGTCTGCCTTCACCACCACCATGTGGATGGTCTCGAGGAGACATTGCAGTACCACGAACAGTTGGCCGAATACCCATATGTCGTTTACGTCCTGCTTTTCCCAATTTGATATTGCTATGTTCTACGTTGCCTAACTGACCAATGGTTGCATGACATACCTGCCGCACCAATCGAACCTCACCACTGGGCATACGAATTTGCGCATAATCGCCTTCTTTTGCCAGCAGTTGTGCAGAACTTCCAGCAGACCGCACCAATTGGCCACCGCGTCCCACGTGCATTTCAATGTTGTGGATCATGGTACCAACAGGAATGTTGGAGATAGGCAAGTTGTTACCAGGTCGTATTTCTGCATTTGCACCAGCAACTACTTTATCTCCCACTTTCAAACCAACAGGGGCAACAATATAACGCTTTTCTCCATCCGCATAATAGAGCAACGCTAAACGTGCAGTACGGTTAGGATCGTATTCAATTGCAGCCACCTTGGCTGGAATATCATATTTATCACGCTTGAAATCTACCAGACGTACATATTGCCGTTGACCACCACCCTGATGTCGGACGGTGACACGACCCTGGTTGTTTCGACCAGAATATTTCTTCCGAATAACGATCAAAGAACGTTCCGGAGTCGTTTTGGTGATTTCGTCAAAAGCGTATCCGGTCATGTTTCGCTGACCAGGAGTAATTGGTTTATACACTTTTACTGCCATTACTCAACTCCTTCAAAGAACGGAATTCGGTTGTCTGGAGCGAGCGTTACAATTGCCTTTTTATAGGAACTCTCACGCACCGCTAACCTTCGGCTGCGTGCGCGACGCGAGCGCTTCGCTGGTGAATTTATTATGTTTACCCGAACCACCGTTACATCAAACAATTGCTCGACAGCGTCTTTCACCAATGTTCGGGTTGCATCTGAAGTAACTTCGAAAACATATTGATGCAGCTTGTTGAGCTGATAATTTGATTTTTCGGTCACCAGTGGTCGGCGGAGAACTTCAAAAATAGTACTCATCTCTCTCTCCTACCTATCCCAAATTGGCGCTGATAACATCCAGCACTGCCAATGGCATTAAAACTTTGTCATAGTAAAGCAAATCACGAATATTGAGGTAATTTGCTAATAGTATCTTCGTATTTGGGATGTTATTGGTGGAACGAATTACATCCTGATATGCCTCTTTCTGAGGGATCAGAACCAGTGCACTACCTTCACCCACCAAAGTATTTAAGGCGCTTGCCATCACACGTGTCTTTGGTTCGGTCACTTTTAATTCATCTAACAGAACAAGACTTTCTTCTGCAGCTTTTACAGATAAAGCGGAACGTAATGCTGCCAGTCGCATTTTTCGCGGCATAGCCTGTTCATATGAACGAGGATGTGGTGTATGTACCCTACCACCACCCTTCCAATGGGCTGCACGGATCGAACCCTGTCGGGCACGGCCTGTACCCTTCTGGCGCCATGGTTTATGTCCACCACCAGAAACTTCTCCACGTACCTTAGTGTCATGAGTTCCAAGTCGTGCATTAGCCATCTGGCGCACAAATGCTTGATGCATCAGATCTCGATAGATTGGGGCTTCAAAGATCGCTGCAGGTAATTCCACAGTTTTGATCTTTTCACCTGCCATATTTACTACATTTACTTCCATAGTCTCTGTGCTCCCTTCCGGCTACTGCTTGCGCGCTTCTTTCAGAAGTACCAGACCACCACGCGGTCCGGGTACAGCACCACGAACACCAATCAGGTTGCGTTCTGGGTCCACCAATGCTACTTTCAGGTTCTGCGAAGTAACCCTGTCATCACCCATATGACCGGGTCCACGAGAACCTTTATAGACACGCCCAGGGGTTGTGCCAGAGCTTCGAGATCCGGGTGCTCTCAGTCTGTCTGACTGACCATGGGACTTTGGACCACCGCGGAAATGATAGCGCTTGACAGCGCCTTGAAAACCGCGGCCTTTACTGGTGCCAACAACATCAATATGATCGTTGAGATTAAACATTTCAGCGATTTTGATCGTGTCACCTTCTTTAACCTGTGGGTCTTTACTACGAAACTCACGCAGGAAGCGCAGTGGTGGGATGTTGTTGCGTTTCAAATGCCCCAACTCACCACCTGACAAACGTTTGGGCTTTACTTCTTCGTAACCCAACTGCACTGCTGAATAACCATCTTTGTCGGGCAGGCGAACCTGGGTAACGTAACATGGCCCAGCTTCGATGAGTGTAACAGGAATTGCCACACCATTTTCATCGAAAATCTGGGTCATGCCGATTTTCTTTCCTATTAGCCCTTTAAACATATCAGTTTTCTCCTTTATGTTTTCAGTATCTGAGACTGTCAGTCTGGGCTTGACTGCATCATCTCTAGCAAGTACAGTCACCCACCTGCTGCGACACCCGGATTTGGTTTGCGCCCACAGGCTAGGTCTTATACTGCTATCGTTCGGCGGTATGCCAAACTTTGCAAGTATACCACAAATTCCCGAATATTACAGGAATTATTGATATTCCTTTGTAAAACCCTACTTCAATGCAATTTCAAAATTATGCTTGATGCAGGGGTGATACATTGAGAAGTTTTCTTCTTCTCAATGTATCAAATTTTAATTTCAATATCTACGCCAGCAGGCAGATTCAACCGCATCAGCATATCAATCGTTTTCGCATCAGGCTCTAGCACATCAATCAGACGATTATGTGTACGAATTTCAAAATGCTCGTGAGAGTCTTTATCGATGAATGTTGAACGTCGAACAGTAAATCGTTCGATTTTTGTCGGCAATGGGACAGGTCCTACAACCTTCGCACCACTTCGTTCTGCGGTATCAACAATCCTTTTTGCTGACTGATCTAAAACGCGATGATCATATGCTTTCAGTCGAATCCGAATTCTTTGTTTAGCCATAACCTTTACCTATGCGATGATTTTAGTGATCACGCCGGAACCAACCGTCAGACCACCTTCACGAATTGCAAATTTTGAGCCCTGCTCCAACGCTACAGGGACAATCAGTTCCACGGACAATTCAACATTATCCCCAGGCATAACCATTTCTACACCTTCTGGCAGGGTGATCACACCCGTCACATCCATCGTTCGAATGTAG
>DAOUGQ010000014.1:0-151739 GCA_034429195.1 Anaerolineaceae bacterium
ACTCATCTTTTTCTTTAATTTGGTTGGGAGTCCCGTCGAGGGATTATTCGAGCCTCCCCGCACTCATCTTTTTCTTTAATTTGGTTGGGAGTCCCATCGAGGGATTATTCGAGTCTCCCCGCACTCATCTCTATTGATCTTTCTTCCCAAATCGGAGAAGCTGGATATGAGGCAATCCACAAAAAACTGGTATTAAAGTCTAACTTCACATAGACTATGGATTCTTACTGTGCAGCCATTCCAGCATCACTCCATCCAATGCCAGATTTGGATCGACTTCATTTTTATTTTCTAAATCATAATCCTGAACAACCCATTGTTCATCCTCATAGGTGAGTTCAGCAAGAATATATTGCCATATAGCCTCGTCATCTGAGGCAATAAATCCTTTAAACAAGATCTCTGTCTTCACACCGAGAAGCTCCGGGGCAATCGTTACTTGTGTATCGGATGGAGTAGACTCTCCGGAATACTTTCTGGTAATGATCCCCCGCATATCGGCCATTTCTGCATTCACCCAATAGGTGAGATCATCTTCATAGTTATCCATATCCAGAGCAAAGCTATTATGCGTATCCTGTTCAATCTTTTGGCGTACTTCATAGACAATATTATCTAACATCTGCCTTGGCAGTTCACCCATTTTTATAAGCCGTATCAAATCTTCTTCTACTGTAATGGATGGAGAGCATCCATTAAAAAGAAGAATTCCAGAAATAATAATAATAATCACACAAAATAATCGCTGAATATTTTGATGCAGTTTCATAGGTTCCCCTTAACTATTTGTCAGAATGTTTTCACGCTACAAATTACTGTGAATAAACGTTAATAAATTAATCTATCGTTATAAAACTTATGATGCCCCTATCTTCTCATGTTTAGTAGATAATCTATCCATCCTTGCTTCGAAAGAACCTGGTTTATCTGTGCTACAAGCGATTTATCCTCCCAAACCTTTATTATTGACACTGAACAGGTACTTACCTCCAATTTGAGGAATTCACCCTCTGGCATTCGGAGATAATGAGCCAGTGCAAGTCGCACCTGATCGGCATGGGTAAAACAAGCCACCATGTCCTTCTCCTGCCACCGGCTTGCAATGTCTTTGATTGCGTTCAATATCCGTTCAGTAGCTGAAGCAATCGAATCTCCACCAGGGAAAGGATCAGTGTTTTCAGGATCAGCCATTTTTTTCCAGGCATTCATCCGCCATAATTGTTTAAAAGTCTTTCCTGCAAATGCACCATAATCCATTTCTATCAAACCCGGATGAATTTCCACCGATAATCCTTTCCGGTCCGCTAGAGGTTGAGCAGTTTGCATTGCTCGTTCAATAGGTGACGAATAGATTGCTTTGATGGGAAGTTCTTTAAGTGCCTCCGCAGCTTCCAGTGCTTGTCTTTTTCCAGTTTCATTTAAGTTTATTCCTGGCAATCTACTTTGTAAGCGCTTGCCTACCCAATCTGTTTCCCCATGCCGTATCATCAAGATTAATGTCATCGATTATTTTCTCCTGGCTTTTTCGTAACGTTCTGTTTACGTTCCTGGATCCAGGCTTCCTTTTTCTTTCGCCAATCAGCCAGACGGACTGCAACTTCCTTCTCATACCCTTCTTCAGATGGCTCATAGAATTTCATTCCTTCCACCTGATCAGGTAAATATTGTTGAGGAGTGAAATGTCCTTCAAAATTATGTGGATATTGATATCCCTCGCCATGCCCCAATCCCCGCTTATCTCGATTGCTATCCATTAGATGAGAAGGAACCGGGGAAATCCCTTTCTCTTCTATCCACCCTGCAGCTTTATAGTACCCACCAATACTGTTTGATTTTGGCGCAGTTGCCAGGTAGACGGTCGCTTCTGCAATAGGATAAATGCCTTCAGGTAAACCAATATATTCAAACGCCTGGGCGGCTGCTGATGCCACCACCATCGCCTGCGGATCAGCCAGCCCAATATCTTCAGAAGCAAGTACGATCAATCGGCGGATGATAAACCGGGGATCTTCTCCAGCGATGATCATTTTTGCCAGCCAGTACAAAGCTGCATCGGGATCAGAACCCCGCACTGATTTAATGAAGGCTGATATGGTGTCATAATGCGCATCACCATCTTTGTCATACACCACAGAACGGCGCTGTACAGCTTCTTCGACTACCTGAAGGGTAATGGATATTACACCTTCCGGGTCATTGGGGGTACTATCTATAGCAAGTTCTAATGCATTGAATAAATTGCGCGCATCTCCCCCCGACAAACGAATGAGATGCGCTTTTGCTTCCTCATCCAGCTTCACTTTTTGATTGCCATACCCATGCACAGGATCCTGCAAGGCTCGATCGAGCAGTAAGGCAAGCTGTTCTTCATTTAGCGGTTTCAATTCAAAGATACGCGAACGAGATACCAACGGAGCAATCACATCAAAATATGGATTTCCCGTGGTAGCGCCTATCAACGTGATCAAACCATTTTCGACATGGGGAAGCAACGCATCCTGTTGTGCTTTATTCCAACGGTGTACCTCATCAATAAACAAGATGGTACGGCGTTGGTATAACTTTCTCCGCTCCTGGGCTTCATGGATCACCCTGCGAAGTTCTGCAACACCAGCCAATACAGCAGACATACTTTCAAAATGCGCCTTGGTGTACGCTGCGATCAATCTTGCCAGAGTAGTTTTCCCGGTTCCCGGAGGACCAAAAAAGATAATGGAGGAGAACAGCCGGTCAGCTTCGATGGCACGCCGCAATGGTTTCCCCGGTGAGATCAAATGCTCCTGACCCACTACTTCTTCAAGGCTACGCGGGCGCATTCGTTCTGCAAGGGGAGCCTCTCGTTCCATTCTTTCCTGCAAAGCATGATCAAAAAGGTCCATAACTTTTCTCTACATAGAACAGGAAATACTTCATTCCTGCTGGCAATCTGTTTTCCATTTTAAAAGCAAATCTGGGATTTCAGCCAATCGGTTAACAATTGCATCTGGCCTGACACTTTCCAGGAAGGGCTGATTGGCGGATTTACTGGCTCTTCGAGTGATCCATATGCTGGCTATGCCAAATTGATTGGCTCCCATGACATCAGCTGATAACAAGTCACCGATCATCACTGCCTGTTTCGGATCTGCATGCCAGAAATCAAGTGTAGCTTTGAACATACTTGGGTGAGGCTTCCGCAATCCAATATCAGCAGAAATAGTGATCACATCAAAAAAATTGCGCAGTTTTGCTTTATCTACCAGTGTATTGACATCTGCACTATCGCTGGCATTCGTGACCAGACCCATACGGTAGCCATTCTCTTGCAATTCCTTTAAAGTTGAAACCGCATCGTCTTCAGGAAACCAGTAAGACTGTGACACCGCGTACATAGCATCCAATGCCCCCCTCAAATGCAGAAAAGAAACATGATCAATGCCAAACTCATGAAGCAGATCATTTAACGAATCCAGCGAAGTATATTCAATATTATCTTCATCTCTACCTGTATAATACTGCTGCAATTTGGTTCTAAAGGCAGTATGAAATTCATCTGCATGTTGTAATACCCCGTTATCAACAAGATATTTTGTCAATGCAGCAATAGCTTGTTCTAAAGAATCTGGCCAGGGTGCATCATATTGTAGTAAAGTATTTCCCAGGTCAAATAATACATATTGAATATTTCGATGCATGATCAATAACCTTCTTCAGGGTGAAAAATATTCAGGAGTGGTAATCCCTGTAAATAACGATCCAAATTTTCTGTCAGCAATTCTACAGCACGTCGACGGTATTGGGCACTGATCCCCGCCACATGTGGGGTAACGAACACATTCTGTAAATCCCAGAACGGGCTTTGCGAAGAAAGAGGCTCTTCCGCAAAAACATCCAATGCTGCTCCAGCAAGGCGGTGTTCATGCAGTGCTGTAAGTAGTGCATGCTCATCAATGATTCCCCCCCTTCCAATACCAATCAGATATGCATCTGGTTTAAAAGCCTTGAAAATTTCATCATTAATGATGTTCTTTGTCTGAGTCGTCAAAGGTAGACAGACCACCACAAAATCACATGACTTTACCATCGAAGCAAGTGCCTGTATGGGATAAAGACGTTGAAAATAATTCCCCTCTGGATCTCCCAATCCTTCCTGGGTATACCCTGTATCCATAGGTCGCATTACATTTCGCTTGACTGCCAGAATATGAACGCCAAAGGGCTGTAATTGACGGGCAATCTCACGCCCGATACTGCCATATCCTACAATGCCCACTGTGCTGTCGCGTAGTTCTTTCGGTACCAGTTTTTCCCAGCGATTCCGTACCCACTCACCTTTTTCTTGTTGTTGGATCATCTCTGGTAGACGGTGACCAAGTGCAAGCATCATCATCACTACATATTCCGCCATTTGCGATACAGCCACTCCGCTTGCTGTGGCGATCTGGACTCCCTGACGGGAAAGAGTTTCTGTTTCAGCAACCTGGTCAAGCCCTGCCCAATGGAATTGGATGAATTTTAAATTTGGAGCCATTTCCAATGTTGGCAAAACCGAATCGGTATATAAGATCTCAGTTTTTTCTAAAAACTCAAGGGGAATTTCCTCGATTTTCCGCGAGTAAAACGGTGTGACCCTCAACCGGGGGGAGAGCTGACGTATTTTTTCCAGCTCTTCCTCCGGTAAAGGAACAGTGATCAATAATTCAACCTTTTCGCTTGTTTCTGGCATCCATAATTCCTGTTAACGATAAATTCCTTGCGGATCCAATTCCTCTCGCAAGATTCTTAATTCATTCTCGTCCGGAGGCTCTGTAACTCTGATCTCACTGGCAGCTTTCAAATCCCAACCGGTATTATCTTTCATCTGTTGAACTTGAATGCCAGGGTGTAAAGCAGTGATAATCAATTCTCCTGTGCCATCAGGCTCCATAATACCCAGGTCAGTGACGATCGCTTGAGGTCCTTTACCCCGTAGCCCTGCAGCCTGCCTTTCACCCTGCCCATGAATAAATCCAGCAGAAGTACAGAAATCCACCCTCTCTGGAAAACGACGCTTCTGGTGAGGTGTCATGATATAGCAACGGTTCGCCCAGGCAGCGATTTCCATCGAACCACCCGAACCTGGGAGACGTACTTTTGGATGGTCGTATGGACCGATCACTGTAGCATTAATATTTCCATATTTATCAATTTGGGCACCACCAAGAAATCCTACATCCACATTACCTCGCTGTAGATAGAGCGAAAAGATATCATACATACTACAGACCAATGCAGAGCCACTCACCAGTGTTGGGTCACCAATAGACAGAGGCAAACGTGCCGGCCTGGCACCGACTACACCAGCTTCATAGATCATCAACAGGTTGGGAGCATGAGTGCGTCGTGCCAGATTACACGCCAGGTTGGGAACACCTACTCCAACAAATACAGTATCACCATCGCGCAGAAGCCGTGCAGCATTTACGATCATTAATTCATTTGCAGTGTATTCCATGGCTAGTACGCTCCATAATCAACAGGATAACTCAAACGGGGTTTCACTTTAAGCCTATCATGAACATCTTTTCCCAATTTTTCCCAGTATTGCTGGCGATCTTTAACTCCATATATCCATTCATCCAGATACTGTTTCACCTCGTCCTGATTTTCACTTTTCTTGTCCCATGCCAGGTAGAAATTATTATCCCTGTCATAATATCCCTGGGTATAAGATGGGTGTGAACAATGCGGCACTTCACATACTGCATCTACAATGAAGCCAGGAATAAGGGTTCGATTGGGGTCTGAACGGATAATATCATCCGCAACAATTTCTTCCGCCGTAATGATCACATGTTTTGCAGCGAATGCAGCTTCCTTTTGTTCGCCTAAAATCCCCCAAATATGTGAATATCCTTCTTCATTTGCACGTTGAACATGCACAATGGCCACATCTGGATGCAGAGGTGGCAACACCACCACATCTTTTCCACCATAAGGATCACTCACCCGGCGATAATTGGGATTACTTTTTTCCAGATCACAGGCAGCAGTTTGATTCATCGGGATAAAGGGTAACCCTGCCGCACCAGCCTGCAATCTCGAGATCATGCCAAAGTGCGAATATTCTTCAAACTCCAAAGCTCCTGATTCGATCGCAGCTCGGAGGATGCGCAGAGAACCCACTCCAGGATTCCCCAAATAAGAGAAAATGACTTTCCGCGCACAACCTGCTGCCACCATTTGATCATAGATCAGATCAGGAGTGGCTCGTGCTAAAGTCAGGTCTTTTAAGCCTTGCCGGATGATCTCATGCCCGGCAGCAAAAGGGATCAGATGGGTAAAACCTGCCGCGTACACGCAGTCGCCATCTTTTACATATTTTCGAATTGCATCCTGCAAAGACATCAATTTGGTCATGAATCTTCCTCGTGATCGTTATTATCGAATTTTCGCCGCAGAATGCGAAACCGTCCGCTTTCCACGGGAATGGGTTTGGTAAGTTTCCGTATCACCAATCCGACCGCGAAACACACCAACCCACCAATGAGAAGCGAGACATCCATCTCCCCTGATCGGATGGAGAAGTAAAAAAGAGTACTCAACCCCAATCCGACCAGGATCAAGAAGCTTCCAAAACGTCTCGCCATTTATCTGGCTTATCTCCGAACGTGTGTATGGATCTGCTCATGTAGATATAATGGCAGGTAATACACCCCACCGGAATTCTTACCACTGGAACCGCTGCCTTTCCATCCACCGAATGGCTGGTAACCTGGCCAGGCACCGGTTGTTACACCTTGCGGGCGGTTGGCGTACAATACTCCTGCTTCGATATTATCAAAGAACCACTCTACTTCTTCAAGAGTTCCATAGAACCCGGCAGTAAGCCCATAGGCGACATCATTCGCCCGCCGCATAGCTTCATCAAGGTTTTTAACCGCCGCTACTGTCACGATCGGAACGAACATCTCCTGTTTCCACAAATGGTGATTTTCAGGTAAATTTGCCACAATAGTCGGGGTGCAGAAATAACCTTTTGCATAATCGCCATCGGTCAAAATCTTTCCACCCGTCAAGAATTTACCGCCTGCCTGGTTTACTTCTTCGCAGAATTTTTGGAAGTCTTGATAAGCACCCTTATTGATGACTGGACCCATGTACACATCGCGTTCCAGAGGATTGCCGATCTTGATTTTACTCACCAGAGCCACCAATCGCTCCATCAAATCCTCATAAACCTCTTCCTCCACGAAAACTCGTGAACAGGCAGAGCATTTCTGCCCCTGCAGTCCAAATGAAGAGCGCATGATCCCCAATGCCGCATCATCCAGGTTGGCATGCCTTGATACGATTGCCGGATTTTTCCCACCCAGTTCTAGTATCACAGGGCGTACCCATGTACTCTTAGCGAAATCACGATAGATCCTCATGCCTACATCTAGTGACCCGGTAAATGTGACACCATTCACATCAGGATTATCGATCAACGCCTGACCCAACGAACTACCAGGACCAGTCACATAGTTAAATACACCTTCTGGCACTCCTGCATCTCGTAAACATTCAGCGATCATCCGAGGGATCCAGGGAGTATCTGTGGCAGGTTTGAAGACAACCGTATTCCCCGCAACCAGCGCCGCAGCAGTAGGACCACCGGTAAGTGCACCAGGAAAATTGAATGGACTGATGACAAGCCAGACACCATACGGTTTTAATACAGACGTATTGGTGCTCGTGAATCCCACCAGGGGATCCTGTTTCATCTCCACAATATAACCAGCATTCTTCTCCATTTGTTCACAGGCATATCGCAACAGATCGGCTGTTTCTGCTACGTCACCCAGACTTTCCATACGGATCTTACCAACTTCCATCGCCATAACCGCACCCATATCAAAGATGCGTTGATCCATTAGATCAGCTGCCTTGCGTATATATTCAATGCGTTTTTCCCAGGGGGTTCTCTTCCAGCCAGGGAATGCTTTTCTGGCAGCAGCGATTGCCATCCCAGCATGTTCAGCTGTCCCTTTTTGAAAAATCCCAAGTACCTGCGAAGTATCTATGGGGGTTCGATCTTCAAATTTTTCAGAAGCAAAAACCTCTTTGCCATCAATGAACATGCCATGTTCTTTGCCCAATCTGGTCATCAGACTCGATACTGCTTCAGAAAATCGAGTATGTAATATTTCTGGCGGATTGAACATAGTGGAATAAGTAAGCTTGAACGTACTTTCTTCAGTCATTGCATTTCCTCCTGTGGGATTAAGAAAGAACTACAATCTTGCCAGAGTGATAATACTGGCAAAATTAGTATAGTCGAACAAGAAGGGATTGTCAAAACTGGATGGGATGATTTGCATACTGACCTGGATTTTGCTAAACTTTGAAAATGGATAAAGGGAATATCTTCATTGGTGTAACTTTAAGTAGCAATAATCCAGGCTTTTCGTTTGCCGTTCTAAATGATGAAAAGGAACTACTTGCAGTAAGCCAGGGCAGTTTGAAGGACGCAGTGGCCTACATGGCTGGTCTCAGTCAGGGATGCGCTGCTATCAGTGCACCACAAAAACTTGGTGTGCCCAAGTCAGGTCAACATAAAAAAACCACGAAAAGATCTTTACGCGACATTGATATAATCCTTCAGCAATATGGGATAGAGGTCGATTCAATGGGCAGCACTCCTCAGACCTGTCCCACAAGGATTCGTAATGGATTTGCTTTTTATACCCAATTGGTGAATCTTGGTTTTGAACCATATTTAGAAGAAGAGCCAAAACCTCGCCAATTCTTCGAAACGCAGGCAGATGCAGTATTTATCGGGTTATGTGGATTGAGACTTTATCCTTCCGAAACGCTGGAAGGGCGCTTGCAGCGGCAGCTTATTCTCTATGAACAGGATGTTCCAGTTGCAGACCCAATGCAGTTTCTCGAAGAGATAACCCGTTATAAGCTAATGCATGGCAATCTGCCCCTGGAGCAAATCTATCAACCAACAGAATTGAATGCACTTGTCTGTGCTTTGACCGCCTGGCAGGTAATCCATACCCCTGAAACCATTCACCCCATGGGAAACCCAGATGAAGGACTGGTATATTTACCAATGCTGCCAGCGGTGGTTGCTCCCAAACATCACATGCGCCTACCGGATATTGTCTCACAAACCAATCAGGAAGAGTAACCAATTCTGTAAGATTACCCTTGAAGGATAAATTTTCACGAGTACAATAGAGGTGTATTTTTATCTTATTTCTCTTATAGAGGTAAAAATGAATGTGAAAATGTGGGTCAAGGCGCTGCGTATTATTCCTAGACTGGAAAAAGACGAATGGGAAAAACTGGATATTGTCTCTCGCTGGTTAATCGCCACCCGTGCAGCAGTTCTGATCATGACTTTCATTTCTGCTTCTATTGCTGGCTTGCTGGCTGCCAAAGACGGCCTGTTGCATTGGGGCCGCTGGGGACTGCTGGCAATAGGGTTGGTGTTTGCTCACGCAACGAATAACCTTGTCAATGACCTGACTGATTTTCAGCATGGTGTCGATAAGGATAATTATTTTCGCACCCAATATGGTCCCCAACCACTTGAATCAGGATTGATGACCAAACGCCAGATGTTTGTCTATATCGCTGTCACTGGTCTCATTGCCCTGGTAGCAGGCATCCCTCTGGTGTTCTTTGGGAAAACACTGGCTTTGATCCTGCTGCTTTCGGGTGTGTTTTTCGTTCTTTTCTATACCTGGCCATTGAAATTCATCGGCCTGGGCGAATTGTCAGTACTTCTCGTCTGGGGACCATTGATGATCGGTGGCGGCTATTACGTGATTACTGGTCAATGGAACTGGCAGGTAGTCGTTGCCAGCCTTCCCTATGCGCTTGGTACTACCCTGGTCATCTTTGGAAAACACATCGATAAATTAGATAGTGATAAAACGAAAAAAATCCATACTTTACCTGTCTTGATTGGAGAAAAGGCTGCCCGTATTATTACCATGGGGTTATGGGCGCTGCAATATGTTTCTGTGGTATACCTTGTGATTACCAGGTATTTTCATTCGGTCATGCTCATCGTTTTTTTGGGGTTGATCGACACGCTTCCCAAAGTGCTGCCGATTTACCTTAACCCCAAACCTGTTGACCGTCCAGAAAAATATCCTGCAGATGTCTGGCCTTTGTGGTATGTAGCAGCAGCATTTGTCCAGAATCGCTCATTTGGTATGTTTTTTCTGCTCGGATTGATTGCGAATTTGATCATTCGTAGCATCTGGTCAGTTTGAAAGGAAATTCATGGATTTAAATATTGAAGAACAGATCAAATCATACGATCAACCTGTCATCATTGATTTTTGGGCTCCCTGGTGCGCGCCCTGCAAGACGATGAAACCTGCTCTGGACAAAGTGAGGGAAGAATTCCAGGGTCAGATACAGGTGATACAGGTGAATACGGATGAACAATATGAGGTCGCACAGGAATTGAATGTTTCCAGTATTCCAACATTGGTTGGTTTTTATCAAGGGAAAGAAATAGCCCGGCGGGTGGGTAGTATGTCGCTAAAAGATATTCATGCTTTCTTTACTGCAGTTCAAAAGGGAGAGATCATCAAAGGCATTGATTCCCGTAATCGTAACCTGCGATTGCTGGCTGCGGCAGCTTTGTTTGTTCTGGCTTTCATGAATGGATTTAACTGGTTCGTTTTCATCTTAGCGTTGGCAATGTTAACGTTTGCGTTTTACGATAAACTCCCATTTTTTGATAAATTAATCAACTGGGTGAAGAATAGAAAAAAGGGTGAATAGCATCCCACTTTATTACAGACAGCAGGTGCTTCGTGACAAAATCATTTAACCACGAAAAACACCAGAAGCACAAATAGAAAGAAAATCCTTTATGCTTCTTTTATTCTTTGTGGAAAATCCCTTTTATGCTGGTATCTTCGTAGATAAACCCATTAGACAATGATTTTCTCTTTTCCACCTAAAGAGGAGCTGGACAGAGGAAGCTCGCGAGATGAAAAGTATCCACCCTCACCTAAGACCTTGTTCTTGTAAATGGAAAAGGTATAACAAGTGGGAATAGCACACAGCGACATGAATAAAAAATGACGAGGGCGGATTACCCACACAGCGCCATTTTTAAAATGTTGTGGCGAGGGTGGGACATGTACCTCGATGGTAATCGAACCCACACAACGCCATTTTTTAAAATGTTGTGGCGAGGGTGGGAGTCGGACCCACGACCAAGGGCTTATGAGTCCCCTGCTCTGGCCACTGAGCTACCTCGCCATGCGGCAAAAAGTTTACTACACCCGACACCTTTTGTCAAACAAACAGATCAACTAATTTTCTACTTTACAGGAAGAATTTGATATTCGAACCTGTAACCCGCACTTTCAACGATAAACCTGACCTTTTCTCTGATATCTTGATAATTAAACTGGTACGTGTACTCTTTACCAAATAGGCCAGATTGCTCCTCGATCGTCCCCTGGCGCGAACCACCAAAAGTATTATAAGTTTCTTTCTTCACGCCAAAACCCGAGGACATATCACTGTCAAATCCACCGGACGAAAAACCCGATCCAACTTCCATAAGCATTTCAGAGAATCTAACTATTCTGGCATCATCATCGATGCGCATTTTGCATGAGTATGTAAGCTGTTTTTTTGAGAGAAATGCTTTGCGTTCTGCGATCGTTGCTGAAAAATCCCAGAGGCCTTTCTTTTCATTCCATTTTCCATCATAACTGGATAAAGCCTGCCTGATTGTATTTATAATCGTTGCCATTTTGCTTTCCTTTCATTGTCTGTCCATTCTTAATATTAACATTGTTTTAAAAAAAATCGTTTAATGGATTTTTCTTTTTTATGAAAAGGCCATACCCCTTTCTTTCAAAGAAGCATAATTACCAATTCCACCGATCACAATATGATCCAATACTTCAATTTCCAGATTTTTCCCCGCAGCGACTGCTCCACGGGTGAAGATGATATCTTCGGTACTGGGCGTGGGATCGCCGCTGGGATGATTATGGATAAGAATGATCGAGGCACCATTTTTTATGATAGCAGGGCGAAATATCTCCGCATTACGAACATTCGAGGCATACAATGTACCCCGATAGATCTTTTCCACTGAGATCAACCTTCCGCGCGTATCCAGTACAATCACCCAAAGATTCTCCTGTTGAAACGTAGACATTTCCATCTCTACCAACCTGGCAACAGCAGATGGGTTATTTACCATTGTTTTGGTGGAATAATCTTCCGCAATGATCCTTTGTCCCAGTTCCAGTGCAGCCATAATTTGAGCCGCTTTTGCTTTTCCAACACCCTTAGTACGGCAGAGATCATGAAATGGAGTTTTATAAATTCCATTGACACCATTCAATTCTTTCAACAATCGCTGCGCCTGTTGGATGGCACTTTCTCCTTTCATACCTATCCGCAAAAGGATTGCCAATAATTCCACCTCATTAAGACTTTTGGGTCCTAAAAGTTCCAAACGTTCTCTTGGTCGTTCCTTTACAGGCATATCTCCGATCAAATACGCTGTCTTTACCCCATCCATTGCTCGCTCCCAATGTTATTTTCTGTTAATTATAGAAGAAAGTAATTTTTCTTATCATTTTCTAACCCTATAAGCATTTTTGCTTCATGCTATAATTCTTCATCGGAGGAATGTATGACCCTCGACCCTACTGCTTTTAGCAACCTGACCCTGATCGGTACTGCCTTTTCTGCAGCTTTTCTCGCCGCCTTATGGCTTAGCCTCATTTTTTGGACCGCCCGGGATATTCGCAATCGCACTCGCGATCGCCTGCTTCGTATCCTATCTGTGGTTGTTGTTGCTGTGCTTAACCTGCCTGGCGTGGTAGTTTACCTGATCCTTCGCCCAATGAAGACCCTCGATGAAGAATATCAAAAGTCATTGGAAGAAGAAGCATTGCTGCAGTCTTTGGAAGATATGCCGCAGTGCCCAGGCTGTGGCAGGAGTATTAAAGAAGACTGGATCATCTGTCCGAATTGTCATACCAGATTAAAAAAACATTGCCATCAATGTGGCAAACCACTCGAACTTTCCTGGAATATCTGCCCTTATTGCACAGCAGTTGTTCCCGGGTCAGAACGACAGGAAGAGAGCTGATAATTTAGCATGTTAACCCGCATTGAACCTATTGACTATTTAATGATTGGACATTTAACTCAAGATGTTGTACCTGGTGGATTTACCCTTGGTGGTACCGCTGCCTATGCTTCCAGAACTGCAAAAGCTCTTGGAGCCAGGGTTGGCATTGTTACATCAACCGCCGCAGACCTTGAAATTCCAGAATTAGAGGGAATTGCTGTTTTCAACCATCCTTCAGAATTCACAACCACGTATGAAAATACGCAAACACCTGCAGGTCGCATTCAACATATCCATCATCAGGCACGTGAGATTACAGAAAACATGATACCTGCAACCTGGAGGGATGCTCCCATTGTCCATTTAGGGCCAATTGCCAATGAAGTCAATCCACGATTGGCAACAGCTTTTCCAAATTCCTTTGTTGGTGCTACTCCTCAGGGTTGGATGCGTGGTTGGGATGGTGACCACAGAGTTCATTTTAAGGATTGGGTGGAAGCACCTTACGTTCTGTCACATACATCTGCAGTTGTTTTCAGTATTGAAGATATCGAGCGTGATGAAAGTCGAATTGAAGCCATGCTTCCCTATACCCGGGTATTAGTTGTAACAGAAGGAGCTAATGGTGCGCGAGTTTACTGGAATGGTGACGTACGGACCATTCGTCCACCCCAGGTGGATGAGATAGAGCCTACTGGTGCAGGTGACATTTTTGCAGCAGCGTTCTTCATTCGTTATCATTCCACCAACGACCCTTGGGAGGCAGCCCGATTTGCCAACCATGTCGCAGCTCGTTCAGTCACAAGACGAGGATTGAATAGTACCCCTACGGAAGACGAAATGATGGATTTTCTTATTGAGATCACTCCCAGGATTGAACCATGACAAAAATATACACCCTTGTTAATCAAAAAGGCGGAGTAGGAAAGACAACCAGTGCGATCAACCTGGGTGCGTATCTTGGTTATTATGGGCAGCGAGTCTTGCTGGTAGATCTGGACCCACAAGCAAATGCTACATCTTGCCTGGGAATAGACAAACGAACTGTCCGCACAGGAACATACGAGGTATTGATCGGTGCTGCAGCAGCCAATCCCAGCATTTTACACAACCCACGGTACAAAATATCCCTCCTCCCCTCTTCTCCTGCATTGGCAGGTGCAGAAGTTGAGCTGATCGAACTTGCAAATAGAGAAAATCGGCTCTACGAAGCCCTGTCACCTGTCATCGATCGGTATGACTACATTTTGATCGATTGTCCTCCTAGTTTAAGTATTCTGACAGTTAATGGCTTGATCAGTGCAAAAAATGGTGTACTGATACCAGTCCAATGTGAATATCTGGCTTTGGAAGGATTGGGGCAGCTCACGCAAACCATTCAACGTGTACGCACATCCTTATTTCCAGAACTAAAATTGCGTGGTGTGATCCTGACCATGTACGACAGCAGAACACGTTTGTCTTTAGATGTTGTGAGCGAGGTACGAAAGTTCTTCCCAGGGTTAGTTTTCGAATCTCTTATCCCAAGAAGCGTTCGCCTGGCAGAAGCACCTTCATATGGCCAGCCAATATCTACGTATGCTCCAGATTCTCATGCCGCAATAGCCTATGCTTCTCTGGCACGTGAGATCCTGGGTCAGGATGGAATTCATATACCAGTAATGGAAGGGGAGAGGGTAAAGCCATGAGCCCGAAAGGTGGTTTAGGAAAAGGTCTGAATGCACTTATCCCCGATTCAGCAGCAAATGGTGAAACAGGCGAGAACCTGATCGCCATCGAAAAGATCATCCCAAACCCTCGCCAACCTCGTCATGATATTGATCCTCAAAGTCTGCAGGAACTGGCAGATTCCATTCGAGAACATGGGATATTGCAACCCCTTATTGTTACTCAAAACACTGACCATACTGGCTACACCTTGATTGCTGGTGAACGTCGTTTGCAGGCAGCCCGTATAGCAGGTTTGACCTTGATCCCTGTGATCGTACGTCAGGCAACTGACCAGGAACAGCTGGAATTGGCGTTAATCGAAAACATCCAACGTGCAGACCTGACACCCCTCGAAACCGCCGAAGCATTTCAACAATTGAATGAAAACTTTCAACTCTCACATGAAGAAATTGCAGCCCGGGTAGGTAAAAATCGTGTTACTGTAACTAATACTTTACGCTTACTAAAATTACCCGATGCTGTAAAGGTTGCTCTTACAGAAGAGAGGATCAGTGAAGGGCATGCACGGGCACTTTTAGGGCTTCCAACTCCCCAGGCGCAATTGGCTGCCCTGCAATCCATCTTGCAACATGGATTAACTGTCCGGCAAACGGAAGAGCTGGTTCGCCGCATGACTGGTCAAAAAATAGCCAAACCTGCACCACCTCCACAGGCTCCTGAGATTCGGGCATTGCAAGATCGCCTATGCAGTGCCATGGGCACAAAAGTTACATTAAAACATGGGAAAAATGGTGGAACCATCACTATCCACTATTATTCCCAGGAAGAGTTAGACGCCATCATCCATCGTATAGCAGAAGAATAATCATGATCATCCTGAAGAATGCGCGCATTTATACGCAAGATCCAGATCAGCCATTTGCAGAAGCGCTGACTATCGATAATAACCGGTTTATTGCGTGTGGAAGCAATCAGGATATGCTGAAGTATGAAACACCTGGCGCCATCATTGAAGATGCGCAGGGTGCCTTTATCATCCCCGGGCTTACTGATGCTCATATTCATCTCGAAGAGTATGCAGCCTTCCTGGCAAAAGTAGATTGTGAGACACCCACCCGCCAGGAGTGCCTGGATCGTGTTGCACAAAAGGTAAAAGTCACACCCAAAGGACAATGGATCCTGGGGCATGGCTGGAATCAACATAGCTGGCAAGAAGGCTTTGGCAATGCCAAGATGCTCGATATCATCTCCACCGAACATCCCATTTATCTCACCGCAAAATCTCTCCATGCTGGTTGGTGTAACAGCCTGGCATTACAGATAATGGGCATTGATGCTCACACCCCTGACCCACCTGGCGGCAAATTCGGGAGGGATGAACAGGGAAACCCCGATGGCATTCTTTTTGAATATGCCATGAATGTACTTGAACAGCATTTACCTCAGAAATCTCAGCAAGAAACGATCAATGAGATAAATACTGCTCAAAAGCAATTGTGGCAGTATGGTATTACTGGTATCCATGATTTTGATGGAAAAACGTGTTATCAAGCCTTACAAAAGCTTCATCAAGACAATAAACTTTCGTTGCGTGTATTAAAAAGCATTCGAAAAGAAGACCTGATTGATTGGGTCCAGGCGGGATTGGTGACAGATTTCGGAGATGATATGTTGCGGATTGGTTCTGTAAAGCTTTTCGCAGACGGTGCTCTTGGTCCCCGTACAGCTGCCATGTTCTCTCCTTATCAAAACGAACCTGAAAACTCAGGTATGTTATTCCTTTCCAGTCAACAGGTATTTGAAATCGGTATGTTGGCAGTTCAGGCAGGTGTCAGTCTGGCAATCCATGCCATTGGTGATCGTGCTAACCATGAAGTTTTGAATGGATATGCACTGTTGCGAGAATTTGAAAAAAAGAATAATCTGCCACTCAGGCGACACCGCATGGAACATGTACAGATCCTGCACCCTGATGATATAACACGGTTACATGAAATGAAGATCATTGCATCGGTCCAACCCATTCACATCTCTTCGGATTTTCTTGCTGCAAACCTTTGGTGGGGAGAACGCGCTGCTTTTGCTTACCCCTTTCGTTCATTACTTGATTCTGGCACAGCTCTTGCATTTGGTTCTGATGCACCGGTAGAGTCTCCCAACCCATTCTGGGGATTGCATGCTGCCATAAATCGTACCAGATGGGATGGAGAGCCATCTCCGGATGGTTGGCATCCGGAGCAGAAACTCACTCTGGCAGAAAGCTTGCATGGTTTTACCATTAGTGCTGCCTATGCTGCTGGTGTTGAAGACCACCTGGGAAGAATTATGCCCGGGTATCTGGCAGATCTTGTCGTATTACCTCAAAATCCATTTGAGGTAGATGCTAAAAGTCTGCACGATATGCAGCCATCAGCAACCATGGTGAATGGAAAGTGGGTTTGGAAGAGGAAAGAATGAATGATAAAGCTGCACTTACTCCTGAAATTTTAGTACCACGTCTGGGAGATTACTTAGTAGAAAAAAAGCTTATTACGCAAGAAACATTGCAACAGGCACTACAAACCCAGAAACAAATACAATCAAATGGGAATCAAGCACCTCTATTGGGGGAGCTTTTGATCGAAATGGGTGCGCTTAAGAGTGAGGAATTGGATCAAGCGATCACTGAACAGATTCTGCAGCTTCGAACAGCTTTACAGGATGCCAATCAAAGGCTGGAATTGCGTGTTCAACAGCGCACCCGAGAGCTGGAAAAAGCCATGCAGAAACTGGCAGAGTTAAACCAGCTCAAATCTAATTTTGTGTCAAATATTTCTCATGAATTACTCACACCTCTTACCCATATTCGTGGATATCTGGAATTAATGCAAAATGGTGATGCTGGCCCTGTAAATGAGGATCAGATGCATTTCATTAATGTCATGCTGAATTCCAGTAATCGGCTGGAAAAACTTATTCAGGATCTGATTAGCTTTTCAGCATCAGAGCATGGTCAAATGCGTTTGCAGTATCAGCCCATTTATGTTTTTGACCTGTGCAACGCAGCAATTGAGAAAATGCGTGGCAAAGCTCTCGAGAAAGGCATTGAACTTATTTTAGAAGATTCGGCAATCTTGCCATTTATTGAGGGGGATCAGGAAAAATTGCTCTGGGTATTAATGCAGTTCATCGATAATGCCATCAAATTTTCTGAAGCTGAAGGGAAAGTCATTATTAAAGCAAAAGTCGAAAATGATGTAAAGAAAGTTCGTTTCAGCATCATCGACAATGGCATTGGAATCCCCGCAGAACGCATTCAAGAAATTTTCGAACCATTTCACCAACTTGACAGCTCTTCCACTCGAAAAGCTGGTGGAACTGGTCTAGGCCTGGCTTTAGCGCAAAAAATCATTGAAGCACATGACTCGGTACTTGAAGTGAAATCAGAAGTAGGAAAAGGAAGTATTTTTAGTTTTGCAATCAAATGTGTGGTCGACCCCATATTTACGCCTTTTTCAGAGGAAGAATAGGAAAATAACAGGATCTCAATGACTTTTTCGCATCAGCCTCTTGAACATCTCGACATCAGCCACCTGGTTTCTATCAGTCAGGCAGTTACTCAGGCAAAAGAATGGAAACCAGCCCTGGATAAAATTGTCAGGTTGGTGCGCTCAATTTTTATCTTTGATAACCTGGCATTATATCTATACGATGAAGACAACGATAGTATGGAAATCATGTACGCAAGAGCAATAGGACGGGGACAAAAGGCGGGAGCAGATGTATCATGGGGCGAGGCAATAGCCAATAGAATTCAGAAAATCCAAAAAACTATCGTTGATGAACCCGTTATAGATCCACAAAAGAACCGTTTAGAGCAGCCTTTCATCCTCGCTGTACCTCTAGTGCTTCAACAACAATTCCTGGGGGGCTTGATTTACATTCGATTTGGAGGGCCTCCTTTTACCCCTGAAAATATTCAGCTTGGTGAATACATTGCCTGGCACATTTCTCTCCTGGTACAAAGACAAAAAATTCAGGATGCGTATAATGTCCTTGAAAACCACGCCAAATTATTACAATTTCAAGATGATTTCATTTCGACAATCTCTCATGAATTACGAACTCCGCTTGGATTTATAAAAGGTTATTCCACCACACTGCTTCGAAGCGATACTGAATGGGATTCAGAAACTCAGCATGAGTTTCTTCAAATAATTGAAAATGAGGCAAATCATCTACAACATTTGATCGATGATTTGCTTGATTCTGCCAGGCTACAATCGGGACAGCTTCCACTGTATTTCGAGCAGGTATATATTGATCATCTGCTGGAAGATATCATCGAACGCATCCGGCTGCATTATCCCGATCTGAATGCTAATCTGCACCTGGAAACAACCATTTCACCCATACAGGGTGATCCGAATCGCCTCACCCAGGTATTTGAAAATATCCTCGCCAATGCCGCAAAATATGCGCCAGGAAAAGATGTCGATATTATTGTCCACCAGGATGAAGATAAATTAACCATTTTCATAAAAGACCAGGGACCTGGAATTTCTCCAGACGATCTACCCCACATTTTCGAACGGTTTTATCGTTCGAAGAAACTTGAAACAACCGTGAGAGGAACAGGACTTGGATTGTATATTTGTCAGCAGATCATAAAGGCGCATCAAGGAAAGATTACCGTCGCTTCACAACCAGGAGCTGGTACAACATTCTGCATTATCTTGCCTTATCAGTCATTACAGGATCAGAAATCATGCTATGATTAATTGGATCAGGAGGAAGATATGACTCTAATCTTGGCAGTGGATGATGAACCTCTCTACCAACGCTTGATCGAAGCTAACCTGAAAAAAGAGGGTTTCGATGTTCTAACAGCGGGAAACGGCGAAGAAGCCCTTGAATTGGTTTCTTCCAAAAATCCTGACATGATCATCTTGGATATATTGATGCCTCGTTTGGACGGGATTACCACCTGCGAAAGGATCAGGCAATTTTCCACAATTCCCATTATCATGTTGACCGCCCGTGGTGAAGAACAAGATAGGGTACGCGGTTTGAATGCCGGTGCAGATGATTACATTGTGAAACCATTTTCAGCCCCTGAATTGATGGCAAGAGTAAAAGCAGTGTTGCGCCGTGCACAACGAACCGATCAGAGCACAGACAGTCATTTCTTTCAGCATTACAACCTGAAAATTGATTTCGCCAGAGCAGAAGTTACCAAAGATGACCGGCAGGTCTTTCTTTCAGCAACTGAAAATCGCTTGTTGATCCAGTTTGCACATAACATCGGAGTTGTTCTGTCTGCAGATTCTTTATTGAGTGCTGTCTGGGGAGAACAATATAAAGACGATAAAGAAATACTCTGGGTTAGCATCGCCAGATTGCGCCAAAAATTGGAAGATAATCCACATAACCCAATTCACATAACCACAAAAGCCGGATTGGGTTATTTGATGCCACCAGCAGAAACATCGATTTCGTGACCAGGAGGGAGCATGTTTGCATCATTCGAGGAAAAGGGCAAGATCTTTACGCAGGTGATCAAGAAAATACCCGTAAAAGTCATCATTCAAACCACCGCACAAACAATTCATGGCAATATTCATATCCGCCCAGAACAGCGGGTTAAAGATGAAATAAATGGTGGTGAACCATTCATTGCAGTAACAGATGCTCAGGTTTTTAGTGCAGATGGAAAAGCCCTTCAAAAGGCGGAGTTTTTACTCATTAACCGAGAACAAATCACCTGGATGATACCCATCGACGAGCCGCGAACCACTGGAGAGTAATTATGCCATTAGCACTGGTGGGCTCAAAGGATTCCGTGGAGTATAACAAAATAAAGATCACCTTCCTACAGGGTATCCTTCAGGAAATCTTTTTTCATCCGCCAGATATGATAGATTATGACAGGTGGATCACTGAAGCACTGCAGCAGCAAAGAATTAACAAAAATGTTGATCTGGATGAAATCACTTTCAAACAGCTTACCAGAGAGATTCACAATGAGTTTACCTGGCTGCAGCCTTTTTTCCGTCTATACCTGGATAAACAAATCAGTGAAATCCAGATCAATTCATATAGTAAGATTTTTGTGATCCATCAGGGTGTCATAAAGAAAACAGACATTCGATTCACGGATAACAACCAGGTCTTACAGCTAATAGAATTACTTGTTCTCTCTTCAGGGAGATCACTCGATGACGACCGCCTAACCATTGATCTACACCTTCCAGATGGCTCCAGGTTGGTTGGTTTCTTACCGCCACTATCACCTGATGGACCATCCTTGGTCATCAGAAAAACGATCATGAGTGAGTTTACGCCACAGGCACTGATCGAAAATGGCACTGTAAGTGATAGCGGGATGCAATTTTTGCAAGCCTGCGTTTCAGCTAATCTAAACATCATGATCACAGGCAATCGAGATGCAGGGAAAACCACTTTGTTACAGTGCCTAGCTTCTTTTATCCCGGAAGATGATCGCATTATCTCGATAGAAGAAATTGCCGAAATTCGAACTAACCATGAAAATATTGTTCGAATGGAAATGAATTCCTCGGTTGGTACAGCGACAAAAGAGATCTCATCAAGTGACATATTAAATAAAGCACTTCGTATGCACCCAGACCGTATGATCATTGGTGAAATCAATGGCGATAATATAACAGAAGTTCTCAATGCCATGAATGATGATCACACGGGCTTTTTATCAACAATTCATGCAAATAGCCCGCATGATGCGTTATCACGACTAGAAACATTCTACCTTATAGCTCATCCAGATTTACCTGTCAGGATCATTCGAGAGCAAATCGCTACTGCAATCGACCTAATTATCCATATCACCTGTTTTCAGAAGAAAACTCACAGGATTTCGTCCATTCTCGAAGTCTCTGGAATGGAAGGAGACCGGATCATACTGACAGAAATATTCCGTTTTGAGCAGGTTGGGGCTACCAGTAAAAATAAAGTGGAAGGTATTCTCAAACCATCAGGAATACGACCGCTATTTAGTTCTCAATTGGAAGCTGCAGGTTTCATGTTGGGGCCAGAAATTTATGGCACCAGTCTGGGCGATATCTATAAACGCAGACGGTAGTTCACTTGCAGGAAAGGATTATATTATGGAAAAAGAGCAGCAAAAAGTGCTTTTACGTCAACGGAAGCTGGCAGTCTTGCTTTATGATGCCCGACTCGTTTCTGGCGCCAGCATAGAAACGTGTGCCAGGCTGATGGGTGTCACTCCTGAAAAATATCAGGAATACGAAGAGGGCACATCTTCCCCTTCCTTACCCGAAATTGAAACGTTTGCATATGGGCTGAATGTTCCTTTATCCCATTTCTTTGGCAATATTGCTCTAACCTCCCAATCTGCAAGGACCGATGATAATAAGCTGAATCTCATCCGTTCATTACGCCAGAAATTAATTGGGGCACGCATTCTCCAGGAACGATCAAGATTGGGTATTTCTTCTGCTGATGTTGCTACCCTGTTGGGTATAACCGAAGATGAACTGGCAGAGCTGGAAGCAGGCATTCTCCCTATTCCGCTTCCACAATTACAGGTTATTGCAGAAATGATGGATGTAGACCTTGCAACTCTTTTTGACCAGCAGGGATTAATTGGCCAATGGCGAAAACAACAAGAAAGAAATGAAACCTTCGATAAACTGCCATCTGGTATACAAGAATTCGTATGCAAGGCAGGAAATCTGCCTTATTTGGAGCTGGCAGCAAAATTAAGTGATATGGAAACTGAGAAATTGCGGAGAATTGCTGAAAGCATTCTTGAAATTACTTTTTAGAAATCATTATGCCGGCACATTCTGTTGATGTATTAATTACTGAAGCCACTGAAGCCTATAAAAACCACAAATTTCTTGAGGCTGCAAATCTATTTACACACGCAGCAGAAATATATGACGCCAATTCTGAATGGTTGTTGGCAGCAGAAATGCGCAATAATCAGAGTGTGGCTCTATTACAGGCGAATGATGCTGAAAGAGCTCTCCAGGCAGCTTCAAATACAGATGATATATTTGCAAAAGCAGGAAATTACACCAAACAGGCAATAGCATTAAGTAATCAAGCAGCAGCACTGGAGGTCTTAGGGAATGATCAGGAAGCATTGAGTAAATATCAACAAGCTTCCCAGCTTCTAAAATCCAGTGGTGAAAAAGAAATGCATTCTATGGTGATGAAACGTATTTCAGCGATACAATTGCGCTCGCATAAAATGCTAGAATCACTTGTGAGTATGAACAGCGCATTGAGCGACAATAAACCCACCAATATTAGAGAGAGGTCCTTGAAGAAGCTGCTTTCCATCCTCTTTAAAAAGGAGAGTTGGGATTGACCAATCCACTTGATTTTCTCCTTTCTGGTTCTCACACCAGATTTCCTCGCTCAGCAACCATACGAGACAGTGCAAGTCTGCTCAACCTCATTCAGAACAGTCGTTATGTTCATCGCCATCTCGATTGGCACCAGCCACTTGAATGGATAGGACATGAACCTTTCTGGCTTCTCGAAAACACCTATCGTGTACTGGCCGCTTTATCCATTCCCCCTGACCCACCAGGAGTGGCATGGATTCGATTATTTGCCTGTTCCGATTATGTAAGCGTAGAAGAAGCGTGGAGAACCCTGTTAGATAAGTGCATTCAATCTTTTCGAGAACAGACCGTTTCCATTGCCACGATTGGGTTATCTACCTGGATTGTAAAACTACTGGAGTCATCTCAATTCGAACACTATCAAGACATTGTCGTTTTGGAACGGAACATTCCATCTGATGAGGCTTACCATGTAGAAGGAATAACTGTACGCCCTGTTCAAGAAGGCGACTTTGCACAGGTGTTGAATGTTGATAACACGGCTTTTGAACTTATTTGGCGAATTTCTGAAGATGAATTGAGACATGCCATGAAGGCATCAAAATATACCAGTGTGGCAATCCATGAGGGGAAGATCATAGGATATCAGCTCAGTACGGGAAACCCCTTCAGCGCTCATCTGGCGCGGTTAGCAGTCTTGCCTGAGTATCAAGGGCATGGCATTGGATACTCTCTTATACAGGATCTACTTGCATTCTTCCAGCGTTCAGGAATTCCCAGCATCACAGTGAATACCCAACAAACAAACCATTCATCATTACACCTCTATAAGAAAATGGGCTTCCAACTGACAGGAGAGACTTTTCCCATTTTTCTGAGAAATCTTTTCGGTTAATGAAGTCATTGGACCATTCTTTATTACAAAGAAAATCAAGATGCCATCACTGGACAATCCTTTTCCTTTATGGCACAATCACACAATATTGTAAACAAGGAGCATAGATATGAGCACGTCAGGCAACGTTGGTCCTGCACGCCCACAGTCTGGGCAAAAAAGAAATATGAGCAAAAGAGCAGAAATACGAGCCAAACGTAAAAGAGAAGCAAAACGCAATCGAATTATCATAATTTGCGTGATTGCTATCGCTGCCATTGGTATTGCTGCCTTATTTATCATTCCCAATCTTCCAAAAGATAATCTGAAAGGCATTGCTCTCTCAGAAAACATGGATTTTCCACTGGAAGACAAAAACGCGATAGGCGATCCAAATGCCCCAGTGAAGGTAGAAGAGTTCTACGATTTTAATTGCAGTCACTGTCTTGATTATGCATTAAATCTCGAAGAAACTATTATTAAAAACTACGTTGCAACAGGTAAAGTTTATATTGTCTCTCATTCCTTTGCATTCTTGGATGCAACCTCTTATACTGCTGCTCAAGCAGCCTACTGCGCCATGGATCAAGGCAAATATTGGGAGTACAAGCAGACAGCATTCTATAATGCAAGTCTGGGTATGGCTACTCCCTATTCGAATGAAAATTTGATCAATTACGCCAGCAAGTTGGGTCTGGATAAAAATACGTTTCAAACGTGTCTTGAAAACAAGACTTATGAGCAAAAATTGACAGAAGACCTGCAATATGGTGAAAACAATGGTGTTACAGGAACGCCTTCTTTTCTCATCAATGGCCAGGTTTACGGTCAATCTGATCTGGAACAAGCCATCAAAGATGCTCTAAAATAGAACAATTTACTGTGAAAATTAATTAACGATAGATAGCCGCTGCACATTATAATGCAGCGGTTTTTATCTTCCAAAATCGTTTGCCCAATGACAAGTAGATTACAAAAAAGAAGGAAAATTCAATTTGAGAAAAGAAATCGTTGGTAAAAAATGATCCTTCGAGAACAATGAGATGTGGACGCATCATTTTTTGCATATTGGTACAATCAACTGGATATCATGTTCAAATGCGGGTTAACAAAACCAACCTCAACTGAACAGGTGTTGATAATTTTTCACAAAGTCACACCGTATGGAGATTGGTACGCTATCACACAGGCCTGACGGGATCATTCGAGAAATGGGTTTATTGCAATTGCGTCCTGAAGGGTTCTGCTCTGACTTGATGATCATCATCCCTAATCTTTCCGATCAAGGGAAGGATTATGGTACAGAAACAATCAATTTAATGTTCAACCTTGCTTTTCTTCATTGAAATACAAATCATATTTTCATTGTTGTTGTTGGCTTGAATTAAACAGCATTGACCTTTTATGAAAAGGTTGGTTTCAGGAAAGAAGGAATTTCAGGGGTAGAGATAATTTTTGAATGATGAATTCAGTGATTTTTTGATGATGTGCATCCTCAAAAGCGAATACCTCTCGCTGAAGACAGGGTAACAGAGAAAGCAAAAAGTATCATTTGAAAATACACTGCTGAGGGTCCAGACGATTTATGGAAGACTGATGTTCAGCCAACTTAATATCGCGATAAACAGGGGTGCCAGAATAAGTGCTGGCAAAAAATTCGCTGAACGAATGGGTTTAAGCTCCAACAATCCACCAAGAGAAATAGCCAGAAGAAGTATTCCTCCAGTAGCGCTCATTTCAGTGATCATTGAAGTTGTAAATACACTTTGCGCCTGAGCTGCCAGCAACGAGATCCCACCTTGATAGATCAAGATGGGAAGGGCAGAAAAAGTAACACCAATCCCCATACTGGCAGAAAATGCCAGCGCAGCAAAGCCATCCAAAATTGACTTTACTACCAGAAGCTGATAATCACCCGTCAAACCATCCTGCACGCTGCCTAGAATAGCAACAGGCCCCACACAGAACAAGAGTGAAGCCATGAGAAAACCACGCACGAAACGTTTCTGATTGCCTTCATCTGTACTTTTTATGAGGTTCTTTTCTAACCATACAGCCAGATTATTCAATCCATTCTCGATATTCCACCACTCTCCAAGAAGAACACCGATCAATACGCTGAGAATTACAACAATGGCGTTCTCTGTTTTAATAAACAGGGAAATGCCATATGCAAATGTGTATAGTCCTAGTCCAATGACGACTGTCTGTCTCAATTTTTCGGGTATCTTAGCGCCTAGTAGAGTTCCCAGTGTTCCCCCTACCAATATTGTAGCAACATTAAGTATTGTTCCTGTCATTCTTTCTTCGCCAGTGTAGGCTTTTCCTTTCCTTCTTGCTGTATCATAGCTATTTCAAGTACAAAACAATAGGATGATAGACGGTTCAAATATTCCAGAATATTTCGATTCTCAAGTTGTCCATTTTCAAATAATGCAGAAACACGTCTTTCTGCTCTTCGCACAATGGTACGACCCAAATCCATCATCGCTGAAATGGGTGTATCTCCTGGTACAATGAACTCACGGGGAAGTACAATTTCTTTTTCTAATGTAGAAATTCTTTCTTCCAGCCATTCGACCTTTTCTTTTGGGAAAACAGGAAAACGATCTCGTGCATCTGGAGTAACCGCAATCTCTGTCATGATCATGAATAGATCTCTTTGAATGGTCAACAATGGTTCTTTCCATGCATCAATTTCAGACATGCTGCGTACCAACCCTAGAGCAGCGTTTGCCTCATCAAGAGCACCATTCGCCTCAATCCGCGGATCGCTCTTTTTCACCCTGCCTTTTCCTAACAGGCTGGTTAACCCATCGTCTCCTGAACGTGTGTAGAAAGGTACCATAATTCTCCTTTACCCAACTTAAATTGACAGATAAAGGTACCAGTAAATGCTTTCTGGAAACCCAGCCTTTAATTCTTCCTCCCAGACAAATGGTCCTGCGTGGGATATCTGACGTAAACGGATGTCCAGACCAGTAAGCATTGTTTCTTCGTGATTTCTCATCAAAGGCTCATCACACAGTAAATGAAGGATCACTCGCCAGCGGACTTGATGACGATAACCAGTAAGAGTATGTTCCTCACCTGCTGCCCAATCTCGAATACACGCTTGCCAGAGATTGAGGCGGGCAAGGAATTCCTTCTCAGCTTTTAAAATCCAGTTTGATCTCCATCGCTGTCGTATTTCATCGACATGATCCTGATATTGTTTCAACCGTTGGTTTTTTTCTCCCGACCAAACTACTGCCTGCAGACGAGCTAAAGTAACCAATAAATTACCCAGGGTCAGTTGCAATAGACCCTGGTCGGTATGTTTTTTTAAGAATCCTCCGAGCGGGTAATACAATTGCGATGAGAGAAGATAATCTTCCAGGCTCGCTGAAGCTTCCTCAAGGTAAATCCAATCCCGCTCCAACATAAGAATTCTCTCTATGGAGTAGATTGGACTTCTGTTGGTTGTTCAACCACTGGAGCAGCCAGATACCAACCCGTAACAGTTGAGAATCTATCACTGGCATCAAATATTGGTCCCATGCGAACACCAAGGATCTGTGAATCAACTGCGTAGGAATACACCGGATTATAGAGCAACAACGCAGGTGTCTCTTCGCTAAAGATAACCTGGAAATTTCTGTATAAACGAGCTCTCTCTGTCATGTCAGCGGTTACTCGGGCAGTCTCCAAATATTCACTGGCAACCCGGTTGTCCCATTGCGAGTAATTCTGACCACCACTGGCTTGTGCCTGATCCCAGAATGGGTATGGATCAGGATCAGGACTATCTATCAGGTTTAAATCGACCAGAGCTGCTTGAAAATCGCGGGCATCAAGATGGTCTTCTACCAGTGTCTCAAAAGGTACTGCCTGAAGGATTACTTCTACATTAATTTCAGCCCAGTTCTGTTGAATGATCTCTGCCAATGCTAAGTGCAGGTCATCATCAGGATAAAGCAGGGTGAAGCTGAGCTTTACCCCTTCTTTTTCACGAATGTCCGAACCTTCAGATGGAATAACGTATCCCGCTTCTTTTAAAAGAGAGATCGCAGCATCCTGATCATAGCTGGTAACAGGGGTTCCTTCATAATACGCCCATGTATCAGGAAGAATTGGTCCTCTAGCCAGTATTGCCTGTCCTTCCAAAACCTTATCAATCATATACTGACGGTTCAAACCTGCAGATAACGCCTTCCTGACATTCACATCTTGAAAGAATTCCACTTCTGGATCTTTCAAGTTAAAAAGTATCATTGTCATTTCAGGCATTCTGCCGGTGTAAATAGAAAGGTCTGGTTCGGTCAATGCAGCTTTTAATATTTCTTCACTGATTTTACTGATTCCTTGTACCGCGCCATCACGATATGCCTGCAAAGCTGAACTTTCATCAGAATAATATCGGAATACTATTTCGTCTAAAAATGGTTTATCACCATAGAATGATTCATTTCGTGAAAGTACAACTCCTCTTATTTGTCCATTTTCCATAATAAAGTGACTGAATCGAAAAGGCCCTGTACCAACAGGTTGCAGGTTAAAAGAAGCATCTACCATCTTATCTACAGTAAGGCCATCCAACAGATGGCGGGGTAAAATGCCAAAATCTAGATAATCAAGAAATGGCGAATAGGCTTCGGGAAGTTTGAATTGCACTGTCGCTGAATCCAATGCAATAACATCTATCTCATTCCAGAAACTTTTCAGGTCTTCGGGAAGAACAGATTCTGCACTTCGCATTAATTCAACAGTGAAAATAATATCATCAGCGCTGACAGGTGTTCCATCATGCCATACGGCTCCCGGACGTAACGCAAAGTTATAGATAGTTCCGTCTTTTGAAATTCCCCAACTTTCAGCCAGGTCAGGCTGAGGAGTACCCCTGCCATCAAAACTAACCAGGCCTCTGAATAATAACCGGTCGATATCCTTATCAACCTGATTATCACTATCTAAAAGTGGGTTCAAACGTTGAAAATTACCGATCAGTGCTTCGGTATAAGTACCACCCTGGCTGGGTGTTGATTGTATAGAAGTATTGCTTTGGGGTTGCTCAACAAGCAGCAGAATCCCCACAACCAGACCAGTGATCAATAAGATTGCAATTTGCCATCGAAATCGTTTCATAGCCTAATTATATATAAAAAAGGGCGTCCTCCTTGCCGGAGTTCCGCCCAAATTCGCTCATTGTAATTGGCATTTAAAGCTGCCCAATAGCCGGGCTTCTGAGTCTCAGGTGATCTATCCGTCGATTCTCAGATGTCGCTTATGCCAAATTACCAATGTAAATGGTTACCAGTGTGAGAATAAAGAAGACCACACTTAAAACGATCGTGATCCAAAACAAGGTTTTTTCAATCCCGCGGCGTGTGCTGAAAACATTGCTTGTTTCAGATCCAGACAAGCCACCCAAACCAATACCCTTGTTCTGTAAAATAACACTGGCAATCAATGCGATTGACGTTATAATCAGCGCAATATAGAAATAACTTTGAAGAGTCACGCGTATCCTCCAATATCTTTAAAGCACACCGATTATACCTGTATCCGACTGGAATCGTCAACAAAATGGCAGAAATTATTCTAAACCTTCATATCCATACAACATATTCTGATGGCTCAGGTACCCACGCAGAAGTTGCAAAAGCAGCATTAAAAAGCGGAATTGTGGATGCGGTGATCATCACAGATCACAATGTCTATGTTCATGATGTAGAAAAATATTATGAAAAAGATGATCGGAAGATCCTTTTGTTGGTTGGCGAAGAGATCCATGATCAGGCACGCGATCCACAAAAAAACCACCTTTTAGCATTCAACACCAATCGCGAGCTGGCTACTTTTGCACGTAACCCGCAACGCCTGATCGATCAGGTAAATTTGGCAGGAGGTCTTAGCTTTTTGGCACATCCTACAGATGCTGCTCTTCCTCTCTTCCATGAGACAGACATAACCTGGGATAGCTGGGATGTCAGGAATTACACAGGTATCGAATTATGGAATGCGATGAGCGAGTTCAAAACAGTGGTCAAATCATGGCTTGATGCACTTAAACATGCCTTTTTTCCCGAACTTATTGCACAGCATCCCGATCCAATCCTGCTTGAGCATTGGGATAAACTGCTTGCTGAAGGGATGAAAGTCGTCGTAATAGGGGGATCAGACTCTCACCAGCTCCATTACCATTTGGGTCCATTCTTAAAAGTTATTTTTCCTTATGAGTTTCACTTCCGTTGTGTCAATACCCACCTTCAAACCGCCCATTCCCTGACCGGTGATATGGTGACAGATAAAAAAATGATTTATGAAGCGTTAGAAAAAGGTCATTGTTTTATCGGATATGACCTGCCTGCCCCCACCACCGGGTTTCATTTTTCCGCCCAGGGACGAGATTGCGTTGCATCTATGGGTGATGAGATTATCTCACCTGAAAGCATCACACTACAGATACATACCCCTGCACCAGCTAATATCCGGTTGCTTTGCAATGGTGAGGTCGTAGATGCATGGGCGCAACGGGAAGTATGTACCTTTACAACAAAAACTCCCGGCGCCTACCGGGTAGAAGCAACCATCAATTTTCTCAATAAAGAACGTGGGTGGATTTACAGTAACCCAATTTACTACAAGAACAAATGATCACAAATAACGTAACCCGTTTATTGGATGCAAAAAAAATATCCTATAAGGCATATGAGCTGCCTATAGAAAAATTAGGTGCACAAGAAGCTGCAGCAATCCTGGGAGTTCCTGCCAATCAAGTTTATAAGACGATCGTCATTCAACGGGAATCCAGAGGAAAACCCATTTTGGCTATTGTTTCAGGAGAATGTATCGTTGATCTGAAAAAGCTTGCTGCTGCAGTGGGTGAAAAAAAAGTCCGGTTGACCACTCAGAAAGAAGCCGAAGAGTTGACCGGATTGCTCGCAGGTGGGATATCCCCTCTTGCATTGCTTAATAAAGGTTTTCAGGTAATTCTGGATGATAGCGCCAAAGCATTCGATAAAATTTACATTTCCGGTGGACAACGTGGGATCAATATCTTAATCCAGGTGAAAGACCTAATGGAACTCACCCACGCAAAAATGAACCAGATTTCAAGCCCAGAAATTTAGCCTTTAATGACAGCTACTGGCAGCAATCGTGCGACTTTTCGCGCCATTCCTACTTCACTGACCGTTTGTACTACTGCATCTACATCTTTATATGCCTGAGGTGCTTCTTCAGCCAGCCCTGGCAATGAGCCCGCCTGCACGAAAATCCCCCGTTTTTCCAGGTTATTTCGCAATTCATCCCCTCGGATCGAATGTTTCGCTTTATTTCGGCTCATTAATCTGCCAGCCCCATGACAACACGACCCAAAAGATATTGCCATACTTTCTATTGTTCCAACTAAAACCCATGAAGCAGTGCCCATACTGCCAGGCACAAGCACTGGTTGTCCTATCTTTTGAAATTCTTCAGGAATCTCTGTAGAGCCAGGACCAAAAGCACGCGTGGCTCCTTTTCGATGTACGCATACCCGCTGCGGTTTTCCATCAATAATATGTGTTTCAAGCTTTCCCATATTGTGAGCAATATCATATATCTGATAAAGACTGGCGTCTTTTACTTTCCCAGCGAAAACTGTTTCAAAAGCGATGCGCACATTGTGAGCAAGGATTTGTCGGTTCGCAAAGGCGTAATTAGCTGCACATGTCATAGCGGAGAGGTATTGCTTCCCTTCCGGCGAATCCAGGGGAGCACACACCAATTCTCGGTCTGCCAAATCGATTCCGTAGCGTTTTGTAATCGACTGAAAGCTTTGCACATAATCTGTACAAATCTGGTGCCCAAATCCGCGCGACCCACAGTGGATTTGCACAACCAGGCAGCCCTCTTCCAGCCCAATAATGCCAGCAGAATTTTCATCAAAAATTGTATCCACCACATCTACTTCCAGAAAGTGATTGCCAGCCCCTAATGTGCCCAACTGGGGACGCCCACGTTCTTTTGCCCTGCTGCTAACCGCTCCGGGGTCAGCACCGGGAAGACAGCCTTCGCCTTCTGTTCGCCGCAAGTCTTGAGGGGTACCATACCCTTGTTTGAATGCCCATCCCGATCCCTGCCGGCAAACCTGGTCAAGTTCTTTCTCAGTCATATTCCTGGCACCTTTGGTGCCAACACCACTGGGGCAAGATTGATCCAATGCAACAGCCAGGTCACGCAAGAATGATTTCGCTTCATCAAAGTAAACCCGTGAAGCAAGCAACCGCACACCACAATTGATGTCATACCCTATCGCTCCAGGACTTATCACTCCATCGGGGTAACGCATGGCTGCCACTCCACCTATCGGGAAGCCATACCCTTGATGAACATCCGGCATGACAACCACCTGTCCTACCACACCTGGAAGACTAGCTGCATTCACCGCCTGCTCTAGAGAGAGATCATCCATTGCTGCATCCAGCAATCGTTTGCTGGCAAATATCTTCACTGGAACGTGCATCCCAGCCCGGAATGATCTGGGAATTTCCCATTCAAACTCATTCACTTTACGTAAGGCATTAAAACTAACCATATCAACCTCAACTACACATCAAAAACCAAAACAACTTCGAGCAATTCCCCCTTCTTTTCGATTTTTAAATTATGAAAGGTAACCGCTTTTATCTCTTTCTTCATTTCTCGTAAAAACATGCAGTGAAAAACACCATGGAATGTATCACCGAGAATAGAAATATCCGTTTTAACGGGCACCATCATTCTGGTTTCAATCATAAAAAGGATTTCATTCAAGAAAGCTACAAGGAGGCTTTCATCGTCTGGAGCCTGCAGATCAATGATCTGGCCAACAGACTGTCCGGGAAGATATTCAACCTTCATCATTTGTAGCATCGCTATCATGCATTCAGAAAATAATTCTGGCAGATTAGTCGCCCAGACTTTTACAGACCAATCAGCAGTATGACTGACTTCTTCATATCCAATATTCAAAATATGCTCCATCCTCTTGTATAATTATACCGAGATGAAAACGCCATTAGATGCTTTTGAATCAAGACTTCAAAAACTGATAGAAGGTATTCCGCAGATTCTCAGGATAGATCCTTCATCTGATTTTGCGCACAAAGTAATTGATGCAATGCAGACTGCTCTTGGTGATTTTTTACAGGAACATAATGAAGTACCTGGTACTTTTATTTTACACATCCATCCTGACACACTGGTAGAACTACAGGCACCCCACGATCTATTGGATAACCTCAGCCAGGCGATCAAACAGGCAGCGATCGAACAGGGTATTTCCTTCAAAATTGAACCATCAGTTCGTTTTGAAGAAGATACAAAAATTGCCAAGAACGATATCAGGATCAGCGTCAGAGAACCCCAGGAGAACCATGGTCACACAGTAGCGCTTGATGTTTCGCATTCTGCTGCAGTTGAACCAAATACACTGCCCCTGGATGCGTATCTGATCATCGAAGGAAAAAGGACTTTTCCCCTGGTCACCTCCATTGTGAATATTGGACGCCGGGCAGATAATCACCTGGTGATTGAAGACTTGCGAGTTTCTCGAACGCATGCCCAACTTCGAGCTGTTAAGGGCAGATATGTGATATTCGATCTAAACTCCACAGGTGGCACATTCTTGAATGGTCAACGAATATCGCAAGCTACGTTATCATCAGGCGATGTCATCTCATTGGCTGGGTTGAGCATGATTTACAGTGAAACTCGTTCAGATGTGGCAGATGATACTGACAGGATGGCGAAGCAATGAGTGCTATCATCGTTCTCATTTTGAGATTCCTGCTTGCATTGGCGCTATATGGCTTCCTGGGTTACGCACTCTACACACTCTGGCGCGACCTGCGCATCACCAGTCAACTCGTCAGCAACCGGAAGATTCCTTCCATTGTCATTTCTCGCCTTGAAGAAGAACCAACAGAAGGAAAATCTTTTAATATTCCAGAAATCATCATCGGGCGTGATCCAGGCACAGATTACCCCATTGCGAATGATACGGTTTCTGCCAGGCATGCCCGCTTCAGCTATCATCACAACCAATGGTGGATCGAAGACCTGGCATCTACCAATGGAACCTTTTTAAACGACGAAAGATTGTCAACCCCTACGGTCATCATTTCAGGTGACCTGATGCGTTGCGGAAAAGTCGATTTGCTGGTTACAATCCAATCCCATACCTAGTCTTTTTGGGCTATTGCCAATAAAGAACTACCAACCGAAAATTTGTTTCCCATCTTTAACCAAGCGCTTTCGAATCTTAATATTTGTACTAATGACCAATTAAGTATCGTAGGCACCTCAAGCTCTTGCATTGATCGCTTACCCGCGAATTCAGGTGCTTTTGAATTCTTCTTTACACCTTTTCGGCGCAACCAGACAATAGGATAGGTCAGACTCATAAATGCCGTCAGCGTGATGATGCGAAAACCTGCTTTTTCCAGTACATTCTTTAAAGTATCACGGGTATATCTACGTATATGATGGCTGGCATCATCAAAGTAACTCCACAATTCAGGACCCGCTGGCACTGTCAAAACAATGTACCCGCCCTTAACTAAAGAATGATAAATATTCGTCAACATCCCTTTATCATCGGAAATATGCTCTAAAACATCAAAGATGCATGAAAGGTGAAATATTGGTGGAAAAGGGATTTGAGTCACATCTGCCTGAACCAGCGGACAATTCACACGCTTTTGAGCCAGCAGCAAACCGGAATGAAAAAGATCACTGCCAATCACCTTCCCATTATGGCAGGTGGATTCGAGTACGCGTAAAGTATTGCCATCACCACAACCAGATTCCAATGCATAATAACCGTTTGGTAACAGGGTATCCAATTTCGCTAATACATTTTCCAGTATCTGGTTGCGAGTGATGAACCAGAAATGCCTATCTTCAGCATCAAATAATGGCTGAAAATATTTCGGGTCATAAGTGTTTTTATCATTCATACTATCCATTGTAATGGAGAAATTAATAAATTTAGATTAGTATTATTTGTTTGACAAATAAATCTGATTACAATAATATTAGCTTGCCCGGTTTAGTCACGGGGCAACCGTTAACAGTATGATGAAATACACATACTACCTTATCATTCCTTGGAAGGAGAGAAATGAAAAAGCTATTCCCCTTGTTCTCTATTTTGATGATCCTTACCCTCGTCCTGACCGCCTGTAAGCCTACCTCACAGGCTACACCAACTCCAGCTGCAGAAGAAATGACCCTGGTTGTTTGGGATCAATTCTATCGTGATGTCGAAAGTAATGTTATGGACACTCTCAATAGCGAATTTGAAGCTGCTCATCCTGGTGTCAAAATCGAACGTGTGGTAAAAACGCTGGATGACCTGAAGGTCACGCTCAAACTTGCGCTTGAACAAAGTGATGGACCGGATGTCGCCCAGGTAAATCAGGGACGCAGCGACATGGGCGCCATGGTACAGGCTGACCTGCTTTTACCCTTGAATGATTATTCAACTCAATATAAATGGGATGAACGATTCTCTTCATCAGTAGCCAGTCGCAATAGCTTTACTGCCGATGGTAAAACATTTGGTCAGGGAAACCTGTATGGTGTAAGTCCAACTGCTGAAGTGGTTGGTGTCTATTACAACAAAGGAATCTTCGAAGCCAATGGTTGGAAAGTTCCTACGACCTTCGATGAATTCGAAACTCTGCTGGCTGACATCAAAGCGAAAGGTATCACCCCAATTTCCTTTGGTTCTTTGGATGGTTGGAATGCCATTCATGAATTCAGTGCTGTACAGCACTTACTGGTCACCCCCGATTACATTAATAATCTTGTATATGGTGTGAATAATGTCTCTTTTGACACACCAGAGAATCAGGAAGCTGCCAGCATCATGCAGGATTGGGTGGATAAAGGATACTTCACTGACGGTTTCGCTGGTATTGGATACGATGACAGCAATAAAATGTTCAAAGCTGGTGAAGGCGCCATGACTATCACTGGTTCCTGGCTCGCTGGCGAATTGATCAACGACACCGATCAGCAATTTGGTTTCTTCCTGCTGCCTGCAAAATATCCAGATAAGGTACGCATGGCAATTGGTGGTGTGGGCATTCCATTTGCGATCCGTAAAACCTCTACCCATGCAGATATGGCTGCTGCCTATCTCGATTGGATGGTCAGCCCTCGCGCAGCGGAATTGTGGGCTCAAGCTGGTATCCTCCCAGCCATGTCCCTGCCCGAAGGTTCAACCATAGAAGAAGGTTCCCTCTTTTCAGATACTATGGTCGCTTGGAACACAATCAACAAAGAAAATGCAGTAGGTCACTATATTGACTGGACTACTCCTACCTTTTACGATACGCTGGTTGCTGAACTTCAGAAAGTATTTGGAAAGACCGAAACACCTGCAGAATTTACAGCTGCAGTACAAGAAGATTATGCCGCCTTCCTGGCTGGCAATAAATAAAGCATCATAACTTACCCGCTTCTCCCTTTTTCGGAGAGAAGCGGGTATTTTTTATCCTGGAGATTTCACATGAATGTACAGCACCGCTGGCCGGGTGAATCCCGTTTTCACGGCTGGCTGTATCTACTCCCTGGTATCCTTATCTATCTGGTATTTATTTTTTATCCTATTCTCGAAACCATTCGTACCAGTTTCTATCAGTGGGATGGCTTCAGCAAGAATCGCATTTTTATTGGATTTGAGAATTACATCAATCTGGTTGGTGATTCACAGTTTTTACTGGCACTATTCAACAATATTAAGTTCATTATTTTTTATACCATTATCCCTATCATTATTGGATTATTTCTTGCTTCATTATTAGGAAGAAAAAAACTTCCCGGGATGACTTTTTTTCGTGCCGGGTTATTTCTGCCACAGATCCTCAGCATGGTCGTAGTGGGTGTTACCTGGCGCTGGATTTTCAATCCCGTTTTTGGACCTTTGAACATGGGTTTACGCGCAATCGGATTAGATGCCCTGACACATTCCTGGTTGGGTGATTTTAAATTGGCATTCCCTTCAGTTGGTTCGATTGGCACATGGGTAGAATACGGATTTTGTATGGTGCTATTCCTGGCAGGCATGCAACGTATCTCTGAAGATTTTTATGAAGCTGCCCAACTCGATGGGGCTAACGCTTTTCAACAGTTAATTTACATTACTTTACCCAGCTTACGTCCCGAATTGGGCGTGGCATTGATCACTACAATTATCGCAGCCTTACGAGTTTTCGATCTGGTATATGTCACCACACGAGGTGGACCTGGTGAATCCACCCTGGTCACGGGATTCCTGGTTTACCGAACTGCATTTCTTCAAAATAATATCGGTTATGCTGCAGCAGTAGCCACTGTGATGACGATTGTGATCTTCGCTATAGCCTTGATTATCTTGCGCTTCCAGACATCACATCAGGAGGAAGCATGACCAGACGTTTGCTAAAAAAGCTTCTACCAAACTACGTGATTCTCACGCTTTTCTTGCTTATCATCCTGATTCCCATCATTGGCTTGATTTTCAGTGCCTTCAAAACGGATATTGAGGTAACCAAAGGCCCTTTAGCATTACCATCAGAATTGCGCCTTGAAAATTTCCAAAAAGCATGGATTACCGGCAGGTTCAATCTTTTCTTCCGAAATAGTGTGGTTGTAACCAGTGTAGTAGTTGTGGCAAGTGTATTCCTCTCTACACTGACTGGTTATGCATTTGCTCAATTACCTGTACCTGGTCGTAAAGTCTTATACCCTGTAATGTTGATTGGCTATATGGTGCCATTTGAAGCAGTGATCATTCCTCTTTATCATTTTATGAATAGTATCAACCTGACAGATACCTATTGGGCATTGATACTTCCCCAGATAGGCTTGAGTGTCTCTTTTGGTACATTATGGATGACCAGCTTTTTCCGCAGTGCACCACATGAATTAATGGACGCAGCAGCCATAGATGGCTGCTCTCGTTGGCAAGTTTTATGGAAGATCCTTTGGCCTCTTGCCCGACCAGCAATCCTTACCCTGGTGGTATTGATATTCATGTGGACATGGAATGAGTTCTTGCTTGCCCTGGTCATGATCCAGGACGAAACTATGCGAACTCTGCCTGTAGGTCTGGCGTTCTTCCAGGGTCGTTACTCCGCTAACATTCCCCTAATGGCTGCTGGTTCACTTATCGTGGCTGGACCAATATTACTCGTGTATATCATTTTTCAACGATATTTCATTCGTGGTATGCTTGGTGGAGCGGTTAAAGGATAAAAAGGATTCTGGTGCAAAAATGGATCAAACAGAACTGATTTTAACAACAGAAGCAAGAATACGTGCATTGGATATCCTGCATGGTTGCGTAACACCCTATGGCTTTCGTGCGTCTGCTGACCCGGCAGGATATCCACAGGTATGGGGCCGCGATAGCGTCATTACTTTACTTGGTGCTCTGGCATCCAATGATCAGGAACTAATAGCTGCTGGGCGTGCTTCGTTGGAAACATTAAGCAGCCATCAATCCTGTTGGGGATTGGTTCCTCTCAACATCAACCCGGAAGATAATACTATTAGTACGGAAAACGCTGGTGCTTGCGATGCTAATCTGTGGTTCATTTTGGGTCAATATGCTCTGTATAAAACCACTGGAGATGCAGAAGCTGTTAGAAGAGTCTGGTCTCGCATTACCCGTGCACTTACCTGGCTGCAATATCAGGATATGAACGAATGTGGCTTGCTAGAAATACCTGAAGCTGGAAATTGGATGGATCTGATCTGCATCCGTTACAACTCTTTATACGATAATGTCTTGTATTATGCTGCCACACTGGCAATTGAAGAATTAAGCAAAGAAATTCCTGACCTGACCATTAACTTGCCCTGCCATACCAGTGCCGAATCGATCCATGAACGCCTCAACCTGCTTTTCTGGATAGACCGTTGCTGGGTGGCTGCCCATTTTGCAGAACATCTTGAAAAGCTAAAAGCCATTCGCCTGGAATGGTTTATGCTGTATTACAACATTGGCACTATCTCAAGCCGTCCTTTTTACCTTCCCTGGGTAGCCTTTCGTGAATATGGAGATTGGTGTGATAGTTTAGGTAATTTACTGGCTATCCTTACCGGTGTTGCAGATGGTCACCGATCGGAACATATTTTACGGTATATGCTACAGGTTGGCATGGCAGAGCCATACCCTACCAAAGCAATTCATCCACCAATTTTTCCCGGCGAATCCTCTTGGCGTGAGTACTATCGTAGCCGCAACCTTAACCTGCCCCATCAATATCATAACGGTGGGATCTGGCCGATGGTGGGTGGCTTTCATGTAGCAGCACTGGTGCGTCGTGGCTGGCACAAAGAAGCAGAGAAGCTGCTCGTCAGATTGGCGAAAGCAAACCAACAGGGGTTTACCCAACCCTGGGAATTCAATGAATGGCTGCATGGAGAGTATGGTCATCCTATGGGATACGCCCATCAGGCATGGTCAGCAGCCATGTACCTGTATGCAGAAAATGCAGTTAAAACTGGCACATTACCATTGTTTGATGCACTGTTGGCTTCCAAACCAGCTTCTGCAGTTCAATCAGAGCAAAACGAGATCTACTTCCATCCTGGCGGCGGTCAGATAGGTTAATAATTCTTTCACTCAATAGCGAAATTACGTCGAAGCACTGCACACATGAAATATTGTATACGCACAATTGACATTGTTCATGATTAATTTGACATTAATATTTTCTGATGCTAAAATTAATTTGTTGGATGCTAAGTTGTTTTCCTGTATGTGGGGGAAGCCAGGCTTTCCGCCAGAAATAATTCACCACAATGCGAGAACTAACCGAAGCACCGGATATTCTACACTGAGAAGGAGTGAAGTGTCATGTCGGATCGAATCACCGGAACAGTTAAATGGTTCAATAACACAAAAGGGTTTGGTTTCATCTCACAGGAGAATGGACCTGATGTGTTTGTTCATTATTCAAAGATCCGCGTCGACGGTTACAAGTCTCTAAATGAGGGACAAAAAGTCGAATTCGCTGTGGAGCAAGGTGCAAAAGGATTACAAGCTGTAGATGTAACAGTAGTTGAGTAAATAATTTTCTATTTTATACAACTGTTCATTGGTTCTTTTGAACAGCAAATATGAACAAGCCAACGTATTTCTTCCTGGAGAAGAATTATATTGGCTTGTTTTGATTTAGATACAATCTCAAATTACTCTGGCGAACAGGCAGCATGTATGCTATGATTTTGAAAGATTAGAATCATCATCTTCTTGGAGGGATCATGACAGAGAAACCTATACTTGGCATCATAGGCGGATCGGGGCTATACCAGTTTTCTGCCCTGAAAGATGTTGAAACAATGGAATTGGATACACCATTTGGGAAACCTTCTAGCCCCCTCTTTATTGGAACCCTGGCAGATCGAAGAGTAGCATTTTTAGCCCGCCATGGTATTGGGCACATTTTCAACCCCACCGAAGTAAATTATCGAGCAAATATTTATGCCTTGAAAATGATTGGTATCCAGAATGTAGTCAGTATCAGCGCATGTGGTTCTCTTCGAGATGATTTTGCTCCTGGCCATATAGTCATTCCCGATCAGTTGTTCGATTTCACTCGCCTACGGGCAAGATCCTTTTTTGAAGGTGGCATTGTCGCCCATATCGGCAGTGCAAATCCTTATTGCTCTGGTCTTTCCAACCTGGTATACCAGGCAGTGAATAAAACCGGTACAGTGAAAGTGCATCAGGGTGGTACCCTGATCACCATTGAAGGACCTCGTTTTTCTACAAGGGCAGAATCCAACCTCTTCAGAAGCTGGGGCATGTCGATCATCGGTATGACTGCCTCACCGGAAGCATTTTTAGCACGCGAAGCTGAAATGTGTTATTGCGCTATGGCTCATGTCACCGATTACGATGTCTGGCATATTTCTGAAGAGCCAGTCAGCGTAGAAATGGTCACTCGAACCTTGCAGCAGAATACGGTTGCAGCACAACAATCGATTGAGAATCTGGTAAGAATAATAGAACCCGATACTCACTGCGAATGTCAGGATGCTTTAGCCAGTGCTATCATCACCAATCCATCGGTCATTCAGCATGCAACACGTGAAAAATATCATCTACTGGTAAGTAAATACCTTTCCAAGTGAACCTCATTTTTCCATCCTCTCCGACCAGAAAAGATATCACCCAGAGCCATTTGATGAATCTTGGTGCTGCTTTTCTATTCCTGTATGCGGTTATTCTCACCCTTTCACCAGCTGTTCGATACCATACCTGGCAGGTTGATTATCGTTGGACTCACTGGATAGGGTATATTGTCTGGCTGGCAGGATTCTCCTTTCTCCACCGTCAGGTGAGCAGGTTGATCCCCGAACGCGATCCCTATCTGCTACCTATCATCGCCATTCTTTGTGGTCTGGGTTTAATGACAATATGGCGATTGGACGGGCAACTGCCCATACAAACGAGTTTCGGCTTTCGCCAAACATTGTGGTTGATCCTGGCTTTTGTAATCATGGGATTGGGGCTTCGATTTCCAGTCTTTCTCGATTGGCTGAAAAGGTATAAATACCTGTGGCTTACAGGTGGTTTATTGCTCATGGTGCTTACTTTCCTCATCGGGACATATCCATCTGGAGAAGGCCCGCGCCTATGGCTTTGGTTAGGAGGTATCTATCTTCAACCATCCGAGCCACTAAAGCTATTATTAGTAGTCTATCTGGCTGCCTATCTGGCAGATAGATTACCTATTCACTTGAATCTGCTTCAATTACTGGCGCCCACTATTATTCTTGTGAGCGCTGCTATCTTCCTCTTATTGGCACAGAAGGACCTGGGCACTGCTACAATTTTCATTCTTCTCTACTTCACTATCATTTACCTTGCTTCAGGTAAGAGGCGCATTTTACTGATTGGTGCAGGCATCATCTTATCTGCTGCAGTGATAGGATATTTTGCCTTTGATGTAATCCAGGTACGCATCAATTCCTGGCTGGATCCCTGGTTTGATCCAGGTAATCAGACATATCAATTGGTTCAATCTTTATTGGCAGTGGCAAATGGAGGTTTATTCGGGAGTGGGGCTGGGCTGGGAAGCCCTACAGTTGTCCCTGTGTCACATTCAGATTTTATTTTTGCCAGTATAGGTGAAGAAACTGGTTTGCTTGGAACCTCTGCTGTGATTTTGATATATGCAATGCTCACCGTGCGAGGTATATTGATCGCCTTGAAGGCAAAGAATTCTTTTCAGAGATATATGGCTGCAGGAATTACTATGTATCTCGTATTACAGGCAGTACTAATTATGGGTGGAAACCTTCGTTTGATTCCCCTCACTGGAGTCACCCTTCCCTTTGTGTCATACGGTGGATCATCCCTGGTGACCGCCTGTATTGCAGGTTTGATCATGCTTTTAATCAGCAATCAACCAGAGGAAAGCCCTGCATATACGGTTTTTACCTTTCCATATAAACTTACCAGTGTTGGCGTCCTGGCTGCTCTGGCTGCTATAACATTAATCAATGGCTATTATGCAATCATCCGGTCAGATTCTCTGCTAAAACGTAACGATGATCCGCGCTGGGCAATTAATGACCGATATGTAATTCGTGGCGAGATCCTCGACCGGAAAAACCAGGTGATTGCACAAACCACAGGTAATGCCGGTGAATATAAACGCACTATTTTGTACCCCGAGTTGAGCAATACGGTTGGATATTCCAATCCATTGTATGGGCAGGGTGGAATTGAATCCAGCCTGGATGGATATTTACGCGGTCTTCAGGGAATATCCAACAGCCAGATTTTTTGGCAAGATCTGCTTTACAACCAACCTCCAGAAGGCTTGAATGTACGTCTGACAATCTCGCTGGAACTACAACAGAAAGCAGATGAATTGCTTGCTGACAAAAAAGGAGCTTTGGTGCTACTGAACGCACAAAGTGGAGAGATCCTTGTCATGTCCTCACATCCCAATTTCGATGCCAACCAATTGGATACCATGTGGGAAGCATGGAAAGAAGATAGCAATGCCCCATTGATAAACCGCGCTACACAAGGTGAATATCCTTTAGGTACTTTGCTTTCACCTTTCTTGCTGACTGCGTATGAATCATTAGGAAATTCTCTTCCCGCTATACCCAGTTCATGGGGGTACGAAATGAAAGATGGCACTACTCTACACTGTGCCCTTCCCCCTGTTTCAAATGACTGGTATGCGGCTGTACAGGCTGGTTGCCCACAGGCATCGGTCATTCTTGGAAAAAAACTTGGTCTCAAAACGGTCATTAACGCTTATCATACATGGGGGTTTGACCTGACAAACAGCTTGCCTTTAGCTTCTTCCAAACCCGGTGATTTATCAATTATGACAAACCTGGAAGAAGCATCTCTTGGTCAGGGTGGCTTTCGTGTCAGTCCTTTGCAGGTCGCTTTAGCAGCCGCTGTATATAGTATCGATGGTCAACGACCTGCGCCACTGCTGGCCATGGCAGTAAATACACCAAAAGAAGGCTGGGTAGTTTTGCCAGTTGAGCCATCTACTTCCACATACCCTAAAAATATTCTCGAAAATGATGTGCAGAACTTTTCCATCGCTGGCACGGCTACATGGCAGGCCATCGGGCAGGCACAAACAGAAGAGGGCATCATCACCTGGGCAATTGCTGGCACAGTCCCAGACTGGCAAGGTACTCCATTGGCATTAGCTCTTGTGTTGGAAGAAGATAACCCTGGACTGGCAAGCTCAATTGCTACCAAAGTTTTGACTGAAACCATGCAATAAAAAAACGGGGTTAAAACTCACAAGTTGAGTATAGGAAGAGTAAAAAATCTCGTGCTATAATCTTGCTATTGGATAGTGTATGGAACAGGTACTTGTTCTTAATGCCAACTTCGAACCTATCCATGTTTGCGAAATGCGACGAGCAGTGGGGTTAATTCTAACGGAAAAAGCAGCACTGGTTGTCAATGGTAGAGGTGTCATTCATACCAGCAGCGCTACATTTCCAAAGCCCTCAGTAATCCGTTTGCAAGCTATGGTTCATGCCCCGCGCCCCTGTGTTCGATTAACTCGCCGTGAAGTATTTCGCCGTGATCAATTTACTTGCCAATATTGTGGAAAACACACCCAGGAATTAACAATAGACCATGTAATTCCCCGCCATATGGGAGGGCTGCACACCTGGGAGAATGTCGCAGCAGCCTGCCCCGCCTGTAATCATCATAAAGGGGGCAGGAAACTTGAAGAAGCGAAAATGCATCTCCTTCGCATCCCCAAAGAGCCCCCTCATTCTGCATATTATCTTTTCAGCCATTTCCTGACAGAAAACTCTGACTGGGAAGTATTTTTACAAGGCTGGTAACTGATCCAATTCTACTGTCATAAGGTCATGTGTAAGGTGCACAGGTCCAGAAAATATTTTCTGGGCTCGTTCTACCATATCTATCAATTGGGGATGAGCATACGCATAGTGGATCAAGTATAGTGACTTAACACCAGCTTCCTGGGCAATTTCAGCAGCCTGCTCTGGTGAAGAATGACCTTTCAGGGCACCAGCAGCTTCATGAAATAGAATATCCGTTCCTCGTGCCATTTCAACAACTGCCTCGCATGGCTCGGTATCACAGGAGTACACCATGCTTTTGCCTGTAGATTTATCATCAGCGCGTATGCCAATGGTTGGAATCAGGTGTTTTACAGGAGAAGAAATGATCCTGATATCCTCATTTTCCAATACTAACATGCCATTCTCAGACGGGATGGCATGATACTGTATTGGGTAACAATTCGGCCAGGTTTCGTACCCATACAATTGCATGTTCTGGTGTATCTTCGAAAGCGTTATTTCCAATCCATAAAGATGTAGAGGTTTTTGCCTTCCCTGCAGCCACATCACCATGAAGAAAAGTGGAGCACCAGATACATGATCAGGGTGAAAATGCGTGAAGATGATGTTGCTGATATCATCCAAAGTGACCCCTACCTTTTGTAAACGTTGTACGGGGCTGCTGGAGCAATCAACAAGGATATTCGTTTTTCCTGCCTGGATTAATAGATGGGCATTATCGTGATCCAGATCTGGTATTGCATGAGCAGAACCCAACACTGTTACTTTACTCATCATTCACCTCATTACCAAATTAAATAAACCTTTTAATCTTTAGCATATTCTCTTTAAACACACACTCCCCTGTTGGGGAGTGCGGTGATCTTCTTATTCAGATGGTTGGTCTTCTTCAATATCCTTATTTCCTTGATCCTCTTCCTCAGAAGGTTCTTCCGACGAACTATCTTCAGAAATTTCCTTTTCACCTGATTCTTCGATTTCAGGATTTGAAGGATTTTCAGGATTCGCCTGAATATTCACAGCTCCTCTTTTCTGCCGGTGCGCCCAGACGTACCAGATGATAGAAGTAGCCATCAGAGCAGCCATCAAAGTCTGATTGACATTCAATCCAGCTACAGGTGAAGGATCAAGCCGGAGGAATTCCAGCAAGAAGCGTGCGAATGGATAAAGGAATAAATAAAACCGGAAGATATCTCCATCTATCAAGCGATCTTTGAGGGTCATACTCAGATAGAGGAGTAACCCCATGATGAAGAAATTCCATAGAGATTCATAAAGGAATAATGGATGATATGTGGCGTAATTCTCAAACCCGGGAAGTCTGTGTGCCACATCGATCGTGATCGCCCAAGGTAAAGTACTGGGAGCGCCATATACTTCCTGGTTCAAAAAATTACCCCAACGTCCAATTGCTTGTGCCAGAGCCAATCCAGGCGCTATCAAATCCATCCAGAACAACATTTTTATTCGTTTTTTTCTGCAATACAGCCATAAGGCAAAAGCACCACCCATCACAGCTCCAGGGATCCCCAACCCTCCATTTCGGATGTTCAAGGCATCCAGAGGATGGGTTAGATAATACCCGGTCGTAATGCCTTGCTCCACCATCGAAGCCGGAGGAGTAAAAATATGCCAGAGTCGTGCACCGATAATTCCACCGATAAGCAGCCAGGGCAACATATCCCAGGGTGTTTCAGGATCTTCCCCTTTACGCTTTGCAAGCTGTGCGGCCATGATCGTCGCTCCAAGAGCACCAAGCATGATTAAAATGGCATACCAATAAATAAATAGTGGTCCTATTGAAAATCCTTCTCGTACGATCATGGGTTATAAATCCTTTCCTATTACTTTTCTTGATTGACTTCAGCGGTTGAAGTATTAAGTTCTGTATGAGCCTGTTTTCTCACACTTGCAATCCTTTGCAATGCAGTGAAATAGGCAAACACACCAATGATCCATAAAGCCCATTCAGGAATATTAAAGATCAGACCTGGAACAAGGATAATGTATCGCTCAACCCGACTTAACAATCCAATCTTTGCTTCGTATCCAAGACCTTCAGCTTTTGAGCGAATGTATGAGACCATCACCGAGCCAGTTGCAGCCAGATATACTGCCCCACATGCATGCCAGTTACCTTGCGCCAGGAAGTAGATAAGCAACCCACCCATGATAGCAATTTCAGAGAATCTATCGGTTACTGAATCCACAAAAGCACCAAAACGGGATGATTCACCACGTAGCCGTGCCATCGTTCCATCCAGAAAATCCATCGGTGCCATTAATAAAATGACGATACCACTCCAGGTCATATGACCTGTAGCAGCTAAAGCTGCTGCCCCAAAATGTCCGGCTAATCCAGCAAGGGTGACTGCATTGGGTTTAATTCCCAAGTGAGTCAGGAACTTTGCTACAGGAAGAAATATACCTTTAAAAACTCGTCGCAGCTTGTCTGTAAAAGTATTTTGTTCTTTGCTGGCAATATTTACATTTTCTTCTGGCATTTATCTCAGTCGCTTTCTAAAAATAACCGAATAATAGTACAAGAACCAAAACGTTCTGTCAAGCATCAATTTTCTTCTTCTGTATCTTCATCCCGATGGTCATAAGGATCATTGTCATCATCAGGACCATAAAAAACTTCTCGCTCTTTTCCACCTCCTACAGCAGGTCCAATGATGCCTTGCTCCTCCAGTTTATCGATCAGACTGGCAGCCCGCGGATAACCTACACGCAGTCTGCGCTGTAACAACGATGCGGATGCTCGTTGTGTCTTCTTTACGATTTCGATCGCCTTTTGCAGCAGTTCGTCATCAGGTGTTTCGCTTTGTGCGTGAATCAGTTCTTCCCATGGACAGGGTTGTTGTGCTTCTTCAGTAGAAGCTTTTTTCCAAAAATCGACCACCCTTTCTATCTCATGATCAGTTACCATAACCCCCTGACAACGTACTGGGGTGCCAATTTCTGGCAAAAGAAATAACATATCACCACGTCCCATTAATGTTTCTGCACCATTTGTGTCGAGAATAACCCTTGAATCGATGGAGGAAGCGACTGCAAATGAAACGCGCGAGGGGAAGTTTGCCTTAATCAATCCTGTCACAACATCTGTACTGGGTCGTTGAGTAGCAACTACAAGATGAATACCCACAGCGCGTGCCATTTGTGCCAATCTTACAATGGCTGGTTCAGTTTGATCTGGTGCACTCATCATCAAATCTGCTAATTCATCGATGATCACAACGATACGTGGAACAGTGTTCAAATGTCGGCGCTGCATTTTACGGTTATAACTTTCCAGGTCACGTGCATGAGCTTCTTCCAATAAGCGGTACCTTCTTCCCATTTCTTCGACCGCCCACTGTAATACACCCAGCATACGCTCGACTTCAGTTTCTACTTTCCCCAACAAATGAGGCAGCCCATTGAACCGTACCAGCTCCACCATTTTTGGATCAAGCATTGCCATTCGTAGATCAGATGGTGTATTGTTCATGGCAAGACAGGTTGCTAATGATTGAATGAAAACTGATTTGCCTGAGCCAGTTGTTCCTGCTATCAGTAAATGTGGCATGTGGCTTAAGTCTGCCACTACAGGCTGCCCTGATACATTCTTACCCATAGCGATTGCAAGGGGTGATCCCACTTGCTGAAAAGCATCCGATTCGAGAATTCCTCTCAATCGCACGATGGAGATTCGTTCATTAGGTACTTCTATCCCAACAAATGCCTGTCCTGGAACCGGGGCTTCAATGCGAATCCGTTCTGCGGAAAGCGATAATGCCAGGTCGCGTTGCAAATTAGATATTTGAGAAACACGAACTTTTTGACGAATAATATCTCCATCAGGCCCGGGCTTTTCAATATAACCAGGCTCTACAGCGTATTGGGTTATAGTAGGTCCGATACGGTATCCAACCACCCTGGCGGGAATACCAAATTCCAGTAAAGTACGCTCAATTCCGCTGGCGATTGAATGAATATTTTCTTCATCAGGTTTGCTGGCTTGCTCTTGCATGAGCACATGCAAAGGGGGTAATCTGCTTTCTTTTTCCATCGCAACAACTGCAGGTTGTTGATCGGCAGGAATCAATTTTTTTTCGCTTTCTTCTATTATAGGTGGAGTGAGGGCTTCCAGAGGTTCAAGAACGCCATCCTGTAAATCAATCTCCGGTTGATTTACATTTTCAGAAGGAATCAGCCATCGATCGATCATATGGGCAATTCCTTTTGCTATTCCGAATCCAACAGCCGCAAAGTAAATTAACAAGAGGGAAAGAACGATAGTACCCCATGGAGGAGGCAGGATACGGGTAACAATTTCTGCTAGCCCCCATCCAATATACCCACCATCCAACCCACTTTCAGCTCGTTCAATAAGCTGCCCACCAAATAATGACAGTAATGCGACGAAAACAAATAAGGTGCCCTCCAATGCTAAAACCTGCCCGATAGACAAAAGAGTTTTCCGTTTTGGGCTTCGCCACAAACACATGACACCACCCAGAGTAAGCAAACCGATAAAACCATAAGCCCCCCATCCCAACCAACGGCGAACAAAATTCGCCCAGGGTGTGATCACACTCCCTTTACTTAAATCAAGCAAACCAAATAGTAATAGAATCGCACTGGCAATAAGCACCAATCCAACAACATCCCAAACGAAACGATCAAACCGAAGTGAAAAACCCGCCAGCGTGTCCAGCCAGCGGGGTGTGGTTTTTGGCTTCGATGTTTCTTGTGGTTCTTTAAAACTAGATGGTTTATTTTGCTTGTTGTTTGAAGAAAACCTCATAAATAATCTACCAATCCTAATCCCAATCTGCGTCTTTCACAATCGATATGTAAAATTTCTACCTGAACTAATTGACCTGGCTGAAGTGTACCCTGAGAACCATCACTTTCAAGAAGAGAAATCGATGAATGATGGATTAATCCCTCAACGCCATATTCTAACCGCGCAAATGCTCCATATTTTAGTATCGACGTAATTCTGGCAGGTAAAATATCACCTATATTGCATTCATTTACCAATTTCTCCCATGGATTGGGGAGCAGTTTTTTCATACTTAATGCCACTCGGCTGCTTTCTTCATTCACCTGTAAAACAAGTGCTTCTACCAGGTCACCAATTCGCACAACTTCAGATGGATGCTGAACCCTTCCCCAGGATAATTCAGAAACATGGACCAAACCTTCAATACCGCCCAGATCAAGAAATACACCAAAATTTGTGATGTTTGTAACCGTTCCTTCAACTTTCGCACCAGGTTGCAAAATATTAAATAGTTGTTTTCTTTTCCCACAACCAGCTTTTGCAGCCCGTTCTGAAAGAACGATCCTTTCCATGGATGGCTCACATTCGATCACTTTTAATTCAATGCTTTTTCCAACATAATCATTCAAAAATGCCTGTCGTTGATTTTCATCAAAGTCAACTGGCATATTCACAATGTGTGAAATAGGAACAAAGCCCTGGATCCCATCAGAAGAGACTAATAATCCCCCTCGATTAAACCCACGGACTTCAAAGGTCATGATCTCATCTTGCTCATAGAGCTTTTTGACCAATTCCCATCTGTTGCCATCCATTTTCTCTACAGGATGATCATCCAGGTTTGATTCCAGTTTGCTCGGACTTGCGGTCAACATAGATTCATCCGCCAGTAGTGAGGACCACCACCCCTCATCAGGTGATCCTTCGAAATTATCTCCCTCCATTAATTCCCATTTCTCAGTCATTCCCTCTCCCAAAGTATCAACATTGTAAATTGCAGCTTTCCATTTTAGGTATCTTTCAACCCTGCTGCATTTCCCACCTGGTTTTCCATCGACAGAATCTCCTTCGTTACCGCTTCAATTGCAATCCTTTGTTTTCGATACAGGTCAGCTTCAGACATCGATAAACGGAGTGCAACCTCACGCACTTTCTTTCCCTCCAGGAATTTCAAATCAAGAATATTATACAATATCCAATCAGCAGTGAAACGCCTTTCTCCTGCTGGACGTGTTCTTTCGACTGCTTTTCGCAATACTGATCTCATTGCATTGGCTTGATTTCCATTATTTTCAATAATTGCTTCCCTGACAATCTTTAACTGCATCAAGGGAGTATCGGTCAAACGAGGTCCACCCCAATAATGTCCAAGTGCATCCCGCACCCATTGGGTAATATCGGATGAGGTTTCGGGAAGGTCACCTGTCACAAATGTAGGATTTCCATAACGCGCAGATGCACGTAATCGTTCAATATATTCCATGTCAGGTGAAAATTCGCGAATATTGGCAAAGATATCCTCTTGCAGTCTGCGGTCACGCAAACCCAAGGTAGCCCGTTCTGCCAGAATATCGAGCACCTGTTTTATTTCTGTATCGATCGGGTGATTTCCTACTCCTGAAATACCCATCAATCCCATAAGTTGCTTACCGTTTTCATGTTCAACCAGTGGGATCAACAGGTCTTCTCCCCAACAAAAATAGGATTCTTGATCCTTCTTATCTAAAACCATTGCTTCCAGCTCTCTGGAATCCATTGATTCTAAAGCAGGTTTTCCTACTACCAGTAGTTTATCCATTCCATCTGGTGTAAAAGATGCAATATACCCTCCTTTTGCTTGTAGACGATCACAAGCACCAGATAGGATCATTTCCAAAAATTGTCTCAAATCATTTCTAGTTAAAAGACGGTCTTCCAGATCATGGATAGCTCGAAGATCATTACTATCCTTTCCCCAGAAAAGAATTCGTTCCCCCAATGGAGCAAATATTGTTATTCCATACTCAAAAATTAGAATAGTCAAAACCATGCTGATAGGAACAAAAGCAGTGTAATCTTCACCAAACAGAGCTCCCATGCGGCGTACGATCGTTGCAACGCCTAGCGTAACACTGGCAGTAAATGGGCCACGCATTAACCATTTAAATAGCCGGCTCTTTACAACTCGATCTGGCCAGGGGGTTCCAAAAAAAGCAACTGCATAAGCCATAACAATGATTAAAAACATTACAAAAAGATTGCTAATAGCACTCAATGACCAGAAGAGAAATCCATGGATTCCAATGATCCCCGAACCAAAAAGCAGGAAGGGAAATTCACCAATAGCAGGCGCAAGAGCTCCTGCAATAAGGTATCTCATTCGTCTCCGGCTGGTTGATGTAGTGGTACGTTGATAACTTCGTCTAAAGTTAATGAAAGAGATCACAATTATGATAAAGTAAAAAACGGCAAAGATATATGTCGAAATTACTGGTTGCAGATGAGGTATTGGAACGTTATTAAAAATGACCGGTCCAACAAACCATCCTAAGGGAATCAACATAAGAAAAGCAAATGAAACAAAATAAGAGAGTAATATCCCAATTCGGTATTTGCCATGGCTGGGTCTGCCAGTAGTTTCTATCAGTGCATTGGAAAAGTGCAAATATATTGGAGGGAGCATGACTACTCCAACCCATTGCAAATTTAACCAGAAACTTATTTGATTGGAATTCATCTCTGTGCTTGCCAGCGATTCAGCCGTAAAGGAAATGATCATACAGACCATGATCGAAGCAAAAGTACGTGCTACACGATCTCGCAGGTTAAAAGCCATTGCATAGAGAAAAAGAGAAAAGGCAGTAATAGCTACACCAGCCATAAGTATCTGGCTGATGGTACGCAAAATTACAGTAATCCAATCAAAAAAGGTCGAAACCATATCGCCTGTTGATTCTATCGCACTGATCCTGAAAAAATAATGGCAATATCATGGTTCGAATAATAATGATCAATGTATCCGCTAAACTCATATCCTAATTTATGCGCCAACTGTATTGCGGGATAATTCTTGGATTGCATTTCAATACTTATCATTTTGATATTTCTATGAAGTGCCCAATCATGTACAGCAAGTATCAAAGCAGTTGCAATGCCCTGATGTCTTTCGCTCTCTTTAACAACGAGATCGGTTATCCAGATGGTATTTGGAGTAATCCTTTCGCTTGTACGCACAAAACCCACTGGCTGTTCATGAAGATATGCTGCCAGCACAAATGCTTGTGCCATCCATTCTGGAGTAATCAATGATGAAGGTCTGGGATAATCAACACGAACGCTTCGGGGCAGCCTTGCAAGGCGTAATCTTACCGTTACCTGGGTTTCATCAGTGATCCTTTCAAGCTGCCAGACATGGCTTGTTTCATACCTTGCATCAATGCTTGCCAGTGCTGGAAGATCATTCTTACTGATTGGGCGTATTTCAATTTCAGGCATACCATTAATCTCCAAATTTCTATTATGGAGCGACCACCTGTACAGAGATAACACAGGTGCCCAGAGTATTTTCATTGCTACTATCAAATGCCACCAGTCGGAGAGAATATTCGCCAGGTGTTAATTGTTCAGTATTCCACACCCCTCCTAACGTTTCATCGATAACAACCTTATTCCCAGCAGAGATCGCGATCCATGTGCTGCTGCCAGGTTGGCTAAATTCAAACTTATAATATCCCAAATTTGGTATGTTCACCGTACCTTTTAATTCTACCCACCCCGAAACTTTATCACCAGCGAGCGGGTAAGTCCATTCCAATTGATCAGAAACACAGCCAGTACCTGTTTCGGCTGCAATGGTCGTACCAACTCCAGGTGTTTCAAGTGGATTAACAGTACCAACTGATGTAGCCATCAGATCGATAGTAGGTGTGCTTAGTGTATTTACCCCGGGAAAAGTCGGCGCAATGAAAGATACGAGAGCAAAAATTGTCATGCTCATTAATAATAAAAGTATTACTATAGTCAGAGAAGACGAGAAATGCCGTTGTGCAATTTCTTTTTCAAGACCAAACATGGCGATCCGCCATTCACGCCATGAAACAGCCATTTTCCGAATATAAATAATTCCCACTACACCAAGTAGGATGTAGAGGGGAACTTCATAATCTTGTAAAAACCGTAACAATGCACTCATTTAAAGTTCAGCCAATACCCCCAACAGGATTGCTTTTAACTTTGGCACGATCAACTCGGCTGCTTCAAGAACTTCTTCATGGGTAGTGATAGTACTGCCATCCAGATTGGCTTTATTCGTGATGCCTGAAAAACCTAGAACACGTACACCGCCATGTCTTGCAACAATTGTTTCCGGTACTGTAGACATGCCAACTGCGTCAGCACCGATCGCATGAAGAAAACGAAGATCCGCAGGTGATTCAAATGAAGGCCCAGAGAGACCTGCATAAACACCTTCACGTAAAATGATCTTTTGCTTTTTTGCCTGGATACGTGCCATTTCTTCTAATCTTCGGTCAAACATCTGACTCATATCAGGAAATCTAGTACCAAATTCATCAAGGTTTGGACCTCGCAACGGGTTATTCCCCGTCATACAGATCAGATTAATGGTATCGGTTATCAGCATCACATCACCTGGAATGTATTCGGGGTTGATCGCCCCTGCTGCATTCGTGACTATCATCGTTTCCATTCCAAGGCGCTGCAAAACCCGAATTGGCATGGTGATTTCACTCATGCTGTACCCTTCATAATAATGAATACGTCCCTGCATTACAGCAACAGTTTGCCCGGCAAGTTTTCCTACTACTAATCTGTTTTTGTGCCCAATTACATGAGAGAGAGGCCAATCTGGGATTTCTGCATAAGGAATAACATCAGCTTCTTCTACTTCATCGGCAATATCTGCCAGGCCAGACCCAAGGATCAAACCGATTTTTGGCGTTTGGTGAAGTTTGCTGCGAATATATCCTGCAGCGCGGTTGATCTGCTCAATCGTGACAAAAGTTTCCATATCTTTTCCTTCCTTATATACATGTAAAGCGTTCTCTTACAGAAACCTCAGGCATTTTATTATATCAAAACATGAACCTACAAATTTTCCTTTCTTGAAATCAACCTTGCAAAAGAGTAAACCATAATCATTTGATTTATTTGAACTTGTATGTTAAATTATTTGAAATATTCTTGGGACTCTAGCTAAGTTGAAATCATTGAAGTTTCCCTCAATTACTTTATCTGAAGATCAACGAATTTATCTGCCCATTGCCATTGCGCTTTTGGGATTGAATTTGGTTATTATAGGGCATTTTTTCAAGCCAATTCATGGACAGACGGTCATGCTGGCCGGGATAATTGCCTGTATTTTATATATCCTATTCAGTGTATTCTTTGTTTTCTTTTCTTTCCGTCTATCAGATCGTTATCCAGTTGTAAATTGGTTCAATGCGATCTTTACATCAGTTTTTATCAGCATTATTACCTTAAATGACACCAAAGAAATGATGAGTATCTCTCTGGTACTTATAGCAATTTCTCTCATTGCTACTACTTTAACGTCAGGTCGTGGCCCTGCATACTTGTTTCTTATGCTTGTTTCGATTGCCAGATTTTGGATTCTGGAGCCTACACTAGTTGATATTTCCTTATCCACCTTGATGTTGGCAATAAGTCTACCCGTTGCTGGGGTTGTATTCATTGAAACTTTACGCATTATGCGTCAAATTATTGACAAAGAAGTAGTCCGATTAAAAACTCTGAATATGGTTTCGCAATCCTTTGGCACTTCATTAGAGATTAACGAGGTCATAACCCTGATTAGCAATGCGATTCAGCAGGCTCTTCAGGCTGATACGTATTATGTTGCTTTCTTAACAGGTGAAAATCTACATTTCGAGTTGGTTTTTGATGATGGCGTATTCTTTCCCGCTCAGGATGTACCCATCACAAATACTCTTGCAGGTCACGTAATAAAAACTTGTAAACCGCTTTTATTGAATAATCTTTCAAAAGATAGTCAGAAACTCGGTATTCCTTTTACAGTGATAGGTCAACCCAAAGTGAGCCGCAGTTGGATGGGAATACCATTGATAATCAAACAAGAATCTATTGGTCTAATCGCAGTTGCATCATATAAACCAAACGCATTTACACAGCAAGATCTTGAAATGATACAATCACTGGCAGTACAGGCTTCCTTTGCGATCGATAATGCCCGCCATCACAATGCAGTGAAACAGCAATCCAGGCAGGATAGTTTGACTCTGACACTGAATCATGGAAGTTTTATTGCTGATTTGGAAAACGAGATAATCACTGCGAAATCAAAAGGGCAATCGCTGGCATTGATTATGTTGGATATCGATTACTTTAAAATCTATAATGATTCCTGGGGGCACTTGCTTGGAGATAAAGTTCTGGTTGAATTATCCAAAATTCTCACATCACATGTAAAGAGTTCAGATTTGGTAGGACGATGGGGCGGAGAAGAATTCGCAATTGCTTTACAAAATGCGAATATTGAACAAGCGACTGCCGTTGCTGAGAGGATCCGTAGTTCTATGAAGGAACTGAAAATCTGCCGTGATGACAGTGACTATATATCTACCCCTACAATCAGCCAGGGCATAGCAGTTTTACCGGAAGAAGCGGGTGATGCATTCTCGCTCATTGACCTTGCAGATAAACGCCTGTATAAAGCCAAACAGAAGGGGCGTAATCAGATTGAAAATTCTGGCTTCTTTCATTTCCAAGAATAAATAATTATCTTTTTACCACTCCCTGAATGACTTCTAACGCTTTCGTAATAGCAGATTCGTCTATCCAATGATGAACTACCAGACGAAACTCCCGCTTTCCAACAGTGTTAAAACGCACACCCTGTTCAGATGCCAACTTGACAACTTCTGCCCCATCAAGGGGAACAGTTTCATCTAAACCAAAGAAAACCATATTGGATTGAGGGGGATCAGTCAGAACATATAATCCGGGAATTTTCTTCAATCCATCAGCCAGAGCTCGAGCATGTTCGTGATCAAGGGGTAAAAGGGGAACTATTTCTTCAAGCGCTACGATGCCAGCTGCTGCTAGGATGCCTGCCTGCCGCATTCCCCCACCCAATTGCTTACGTATCCTGCGTGCTTTATGAATAAATTCATTTGTTCCGCACAATACACTTCCAACAGGAGCACTTAGCCCTTTGCTCAAACAAAAAGTGACTGAGTCTGCATTTCTAACCAAAACAGAAGGTTCAACACCCAGCGCAGCAGCAGCATTGAAAATCCGTGCCCCATCAATATGAACGTTTAATCCACGGCTATGCGCGAGGCTTGCTGCTTGATCAGTATATTCAGCGCTTAATACCATACCCCCCGTTTTGTTCTGGGTGTTCTCCAGGATTAACAAGCGGCTGGTTGGATGATGTACATTCTCTTCCCAGATGGCATCCTTGATATCTTCTAGTCTCAATGTGCCATCTTTTTGATTGGGAATTGTGTGAGGCATCACACCTCCCAAAGCCGCCACTCCACCCGCTTCAAATAAAAAAGTATGCCCAAGATTTCCCATTATGGCTTCGTCACCTCGACCACAATGCGTAAGTACCGCCACCAGGTTTCCCATAGTTCCAGATGGAATGAATAAGCCTGCTTCTTTTCCCATTTTCTGAGCAGAAAGTTCCTGCAGCTTATTTACTGTGGGATCTTCACCATACACATCATCACCAACTTCAGCCCTCGCCATGGCTTCACGCATCGCTGGAGTTGGTTGAGTTACAGTATCAGATCGGAGATCAATCCATTGCATAGGTACACCTTCTTACTTTCTAGGATTTTCCTTGCTCCAATTCCTGCAGGATCTTCTCAAGCTCTGGAGCCAGGGGAGCGGTAAACGATCGTGGAGTTTTTTCTCCGGGCAATGTGATCATGATATCATGGGCATGCAAGAAGTGACGGTTTAGCGGAAGTGAAGATTTCTTATGCCCATAAACCTTGTCTCCCACCACAGGGCAACCAATAAATGCCATATGTACCCTGATCTGGTGGGTTCTGCCAGTTAATGGATGTACTTCTATCAGAGTATGGTGAGGAAAAGTTTTAACAACCCGGTATTCACTGATTGCTGACCGACCTTTTGCATCGGGCACAATTGCCATTTGCTTCCGCTTGGATGGATCACGTCCAATGGCTGCCTCTACTCTGCCAGTTGGTGTTGGAGGAATCCCATCCACTAATGCAATATATGTCTTTTTGACTTTTCTTGATTTGAATTGATTTTGCAGCCATTGATGAGTTGCATCATCTTTTGCCAGCAGGATCAAACCTGAAGTATCTTTATCCAATCGGTGCACAACGCCAGGTCGTTGAACGCCTCCGACACCCGTTAATTCCGGTGCATGTGCCAGCACAGCATGAACCAGTGTTCCAGTACTATGACCCGCTGCCGGGTGTACAACCATACCTGCTGGCTTGTTGACGATCAGCAGATGTGCATCTTCATATAAAACTTCTAGTGGAATGGTTTCGGGAATTAACTCAGAAGGTTCAGGTGGAGGTAGAATAATTTTTACTTCCTGCCCTGATGCTACCGGTACACTCATCTTCTCGATAACTCTGCCATCCAGGCTGACATTTCCTGACCTGATTAATGCCTGCAGACGTGCCCGAGAAAATTCTGGTAGGCAGCGCACCAGGAATTTATCCAATCTCTCAGGTTCTTTTTCTGTTTGCATGAAAGTAAAAATCTGATCACTCATTCGAAGTATCAGTTTGATCCTCTTGAGCAGGTAGTTTCTGCTTCGCGTCTGCCATCACCTTTTCTTTTTTCTGCGTTTTCCGCTCATCAATATAAAGCCCTATCAGCAAGACAGCTACACCTAATGTGATGCTCGCATCTGCAACGTTGAATACAGGGAAGTTTCCCAGCGAAACAAAATCTGTTACATATCCCTGGGTTATCCGATCGATCAGGTTACCAATTGCGCCACCCGCCTGCATTGCCAAAGCAACACGCAATGGCACATCGGCTTCTGGAATTCGAGGATAGAAAAAGATAATGGCAACGATCACAACAGTGATCAGGATGGTAAATATTTCTCCCATTCCTTGAAATAAACCAAAAACCACACCATCATTATGCCAGTGGACAATGCGTGCAAAAGGTTCTAGCCATTTCCAGGGCATCCAGGTTTCTGCCACAGCCAGATTATTTCGTACCATGTTTTTTGTTACCTGATCCAACACCACGATTACCGCGACGATCACACCTAAAAAGAGGTATTTCTTAGCTATGTTTTTCAAAGCAATCTCCTAAACAATAGTGGCAATTGTACCCTATTCCTGATGCATGATATAAAAAAAGAACCGCCTGCTTTTGACAGGCGGTTTTCAGGATTATTTATGGGCTTTCTTTATAGCAATGGTCAGCTTTTCACGGCCTTCGTTTAAAGTATCTGAAACAACCGGGAGATCTTCAGGCACTTTCCCTGCTTTCATCTCCACTGTAAGTGTTTCATTGCGGATATAGTCGCCAAACGTTTGGAGAGCTTTATCCAATCCAGATGTGACATCGTAGTACAACACAATGCGATCTGCGATATCGAATTCTGCAGTTTTTCGCAGATCCTGTACTCGTCGTACAAATTCACGAGCCATTCCTTCTTGTACCAACTCAGGTGTCAATTCGGTTACCAGGGCTGCCAGGTATGCTCCTTCAGAAGCTACAGCGTAACCTTCTCGAGCCTGCATGCGCACTTCCACTTCTTCAGGCAAAATCACGACTTCCTCATCATCCACTTTCACAGTGATCGACTGACCTGCCAGGAACTGCGGCCCTGCTGCGCTGGCATCCAGTCCCAATATCGCCTGCCGAATGACTGGGAACTTGCTGCTGTACTTCTGCCCTAATTGTTTCGGTAAAGGATTTAAACTGAACGAGACCGACTCTCCTGCTGCTTGAAGGGTACGCACATGCTTGACATTCAACTCATCTTCCAAAAGTTCATCATATTTTTCCACTACACCCATTTCATCGGCACTGCCAACTGCAAATGCAGCTTCTTGTAGAGGCTGTCGTACAGTACGGCGTGCTTTGTTTCGGGCAGCCAGACCCAGAGATGCCAGTTTCATCACCAGCGTCATTTCACGGTTGAGTTTCTCATCGATGAGGCTTGCATCATACTCCGGCCAGTCAGCCAGGTGCACTGAGATAGGCGCATCAGCATCATATGATCTAACCAGGTTCTGATATAACTCATCAGCAATGAAAGGCATAGCTGGTGCCAACAATTTGGATAAAGTAACCAGAGCTTCATACAAAGTCGCATAAGCTGCTTGCTTATCAGCATCAGATTCGCTCTTCCAGAAGCGGCGGCGACTGCGGCGTAAGAACCAGTTAGAAAGCTGATCGACAAAGATATCGATCGGACGAGTCGCACCAAGGCTGTCATAATTTTCATAAGCAGTAGTTACATCTCGCACCAGCGTATGCAACGCCGAACGCAGCCATTTATCCAGTGAACTATATTCATAGGTCGCATCAGGATCGGGTTTCCAACCATCCAGATTAGCGTAAGTGACAAAAAAGGAATATGTATTCCATAAACGCATAGTAAAGCTGCTGACCACTTCTTTCACAAGATCAGCAGAAAAACGGCGTTCCTGCCCAGGTGGGCTGGCAGTATACAGATACCATCGGATTGCATCAGCACCATGCTGGTTGATCACATCCCACGGTGATACCACATTGCCGCGAGTTTTCGACATTTTTTGTCCATTCTCATCCAGGATCAATCCAAGACATAAGACATTCTTATAGCATTCCTGCTCAAACAGCAAAGTACTGATGGCATGCAATGAATAGAACCAACCACGTGTTTGATCAACAGCTTCGCAGATGTAATCCGCAGGATACTGCTTCTTGAATTCTTCCTGGTTCTCGAACGGATAATGCCATTGGGCAACCGGCATGGAACCAGAATCAAACCACACATCGATCAACTCTGGAACACGCTGCATCGTTCCACCACATTCCGGGCAGGTATAGTAGATGTTATCCACATGCGGGCGGTGTAAATCTGAACCTGTAAGGTCTTTCCCTACCTTCTCGGATAATTCCTTTACAGATCCAATACATTCCTGATGGCGGCAGTTCTTGCACTCCCATACTGGCAGTGGCGTACCCCAGTACCGTTCACGCCCCAGAGCCCAATCGATATTGTTCTCCAACCAGTTACCAAACCGCCCAGATTTGATATGACCTGGATACCAGTTGACTTTATTATTCAACTCCACAAGTTTGTCACGGAACTGGCTGGTGCGAATGTACCAGGTTGGTCTGGCGTAATACAGCAATGGTGTGTCGCAGCGCCAACAGAAAGGATACGTATGGCTGTAAGTACCTGCTTTGTAAAGCAATCCTCTGTCATACAGATCACGTGTAATATATGGATCGGCTTCTTTAACGAACATCCCGCTCCATGGTCGCACATCGGAGATGAAAGTACCATCAGGCGCTACAGTCATGATGATGGGCAGGTCATTATCGATGGAAACCTGCATATCATCCGCACCAAATGCTGGCGCAATATGCACTAAACCAGTCCCATCCTCAGTGGTCACAAAGTCACCTAATACCACATAATGGGCTGGCTTTTCCAAAGGCAGGAAGGTGAACAAAGGCTGGTAGCGTTTGCCTTTTAACTGCTTGCCTTTCATTCTCTCCAACACTTTGACGGTATCATCCCCAAATACTTTCTCCAGCAGAGATTCTGCCAGGATCAGTTTTTCGGTTCCACCTTCAGGTAAGTTGTGCTCGACTTTCACGTAATCCACGTTAACACCAGCGGCTATCGCCACGTTGGCAGGCAGTGTCCAGGGTGTGGTTGTCCAAACCAACAGTGAGGTGTCCTTTTCATCCTTCAAAGGCATGCGCACATACACAGAAGGATCAATGGTGTTTTCCTTATACCCTTGGGCAACTTCATGATCAGAAAGCGGTGTACCGCAGCGCGGGCAATAGGGAACTACTTTAAAGCCCTGATAGAGCAGGTCTTTTTTCCAAAATTGCTGAAGGATCCACCACTCAGTTTCGATGTATTCATTTTTATAGGTGATATACGCAGTATCCAGATCTACCCAGAAAGCGATGCGGTCGGTCAGCTTGCTCCATTCCTGAATGTATGTGAATGCAGATTCCTTACACAGTTTATTAAACTTTTCAATCCCGAAATCTTCGATTTGCTGCTTGTTGGTAAAACCCAACTTCTTTTCAACCTCAATTTCGACAGGTAACCCATGGGTGTCCCATCCACCACGACGTTGAACATAGTAGCCACGCATGGTTTTATAGCGTGGAAACAGGTCTTTAAATGAGCGCGCCAACACGTGATGCACACCTGGCTTCCCATTGGCTGTGGGCGGTCCTTCATAAAATACATACGAAGGCTGCCCTTCACGTTGTTGCATCGACTTATGGAACACATCATGCGTTTTCCAGAATCGCAGCACTCCTTCTTCCATCAGGCTGACATTTAGTTTAGGCGAAACTGGTCTGAACATTCTTCCTCCAAATTAAATAGAAAATCCCGTCACCAGGGACGGGACATATTTGCCCGCGGTACCACCCCGCTTCTCACCAGAGTGAGCTCTCATCAGATACATTCCAGGTATGGAATAGACCTGCGTACTGTTAACGGGTACGACCCGGCTTTCTTACTGGGGAATAATCTCCTGTTCAGATTGCAGCTCCGGAAGGATTTTCGTTCTGCTTCCCCTGCCTGGCTCACACCATTTCCCGGCTCGCTGTTGGGTCTCACAGACCTACTCTTTTCCATCTTAGCTTTTAGTATGTATCCGATTATGCCACAGAAGAATGGGTTGTGCAATATGTAAAAGCCTCTCAAAACGATTACATTTATGAAAAATCTTCCTTATGAAAATCGGATAATTTTTTTATTCATCATTTAATCATAGGGTATTCGTATAATTAGCATTGTTTTCCAGGAACTTTTTTGTGCTATCATCGTCTTAATCTTACCTGCCCGTGGTTCGGGAGGGGAAAATATTGTACAAAGAGGTTTTCACTATGAATGATGAAGAATTGGATATTTTAGAAGTTGAGCATCCGAAAAAAATGCACTTCGAATGGCTGATGCCCATTTTCTTTAAACCTCGAGCTACTTTTGAAAAGATTGCCAAACAGAACAATGGGGTCTGGCTGACACCTCTGCTGGTGCTCTCCGTGTTGATCGTAATCCTGGCATTGGTAAATTCTCCCATCCGCGCCCAGAACGCACAGATGGGCGCGACCCTGCCACCTGACTTCCAATATTACTCAATTGAACAGCAACAGAAGATCCTTGCAGCACAGCAAAGCATGTCGAGCCCGGTATTCACCCTGGTTTTTCCCGCATTGGGGTCATTGGCTGGATTATGGTTGGGTTGGCTGATCCTGAGCAGTATTCTGCACTTTTCTTTAACCCTCGTGGGAAGCAGCAATCGTATAAAAAGTGCTTTAAATATCGTGGGCTGGGCTTCTATGCCATTTGCCATCCGTTATCTGGTACAAATTTTTTCTGTGCTTATTACAAAGCAATTGATCTCCAATCCAGGATTGAGCGGTTTCTTCGCAACAGATATGGGAAACTTCCAGCTATTTCTCAATAAGGTGTTTAGTGCGGTCGATATCTATTTTATCTGGCAGGTCATTCTCGTGGCATTGGGCGTGATATCCATTTCCAGCTTATCCAGGGGAAAGAGTTGGGCAGCTACATTGATTTCAGTATTGGTTATCTTGCTATTGATGGCATTGCCTGGTTATCTTTCAACAAAAATTGGTGGTGTGGGAACCTCTACACCCTTCTATTTCTTCTAAAAAATGGAAAACATTTCGTTCATTCAGATTCGCCAATTACGGAAAGTCTTTATCCTGGGCAAGCAAAAAGTGATCGCTCTGGCAGGAATCGATATCGATATCCCTGCCAACTCATTCACAGTGATAATGGGGCCATCAGGCTCTGGAAAAAGCACTCTGCTCTACCTGTTAGGAGGGTTAGATCGTCCTACTTCTGGCAGTATTATGTTGAATGATCAAAAGCTGGAAAGTATGGATGAAAACGCCTTGGCAGTATACCGGCGAAAAACTGTCGGATTTATTTTTCAATCATTCAACCTGATACCCAGTATGGGTGCTTTGGAGAATGTCTCCTTCCCTCTCTGGTTTTCCGGAATCCCAAAAGAACAGCGGAAGAAACGAGGGAAAGAGCTGCTTAAAACTGTGGGTTTAGAGAATCGAGCCGCACATAAACCTACTGAGCTTTCTGGTGGTCAACAACAGAGAGTTGCAATCGCTCGTGCATTGGTCAATGATCCGCCACTGATACTGGCAGATGAACCAACCGGGAATCTCGATTCAAGCAGCGGGTTGGGAATCATGCAATTGCTATCTGAGCTCCATCGTGAGGGACATACCGTAATTGTTGTCACCCATGATCCACGCATGTTGCGTTTTTCAACCCATACTCTTTATTTGCTGGATGGCAATGTCGTTACAGAAACAGAATATACCGCTGCCACCAGCCTGAACAGTCAAATTATCTCTTCGGAGGAAAGTCCGTTATCATGAAAAAGCTCATTTTTCCCATTACTCTGATCATTTTGTTGGCAGGGTCTCTTTTGACCACTCAGCCACCACAAAAAATTTATGCTCAAACAACCGAGCCACCAACTGCTACATCAATCACATATGGCGTCACGCTTTCTCCTGTCACTGCAGCCAAATCCGGCTCGATCGGCACCGTAGTTACATACACTTTTACCCTGAAGAATACAGGTTCAGCAAGTGACACTTTTCTCTTAAGCTGCTCAGGTACATGGACTACTACTTGCCAGATCGATATTGGTCCTGTTGCAGCAGGTCAAACCTCTAAATTTGAAGTTAAAGTAACCATCCCAGCCACGGCCACCAGCGGTGCAATTGAAACAACTACGGTAACCATAACCTCTGCAGGCAATCCTGGCACTTCAGCATCTGCCACCCTGACAACCACCGCAGCGTTTGCACGCCCATTAGTTGTAGTTTCTTCCTATTCTGTGAATGGAGGAGAGATCATTCCTGGGCAAGATTTTACACTTGCTCTTGTCTTGAATAATGTTGGCAATGCGCCAGCAGCTAATCTGGTGCTAACTTTCGAAAGCACTGATTTCTTCCCACGGAACACTGGTGGCGTTAATGCCATTTCTCTATTAGGTACAGGCAGTTCCACAGAAATCAGCCAGGTGATGGCATCCAGCAGTGCACTTGCTGGCAGCACTGTCGGAACGTTAAAGGGGAATCTTAGTTATACCGATTCTGTCGGCACAGCATATTCTGAAGCATTTACGTTTACCATCAATTTAAAACAAACCAGTTATTACGGTCCTGGAGCTACTGCTACTTCCACAGCTACACTGCGACCGCAATTGGTCATCAACAATTACAATGTCAATATTGATCCGCTGCAACCCGGAACCATTTTTGATTTAAATGTAGACGTCCGCAATTTGGGGAATGCAGATGCACGCGCTGTCACAATGGTCATTGGAGGTACGATCAGCCCAGATACGTCAGGCACCCCCTCTCCCGGCGGAATTTCGGGCGGTGGAAGTGAATTAACCAACTTTGCTCCTCTTGGTAGTTCTAACCTGGTGTACATTGGCGATGTTAATGCGGGTGCATCGCAAACGATCACTTCCCAATTGATCGTCAATGTATCCACTCTGCCGGGTGCTTACACGCTCAAACTTTCGTTTGTTTACAATGACAGTAAAGGCAATCGCCTGGTGGATGACCAGGTGATTACACTTCTCGTTTATTCTCTACCACAGGTAGAAATCGGGTTCTATCGAGATCCTGGCATCATGTTCACAGGTCAACCGAATGTACTACCACTCCAGGTGACCAACCTTGGCAAGAAGACAACTGTGTTAGGAAACATGAAAGTGACTGCAGTAAATGCAGATTTGACGAACAATATTTCATTGGTTGGAACGCTTGATCCTGGTGGTTACTACACTTTGGATGCTCAGCTAGTTCCTTATAACGCTGGTCCGATGACCCTGGAAATTGCCATCAACTATACCGATGATTTCAATCAACCGCGCACTATTACCCAGACATTGGAAATCAGTGTAGAGGAAATGCCCACTCCAGAACCCGGAATGATGGATGGCACAGGAGAAGATTTTATACCCGAGCCTGTTGCAGAAACTTTCGGGCAAAAACTGTTACGGTTTGTTAAAGGCATGGTCGGATTGGGAAGTGGACTCCCTCAAAACAATCAGGAAATTCCGGTTAACCCTGAAGTTCCAACTGAAACGGAAGAGCCTTCATTTAAAGGTTAGTCAAGGCATGTTTACGCTATTGTTAGCTAATAAGAATTCAGGATTTTCGCCATGCGTTTTTGGGATCTTTTTTCTCTAATTTTAGATAATCTCGGTCGGCGTAAAGGCCGCGTGGCACTTACCGCCATTGGTGTAGTGATTGGTACAGCAGCAGTGGTTGTTTTAATATCTCTGGCATTAGGGCTGCAAAAAAGCGCCACAAGCCAACTTTATGGCATCAGTGATCTGACACGAATCGATGTCTACCCTGGCATGGAAGATTCCAGCGGGAAAGATGTCATGATAATGGGTGGTGGTGGTTCCAGTCAGGGCATGAAGCTGCTCACCCCCCAGGTAATTTCTGATATTGAAGCCATCCCAGGAGTGAAATTTGCTATTCCGCACGACTATTTATGGTCAGGTGGGATGATGAAATATGGCAAACTGGAAGGTTGGTCGCAGTTCGTGGGAGTGGCTACGGATGACCTTTCGGTTTTTGATTACCCTTTACAGGAAGGTGAATTGACTCTCGAGCGTGGCACTGCTATCATAGGCAGCTGGGTTACCCGCAATTTTTATGATCCCAAACAACGCCCAGGGCAGGAAGCGCCAGAACCACCTGACCTGCTAGGGCAAAAAGTAACTGTAGTTCTAATAAAGTATTCACAGGATGGGCAGGAAATTCGGAAGAATATCCCCATCACAATCACTGGAGTATTAGCTGAAACCCGCGGTGAAGCAGATTATTCGGTCTATATTCGCATGGAAGATGCCACAGCATGGAATGAGTGGTCGCAGGGGAAGCGAATCAACCGGAATAAAGATGGCTATTCCCGGTTGGTGGTTCGTGCCAACTCTGCTGATGAAGTTCTTGACATTGCTGACCAGATCAATGAGATGGGGTACATGGCAAGCACTCCACAAGAATACGTCTCCAGTATCAACAGTTTCTTTACAGTACTACAGATCATATTTGGCGGAATTGGAGCAATATCTTTACTGGTTGCCGCCATTGGGATTGCCAATACCATGACCATGGCTATCCTTGAACGCACACGAGAGATAGGTTTAATGAAGGCGCTGGGAGCGACCAACCGAAATGTTATGAGTATTTTCTTGGGTGAAGCTGCAGGAATTGGTTTCATAGGAGGCTTGGGAGGTGTTGCTATCGGATGGATTGGAGGGCAGATAGTGAATGTAGTTGCTTCTGCTTACCTGGCACAGCAAGCTGCTTCGGGTGGAGGAATGATGAGCAACCTGGCCGCAGTCATCCCCCTATGGTTACCAATTTTCGCTATTGTCTTCGCAACCCTTGTAGGATTACTCTCAGGTTTGTTCCCTGCAATGCGTGCTGCAACTCTCGAACCTGTGATTGCATTAAAATATGAGTAGTAATTTTTACCTCAAAGGGTATAGAAAAAATTCTACAATTTGCCATGTAATTTTTGCTTTGATGCATTTCTATTAAACTGACAATAAAACTTTTGAATACCAAACTGGCTCTTATTTGGCATTCAAAAGAAGAGCAGCGATGGAAAAAGCTTGAATTGTATGTTTACAATTGCATTTTTCCAGTTCTGCCTTTTGTTACACAGATTCATCACTCTTGACAATATTACATTTACGTGAAAACGCCATCAGTTAAACCACCTATCAATTCAAGTCTCTCCGATACTGATTCTTAATAAAGTTCTTTTCTCGGTACCAATTCACAAAATACATTTATCTCATATAAACAACCTACAGTAAATAAAAAGAACACAAAGATAAATATCCTTGCGTTCTTTGTGATCCTGGCTTTCAATGGATTTTGAGTAAACCTTTAGTGATTAATAATTACTGAATTACACCATACTGATGTGTCAAAGGTTTGCAGGGTACATCCTTGATAACATGTACCTGAAGCAACCGTTGCTTTGCCTGCTCCAACCTAACCATATCATTAGCATGTAAGGTAAAGAGCGGTTCCCCTTTTTCCACCTTATCTCCTACTTTATGCAAGATCATGATGCCCACTGCGTGATCAACAGGATCACCCTTTTTCGCGCGGCCAGCGCCAAGGTCTACAGAAGTCTCTCCAACTTCCTTGGCATTAATGGAATGGATATATCCGTCTTTTGGAACAGGAACTATTTCAATAAATTTCGCCTTAGGCAGGAGATCAAGGTTATCCACATACCGTATATCACCTTGTTGGATCTTCACAAGATCTCGAAATTTAGCAAAAGCTTTCCCATTCCGGATGGCTTCTTCCAGTTTTGCGCGGGCTTCTTGTAGATCTTTCGCCTGTGAGCCCAATACCAACATATAACTGCCTACCGTCAGACAGTGCTCTGAATAATCTGCAGGGCCCTTCCCCTGTAGAGTCTCTACAGCTTCACGTAATTCAAGTGCATTACCAACTGCGCTTCCGAGTGGTTGGTTCATATCAGTAAGTAAACAAACAACCCGTTTACCACACAACTCACCAATTTTCACCATCAAATGAGATAACTTCCGCGCTTCATCAAGCGACTGCATGAAAGCTCCCACGCCAGTTTTAACATCCAAAACAAATGCGCTTGCACCAGCCGCTAATTTCTTGCTCATTACCGAAGATGCGATTAATGGCAGTGACTGTACTGTCCCCGTTACATCCCTTAATGAATAGAGCTTTCCATCTGCTGGAGCAAGGTCAGCAGACTGCCCAGATAGTACCAAACCAAACGAAGCAAGCTGATCTAAAAATTCTTGTTTTGTCAGGTTGACCCGATAACCGGGAATGGATTCAAGTTTATCCAGCGTTCCACCAGTAAAGCCCAATCCCCTGCCAGACATTTTACTGACTTTCAATCCACAGGAAGCAACCAGTGGTAGAACGGTGATTGAGGTTTTATCTCCTACACCGCCGGTAGAATGTTTATCAACAGTATTTGGGGCAATCTGCTGCAAATCCAGTGTATCACCAGAATTTGCCATCGCCATTGTCAGGTCGGTGGTTTCACGTTCTGTCATCCCACGCAATAATACCGCCATTGCCCAGGCACTTACCTGATAATCAGGAATATCACCCCGGGTAAATCCATTGACAAAGAATTCTAATTCTTCGCGGGATAGTTCTTCACCATCCCGCTTTTTGATAATAATATCCACCGCTCGCATGGGTTACCTCTTTAAAAGAATGGTAACCTTCCGGTTTGGTTCTTCTCCAACGCTTTCAGTTGTAACATCCGGATGGTCGCGTAATTCCAGGTGTATCAAACGTCTTTCGCTGGCAGGCATTGGCTCCAAAACTTGTCGTCGGCCCGAATGGATAGCCTGATCAGCCATTCTATGAGCAAGCTGCCTTAATTGTCGCTCTCGTCTTGTGCGATATCCCTGGACATCGATCGTCAAGGGTACCCAACGGCCTAACTCTTTGCTAACAATCAGACTGGTTATGTATTGCAGGGCATTGAGCACTTCAGATCGTCTTCCGATCAAAATGCTCAGGTCTTCGCCGTGAATGTCGACCAGGACCATTGGCTCAGATGAACCGTTTTGCTGCTCGGCATATTTTGTTTCTACTTTTGCATGTACCTTCATTCGGGTAATTAATTCCTCAACTACATGCCTGGCTAATTCGAGTGGATAATCGTCATCTTCCACAATAGCCGGGGATGGAGTGGAGACCCGAGATAGTTCTGCTTCGGTAGATTGGGCTGTTTCCTTTTTTAATGAACGAACAACCAAACGAACCCGCGCCTGACGATTCCCAAGTCCGAACAACCCTTTGGCTCCTTGATCTAACACTTCAATATCGACAGCTTCTTCAGGGATGCCAAGTTGTTTCAAACCGCGCGCAACAGCTTCATCAACTGTAGGGGCAATAACTTCTAATGTTGTTTTTTCAGGACTCATTTCTTCGCCTTTGAGCGATCTGGTTTGGGTAATTGTTTATCCTGTTCTTTCTTCTTGGGGAGAAGATTGCTCCAGTTCAATTTACCCATGATCGCATATTGAACTATGGATAAAACATTGGAAATCAAGAAATAAAGAGCCAGACCAGATGCCAGCGTAAGTGCCAGATATCCCATTAAAAATGGCATATAAATAGTCATCATATTACTCATCATAGCCGTCTGGTCACCGGGCTTGTCAGATGCAGGTGGCTGCATTAGCTTTGACTGCATATAAGAAGTAACCAAAACCAGAATGGCAAGCACAGGGATACCAAAACTGATAAATCCGAGATTGAGCCGTTCAGGTTCACCCATATTCATCCATAAAAACTGGCTATTTAATGGGATCAGGGTCTCTACATTGAGAAATCCAGAATAAACATGCCGGGTTAAATTCAGCATATCCATTGGGGTTGTAGCCATGGCACGGATGATGCTTTGGTACAACCCGATGATAATTGGAAACTGGATTAAGGTTGGTAAACAGGATGAGAATGGGTTATATCCTAATTCCTTATACAACTTCATTTGCTCTTGAGCCAGTTTATCTTTATCGTTTTTGTATTTTTCCTGTGCCTCAATCCAGCGCTTATCTTTCTGCATTTCTGCCATAGCACTTGAGCTTTTAATCTGCGAGGCGTTCAATGGATATGTGATCAATCTGATCACGATTGTAAAAAGAATAATGGCTACTCCAAAATTTCCTACCAGGTTGTAAATAAAGAGCAGCGCATTAATGAACGGGGTAATTACAATTGCATCCCACATATCTATATCATCCTATTCCCTTACTTGCCAGGAGTAAAAGTCCATACTTGATTGCCGTTGGCATCAAAGCAGATAATGAGTCCACTGCCCTTGGTCAATGCAATCAACACCTGGTCATTATTTACAACCAGATTACTGTAAATTTGACCCTCAACAGTACGGGTCCACTGCTTGCTTCCATCAGGGGATATAGAGATCACATCACCACCTTCCGTTGCAAATACCAATCCACTGGACAAGACTGCTCCACCAGAAATCACGGGGCTGCCCATATCTGCAGACCAGATTTTTGTGCCCTTGATTGCATCCAGGCTGGTCACAAAACCAGCATTATCACCAAAATAGAGCTTTCCTTCGTACAAGAAAGGCTGTGACCAGACTGTATCTGTTGTGTCATATTCCCATGCTTTACTACCTGATGCGGTATTCACTGCCAGAATTTTATTCGCAAGAGTGCTGATATAAACCAGACTGCCATCTTCTGATAGAACGGGGGCTACCATTGCAACAGCGCCCATATCCATTTCCCAGATTTTCTCACCGTCTTTCAATTGGATGGCATACAATTTTTTATCCATCGAAGCAAGATATACATTTGTTCCATCTGAAACTGGGCTGACCCAAATTGCCTGAGGAGCCAAAAAGGTCCACTGAACTGCTCCATTCGCGTTCAATGCATACAGATTTCCATCAGTTGAAGGAGCAAGAAGCAGTTCACCTGCCTTCACTGGTGATGCAATATAGCGAGTTTCCGACTCTTCAAAAGTCCAGGCTTGTGTACCCGTATTGGGATTGATATTACGTAAGACACCGCCATAATCACCAACCAAAACCTGGTCATCCAGAGCCAGGGCTGATGAATAAATCAAGTTCTTAGCACTTGCTTTCTCAGGATATTGCCATTTAAGGGTTCCATCAGTGGTTCGCAGAGCATATAAAATCTGGTTGGATACGTAGATCGTATCATTATGCACGCTTACCCCTGGCCAGCTATTCATTGAAACGCCACCACCTGCGCATCCACTTAATACCAGGCTGGCAATGATGATCATTCCAACCAGCAGCAAATATCTTCTTCTAGATTCTTTCATGTGCACTCATCACTTTTATAGAATGTCGAGGATCATCCTTTTCCGGAACAGGATCAAATCCTCCCTTGCTAAATGGATTACATCGAAGCACCCGCCAAATAGCCAAGGCTGAACCCTTAATCACCCCGAATCGGTATATTGCTTGATATCCATAGTGAGAACACGAAGGATAAAATCGGCACGTGTCAGGAGGAAGAGCGGGTGAAATAGCTGCCTGATAAATCCGTATAAGTCCTAAAAGTAGCCATTGCGGAAATGTTCGCAAGGTTACCTTTAAATTACGTAGACGCGGTTCATTATGATACAAATCGCGTATTTCTTGTTCAGGAATCATTTCTTTTAGCATTCGATATTAATCTTGCTCTGACAAACAGATTTTCAAGCGCAGTACATAGCTCATTATACTCTGCTTGTTTCGCTTGATTCCGCACAATAACCACTGCATCCCAGGCTTTTTCGGAATTCTCCATCCACGGCCCAACAATAGAACGGATGCGTCTTTTGACCTGGTTTCGAGCTACTGCGGATCCAAATCCCCGATGAACAGCGATGCCCAATCGGGATGTTTTCAGTTCACCTTGTACAACCAATAACACAAAAAACGGGTGCGTAAATGCCTTTCCAGAATTGCGCACCCGCTTAAAATCATTGGTGTGTTTCAGGCGAAACCTTCGTTTCACCTTTCGTTTTCCTGCCCGCTGTACTGGTAGCCTGTTTACTAAATGTCTTCATTACGATAAACAGTCTCTAACCAGATTCTGGTTTGTATTATTATTTACCAACGCACGTTTTTTACGTGGTTGTTTTTCGACACGGTCAATTTCGCGCGACCTTTTTCTCGTCGGCGTCGTAATACTTCTCGTCCGTCTGCCGAAGCCATACGGGCACGAAAACCGTGTACTCGCACCCGGCGACGAATTTTAGGTTGGTAAGTCCGTTTCGGCATTTTACTTCCTTTCGCTTCCTGATTTACATGAACGCCTATTATAACCTATGCCCGCAGGCTGGTCAATTGACCATTTACAATGATCAATGATTATTATGGTTATGATTATTATTCCTCACTGGTGACATCAACAATTCGGATAATTGTTTAGCTCCTTGTGGATCAACGATGGCAAGTACTTCATCGCCAGCTTCAAATGCGGTTATCCCGCGGGGGAGCATCATTTCACCCTTTCGAATGATACCAGCAATCACACATCTATCTGGTAACCCCAAATCTTTAATGGCAATCCCGATACCAGGAGCTCCTTCCGCGATTTTTTCTTCAACCAGGCTATAATTACCACGGCGAAGTTTAAGTAATGTCATCATATCACCTAATGACATTTCTTCTTGAATGAGATTTGCTAAAATCTCTGCCTGGTTTAATGCCACATCCACTGAAAATAATTCATTGAACAACCAGGCGTTTCGTGGATTGTTCACGCGGGAAATTGTGCGTGGAACATTGTATCGGCTTCGAGCAAAGTAGGCTAATAAGAGATTGACTTCATCTCTGGTAGTACAGGCAGCCAAGACATCTGCATGTTGAATACCTGCCTGCTCCAATACATCGGGGTGCGTGGGATCGCCCTCGATGATTACTTCTGTTGGCAATTCATGATGGATGCTGCTTAAAATATCCTTCCGATTGTCAATGATTCTGATCTCATGATTTTGTTGGATCAGCAACCTTCCCAACTGTGAACCTGTACGCCCTCCACCAGCAATTACAACAAACATTTATTCCTCCGCTCGCGCGTTGATACGCTTACGTATTTCTTCAATACCAAAAAATGTTGCACTGACGTGCACCAGATCATCCTCTTCAAGAATAAATTCATCTTCAGGGAATTGTGCCTTTCCAGCCCTCGTAACAGCCACCACAATGCACTCTGGGACATTGAATAATTCTTTCATTTTTACACCAGAGCAGGTAGAGGGCATGAATAATTCGTACACTTCCACCTCACCATTTCCGGCAGAAAGTACCGAACGAATCTCAGGGTGAGAGATCAACTCTTCCAACCTCTGTGCCCCCCAGATACTCGAACTGACTGTTTGAATACCAAATTGCTCAAAAACTGGCCTCACCTGTGGATCATAATTTCGAGCCACAACATGCTTCACATTGTAAAAACTATTGGCAATATGCGATACAACGATATTAAGGCTGTCATCATTACTTACAGCTGCGACAGCATCAGCTTTTTCAATGCCAGATCGATGTAGTACATCTTGATTTAGCGCATCTCCCTCAACCAGACGACCATTAAAATCTGCTGGCAGATTATTAAAAGCATCCTTAATATGATCAACCACAACTACTTCATGCTTTCCTAAATAAAGTCTATAAGCCAATTCTGATCCAAAACGTCCGCAACCAACAATAATTACTCTCATACTTTCCTCTCAAAACACATCATTCTACTTGATAGGGAACTTCAATTATCACAATTTCTGAACGATCGAGTAAGACTTTCCTCAATGTATCTGCAGTACGCATATGAAGCAGTTTTGTCCACCAATGTTTTGGAATGAATTGAGGCATCACCAGAGTTATAGTCTCATTCGGCTTAAGTTGTGCATCCATTTCATTAATATAATCTAACAATGGTTCGATCATCAACCGATAAGGTGATTCCAGGATTAATAATCGGACTCCCTCACCCCAAATTTCCCATTTGTTTCGAATCTTTTCTGCTTCGATTGGATCGATGGATACATGTACAGCAGTAATATCATCAGAGAGGGTTCGAGCATATCGCAACGCTGCCATCGTACCACGGTGAACACCGCTAACTGCTAAAATTACGCGGTGTCGTGTCATCATAGGAGGTGTGCCAAAATTATCAAGTGACAATTGTCGAGCCAGATTTCGGTAATGAATTTTTATTCCATAAAACAATAAAATGAGAAGCGGTACCAAAACAATAATTATCCATGCGCCATCAATAAATTTCGTGACAGCAAAAACAATCATCACCACTGCTGTGACAATGGCACCAACACCATTAATCAACATCTTAATCATCCATTGACTATCATATTGCAAGATTGAACCGCGTTCTTTAACCTCAACCTCTTTTTTTAATTTACCAGATTTCCACCATCTTCGTGCCATGCCCGCTTGTGAAATGGTAAATGATAAAAAGACGCCAATCGCATAAAGAGGAATCAATCTGGTTACACTTGCTTTAAACAAAACTACAAGAAGCCCAGAAATTGAAGCAAGTGCAATAATTCCATATGAATAAACCAATCGGCTACCACGATATGTAAATTGGTGTGGAAGAAAACCATCTTCAGCAACTAAAGCGCCAAGACGAGGAAAACCAGCAAATGCTGTATTACCTGCTAATATTAATATGACCGTTGTTGCTGCGATGGTCAACAAATAAAGGAAACCTTTCCCACTAAATACAGTTCGGGATAACTGAGATATAACGGTCTCTGCTTCTGAAGGGATAGCTTGAATATGATATGCCAGGAAAGTGATCCCAAATAACAACGAACCCAGGATCAGTGACATCCAGATAAGGGTAATTCCCGCATTCTTGGTGCGTGGTTCTCTAAAGGCAGTGATTCCATTGGAAATCGCTTCTACACCTGTTACTGCAGAAGTACCATTGGAAAATGCTCTCAAGATGAGAAAAATGGAAATTTCTTGAAAAGCTGTTACTTCAATTTGCGGGGGACTTTCAACCAAACCAAGTGTTCCTGCTGCTAATCGAACAATCCCAACTATTACCGTAACATACATTATCAAAACAAATATGTAGGTAGGGATGGCGAAAGCTCGACCTGATTCACGAACACCCCGCAGATTTAATAGCATTACAACAATAATAAAGCAAACTGCAATCTCTACACGATAAGTGAATAAACCCGGAAAAGCAGAAACAATTTGCGCTATACCAGAAGAAATGGAAACAGATACCGTCAAAATATAATCTGTCAACAATGAAGCAGCTGCAGTAAGCGCTGGTAGGTCTCCAAAATTATCACGTGCAACAATATAAGCACCGCCTCCACCAGGATAGGCGTGGATAGTCTGCTCGTAAGATAAAGTTAATAAAACAAGAAGTCCAATAATGGCTACGGCAATTGGCACCGAATACTTCATAGCAGCCATTCCACCAAAGATCAATATCGCTAGCATTTCTTGTGTAGCGTATGCAGTAGAAGAAAGTGCATCAGAGGCAAAAACCGCTAATCCAATGAACTTCCCAATGGTTTGGTGAGGTGCATCTGCAGTTTGCAGGGGTCTGCCAATCAACCAGGTTGATATACTTCTTGGGGGTTTGTATCCAGCCGTACGACGCAAAACGGTAGTTCCGCGTTCATCATCAATATTCATTTTCAGAATTTATCCGGAATTGCCGGTACCTTTCCAAACGACACATGATTACAAAGCATGCGATTGTATCAATTTATTATTATAACGTCAATTATATACACTATATTATCTATGAATTAACACGCTTTGTAGTTTCCTATGATATTTTGCAAGAATGATCACTTCTTATTGCCTTAAGGTTTTTCGGATACAATCTACATAAAATGTCATGAAATCTATTTCATTATCGGGTTTGTTGCTTCGTATTGTGTTAGTTTTCATAACGCCCTGGATATTGGGAGTAGATATTCTCGCACATCCTCTTGGAGAGGCAACGAAAGCTGTTCATCAGGCAGAATTGCAGCATCAGCCTGAAAAGAGCCTGGAAGCCTGGTATCAGGTTCTTTCTTTTGAGCCATGGCAGAGAAATGGTTGGTTGCAGGTTTGCGCGCTTGAAAGCAGTCTAGGGAATCTTTCTAATGGAATCCAGGCAATGGAAAATGCAGCCAATCTAGATAGTCTCTCGACTACTCAAGCAATCACACTGACGAATTTATATATTTCAACAGGAGATGAAGACTCTGCGCAAGAACTTTTGAATGAGTTGGCATCTCAACCTGATCCAGATGCATCACTGTACGAAAGCCTTGTGGGGTTGGCGGAGCTTCAAGGTGATCATGAGAAAACCTTAAAATACCTCCGTAATTGGTCTGCTAAATACCCTTTTGATGCAAAACCTCTTTATAAACTTGGCTTAATCATGAGCATAGAAGATCCTCAACAAGCATTAGCATATCTCAACCGGGCTGTTGAATTGGATAAAACATACCAACCCGCTCTCACAACACTTCAACCAATTCTTTCCTATCGTGATTCAGATCAACCAGCTTATACCTTGCTGCAAACAGGTCGTAGTTTGGGTAATTTAGGAGAATGGGAGCTTGCTCATGAAGCTTTTTCAAAGGCAGTAGTCATAGAACCTGAATATGCAGAAGCATGGGCATTCCTCTCTGAATCCCATTATCAACTTGGGTTAGATGGAAGTGCTGAAATCAAAAAAGCACTTACAATCAATCCAGATTCTGTGGTTGCAAATGGAATTGCAGCAGTACAAATGCGAAGGTTAGGAAAGCCTGATCAGGCATTGGTTGCATTATATAAGGCTTCACGGTTGGAGCCCGAACAGGGCATCTGGCATTTGGAGATAGCCAATACATTAGTAGAAATGGATTCAATTGCTGAAGCATATCCACATTACGTTGTTGCAACAGAGCTTGAGCCTGAAAATCTGCAATTCTGGTTGAGCCTTGCTAATTACTGCGCCTCTACAGGTATTCATTTGCGTGACAGTGGTTTACCTGCTGCCCGTAAAGCCATCCTTTTAGATGAAAACAACCCAGACAGTCTGGATAGTATGGGGCAGATCATGGCTGCTTTGGGTGATATGAGTAACAGCATCCGATACCTGGAAGCAGCATTATACCAGCAGCCAGATAAAGCAATTTCTCATCTCCATCTGGTGCAGGTGTATCTTGAACTTGGAGATGCACAACATGCTGAAGAACACCTTCTTCTTGCACAAAGCTATGCGCTGGGTGACCCTGTGATCCAGCAGTCAGTTACACGACTTCAGAAAAGATATTTTTCGCATCCCTGATTCCTTCTGCACTCGCATCTCTTCTAAATCTATGGTATAAGCACCTTCATGCGTATATTTCTTGACTCAATTGGTTGCCGCCTTAATCAGAGCGAAATTGAGAAAATTGGTAACCAGATGATCATGGCAGGTCATCTCCTGGTTGATAATCCTCAAGACGCTGATCTTGTGATCGTGAATACCTGTGCGGTCACAACTGAAGCAGCTTCAGATTCGCGGCAGAAGATACGTCAGGCAGGGCGAAACCCAAAAGCAGAAATTGTTGTAACAGGTTGTTGGGCAACTATGGAACCGGATGCAGCAGGGAAATTGCCTGGTGTAAAGCATGTTGTTTTGAATGATGATAAAGATGGCATTGCCAAACATTTTCTTCAAAAAACGCCAGCAGAAGAATTTGAACTTGAACCGCTCATTCGAAAACCACTCCCGGGCATCCATTCGCGCACCAGGGCATTTATCAAAACACAAGATGGTTGTAATAATCACTGTACCTTTTGCATCACCCGGCTGGTACGGGGTACCAGCCGGAGTGTGCCTGTATCAGAAGTATTGGCAGATATTCAACATGCACTTAATGGTGGAGTACAGGAAGTTGTTCTTACTGGTGTACAGTTAGGATCCTGGGGAAAGGAATATGACCCGCCTCAACACCTTGGTGATTTAATCAAAACAATTCTGGAAGAAAATTCTATCCCTCGTTTGAGATTGTCATCCATCGAGCCATGGGATCTGGATGAAAGATTCTTTGCTTTATGGCAGAATCCACGTCTATGTCGTCATTTTCATTTGCCCTTACAATCCGGCGCAACAGCAACTCTTAAAAGAATGGCACGCATGATCACACCCGAAGATTACCGATTCCTCCTTTGTATGATCCGTCGCATGATCCCTGATGCAGCCATTACTACCGATATTCTGGTAGGCTTCCCTGGTGAGACAGAAGAAGACTTTGCAGAAAGCCTTTCATTCGTTAAAGAAATGCACTTTGCAGCCGGGCATGTCTTTTCCTTTTCTCCTCGACCTGGTACGGCAGCAGATCGTATGGACGGTCAGATTCACCCCAAAGTGCGCAAAGAACGCAGTCTGCAGATGCGCCAGGCGTTGGAACAATCCAGCCTGGAATTCCGCCAACAGTTCATTGGCAAAGAAATGCAGGTTCTATGGGAAACATCCGATGGACTCAATCAGGATGGGTGGCAATTACATGGACTGACAGATAATTATCTACGCGTGACTGCAACCTCACCTGATTTGCGTTGGAACAAGATTGATCGAGTGATCCTTACAGAATTAACCGATAACGGTCTAGCGGGACAGGTAATTCATTAAAAACCTTCTTTCAGGAGAAGTGCTGTGGCAGAACAAGTACTTTCACATAAATGGTGGCAAACTGCAGTTTTTTATCAAATATACCCTCGCAGTTTTGCTGATGGAAATGGTGATGGAATCGGTGATCTTGCAGGAATTCGATCCAAACTGGATTACCTGAAAGATCTGGGAGTTGATGCCATATGGCTTTCACCTCATTACCCCTCACCTATGTGCGACTGCGGGTATGATGTTTCTAATTATGAAGATGTAGCTCCTGAATATGGCACTTTAGCAGAGTTCAAACTGCTTCTGGATGAAGTACACCAGCGGGGTCTTCGCCTGATCCTCGACCTGGTGCTAAATCATACATCTGATCAACATCGCTGGTTTCAAGAATCGCGTTCCAGTCTCACTAACCCCAAACGAGATTGGTATATCTGGAAAAAAGGAAAAAATGGCAATCCACCCAACAACTGGTCATCTACATTTGGTGGATCAGCCTGGGAGCTAGACCCAGTAACCAATGAGTATTATTACCATTTCTTTTTTAAGGGGCAGCCTGATCTGAATTGGAAAAATCCCGAAGTAAAGGCTGCTATGTTCGAAATGGTGCGTTTCTGGCTCAAAATGGGTGTGGATGGTTTTCGCCTGGATGCAGTAGGTACTGTTTTCGAAGAAGAAGGATGGAAGGATACCAGTGTTTCTCTATCAGTAGACGAACTTTATCCGCTTTCGAAAGTTGCAAAAACCCCTGCTGAAACACGAAAAGTAGATCGCATCTGGACGAAATTATTCCAAAAGCAGGTCGACCAACCTGAAATTCATACCTTGATGAAAGAACTGCGCCAGGTTGTCGATGAATTTGACGATAAAGTTTTAGTTGGAGAGACAGATGATATTCGTTTCTATGGAAACGGTGAAGATGAGCTTCAATTGGTATTTAATTTTCCTCTCAAGTACACCAACTGGATAACCCCCACATGGGTGCGAAAAAACCAGAAACAGCGCCTTAGTGCAATGCCCCCAAAAGCCTGGGCAGCGAACACCCTTGGGAATCATGATTCCTACCGTATGATCACTCAGTTTGGTGATGGAATACATGATCGCGAATTGGCTGAAGTCAACCTTGCCATGCTTTTATTTCTAAAAGGAACTCCTTTTCTCTACAATGGCGAAGAGATTGGTATGACTAATTATTACATTGATGCCGCTCACCAGTTCAAAGACCCCCTCAGTGATCACATCTACGACCTGGAAATCCGTTTATTACACTCTTCTGTGAATGAAGCAACCTCTATCGCAGCCCGGAGGGGCAGAGATCTATGCCGCACCCCCATGCAATGGAAAAATGCACCTCAAGGTGGTTTTTGTCCAGCAGACGTGTCCCCTTGGTTGCCAGTGAATCCCAATTATGCCAATGGGATCAATGTTGCCGAGCAGGAGAATCAACCTTCTTCATTGCTTTCTGCTTACAAACGACTGTTATCGATCAGGAAGCAAACACCCGCCTTATTGATTGGTGAATATACACCGCTACTACCAGCATCTCGTTCTATCCTTGCCTTCACCAGAACAATCCCTCAACAAGTTTGCCTGATATTGATCAACTATACTCCAAAGCCTAGAAGAGTTTTCCTGGAAAAATTCTCTCAATTGTCAAAAGTACTTTTCTCCAACCAGCTTTCGCCTGCATTCCCTGATAAAAATGGGAATATCCAGCTATCGCCATTTGAGATTTGGATTGGTGAACTGAAGGGAAATTAAAACTGAATCAATAAGCAGCCTATGATTCCGCTGCATCCATTTCTGCCAGGATGATATACAACAGTTCCAGCAATACATTCTTGACTTTCTCTCGATCTACCGCAACGCAAGGAACTAGTTTGATCCCTTTATCCAGACGTAGGGCAATACGAATATCTTCCACATCCCATGCGTTAGCATCATCCTGCTTATTGGCAACAACCACATAAGGGGTCCGCGCATATGCCCTGAAGGTTTCCAGAATAAATCGTGCTTCTTTAAAAGTCTCAGGGCGGGTACTGTCTACCAGAACAACAAAACCTAACATCCCCTCAGAGAGGATTTCCCACATAAAATCAAACCGCTTTTGACCAGGTGTTCCAAAAAGATAAAGAACCAGATCTTTATCTACTGTGATCCTTCCAAAATCCATTGCAACGGTTGTTGTACTCTTGATTCTTTCAGCAGCACTGCTGATCTTTCGTTCAGTATTCACCACGTCGATCTCACTGATCGACCGGATGAATTCGGTTTTTCCAGCGCTGAAAGGTCCTGTAACAACGATTTTAAGATTCTGCATTTTTACCATATCCCCTTAGATCGATCGAATTTTATCGATTATCTTGTTGATCAACGACCGCTGCTGCTGGCGATCTTTCGTCGGGAACATCCGGTCATGAAGAATTGGACTTGGTTCTGTATGTACATATTCGATCAGACCAGCCTGCATCAACCCAAAAATTACTCTACGAATTTCCATCTCATTCATGTGTGTAGCTCTGGCAATTTGCCTTAAGGAATTTCTGGGGTTAATAAAAGACACCACACGCCATTCTTCAACGCTCAGGTTCATATTGCTGATATTTTTATCTGGGTGCTCACTGAATTGCATAGCCAGATCAAGACTGGGGATCTCTTCCTGTAGATGCTCCCATTCTCGGATCTGGCGGGATCCCTCAACAATCAGATTTTCCAGGTCAAGATTGATGGTTATCTTTTCCTCAAAAGATAGGCTATCCGTTTCAAAGTGAAATTCACCTTCCAACCAGGTAAACATTTTTCGCACTATTTCAGTGTAATAGTTTTGAACACATGCAACGATTTCCTCATAGGTGCTGTATCCCGCATTGATGAGCAGCAACCCGATTTCCTTGTCAGTCATTTGATTGACACGTTCCTGGAGTACCCGGTATTGCGATGGACTAATGCGATTACTTTGATACAGAATCGAAGACAGATTATTATCAGACCCAATTCTGGCATAGATAAGTTTTCCACTCAAAAAAGCAAGTTGTGCCAAACCCTGTGATGATTCAATGAATAATGACCCCGTCTTTTTTGACAGGTTAATCAGATTCAGTAATTGAGACAGGGAGAAATCTCGTAAATTACCTTTGAGTGCCATGTTGCAGCCCTTTTCTGACCATGCAATGAGTATTATACAGGTCACAAGTATAAAGCGCCAAATGATTACAGGTATAATTTCTTTGAAGATACATAATTATTTCAATCATACTATGCCAGATTTAAACCAGACTTACGCGCGATACGATCAGGGAATGCTGCAAGCCATTGCAGAAAAATGGGCTGTTACGTTGGAACCAGCTACGACTGAACCACAGCGCATACAGTTGATCAGCAAAATCACCCATAAAACTACCTTTACCGAAACCTTTGCCATCCTTTCTGATTCTGCAAGGCAGGCGATGATTGATCTGAAGATCATGGGTGGAACGCAGCCCTGGGTAGAATTTGCGAGACGTTATGGTGATATTCGTATCATGGGACCTGCACGCCGGAACCGCGAAAGACCCGATCACACACCCATCAATGCGGCTGAAGAACTGTATTATGCTGGCATGATCGGCAAAGAATTTTTGCCAGGCACAAATGAACCTCAGGAATTTGCTTTCATTCCCAAGGAAATATTGCTTTTTTTGAAATCGGACCAGAATTTTAATGAGATACCACCAGGTCATGCTGCTTTATCGGAAGAAATTAAGGTAGCTCATCTGGCAACCACACAGCTTATAGACGATGTCTGCACCTTCCTGGCTGCCAAACGTAGTGATATAAAGCAAAACCAGTTCAAAGATTGGCTGTTCAGTGCGCCTTCTAACTTTCTTTTTGCCTTACTACAATCTTGTAACATCATAGATGCATCTGGCATGCCAGATTCGCAAAGGGTACGCACTTTCCTGGAATTTTCCCGATCTGAAGCATTACATTTTCTTTATCAAAACTGGATTTCGAGTACAACAATTAATGAACTTCGCCTATTAGGTGGTTTAATATTCGAAGGAACGTGGGAAAATCACCCACAACCCGCCCGGCAAACGATTATCAATTTCTTGCGGAAAGTCCCTGCAGACACCTGGTGGAATCTTGAATCGTTCATCCAGGGTATCAAACAGACCATCCCCGATTTTCAACGACCTGCAGGTGATTATGATTCATGGTATATTCGCAGTGCCACAAATGGACAGTATCTCCGTGGTTTTTCCAGTTGGGATGAAGTAGATGGTTTTTTGATTCGCTATTTGATCATCCAACCTATGCATTTACTCGGTCTGGTAGACCTTGCTTCTCACGAGAAAAACAATGAACCTGCTGCCTTTCGATGGTCACGCTGGGCATCTTCCCTTCTTGATGGGCATCCCCCCAGCATAAAAGAACCAATTCCGGGAAAAATTCACCTGTTCAATTCGGGATTGATCACAGTTCCTCGCTCTGCTTCACGCCCAGCTCGTTACCAAATTGCCAGGTTCTGCCAATGGGAGAATAGAAAAGGAGATGACTTTCGATATCGCATTTCTCCTGCGGGATTTCAACAAGCCAGCAGACAGGGATTATCGCCTATGCAATTGATCCCTTTCTTACATAAGTATGCTGAAAATCCTCTTCCACCAGGTATTATCCAGGCAATTGAACATTGGGGAAAAACCGGAACAACGACACATATGCAAACCGTTATCCTTCTCCGGCTTGAAAACCCAGAAGCATTGGAAAAATTGCAGCATACCAGAGCTGCAAGATACATAAATGAAGTTATTACACCGACCACTTGCCTGATCAAGCAGGGTAGCCAGGAGATCATACGTGATACACTGGCTGAATTAGGATATCTTATGGATATTGAGGTAGATGTATAATTCCATTAAGAGAAAAAGCCTTTTCATTTTCTGAATTTAAGGAGATTTCTGAATGAGTAAACGTCTAGACTGGATCAATCGTGAATTAGATGGATTGAAAGAATCAGGACTATACAATAATATCCGTACAATCAGTAGTCCACAGGGAGCCTGGTTGGTTGTTGATGGAAAGAAAGTATTGAATTTTTGCTCCAACAATTATCTTGGGCTTGCTAATCGTCCCGAGATGATTGCTGCAGCCAAAAAAGGTTTGGATAAATACGGAGCTGGTCCGGCTGCAGTTCGCACTATTGCAGGAACAATGGATCTCCACCTGGAATTGGAAAAGCGCATGGCTGCTTTTAAAGGCGTTGAAGCTGCCATTACTTTTCAATCGGGTTTTTGCGCCAATCTGGCTACCATCCAGGCATTGATCACCAAAGAAGATGCCATCTTTTCGGATGAACTCAATCATGCCAGCATCATCGATGGATGCCGGCTTTCAGGTGGACGCATTATCCGCTTTGCTCATGCAAACCCGGCAGATCTGGAACGTGTGATCAAAGAGAATGAAGGGACTTATCGCCGGGCAATCATCATTACAGATGGTGTGTTCAGCATGGATGGGGACCTTGCTCCTTTGGATGCCATTTATGAGATCGCTCATGCTTACGATATTATGCTTATGGTTGATGACGCACATGGCGAAGGCGTGGTAGGCAAAGGTGGTCGCGGCATAGTGGATCACTTTGGATTACACGGAAAAGTGGATGTGGAAGTTGGTACACTTTCCAAAGCCTTTGGTGTTATGGGTGGTGTAGTTGCTGGCAATGCGGTCATCGTTGAATGGCTTCGCCAGCGCGGGCGCCCATTCTTGTTTTCTTCAGCCATGACTCCTGCAGATGTCTCAGCTTGCATCGCAGCATTGGATATTCTCGAAGGTTCCACAGAATTGGTAGACAAACTTTGGGAAAACACTCACTACTTTAAAGCTGAAATGAAGAAAGCAGGTTTTGATACAGGTGGAAGCGTAACCCCCATAACTCCTATCATGTTGGGTGAAGCATCTTTGGCACAACAATTCTCACGTGAATTATTCGAAGAAGGTGTTTTTGCCATGTCCATCGGCTTCCCCACAGTACCAAGAGGGAAAGCCCGCATTCGTGTGATGATCTCAGCTGCTCATAGCAAATCAGACCTGGATCAGGGATTGGAAATATTCGTAAAAGTGGGCAAGAAATTGGGCGTGATCTAATTCTTTAACATGATTACAAAGAGCTGGGGAATATTCACCCGGCTCTTTGTAGTTAAATAGACCACCGCCAGTCATTTGGACATGACTGGCGGTGTCCAGGGAGGGAAACCACCCTCTGCTCCAATAAAATGCCACCATGCGGGGGGAACACGTTGGCGATTTGCAGAGTAGTGGCAACACCGTTTCTACCAGTAAAATTTTCTCGGTGTCGGAGATAATATACACCAGAATTGTCTAATTAGAATTAAAAAGCATTAAGAGGTCTGTTAGGGTATCTCCTCCGGTTTTAATATTTCAAGACATTTTCCTTGCATAAATGAGAATCGCTTAAGAGGATTTTCACAATCAAACAGATCTTCCTTTTTTACGGAATTGTTCAAGCCAGTATTCAACTTCCTCATCATTTGAGGCACGAATAGAATCACTATTTCGAGCTGCGTTCAGTACCTGCTGCAATTCTCTTGAAAATACAGCCGAGTCCATGATGGAAGCATGGTAGGCTTTTGCCCCTACTTGTATCCGATGATCAGAACTGACCACGATAACATTTTTAGCGGCTTTTTGCAGGTGTTTCAAATGAGCCAGTATCGCATCATCTGCGGTAGAACCAACCGGAATATTATGCACAATGATAGTCTCCACCCTTCGCCTGCCACTATGCCCTGCAGGTGCTCCATCAAAAAACACTTCAACAGCTCGCTGTCGTATTTTACGAAAGATCAGCAGTTGTTGAATTAAAACATTTTCATCATCCAGATCTCTTAACTGCAGCCCGGGAATATGTGGAATTAAATTGTGTCCATCAATGATGTAAGTCAAATCTGCTCTCGATTTTCACACCATGTTAAGTCACAGTGTTTCTTCCATTTTATCGGAAAATTATGCTATGATTCATAGAGAATCGTCATGAAAATACCACGAAATTGGCTGCCATTTTTATTAGTAAACATCATCGTCTCTGCTGCCACAGTTTTGATTGTATTAACAATCTGGACTTTGATACGACAAAATTCAGCCCCTTCAGTTTCATATACCGTTACTGAAAGCAGCCAAACACAGCAAGAAGCAACTCTACCGCCTTTGGATAAACAGGTGATTAAGATCGAGAATGTCTTTGGTGCTGGCGATTTACAATCCGAAGTGGTTCGCATCCGCATGGTGGGTGATAATCCCCTACAGATGCAAGATTGGACATTGCAGGATAATGATGGAAACACATTTACTTTTCCTGATCTTACCCTATACAGCGGTGTAGTAGAGGTGTATTCCAGATCAGGAAACAACACAGTCATTTCACTCTATTGGGGATCAAGCCAACCCATCTGGCAACAGGGTGAATTAGTTACTGTATATGATCCGGATGGCAATTTGCGATCCAGTTATCAAATACCATAAGCAGGAGTGCAATGAAAAAAGCGCTTTATCGAGAATGGCGACCCAGCCGGTGGGACCAGGTCGTTGGACAGGAACATATTATTCATACTTTGAAAAATGCTATTCAAAGCGGCAGAACAGCGCATGCCTATTTATTCGCTGGTCCTCGCGGTACAGGGAAAACCACCACTGCCCGTCTACTGGCGAAGGCTGTCAATTGCTTGAATGAAAATCTTGCGGAGCGTCCATGTGATGAATGTGATACCTGCAAGCAGATCAACAAAGGGCAATACCTGGATCTGATCGAGATCGATGCTGCTTCAAACACAAGCGTCGATGATGTACGTGAACTGCGCGACAAAATCAATTTCAGCCCGACAAGCGGGAGATATAAAGTTTATATCATTGATGAAGTCCATATGCTTTCCACAGCAGCCTTCAACGCCCTATTAAAAACCCTTGAAGAACCTCCTTCGCATGCGATTTTTGTATTGGCGACTACCGAGATCCATAAAATCCCTGCCACGGTTCTTTCTCGCTGCCAACGATATGAGTTCCGACGCATTCCCGTACCTGAAATGGTGAAATACCTGCAGGCAAAATGTGCTGCGGAGAAAATTAATATTGAACCAGATGCATTGACACTGATAGCCCGACAGGCTACTGGCTCCATGCGCGATGCCATTTCATTGCTTGACCAGCTTGCTTCAACTGGAGATAAGGTTACTCTCACCTACGCGCAACAGGTTTTGGGTACTGCCACCAGCCAGGCAGTGGTTGAAATCGTAGATGCAATCATACAGCATCAGGCAGCTTCAGGCTTGAATATCATCCAGCATGCCCTGGATGCGGGTACTGATCCTCGTCAGTTTGCCAGACAGATTGTGGATTATTTGCGAAATCTCCTGTTAGCAAAAATGGGAAAGATTGATCAGCCAGAAGCTTCTGTTGAAATTCGACTGAAATTACAGCAGCAATCTGATGCGCTGTTGATTCAGCATATTCTCGAAACAATTCGAGCATTTAATGAAGCGGCAACAGAAACCCGGCTTGGTTGGCAACCCGGACTGCAGCTCGAGCTTGCTCTGGCAGAATCCATCAATTGGAAAGCTGATATGCAACCTGCAAATCAACCAGTAACTCAAACAGTACCAGTTGAAACAGAGCAAAAAGCACCCTTTAGACCTGCAGCATCATCTCAGGGAAAGTCGGTATCACCAAAACCAGTACCAGCACAAACGCCTAACCCGTCTGAAATAGAAAAGCAGGCTACTATCCCTGAACCTTCAAAAAAAGAAGCGCAATTACAGAATACTGCAGCAGGTATCTCAACAGAATCAGGCATCAATCTAAAGGATGTTCAAAGTCAGTGGAGACAGGTGAAAGAGCTAGTCCGCAAGATCAGACCTGCCACAGAAGGGTTGTTGAATTCATGCCAGCTTCTGAGTATGAAAGGAAATGTACTCGTTCTGGCATTTGCGAATGACGTCATTAAATCGAAAATGGAGACAAAAGAAAATATTGCGCTTACATGCAGCGCTTTGAAGCAGGTATTCGAGAGAGATCTTGAAATTTCATGTGTTTTAAATAATAGAGCCACAGGTGTGCCCATCGATGTAGATATTGAAGAAAATGGAATAGTACGGGCAGCACTGAATCTGGGTGGCGTGATTAAAAAGAAGGAGTAAATAAATGGCAAAAGGATTTAATCGTGGGATGGCACCTTCTGGTGGTCAGGCAGGTATGCTTTCACAGATCAGAAAACTGCAGGAACAGATGGAGAAAGCCCAGGAAGAACTTAAGACAGAAACCGTTACGGTTTCTGCAGGTGGCGGAGTAGTAACCGCTACCATCACAGGCGACCAACAGTTCACTGCATTCACCATTGACCCTGAACTGCTCAAAGATGCCGATGCTGAAATGTTGCAAGACCTGGTATTAAGTGCTGCGAATATGGCATTGGAAAAATCAAAAGAAATGGCAGCCGAACGGATGGGACCTCTGGCTGGCGGTTTGCCCGGTTTCGGATTCTAGCTCCATGGCTGTACTACCTGCCCCGGTTCAAAATCTGATAGATGCCTTTTCGCGCCTGCCTGGTATAGGACCAAAAACCGCATCGCGATTGGCGTTCTTTCTGCTGAGAACACAAAACAACTTACCACAGCAACTGGCTGATGCTCTGATCGCACTCCAGACTGCTACGGGAATGTGCCCGCAATGTTTCAACATCACTCTGGCAGATCAACCATTATGTGACATCTGTGCAGACAGCCGACGTGACCCCGGGTTGATTTGCGTGGTGGAAGAAGCCCTGGATGTATTGGCTCTGGAACGCACCGGTGGGTATAACGGGCATTATCATGTACTGCACGGTGTGCTCTCCCCTATCGAAGGTATTGGACCTGATGATCTGAAGATCAAATCTCTATTGGAAAGAGTGGAGAAGGGAAATATTCGCGAGATCATTTTGGCAACCAACCCCAGTATGGAGGGTGACGCCACTGCTTTATACCTTAAGCAGCAATTGGCTTCCAGTGGAATCCACATAACCCGACTTGCACGTGGCTTGCCAATGGGTGGCGATCTGGAATATGCCGATCAGAACACCATCTTACGGGCGCTTGCTGGTCGCCAGGATATGGGATAGGTTCTTTGCCATGGGAATCAAAAAGGGTGCGTCAGTATATCATCGCACCCTTTTTCTATTTATTTTTTAATGCTTTGCTGCAAGTATCTCTTTCACCTGTCCACCACTCTTTACCAGATAGTAGGGTACCCAGGCAATTCCGTAATTATCTAGAAAAATGTTTGATTTTGTGGGACTGACAGGTACCTCTTCGATTCTGGTAATCTCTTTCTCCCATTTGTTTTGTATTTCATCCAGTGCTTTCTTGTATTCCGCTTCGAGAGCATCCATTTGCCGCTCAAGTACTGCCAGTTCTTCCTCTTCTTGCTTTAATTCAAGTTTCGACTGACTGGTCATGCGGCGTTTGGAAATGGATTTAGAGACACTTCTTTTTCTCCCAACAAACATACTTAACAGTAACTCGCCATGCGTTCCTGCTTCTTCCAGTCTTCTTGCATTTAGATCAGATTTTTGCTCTTCGACTTCCAATTCCTGGCGCTTGATCTTTGCCTCCATTGCATCAAGTTTCTTTTTATAGATGGCAGCCAATTTATCCTGTTCAGCATCTGCCAATTCACTGGCAGCTTTACTACATAAATTCCTGAACTCATCATCCGATACCTGCGGACCAGCATAAACCTTGAGCACCTGATTCACCTTTACGCGTATGGTACCTGTCCGGAATACCCAATCCTCGAAGTCAGAGCGAAATGCAGTAGCTGCTTTGACATCTGAAAGCCATCCAGGTAACACAGCGAAAAGGCTGTTCGGCAAAGGTGCAGATTGCAACTCACTTCTCTCGTAGGCTCGCCAGGTAAATTTTTCCCAATCGAGAAAATTTCGGGTACCTTCAGAAACAAGTGAAGCTACTTTCTGTGAATATTCCATGCCATATTTTTGAACGATATAGCGTACTTCAGCTTGTGCTAATAAGGCCGGTTTATAAACCAACCCTTCCGCCTCAATGGGTCCAGCAACAGGTAAACCCGCTTCGCTGACCGCCTGGCTGATGCCCAGATCAGCTGGGATGAAGAATTCTGTCACCCCTTGTGGAGCGACAGGTCTGGTTTTTTGATATATTGCATCTCCAGATGGAGCAGCAATTTCTTTCTTGCCATTAACAGCTGATGCACCCGCCTGAGGAGACACATCACCGGTACTGGCAACAGTAGAAGTTTTCCCCTTGCCTACCAACTGGTTGAGCAATGGTAATTGTGCCCTGGTGAGTGGACCTGCCAGATAATTCATTGCCCAACGAGTTTGGAATAATAATGGGGCTTTGGCATTCACATTATGTAGCAGAAAAACCCGTTTCCCCATACCCGATAAAATCTTATCGATGGCAGTCCGGTTGATATCACCGCGGGCACTTTCCAGACCATCCAGCAAACGCATCTTGTCGCGCTCTGTTTGCAACCTTCCAATAAACCAGGTACCCGCATTCGAAAGTGCTTTGTAATCCAAATCCACTGGATTCTGAGTTGCCAAAAGCAATCCTAAACCAAACGCGCGTGCCTGTTTTAACATACGCAGCATAATGGGGCGGCTGGGTGGGTTGGCTGTTGGAGGAAGATATCCCACGATCTCATCAAAATAGATCAACGCCCTTAAACTACCTGTACCGCGTTGCTGCCTCATCCATGCTTCAATTGAAGCAAACAACAGAGTCACAAAGAACATACGCTCGTTATCGGGCAAGTGTGCCAGATAAAAGATGCTATGACGCGGTTTCCCATCTGCAGTATACAAAAATGAAGGAATATCAAGTGGTACACCTTCTATCCATGTCTGGAAAGAAGGAGATGCCAGGAAGTTATTCAATAACATGGCTAGTTCCATGCGATCTTTCGCAGGAAATAAATTGTCTACCGGAAAAGCACCTAAACGTTCAAAAGGTGGGTTCTGTGTCTGTAAGATCAATTCGTTCAGATCCAGTGACTGTCCATGGCTCCAGGCATTTTCAATGATATTGGATAGAAGGATGTGCTCCCGAGAGCGTAGAGGATCAATATCCGTCATGCCCACCAATCCCAGCACCGCAGTGACAGTACTTGAAATTTCTTCCCGCAATATTTCGCTATTCTCTTCCCAGGAAATTCCAGGTGCCTGGAAAGATGCCAGGATGCTGACAGGTTGAGAAGCACTCGAGCCTGGAGTATAGATGGTGAAGTCCACAGATCTCTGTAACTGGCGAATATCATCCGGTTCCAAACCCCATTGAGCCAGACCATCTTTCCACATTACAGCTGTCTCGGCAGCAGCAGTGTCAAGGTCTTTATTCTCTCGCCGCACCACATCCGGATCAATCCAGGGTTTAAAATCCTCAGGTCGGAATTCCGGAAAATGCAGCAGCAGGTTCGTCAGATCACCTTTTGGATCGATCATGATGGCGGGTATACCTTCCAATGCAGCTTCTTCCAGCAATCCAATACAGAGTCCAGTTTTTCCAGAGCCTGTCATGCCTGTGACAAAACCATGTGTGGTCAGGTCTGCGGGATCATAGATCACTTTTTCATCCAACAGCTTTCCTTTCTCTGGATCTACTTTCTTTCCAATATAAAAACCTGGTTGATCAGCCATCGTCCCTCCTGAACAATAATTTTTTCTGTTGTCATAAATTACCCAATTAAATTTAAATAATTCTTAATTATTATATACTGCTAGAAGTAAGATTATTAAGATTGCATCCATAAAAAGAAATTTGTACCGCTTTACTTCAGAGCGACGAGAACGACTTTTATGACTCTGCTCTAATTATATTTACCGGTATTTTCGTTATATCCCTGTCAGGTGATCAATGCCAACCACAGCTCGTCATCACGAGCAAATGCTGTTTTACCATAAAGATCGACAGGGTATTTACTTTGCCTATTTCAAGAATATTTTAGTGTCTTTGCAAGTGATCGATGATATGATCAGCAAACTTGAGTTCTCCCAACCTGGTGAACATGCTGGTTTGCCCATCAACATCGACTACATTCCCGGTGAATATGCTGTTCCCATTCCAGGTTGTAAATACGGTAGAGCTCAACCATCCAATCTGATCGCCCATCATGAGATATGACAATTAATTATAGTAAGGATAAACATCTGCAATTGAGACAATGTCAATAGAACACCCACACGCAGCAGCCCACACAACCTCAAAAGAGCTTATACCTCAAGATAAAGATTTACCCAAAATCAACTCGTTATGATCACTAGCAGCAGCCTAAAGATGGGCTGAATAAACTGTTCCTGCTGATTCACCCCAAAAAATGGATGTACTTAAAACAATTGCAATGAGTAAACAAAGAACAAATTAACTGGGCACTTGTCCAAGGGAAAAATACTTTTAAAGTGATAACCCAATATTGTTCTCTGTGATGCTGTAATGAATTTAAATTATTATTAAAAATCTAGTAAGATTAAGAAGAAGTAAAATTTTACTATCAACTCTTTTTTGAATTGTGACGAAATATTATTTTTTATTTCATAGAAAGGTTAAGAAGAATGAAAATTCTCGTTTTTGGTGCCGGCGTTTTAGGTAGTTTATATGCTGCAAAACTGGCGCAGGCTGGAGAAGATGTAACCATCCTTGCCAGAGGTGAACGATTGGAACAAATACAGCATCATGGAATCGTATTGGCGCGCCTGCCTGAAAATAACCTTAGTGTTACGAATATAAAAACCACTTCTACCCTTGAACCAGATGACTCCTACGATCTTGTAATTGTTTTTGTTCGGCGAGATCAGCTCGATTCCGTTCTCCCACTATTGGCGATCAACCATAGCACACCTAATGTACTCTTTATGGTTAATAACGCGGGTGGACCTGACGTTCTCATCAATGCACTTGGAAAAGACAGGGTTCTGCTTGGATTTCCGGGTGCCAGCGGTATTCGTGGAAAATTCATTGTTCGATACCAGATGGTTCCAGGTATTCTGCAACCAACCACTCTGGGAGAATTGGATGGTCGAAGTACACCCCGACTGGTTATGATTACTAATACTTTACGTAAGGCGGGTTTCGATGTTGCCATCTGTAACAATATGGATGCATGGCTAAAAACCCACGTGGCACTTGTTAGCCCAATCGCTAATGCGATTTATCTGGCAGGAGGAAGCACTTCACGGTTATCCAAAACACAGGATGGTTTGGTTTTGATGGTCCGCGCCATACGTGAAGGAATACAGGTTCTTCGAAAACTAGGCTATCCAATTTACCCCAGATACGTATGGCTTGCGATTCTTTGTCCTGAACCTTTATTGGTTCTTCTTTTTCATTTTGCAATGGCAACCCGCAGCGCAGACATTTTACTTGCCAATCATGCCAATGCTGCCCGAATTGAAATGCTTGTGCTCGCAAATGAATTTCGAAATCTTGCCAGGCAGGCGAATATTCCTACTCCCGCAATGGCTGAACTTTACACATATATTGACCCCAACAACCCAATTGTGGTAGAGGGAAGTGCATCGATAAAACTGCATTGGCGAGGTATGGCTATCTTTGGTATCAGTTTGCTCAGTGGATTGCTTGGTCTGGCAATTCTAAGCGAAAAGAAAAATAAGGATTAAGAAAAGATCAAAGCAGGGTTAATAATTCTTTCGAATCTCAAATATTTAACGATTGAGCCTATTATGCTCAAAAACCAAAGCTTGTGATAATCATACGCTTTGATTTTTAATTTCGGTTCTTTTGTCTGCACTGGTTGCCTGGTGATAAGTGCGATATACAAATGCAAGCACATGAGCAACCAGCGTATACAGTTCTGGTGGTATCTCTTCACCCGGGTTGACCTCCGCTAATGCTGCTGCCAGGACAGGGTCATCATAAATCGGGATTCCATTTTCCCGCCCTATCTCAATGATCTTCTCTGCAATTTTTCCTTTACCCCCTGCCAGTACTTCTGGAGCAAGGTCCTTTTCACTGTCATATCGGATTGCTGCAGCAGTCAATCTTTGATTTTCCTCTGGCACGGAAGTTTTGATATGCTGATATCTTCTCTGCATCTTACACCTCGATATCCAGATGATTATCGGTGAAGTAATCCCCAGAAGATCCTGTGAAAATGTCCTTATTATTACCCTTCAGCCTCACCGATGATTGAACCACATCATATCCAAGAGAAGCCAGAAGGTCAGAAAACTCCGACTCAGATCTCTGAAATATTTTCGTCAACAATGGATCAGAAGAAGTAATTTCAACAGTTACTTTTTTGTGATAGAGAGACAGATTGAAAGCTAATTCTTTTTCAGGTTCCAGATCTACCTGAAGAACAAGATTAGTGAATTCCGGATCGATAACACTGGAACGTTTCTCTTGCCGGTAAGATACTCTGACTTTCGCATCACACGTTTGATAGCTTGCAGCCTCTGGCCATTTTACGATGAAGTTCACTTCACTCCACTGACCTTTGGCAGGTATCTCCTCAGGTTTTATGTTTGTGAACTGGTTTTGCCGTATTTGTTCAAGAAAACGGTCTATCTTATCTGCGGTTTTTGTGAGTCCACTCTCGCGCAGGTTTTTCGCCAATTGAGCCAGATCAAGTAGATTGAAAGAATTTTCATTGGTTTCATTATGAGTACTTATCTGCTCACTGAGCGATTTTTCATAGGATTTTCCAAGTAACCGCAACAGATCCTGAAGACTGCTGCTAATTTTTTCTTCACCTGTGGATAGGTCTGGGATGAAGGTTTCTAACTGGCCAAGAGTGCTTTGAATCTGCATGGCGGTAGCAGAATTCTTACCTACCTGGGTTAATACTTCATTCAGATCCGCAACCATTGAAGAAAATGCTTCAGAAATAGGCAGTGCGTTGAATCGATGTACTAATTGTAAACTGGTTGAAGTAACTGGCAGTCCTGCAGCCTTTAACTTTACAGCAAGCAATACTCCTTCACCGGTTTCAATATCAGAACCATACACTGCTTCCAGAAGCTGATTGACCAGCTCTTTGGTGATGGGCAAGTGTTCCTTAAGTGCTGCACGGATGAGCGAGGTCTCGTTCTCATTTCCTTGCAACCCAATGCTTCTGGAAAGTGCCTTTGCCAGATCCTGCATTTCCCCTTGAATAGATTTGTTTTCAACTTTCCCTTCATTATTAATGAACTTAAGAGTAATTTTTTCTGAAGATAATTGCGTTATTATAAAATTCGCAGACCGCCGTGAAAGTAATTCAGATGCCTGATCCTTCGTGGTTAATCTGGCTACTACCGGGTAACCATTAATCTCAAGTACAGCCTGAGTGCCAGATACGTTCATCACCTGAGCTGTAATTCTCTCATTAAGGTGAAAAGGCAAATCCTGCGATGAGGTTGGTTGTACTTGATTGACGGGAAAAGGTCCTGAAAGACTCATAAGCCTGCTGAATAAAATATTGGCCGGTTGGGTTAATTCAACCGGCCAATACCCATATTAATCCTTTATCTCTTTAGATTGACAAGTTCTTGCATGATCTCATCGGACGTGGTGATTACGCGGGAAGATGCCTGGAAACCACGCTGTGCCAGAATCATGTTCGTAAATTCACGTGCCATATCCACATTGGATGCTTCTAGATAGCCGGACGTGATCGTTCCACGACCGCCCGTATTAGCTGTACCCAATTCAGGATCACCTGAGTTCAAACCTTGTTTGAACATGGTATCGCCAGCACTGATCAAACCTGTCGGGTTCGAGAACCGCGCCAATGCCAGTTGAGCTATTTGCTGTCTAAAGCCATTGGAAAAGACAAGAAAAACAGTACCATCATTCGGAGTGATATATAACCCTGTCACATTCCCTGCAGGAAGACCATCCTGGCTGGTAACTGTAACTCCATCATCCATAGACAGCATGGTCAAACTGGTCAGATCAAAAGTCATACTGACAGAAGCCTCCGCGCCTTCACTACCTGGAATTGTGACTGAATCTTCACCTGTGATCACGGGATTTTGACCTTCAGTGAAGGTGATTGTTCCACTGCCATTCGCATCTGCAGGATCAACATCGACATCATCTATCTTTGTAACAGACCAGTCCCATGCCGTATCACTGGTACGAGTAAAAGTAACTTCCGCGGTATGTAAAACTCCCAGTGAGTCATAAACACCCATAGTTGTCTTAACATCATCCCCTACCGCTTTGGTGGAATCAAGGTTTCCACCGAAGATGACTTTGGAAGTAGCAGCTGCCACAGCTTTATCAGTATCAATATTAATCTGAGCTGGAGGAAGGTTGGTATCAACACTACCATCTGATTGCACCATCCAACCTTGTACTTTCAAACCGGTAGCAGAGTTCACCAACACACCATCAGAATCAAGTGAGAGAGAACCTTCACGTGAATAACGACGTGCAGCACCCTGATCATAAACAAAGAAACCATCGCCCTGAATAGCCAGGTCTAGTGTTCTTCCAGTACTTTCTAGCATGCCCTGTGTAAAATCAGAAGAAATGAAGCCTAATTTCACACCTAAACCAATCTGCGTTGGATTGATACCACCCAGGCTTGTGCTAGGACCAGCCCCGGGACTGATCAACTGTGAATATTGATCATGGAACATGACACGAGAAGATTTGTAACCCGTAGTATTTGCATTTGCAAGATTGTTGGCGACGACATCCAGATAGCTCTGATGTAAATTTAAAGAGCTGACAGCAGTAAACATTGAACGTAACATTTTAAATTCTCCTGAAGGTAGGTTCTACAGGCTTCCTCCAAGAGGGCCGGCCTGCAGATGATAAACATTTCATTATGCATTGATATCTACACCTGGATGATTTTCCAGATGTGATGGTTCAGCAAGAACCACTGAATCTATTTGTGTGAAAACTCCTTCACCATGGCTGTTTGTGTCAACGGCAGTTACAACCAATCGTTCAGGAACATTGACTAAGAAGGCAAGGTCATCCATCAGTACCAAAGAAGTCTGGCTACCTCGCTTCTCCACCCGATCAACCGCATCGGCAAGACGAGAAACATCATCTGCATCAAGATTGATCTGCCGGCTTTGCAGGCGTTTCTGAGCGTGGTTCGAAAAGCGTACATCCTGAACCTGAGCAAGGATTTCGTTGAAGCTGACTTCACCCTTTTGCTTATTGTTCTGGCGAACTTCAGAGACATCCGTACGGGTCGCAAGGATCGACTGCTCTTGTTGAACACGTAATGTATCATTCATTGAGTGAGTCCTCCCATACTTGCATCACATCTCCGAGTGAATAACTTTTGTTATCAACTTGAACATAAATCTCACTGTTCTCTGTTGAAAAACCAGTCACAAGGCCTATTTTGGGTGTGCCATTAGTCTGGTTAATGGATACATTTTTCCCGATCAGGCTGGCTGCATAAATGGATTGATTGCCAATCAAAACCTTCTGCAACGAGGACGCCATCTTTTGAATTTCTTGCAATGAATTTAACTGCGTGAATTGGCTCATCATTTCGGAATCATCCATTGGTTGCAGTGGATTCTGATTCGATAATTGAGCCAGCAGCAATTGCATGAAATCACTGGATGTGTATTCTGTTGATCCGTTCTTTGTTGGACTTCCAGGTTGAATAGAAGTCGTTTGATTGATTGAATCGATTACCGAACTTACCTGCATATTCTCTCCTTTCTTCTAAATTTGATAATCTATCGTAGTAAGCTGAAGTGTCATCCGCTGTGGAGTATCGTTATACTTTCCAACTTCGCTTTCACGCCACGGTTTCTGAAACCAGTTTTTGCTTACATTCGATGGATCATTCTGATAGAACTGTCTTTCGTATTGCCCTTCTTGCCCCTTCATTCCAAAATTCATTTGAGACAGGTGCAATCCAGCATTATTCAGGGATTGCTTTAAGATGTCTACCTGGTTTTCAAGCATCCGTTTGGTACTGGCATTTTCTGCTATTATATTGATGCCCAATCCACTGGCATCGCTTGATAACCGGATATCAATCTTTCCTAGATTTTCAGGATGCAGTTGGATGTGGATGACATTCTTCCCAGCTTGTAGACTTTGATCCACTTCTTTCACGATTTGCTGAATATGGAGGGTAGACACCTCAGAGGTATTATTTAAGGTTGGAAACAGATTAACATTTTGTTTCAAGGATGAGGTAAAAACTTGAGCACCTGTCACCCCTGTGTCTACGCTTCCTGCCAGATCTTGAGCTTTAGCAGGCTGGGCTGGAGTAGCAATTTTCTCTTTATTGGGGTTTTGTGAAGTCTGGATATTCCCGTTCAAATCCTTGTTCTGCTTTCCACCTTCTTGCAAAGAGAACTTCACAGCATCATTTCCTTTGATATCACTGGCATATTGAGCATATGCTGAGGCTGCGCCAATGGATTTCTCTGTCATTTTCACTGCTGGCATGCTGGCTGAGAAGTCCTGTTTTTTCTGGGAATTTTCTGTTTCGTTTTTCTCTATTGCAGCACTCGATCCATCTGGAGAAGAGCTTTTCTGCACTGTTTTCTTATTCTCTTCATTCCCTATAGTTGTAGCCACCTCTGAATTGCCTTGCAGCTCAGGATCTGTTAAAATCAACCGCTCCAATTCGTTTTGAGAGACTGCTTTCTCCTGCCTGGCAGGTTCCATACCTTGCGCTATGCTTGCTTCATTGATCTGCTCAGCTTCAAATGCACCTGAAGAATTATCGCTCTTCACACCAGGTATTGGTGTAGACTTTTTATCTGCCATTGTTACCTGCAATTGCTCAGCATTATCTGATCCCTCTAGAGTTTCGAATGTTGTTCTCATCTGAACAGAATGAACAGTTTTGTTTTCATTCTCCCGATTCATACTGAGAGATTCATCCTTTGTTCCTTGCTTACCCTTTGTTTTTATTTGCGCATCCGCTTGACCTGCATCAGCAGCTTTTTCGGTAGATAAATCCACCATCTGATACAGATTCAGTTCTGGAAGGTTCTGCTCGGACTTTTCAGGCTCTTCAATGACAGATATTTTTGTTTCACTCACGAATTCACTGGAATTATCAGGCTGTTGTTCTACGATAGAAGGTTCTTCAGATGCGGGATTTACCTTTGGTAGATCAGTATTTATTGAGATCTTCGCACTGGTGGGTTCTGTAACCAGTGAAGATTTCCAACTTTTACTTCCCCGTGACGAACCCATCTGGACTGGCTGTGTCTCAACTGAGTCAGTCTCCCCTTTTTGTTGAGTTTGCTCAATTGGGATGACCATCTGGCGAATTTCTAGTTGATTGCCATTATTTGGTGATTCGTCGACCACTGCAGTTTCAAATTCTATACTGATCGGTGTTCCGATCTGATATTCCACCGTTGTAGCAGATATTACAGGCTCAGCAAAGCCACCTGAAATAGGGGACACGACATTCGGAGTTCCTTCCTCCTTTTCAGCATTGACTGGCATCTGCCTCAAAACAGGCGCAGCTTGTTGAGATACAGCCTCATTCTGGGGTATCATCCCAGGTTGAGTGAATGGCTGTTGAATCTGTTGACCCTGTCCGGCAGGTGCAGATTCAATCGGTAAAGGATAGATTACATCCCGTGAACTTACGATTTCAACAGAATTCACCATATCCATATTCTTTGCATTGTTTGCAGGAATCTCTATTGCATCACCATTGTTTAGGTAAATACTTTCCTCTACCACAGGAATGGTTGTGCTTACATCGGGCACCATTTCCTGAAAGATGTCGGAGACATCTTCAACAAGGTTTCGCATGGGCTGTGTTTCACTTACTGGCATTGCTGCCACACTACTTCCTGCCAACATTGCAGCTTCAACAATAGGGTCTACATCATCTTTTGATTTCTCTTTCCTCAACACCTCCTTAAACTCATTTTCAGCATTGCCTGGTTGGAGATTACATCCTACCGGCTTCCCCGATCCATCTACAATCGGGGGTGATTGGCAATTTGCCTGTGCAATTTGAATCATTGTCACCTCGATTGTGCAATTGCCTTAAGAAGCTGTAACTTAAGACTAACCGCTTGAGATACTGCCTGATATTCGATCCCTGTTTCAGACATATCCGTCAGCTCTACATCAATATCCACATCATTTCCATCCGCCCTTTCTGTACCACCCGGACGTTTCGTTTCGAAAAAGCGAACAAAATTATTTGTGGTAGATGTCAAGTGAAGTGGGTTTGTGGTTTTCATACCAATCAGTTCATTTTTATTGGTCATTCGTTTAAGAACGCTTTTGAAATCCACTGTTTGTGCGTGGTAGCCAGGGGTGTCAACATTGGCAATATTGTTACTGATTGCCATCTGCCTTTGACTCAACCCATCTAATGCCAGTTTTGCGATGGAATATGAATAATCACTAAATAATGAGTCTGTCATTTCAGGTTCCTTTCCTCTACAGTCAAAGCAAATAACCTTATCAGCTTACTCTGCATCACTTTCATGCTTCTTGTTGACGATTTTTATATGCAAGAGAAATATACACATCATCTTGCTGTTTGTTTTCAATACGTTTTACTTCTTCTTTGAATCTTTCTATCTGCTTCTCTTTCAATATTTCGAGTGTTTCTTCTTCTTGTTTGGCTGCTACCAGATTCTTTTGGATCTGTGATATCTTCTTCTGAGTTTCTTCTATATCTCTTTGAATTTGTTTTGTGCGAGTATCAATAGCTGAAATATTTGATCGTAGAATGTCCAATTGAAAAATATTGATCTCGCCTTGCATGCGCAAGTACATTTCTTTCAAATTTCGGTCTTTCATGCTCAGGAGCATTACTTTCCGTTCTTCCAGAGTTAATAATTGCTTTTGGGTTCTACCAAGCTGAATTTCAATTGCTTCCACCTTGCTGTGGCGAACATCCAATACATTTTGCAGAGGAAAAATGGGTGGCATAGATTCACTCCTGCTTGATGTCTGTTTGAGCCAAAGTAGTGATCTGATCCATCATGTTCAATGTTGACTGAAAATCAGTAACTTCATCCTTGCCCTGTTGCAAGAAGGCAGTAATATCAGGCATTACTCGCAAAGCCTCATCGATCTCAGGATCAGAGCCGCTGACATAGGCACCGATATTGATCAGATCGCGTGATTTTTCATATGTTGCCATGTTTTTGCGTATCCAGGCAGCTTTTTGCACATGAGCGGATGATGTTACTGCTGGCATGACACGACTGACACTATTGAGTACATCAATAGAAGGATAATGGTTTCGAGCAGCCAGGGCTCTACTGAGAATGATGTGTCCATCCAAAATACCGCGCACTGCATCACTTATGGGTTCGTTGAAATCATCACCTTCTACCAATACCGTAAAATAACCAGTGATCGACCCCCTATCACTTCGACCTGCTCTCTCCAACAATTTTGGTAGAAGAGCAAATACGGATGGTGTATATCCTTTAGAAGCTGGTGGCTCACCGATCGAAAGCCCAATTTCACGTTGAGCCATCGCAAAACGGGTAACTGAATCCATCAGGAAGGTAACATCTTTCCCACAATCTCTAAAGTACTCAGCGATAGACATAGCCCCCAAAGCTGCTTTCAACCTCATCAGGGCTGGCTGATCAGATGTCGACACCACTACTACAGAACGGGACAGTCCTTCAGGCCCCAAGTCACGATCGATGAATTCACGCACTTCTCTGCCACGTTCTCCGATGAGGGCAACAACACTGATGTCACTCTTTGAATTTCTAGCAATTGATCCTAAAAGGGTACTTTTACCCACGCCACTACCGGCAAAGATGCCCATACGTTGACCTTTTCCACAAGTCAGCATGCCATCAATTACTCTCACGCCAGTTTCCAGAGGTTTATCAATGGGTGGGCGCTGCATGGGTGAAGGTGGTATCTGAGATGTGGAAGTCCAGGTAGTTCTATCAATGGGTCCTTTTCCATCAATCGGCTGCCCCAAGCTATCGACAACTCTTCCCAGCAAAGAATCTCCGACCGGGATCATTAAAGAGTCTTCGATCTTGGTCACAGTACTTCCCGGTTTTAAGCCTTCCATTGACCCAATAGCCATCAGCAATAATTTGTCATTACGAAAACCAGTTACTTCAGCCAATAAAGGTTTTTCGGTATCAGTACCAATTTCACAAATACTTCCGATCTGGCAATTCAACCCAACAACTTCGATCACAAGACCAACAACACCTACTACTCTGCCAGAAACCTGAATGGTATTCAAAGAATCCAATGCAGAATGGACCCATGTCAATTCAGAAAATGATCCACTCATAAAGAGATCTCCTTCTCCTTTTTTGCATCGGGCTGCAAAGCTTCCATTACAGCATTCAATTGCGTTTCAACTCTGGCATCCACCGCCCCCATTTCGCCCTGAATAAAACAACCACCTGGCAGTATTTTTTCAGAAGGGATGATCTGTATTTTCTTTCCTGAAAGAGCTTCTTGAAATTTTCTCCATTCCGGGTCCAGATTACGCACATCTTGTTGGTTCAAATAAATTCTTATATCTCCTAAAGACTCTGTCATCCTCATTACTTTGTTCAAACCAACCTGAAGCACTTCATTATCCAGAACCAAACCTTCACTGAATAATAACTGGCTTATTTTCTGGATTGTTTTAATAATCAGTAGTTCATTATTTTTAATGGTTTCTTTGTACCAGGCATTTAACTGCTCATGGATGAGCTGCACATTTTCAGCTGTTTGTCCTAATTCAGCAATTACTTGTTCTCGTCCAGCCTCATACGCTTCCTGCCTGAGTTGTTCGACCTGCTGTCTGGCATTGTTAAGTGTTTCACTGGCAACCTTTTGTGCTTGTTGGATAATGGATTCTGCCTGGCGTCTGGCTTCAGCGATCATTCGCTGATTTTCATCTTTCGCAATCCGTACTGGAGTCCCATCGATACCTGGAATACTATTACCAGAACCAAAATCGCTGGCAGAGACATTTTCAAGTGCTGACAAATTCCATTTTGTTACCAGTGGCTGGTTACTGCTGGGGGTATCATCGTAAGTCAAAGGTTCCAACACATTCTCTGACTCAATCCCTTTCTTTTCTGGTTGGAATAATCGTAATATGTCATCCATTACAGAACTTGTTTCTTCAATAGTCAGAGAAGGAAAAATTTCATCCGGTTTCCAGGATTGAACCATCTTTCCCTCACGAAGATCCCAGGATTTGCTAGACGATGACTTCATACTCGTCTCCACCGCCATTACTGATGACGATTTCGCCAGCTTCTTCCAAAGCGCGAACAGCATCTACGATCTTGCGCTGAGAAGCATAAACGTTTTTCGCCAATTGTGGTCCAAGAATTTCGATTTCTTCTTTCAGGTTTTCTCGTGCACGTTCTGAAAGATTTGTGAAAACTTTGTCGCGTAAACGCTCTGATGCAGCCTTTAATGCTAATGCCAGGTCAGATTTATTGATATCACGTAAAACCCGCTGCATGGTACGATCATCTAATTTGATCAGATCATCAAAAGTGAACATGTTGGCACGAATCTCTTCGACCAACTTAGGATTTGTTGTCTCCAAAGCTTCAAAAATGGTTTTTTGAACCCCTCTATCCACCTGGTTAAGCATTTTCACTAAGAATGAAACACCACCAGTTGCCCGAAAATCTGCTTCACTGATCACCCCAGATAACTTGTTCTTCAGGCTTCTCTCTACAACCTGCACCACCTGGGGTGACACTCTATCCATTACCGCAAGGCGCAATGTTACATCGATTTGAAGCTCTTTTGGCAAACTGGTTAAAATATCGGCTGCTACTTTTGCTTCAAGGTAAGAAAGAACCAATGCAATAGTTTGGGGCATTTCTTCAGCAAGTAGTGTTGCCACCTCTTGCGGATTGGCATTTTTTAGCATTTCAAAAGAAGAAAGCTGTTGATGCACAGAGATCCTTTCCATGATCTCAGCACCCCGGCGAGGCCCAACAGTTCTTGATAGCAATTGGCGGCTATATTCCAGACCCCCACCCCGGATAGCAGAATCTGCTGCACTGAAATCACAGGCTTCTTCCAGGGCAATATGTCGCACATCTGCAGGGATCTGGTTTACTTTACCAAGAGCCAGCAAAACACGCTCCATATCACCTTCATTCAGGTATTGAAGTACCTTAGAAGATAGCTCCACACCCAATCCGATCAACAGAGCTGAAGCTTTTTCAAGACCTGTAGGAGCAACTGCTGTCTCAGCCACGGTTCTTCTCGTCCTCACTTAGCCATATTTGAATAATTTCTGCAATGGTTGCAGGATTCTCTTCAGTTAATTTCGATATCGTGCGAGCTCGTTGCTCATCTTCGGGGTAACTTTTTGCTCCTTGAACAACATGGCTATTATTTTCGATCATCTCGATTTTCTTTGGAGTCTCTTTTGGCAACGCCTGTGCGGGTGTACTATCACCTATTGCAGCTTGTCTTGGTGCAGAAGTCTGAATTCCTTGCTGCCCTTGTTGTAAAGCAGCTACCGCTACCGGAGCAAGAATTGGTTTCCAAGCAGCCCTTGAAGACATGCGCAGTTTCTTCATTACTTTTGAGAAATAACCGAAAAGGATGAACAAAACCAGGGCAGACCCAATCCCAACTCCGATCTTCATGTAGAGATCGTTTTTGGCATCTTTCTCCATCGTGTCTGCCTGCTCCTGGAAATAACTACGATCAAATTCCATCGTATTTACAGAAACAGTATCCCCACGGCTCATATCAATGCCAGCCGCTGCTATGACCGCTGATTTTATCATTTCGAGTTGAGCGCTATCACTGACCTGATCGACCATCACCGCTAAAGAGATTTTTTTAATTTCTCCTGGTGAATAGATCTCATGGGTATTTGTTTGAGAAATCTCATAATTGATTGTTTCATCAGTACGGTTGTAATTTCCAGTGGTGGTTTCAGCTGCGATCGTTGCCACAGGGGTTGGTAGATTGGATTCAGCCCCGGGCACACCGCTCGCCTGCTCTCCTGTTCCAAGGTAATCTTCAGAAATTTTTTCTGAACTACGAACAGCCACTTGAGTTGGATCATAAACACTCAAAGTGACTTCTTTTTGTGACCAATCCATCGTGACATTCGCCTGAACTGCTGCGCGATTCGGACCCAGGATCGCATCCAACATGGTTTGCACTTTATCACGAATTTCATTTGCAGCTGCAATTTCTGCAGAACGCTGGCTATCAGATTGGATAACTGAATCACCAGCATAATCACTTGCTTGAGTGGTTAATAAATTTCCATTGGAGTCGACTACCACTACATTTTCAGGTTTCAAACCTTCCACACTATTTGCAACCAGATTGGTAATGGCTTTTACCTGACCAGCGTTCAGGTATCCTTCAGATTTTTCTTTTATAACAACCGAGGCTGTAGTTGGGGCTTGATCACTCGATAACAAACTTTTTTCAGGCGTAACCACATTAACGCTAACTGAATCTACTGCATCCAGACTTGCGATAGTTCGCTCAAGTTCACCTTCCAAAGCTCGTTGATAATTAACTTTTTGACTGAACTCCGTCATACCTAAAGTATTCTGGCTGAATAATTCATACCCTGCTGCACTACTTTGAGGTAACCCCTCAGATGCCATCGCAAGCCTGACTTCATAGACTTGATCAGAAGGAACAAGAATAGTACCAGTTCCCTTTAACTGGTAGCCTATTCCCTTTTCATCCATTTTCCCGATGATTTGGCTTGCATCATCATCACTTAACCCAGAATAAGCAACTGCATAAGATGGTTTTTGAGCCCATCCAACCAGTACCACTGTAATAATGATCGCAGCAACGATCAGGGCAATCAGCGTAATTCGCTGTGCTAAAGAGGTTTTTTTCCATACAACGGATATTTGTTCCTGGAGTTGATTTGCCATACTGATCGAATCCAATGGGTGAAACTAAATTAAACCTGCATCCTCATTACTTCTTGATAAGCGTCGACCAATTTATCCCGTATCGAGAGAGCAACTTTAAAATTGATGTCATTTTCTTCCAGAGCGATCATCACATCGTGTAGATCCACATCCTCTCCTAAAGCCATCTTATTAACAAGGTCATCAGATTTCAGTTGAGATTCATTCAAACTATTGAGTAGATCTTCAAATGTATTCCCAACAGCATCGACGCCGCTGCTGACTGGTTTAATTGCTGCATTTACAGAATTTACTTCGTTTGCCGTATCGAGTGTATTTAATAAAATAGGTGAAATTTCCATAATCAACTCACAATGTCTAAAGCTTTTAACGCCATTCGCTTAACCGCTTCGATTACAGACAAATTGGCTTCATATGAACGAGTGGCTGAAAGCATATTCGTCATCTCAACCACAGGATCTACATTGGGGTACAGTACATATCCTTCCTCATCAGCATCAGGATGAGTTGGATCATATACTTTTGATCCCTCACTGGTATCGGTAAAAATTTCTGATACCTTCACACCACCGTTCTTTACGCTTCCATATTTATCCATAGCAGAAAGAAAAGATGGACGGAAGGAATCTTGCCCCTCTGCTGTAAAGACAACATCCTGGCGCTTATAGGGTCCACCTTCAGCGGTACGCGTCGTCTGTGCATTGGCTATATTATTCGAAATAATATCAAGCCTTAACCGTTGAGCAGTTAGCCCTGAGGCACTGATTTTTAACGCTTCCCAAAAGCTCATGGTAATTTACTCCTTTGCTCTTGTGGGATATTAACATATTCAAGATAGTGAGACTATAAAGGGAGTGTGAAGATGAAATAAATTCTGTGTGAATAGTAAATAAACGCCAACCCCCCTTCTATTGGCGTATGTTTTCGCATTAATTAAGAATCTGATAGCTTTTTAAACGTATTACTTATATTGAGCGCCCCAATCCTGCGTAATCTGGCATATAAGCAGGGATCATTTCTTTCTCAGGTTGAGTCAGATTCTTTTCCGATTCCTTCCAGGCTGCTCTCAACTCCTGCAATGTTTTTGATGCAGACTGATAATCACCGCTACGAATACAATCCAGACACCATTGATACAACCGGTACAACCCTAATGAGATTTCAGGATAATCAAAATTTAATGCATCGCGTAAACCACCAATGGTTTTAACTGCTTTCTCGAAATCCTTCCGCTCACACGCGCGAATCGCCAGGTCATAAGCCATATCAATCAACCGCATTGGGCTGGCTCCCATCACATCCTGTTGACGGTATTCTTGATTTCGATAATAGGTTGATTGAAACATGATTAGCTCCTTATTTCATTGATACTGTTTTTACCGACATTATTATCTTCGACGAAATAATTTACCTCTGCATAAAATCGACATAAATTATTGACTTTTCAGGCAGCAATCTCTAGCAAGTCACCTGCGTTCAGTTTTTCTAATTCTTCGGGTGGAATAGTGCGTAAAACACTTTTGTTTGTTTTATCCACAACAAAGATCGTTAACTCATCAGTGTTATTGTCCACCTCAAATTTCAGTGCTACATCTTTCAAAGAATATTCTCGTTGAATATTGCGTTCAACTTGTTGGGGTTCGCTAACCTCTGATGTATGTTGTTCAGCTACCTTTTCTACAACAGGTTCTGCATCAGATTGTGCGACATTGACTTGTTCAATGCTTTTTTCTACTCCGGATACTGGTGCAATATTCATTTTGTCCATTTTTACCTCCATTCAAACTTACGATTCACTATTTGACATTCGTTTATGAGTATTGATCAAGAATTCCGTAAATGGTTGACATTTGCGATTGTTGATAAGACATTAATTGGAGCTGTGCCTGAATTTCTGCATACCGAGTACGCAGCGATTCTTCTTTCTTTGTTAAATATTCGTTCTTGGTGGTTATTTGATCATCGGTCAATTCAAGCTGGCTGGTCAATGCGTTCGAAGCTGTAGTGATGTATCCACTGTTTCCTAAATAACGTGAAAGCCTCGCTTGCAACTTTGACATAACACCGTTGACCAGTGTTGTGACATCTTGTTTATTTTCCGAGAGTGCTTTTTCAAGTTTCGTATTATCTGTAATGCTTAGGGAAAAGCTGTCTGACAGGCTGATTCCAATGTCACTTAGCCTATCGTATTCACCATCGTTTGTATAAGCAGTGTTGACATCTCGGATCAAATCCATGCGTAAAGCCATAAACATCGAATCACCTGAAAGAGCACCCCTTTTATAAGTTCCATCTGATTGTTTCACCACAGCAATTTTGCCACTCAGATATGATTGAAGGCTGTTGAACCGGCTAATAAAAGTGTTTAGAGTGGATTTTTCACTGCTGGGATCATATTTCACGCTGATTGTGCCACTCTTTCCTTCAGCATCAGAAGCCAGATTCAAAGTAACACCCTGGATAACATCAGTAAGGTTAGTATTTTCAGAGCGGATAACAGAAATACCATTGACTGAAAATTCTGCATTCGTTGGCGCCTGCATAATATTTTTGAATGCACTTCCATTCAAAATACCTAGGTTAGCCATAATGCTTCCTTCCTGATCGTGAACTACAAGATTATGGTCAGTACCGCTACTCTTTCTTGAAAGGATGAGTTGATTATCTACAATGTTTGCAATTACTTCGTCACCTGTCTCATAGGCGGCGTTGTTGATCGCATATGCGATATCAACCAAACTATCATCAGAAGAGACTGTTATCTCTGTTCCCTTTGCCTGGAATGCAATTTGGGCAGTTCCCGCTGTATATTGACCCGAGTCAGAGCCAAAAGTCAGACGGATACCGCGCCCGGTATCATGTACTCCAGAGGTAATAGATTGCCAATCGCTAGAATAACTCCCATCTTCCTTACGGATGCTGATTGCATTGCTTGAGGAGTCCGTCATTCGAAATTGCCAGCCTTCAACGTCGTCAAATCTGGTTTCAACCAAATAATTGCCACTTCCTAATTGATGCTGCCCATTTTCAATGGTAGCCCCATCTGCACCTGAAATAGTATTCACCATACTTTCAGATACTGATAAAGTTGCAGTGGAAATCGTATTACCCTGTAACAGGAAAGAACCAGTGTATCCCAGTGCAGTACTGGCGGAAATTTGACGATCAGATCGTACCCGGTGTTCTTTTGCAAGGTTTGTCACAGATAACTGATATTGCCCCAATAAAGCTTTCGAAGAAGCAGTGGCGGTCATAACAGTGTAACCAGTAGGTACATCACTTACTGTGGCTTTACGTTGCGAAGAGAAGGAATAACTGGGCTCTGCCGAATCTAAAGCATTTACAGCGCTTTGAAATTCCGTGAGCATTTTACTCAGGTCAGTGTATACAGCTTGTTGAATAGTGATCGTTTCCTTTTTCTCAGTTAATTTCGTGAGTGGTTGCCGTTCAATATTCATCAAACTTGTGACCAGATTAGTAAATGTTGCGCTCAGAGTAGTAGTTGATGTAGATGTTGACATCGCAATTTCCTTCTCAAATTTGCATTTTCATTTCACTTGCTGAGCGGGGTACACCCATTTGGGTGCCCCCGCTTCACTACCATCTGCGGAAAGATGATGGCTTACTGGAATAGTGACAGTAAGAATTGTGGTGCTGCATTAGCTTGGGCTAACATGGCGGTGGCTGTTTGCTGCAAGATTTGGTACTTGCTGGCTTCCACCTGTTCTTCAGCCATATCAGCGTTCATAATACGGTTGTAAGCAGCTTCAATATTGATCTGGGCTGCAGAAACCTGATCTTCCTTGAAGGAAAGACGACCGGTCAATGCACCAATTGAGGACATTTTCTGGTTGACCTGGTCAATAGCGGTCTGAACGGTATCCATGAAAGCAGCGTAGTCAGCCGCTTTACCAGCACCAAGTTTCAGAGATAAAGTTCCTGTCTTGTTGTATTCAATGGTAGACAGGTTGGTTGCAGCAATATCCACTGCTGTCTGAGCAAAGGTCAGTTTCAGACCATTGCCAACATAGATGGAACCACCACCCACACCCGATAGGTCACAGTCAACAGTTGTCGAACCAGTAGTCGTGAATTCAGTTCCTGCCACACCATCAGCGTCTATTTCAACAGGTTCACCGGTAGCTGCATCTTTAAGCTGGTATGTAACTGTCTTCGCAGTTGAGTCATAGGAATAAGACAGTTTGTAAGTACCAGTTTCCAACTCATCCATCCAACTAAATTTGGCATTCGCATCAAAAGATGCAGTGACGTTAGCATCGTGATCAATGCCACCAGTTGTGTTAACAAAACTGGTATCTACTTTAGTGGCAATGTTGATTACAGGGCCATCAATGCTCATGTTGCCAATATTTTCAAGTGTGGTTGAATCTGAAGAATCTACACCAGTTTGAAGACGTAATGAAGACATTGAACCATCAAGAAGTACAATCTTGTTCCATTTCGTCTGTGTAGATAGGTCATTGATCTGAGCAGCATAGGCATCAAGTTGTGTTTTGATAGCAAGGCGTTCTTCATCGCCCATAGTATCACTAGCACCGGTCTCTGCTTTGTTGCGCATTTGAACTAAAATGTCATTGATACGCCCCATGCCTGATTCAGCAACTGCCAACAGGTTCTTGGCATCTCCAATATTCGAAAGGGCTACTTTCAAACCTTCAGAACGAGAAAGCATTTTTGTTGCAATGCTCAATCCGGCTGGGTCATCTGCTGCGCTGTTGATGCGCTTGCCAGAAGACAGTCGGGTTTGATGGATTGCCAACTGTTTGTTGATCCCTTTCAGCGCATTTAGTGCATTCATAGCACCAATATTACCTGCAATACGAGTTACATCAATTTCTGCCATTTCAAACCTCCATGTTTGATTTTTCAGGGGATCCTTCCCCATTTTTAATTTCAGAGTTTTTCTAAACAACCTGGTTACAACAATTCCAGTAACCATCATTCCGCCGAGTAAGTAGTCAATTATTGTTTTTTATCGTTCCCTATCATTACCTCCATCAATCATCAATTTGGTCTATTGATAATTTCGTCAAACTTGCATCTGGCTTTAGCATGAAGGAGATAAATTTCGCGTAAATATTCTGGTAAATTTAATACCAGTACAATATAATTTATCTGTCCCCAATATTTACTGACGAAATGGTTCTTTTCTTATGAATGGACAAACAAATCGCAAGAAATTTTTCGACATTATCATTGTTATTCTTTTTTGTCTTGTCGGTTTTCTTGTGCTTCTTGTGCTCGGAACCTTTAAAACCCCTAATTCTTCGCACAAGGTGCTTTTTCAGGTAAAAGCATCTGGTGGGTATGCAATGGTATCCCTCAGAACATCGGATGAAACCCTTGTTTCAAGTACGATCGTTACAACACCCTGGCGTAAAGAAATGAAACTTACTCAGGGAACTGAAGTGTACCTGACTGCTTCTAATCCTTCTCAGACGGGCGAATTGGAGTGTTTAATTTCGCTTGATAATAAAGTCTGGAAATCGATGAAAAAAGAAGCCCCCGAGAATGGTGTTGCTTGTGCAGGAATTGTTCCCTGATGTTACAACTGCATTTGTAAAAAGACATCGACTATTTGCGGGTCGAAAAAGATTCCTTTGTTATCCTGAATATATTGAAGTACCTTTTCTTTGGGCCAGCCTTTTCTATAAGGGCGGTCAGACAACAGTGCATCCCAAACATCGATAATTGTGAAAATTCTTGATTCCAGGGGTATCTCTTCGCCTTTTAGCCCTGTCGGGTATCCTGTTCCGTCCCATTTTTCATGATGATAGTACGGAATCGTGATCGCAGATCTAAGGAATTTGATCTCTGAAAGCATATCCCTTGCGTAAATGGGATGCATTTTCATGATCTTCCATTCATCAGCATCAAGCGGACCTGGTTTTAAAAGGATGGAATCGGGAATTGCCATCTTTCCTATGTCATGTAGCATTGCCCCATATCGTATGTTTTGAATATTTTCAACAGATACATTTAGCATCAACGCCAATTGGATCGTTCCATCTGCAACTCTTTTAGTATGTCCTTCAGTTTCATGATCACGCAATTCCAATGCTCTTCCCCACCCCTCTAATGTATCGCGGTATGCATCTCCCAATTCCATGTTTGCCTGGATCAAGTAACTTTGTGCTCGCTTCCAGTCTGAGATATCGCGCACATAAATATGGGTTAAGTTATTAATATGATCTGTGTTTTTTGTGATCCATACACATACTGGGATTGATTGACCATTATTGCTGCAGATTTCGACTTCCATTGGTTGAGTAGGAGTACTGGTAATTTCAAATAATTCCAGTATCGATAAAACAGTATCTTTGAAAGTCTCAGTAAAAATTTCAAGAAACTGTCTGCCAATCACCAAACTGGGATCGGTTACGCCATAAATTGCCAGGAAAGAGGGATTTACAAAACAAATTTTCTTACTGGCATCAATAAGCAAAATACCATCATAAGAACTGGTAAAAAGCGGGTGATTGGCATAATCCTTTCCCGAGGCAGACTTCGAATTCCGTTTCCTTTTTAGAACCTGAAAACTTGCCCATCGCTGATGATTGTTCATTGCACAATGCTTTCTTGAATGAAATATATTTTCTAAAGTAACAACACCTTATTCAATATTTCTTCCTGGAAAACAATTTCTTCTAACACATTTACTGGCGCCAATATTTCTACTGGCGCCAATTTACGCAGCCTGTCGTTCTACAACGTTGTTATTGATGACATTTCTACAATGATGATAATGAAGATGTTCGCTTCAAAGCTTCTATAATGCTGCAGACAGGCGTTCGTACTCATCGACAGTAAGAACTTTTTTCAAGTCCAGAAGGATGATGAGCATCTCATCTAATTTGGCAATTCCCTTGATAAATGCTGAATTCACAGTCATTGCCATCTGAGGCGGTGGATCGATTGATTCTGCAGATATTCGTACAACCTGAGTGACAGAATCCACCACCATTCCTACATTCGTATTATTCATGTTCACGATCATAATGCGGGTATCCCGAGTTGCCTCGCTTGCTTCCAACCCAAATCTCTTTCGCAGATCCAGAATGGGGACTACTGCACCACGCAAATTTGTAATTCCCTCAACAAACTCTGGTGCATGAGGAAGTCGGGTAATTTCCTGCATTTTAATGATGCTCTCAACAGCATCCACATCAACACCATAAAATTCATTTCCAATACTAAACACTACAAGTTGGTTTTGCATTATATTTACCTTTCTTTATAAAGATAATATCTCTTGCAATCTAGCTACAATCCTTGCGGTGAAGGAGGGACTTGCAATTGAGATGTTTTTAAACCCGTTCGTAAACCCTGGCGTAATGCCAGATGGATCATAAAACTTCCTTCAGATGTATTCAATGGCACGATGATCCGTGGGAAATCAAGTGTCGAGATAGTAGCTCCTTTACCTAAAATAAGCGAAGGAGGAGAAATCGTTGCTTCAAATCCTGCTTCAGATAGCTTCATACTTGCCCTTCCCGTGATCACATTTCCCAGTTCTGCAATTCCACTTTGTGCCAGGCTATCGAAGTCAATTAATTTCTCAGACATCATCCGAGATGCCAGACGGATGGCTGTTTCTTGTGACATGCTATAAAAAACATTTCCTTCAACGGCTCCAACAAGTGCAATAATCACCGTCACATCATCTGATACATAATGATTTTTTTCCAGGGACAGTTCGCCACGCTGGATTTCTGTGCCAGTTTCCTTCGCTAGAACTTCATAAGCGGCATCTACAAATGGATTTAGAAACTTTACATTCATCGACCTATCCTTTCAAATCCTCTATTACTTCTACGATGCCTTCTGAGAAATAAGAGGAATAAAGTCATCGGAACTGGACAATTGCCCTTGTTTATTTTCCCTTACTGCTAAATGGATTTCCATCATTCCTAAATCCGTTTTTATAGGGACTACAATTCTCGAAAAATCTAAAGTCGAAATTTTCACTGCTTTCCCAGTAATCACAGTAGGAGGTGAAATATCCACGCGATACCCGGCGTTAAAAAGTTTGACGATTGCTTTTCCAGTGATCACATTACCCAATTCAGCAATACCACTTTGTGCCATAGAATCAAATTCGGTAAACTCCTGCTCCAAAATACGTGATACCATTTTCAGAGCGATGGTTTCTGATAAGCAGTACAAAACAGCCCCATACACTTCACCAACAAGATTCAAGAGAACCGTTACATCATCTGTGGTTAATGCTGATTTTTGAAGAGTCAGGTTACCTTTTTCTACGGTAGTTTTTATTTCAAACTCGAGAACTTCCGCAGCACCTTCGACAAAAGGTTTTAGAATTTCAACATTCATACAGCCAAGCCCTCCTCCAAGAAATCATACAAAAAATCCTTACTTTAACATTTAGTATAAAAAGACATCCAATGACTGACAAAACCGTACTCAGATGGACGGGGTAACAATTCCGTTCCACCAACAAATAATATTCCACCAGGCTGTAGGGCATTTCTGAATTTCATATAAAGCATGTCTTTTGCTTCTCGGGTGAAATAAATAACGACATTTCGGCAGACAATAAGATCAAATCCACCGGTAAATTCATACATCAATAGATCTTGCTCAAAAAAGCGAATCGAATGGGCATATTGCTCTTTGAAATAGAACTTTCCTGCAGCTTCGTCCATATATTTGATCTTTTGTTCAGCCGAAAGATTTCGTATCTCTTCTGCTGTATACGGTCCTCTGTTTTTTGCTTTCTGCAGAGCTCCGCGATCCATATCTGAAGCAAATATTTCACATGCGGTATGTGGTGAAACTTTATCCATAGCCATCGCCAGGGTATATGCTTCAACTCCCACTGAACAACCAGCACTCCAGAGCTTCAATTTTGATTGACGTTCATTTGCCTGCTTGATGAGTACAGGAAGTACCTTCTCCTCCAATGTTTTCCAATGATGAGGGTCACGGTAGAATTCTGTAACATTGATCGTTAAGAAATCCCTGAAGCGCGACAATTCGGTTTCGTTGCTGGTTACTTTTTCGAAATAAATGTTCCAATCTGGCATATTGTTTCGCAACAGCCAGGAATCTAATCTTCGTTTGACCTGTTCTTCTTTGTAATAATTCAGGTCAATGTTCAATATCTTCTTGACGGAATATTTCACATGAGCAAAAGTTTCCGTATCCAAATTAGTGATCCCTTTCCAGCATTCTTTTCATCTTTTTTGCCTGCAAATAGACTGTTCCAGCAATACCATCAAGTGGAATAATTTCATCAGCCACACCAGCTTCGACTATGCTTCTAGGCATTCCATACACAACGCAGGAAGATTCATTTTCAGCAATAACCGTTCCACCTATACCATGAAGTAGTTTTGCTCCATTCGTTCCGTCATTTCCCATACCAGTCAAAATGACAGCCATAACATTTTTTCCAAAACTTTGAACCAGCGAGATCAATGTCACATCTACTGCGGGTCGAACTCCATGCACAGTTGGATTTTGATTAAGAGAGACAATACCCTTTTCGTTGAACATCATGTGATATCCGCCTGGAGCCAGGAGCACTTTCCCAACCTCAAGGCAATCGCCATCACTTGCTTCCTTTACCAATAATGCTGATTGTGAATTTAGCCTTTCAGCCAATGAATAAGTAAATCCCACAGGCATGTGTTGAACTATTGCAACTGCTGCTGGTAAATCACCAGGGATATTCGCGAGAACAGTATGCAGCGCCCGCGGTCCGCCTGTTGATGAGCCAATCAGCACAATTGGGTCATTCTGATCCAGCTTTTTTGTCACAGCTTTAGACTTATTTGCCTGTGCAGCTTGCATCTCTTTACCAGTAAATAACGCTGGTTTAACCCGAATTGTTGCCGCCCGAACTATTTTTGCTGTTACCTCACTCATCACCTCATTGATGCTGGCTTTTTGAGTAGGTTTGGGAACAAAATCAACCGCTCCAATGGTTAGAGCCGTGATTGTTGCCTCTGCACCTTCCTGCGTTAAACTACTGAGCATGATTACAGGGCGCGGAAAACGTTTCATGATTTCTCGCAACGCTGTAATTCCATCTATTTTTGGCATCTCAATATCCATCGTGATAACGTCAGGATTCAAACCGGGAATCAAATCCAGCGCTTCGATCCCGTTTCGTGCAGTGCCTACTACCTGAATCGAAGAATTCCCTTCAAAATGATGGGAGATCGCATAACGCATAAACGCCGAATCATCTACGATCAGTAATTTGATGGTAGGCGCAGGTGCTAATGAAGGATTCTGGCTAACCGGATTAGTAATCATTGCAACTCTTTTGGTTTACGCCAGGATCTTCTTAATCGCACCCATTACCCGGTCTTGTTCGAATGGTTTCACAATAAAGTCTTTTGCGCCAGATTTTATTGCATCCAAAACCACCGATTCTTGCCCCAATGCGGTCAGCATAATCACACGAGCTTGTGCATCCATGCTACGGATCGCCTTAAGAGCAGTCAACCCATCCATTTCAGGCATTGTCACATCCATCAATACCAAATCAGGGTGGATTTCTTTGTATTTTTCCAATGCACAGGCGCCATTTTCAGCCTCGACTACTTCGAAACCCTCGCCCGTAAGCATTTTAGAGATTCGTACACGAAGAAATTCTGCGTCGTCGACAATTAATACTTTTGCCATGATAATTCGCTCCACTTGATCTTAAAGATTCTCTTCCTCACCACCGATCATTCTTACAGTCAATTGACCGGAGCCAACAAAAAAACGTACAGTTCTACCCATATGCCCGCCAACACTTTCACTTTTAAGTGGCAGCATCAGTTTTTCAAGCGTCTTATGTGCTGCTTGAATATTTCGCGTACCTATATCAAAAGACTTGGAGAAACCAGGGGAGGTTATCATGTTTGCTCCGCCTGCTATGCGCACGATCAGGTGATTTCGATGTGCACCTGCTTTCTCCATCGACTTTAACAACTCTTCGATTCCAGTATCTACATACTTTGTTTTTGTATCCGAGCCAATTGAATCTTCGGGCAACACTGCATGCAACAACCCACATACTTTCTCCTGTGGATCATACATGCTGACAGCCACACAAGATCCTAATCCGTATGCAACCAGAACATCACCATCCTTTTTGCTCACCACACTTTCACCTAATCCAACACTAATAGGATCACCCATACTACCTCAAGCTTCTGCTGATAGAATATCCAGAGTATGTTGATCGGGTACGACCCAAAAACTGGTTTCAATACTTCGCTGTTTACAGACAAAAGTTGTTTGCATCAAAAGAACATAATCGCTGGTTCCTCCACAAGTAGCAATGATGATATCCATGATGGCACCAACCATATCTACCATCACTGCAGGAGGGGAAGGTCTGGTGGATATACCAGTAAGCTGTGATAATGAATTGAGGAAAAACGAGGCAGTCAAATTTCCAACCTCTCCTAACGCAGATCTTTCAAGAGTACCTAATTCGGTTGTTGTACCAGGCTTCAGATCCATCAACATATCGGATAATTCCAATGCACGCTGCAAAGGGATCACGAGCATGATCTGACCTGACATATCACCTTCGGCACGCAAATAAATTCCTACCGCTTCTGTTTCAGGTCCACCCAGTAACTTTGGTATTTCTCCTATAGCAACCTGGCGGAATGAAGGTTCTTTGACCACCAGGTTTTCTCCCAGCATCGTTGAAAATCCTCTTGCAGCGTTTCTGATTCCTTCAGATGCATATTGCTGAAAACTATTTATCCATTCGACAGCGAGAGAAGAATTTTGCTTCATTCTAGATCCTCAATAACCCTTAATGAATTCCAGATAACTGCAAAAGACCAGGTACATCAATGATTAAAGCGACATGACCATCGCCAAGTATGGCAGCACTTGATATTCCCTGGATGTCTCCGATCAATGCTCCAAGGGATTTCACCACTACTTCTTCTTGACCCAAGAGCCGATCAACAATAATGCCTGCCGTCAGTTTTCCGTAATGAACAACAACCACGTAATACCAATCTTTCTTCTTTTGTTGAGCTTCAGAGATTTCAAAAACTTCACTTAAACTGATTAATGGCAGAACAGAATCACGCAGCATTGTGACTGGTTTACCACGGATGAATTGAATATCTTTGTCCTCCAGGCGTAGGATCGAAGCAACCATCACAAGCGGAAATGCATAGGTAGTTCCACTCAGCTCTACTAACATCGTGGGCACAATGGCTAGAGTGAGAGGTAAAATGATCTGAAATTTTGACCCAACACCTGCCTTTGTTTCCACAGAAATCGTGCCATTAATGCGCTGAATGTTATTGCGCACGATATCCATCCCGACGCCACGTCCAGAAATATCAGTAACCTTTGAAGATGTAGATAAACCGGATAAGAAAATCAGATTTACCGCTTCTTCATCGCTCATATGGTCTGCATCATCTTGAGTGATTAACCCTTTATTGATAGCACTCTTCTTTAACCTTGTAGTATCTATTCCCTTTCCATCATCTTCTACAGTAATGATGATGTGCCCCTGTTCATGTTGAGCAGAAAGTGTGATAGTGCCTACTTCAGGTTTATTGGCTGCCTTTCGCGTCTCAGGGTCTTCAATGCCATGATCAATAGAATTTCTCAACATATGGATGATCGGATCGTTGATCTCTTCAAACACTGAGCGATCTAATTCTGTATCTTCCCCATGAATGACCAATTCAATTTTCTTATTCACTTTGTGAGAAAGATCGCGAACCATACGCGGGAATTTATCAAATACATTGCTGATGGGAAGCATGCGGATGCTCAACACTTCCTCTTGCAACTGATCAGTAATTCTGCTAAGATGTGCAACCGTTTGCGCGAGTTCTTCTACATCTCTATGCTGTTTGCTTTCAGCTTCAAATCGTGCTCGAAGTTGATAAAGATGATTTCGATCTGTGATAAGTTCGCCCACCATATTCATTAAAGCATTGAGATGCCCCACTGTAGTTCTGACCGTCATTTCCGAGCCATTATTCTTATGGACAGAAACATTTTTATTTGTATTTGAGGCAACTTTCTGCTCCAGGATCATCCGACCAATTTCGTCATCCAATTGCGTCTGGCTTAATATTCCATTTTCAACTAATAACTGCCCCAGTAATTTCTTATTGTTTTCTTTCTTTTGAAGGAATAGCACGGATTGCAATTGATCAGGTGTTATAACCAACCGCCTTACCAGATAATCACCCAACATATCATATCCATCTTGGGGTATGGGAGGTAAAGGTGCTGGAGTGCTTTTTGTTGATTGAGAACTATCGATAATTTCTTCTTTTCCAATATACAGATGATCGATCTCAGAAATGAGTACCAGCCGTTTTCGAATTTCTTCTAAAGGAACATTGGTTTTTACCCTTGCCACAAAATGATGTACCGGCAAAGCTGAATCAATCACCTCCATCGAAGGTTCTTGATAAGTGATTTCACCAATTTCCTGTAAGGCAAGGATTAATTGAAATGCCCGTGCAGCTGAAGCTACGCTTTTTGGCGAAATATCAGCTAATACTGGCAAATCACCATCATTACCCTTTAGGAAGGAGGTGGCATTTGAACCCAATTCAGATGCTTTGGTTGCAGCTTGAACAGGTTTGCTATCTGGTGATTTATCAGCAGTGGTATCCAGTTTTGTCTGCAGCAGAGTCGCCCGTCCTTGATGCAATAACCCCTCAAGACGGTTTACTAATGCGTCAACATCCAAATCATATGGTTGAGATGTCTCAACCTCTTCACTTAATTTTCGTAAACTATCCACCGTATCCAGGCAGGCATCAATGATTTGTGAGTCGATATCCAGACTCTTCTTCCGTAAAGCATCAAAAATGGTTTCCATGGCATGCGTTACCGCAACCATCCGCTCGTGGTTGATCATTCCTGCCATCCCTTTCAGGGTATGTGCAGCTCGAAAGGCTGTCTGCAGGTCTTCTTCATTCCCGTGATTCTTTTCTAGAAGTAATAAGATTTTATCCAGAGCCTGTAGGTTCTCATCAGATTCTGCTACAAATATTGGGATTTCATCCGGACTTATGTCATAATCCGCCATAATCACATGCCCTCATTTTGAAACGATTTCGACGTTTCATTTTTCGTTCTTTACCTTTGAATACAATATCATTCTAGAGGGCTCGAACCTGTAAACCCACCGTAAAAACATGCGAAATATTTCATGAATTTATCGCAATTATTTCGTATTTTTAATATTGAAAAGAGGAAAATAAGTGAAACTATGAGGGTGAATTTCCGGCATCTTGTTCACATTTTTGAGCAGGTGCATCGGTTTCTTCTGCAATTTCAACTAATACACGTCGTAATTCTTCAAATGAATAATCAACAGGTTCTTTTATCATTTTTTGCTGAATCTTTACTTGATCCAGCATGGCATCACGAATTTCACCGCGTAAAATGGATATTTCCCGGGGAGCCTGAATGCCCACCTTTACCCGGTCTCCATCTATGCTAAGAATCGTAACAATGATCGAATCTCCAATGGCGATGCTTTCATTCACATTCCGATTCAGGACTAGCATTTTCCCCCCTGGTAGGAATGTGGATTCTTCATAGTTTCCATAGTCAATTCCTGTTGATTAAAAATCAATTCAAATAATCAAATAAGTTTAGAGCCGATAATGTGCGACTCCCAATTTCCAATACTGCCTGATATGTACTTTCCTGACTTGCCAAAAGAGAATATGCTTCTGCGATACTGGTATCTTCCTTTTTACTGAGAATTGAACGAATAGCTATATCAGATTTTTCCATATTGCTGATACTATTTTCAATTTGTCGCATTCGTGTACCATTTTCTGTACGTGAAGCGGTTAACATTTCAAGAGCGGTTTTCAAATTATCGAGTGAACCAGGAAGGTTCGAAGTGTCATTGTTTGCCAGGTAATTTCTTGCTTCAATCAATGCCTGGATCAAAGGTTTTATGGTTTCATTGCCATCTATGTTCATGGTAACCTTACTGTTTTGACCAATACTGCGTACCATTTCTTTGCTGATACCATTATAAGTAATTGTGTTTTCGTCACTCATAATAAAAGCAGGTTGATCAACCCGTACTCCAGCAAATATATAGTTGCCCTGGAATGAAGAATTTCCAATGTCTACTGCTTTTTTGATCATCTCATTCAATTCAGTTGCCAGCGAAGATTTCCTTTCATCAGCATCTACAGTATCATTTAAGCCGCGCAATACAATATTGTATGCTTTCGTAGCGATTTCGGATAATTGCTCAAGGCTGAAATCAGTAGTTGACATCCAATCACTGATGATATTCGCAGTATTCTGGTAACCTTCAGAGATGCTCAAGGATGATTTTAGCTGCAGACACATGGAGGAAGTAGTTGGATCATCAGAAGGAGTCTGAAATTTCTTTGTACTGGCAATTTGCTCCTGAGTAGTATTGATTTTATTCTTTATATCATCAATATACTGGATGACATTGTTCACCATCATCTGGTTTGTTATGCGCATAACTCACTCCTATCTCCCCACCAGACCCATCTGGTTGATAACCAAATCCAATAGTTCATCATATGCATTCATAACCCGAGCAGCTGCCTGGTATGCTTTTTGTGATTTTGCCAGATTGGCAGCTTCTTCATCGAGCACAACACCTGAAACGGATTCTCGCTGTTCGCTAAGTGCCTGCAAAACGATCGTATGTTGTGTACTGTTATCCTTCGCCTGTTTAACCGTCGTCGCCAGTTCTGACATCATTCCATTGCAATATTCATTGAAAGTTTGATCTTTTAAGCCAGCAATTTTTTGATGACGCAGAGCGACCATTAATTCTGCGTTTTCACTATTTCCAACTTCCACTTCACCAACCACCGCTGGAGCACCAGCAGCAGCGATTTTACTTGGCTCCAGGCTATCCGACAACCTGATTTCCAATGCAGTCACACCATCTGGATCAAAGAAATCGCCACCTTTAGAACCGTCAAGGCAGTAACCTTGCGAATGAATCTTGTTTACTTCAGTAACCAGATTTTTCGCCATATTATTGAGAATAGCAAGTTGGTGGGGAATATATTCATCTCTTACTTTCAGAATCCCTTCCAATTCACCACCATTTGTATTGAACTCACTTGAGTCTTTCTCCCAAACGATACGGTCAACACCACTATTTGCGGGATCTGGGTCAGGTTCAGTTTTAATTGATAATGAATCATGCCCGGTAACCAATACATGCCCACCGATTGAAACAATCACTTCACCATTCGCCTGTGTTGAAGATACAGCACCTGCCAATTCTGCCAGGCGATCCAATGCCATATCCCGCTTGTCCAATAGATCATTTGGTTGTTGATTTACTCCAATCACTCGGGATATTTCTGCATTCAGACTTGCAACCGATTTTGCCAGTGAATTGATCTCATCTACGCGGTTTTCAAGAGTTAAATTTTGATCCTGTCGTAAAACGATCAATTGTTGCGCATTGCGATTCAATTTTTCACATAAAAAACCAGCATCATTCATTACCTCTGTCCGCATGGTTGTATTAGTCGGATCAGAAGCGAGATTTTGCCAGGAAAGCCAGAACTGATCTAATTTGGGAGAAAGCCCATCATCTGTCAGGTCAGAAAAAGTAGACTCAATTTGTGAAAGAATTTCACTTTGATATTCCCAGCTTTTTGTATCAGCAGAGACCGAACGATATCTTCCATCAAAGAAATCCAACGAAAAACGCTGGATACGATCAACAGAAACCCCTGCTCCCATTTGCCCGGCATTGTATCCAAGGTCATAGGATGCTGATGGATTGGATACCCGGGCAACCAGAGAAGCTTTCTGGCGGTGATATCCTTTTGTATCTACGTTTGCAACATTATGCTCAGTGATTTCAATGGATTGTGATTGAGATAAGATTGCCTGAAGAGCAATATTGATACCGGCAGATAAAGTTGGCATGAAATTTTCTCCTACGCTCTAAATTCCATTGCCGAAACGGTTGAATTTCGGTTTGAGCCTTCAAACATCGGCATGGTGTACCCATCCTCTTGATGGATCAGCGAAACGAGAAAAGCCTGAGTAATCTTTAACCAATCCATTCTTGTTGTTACAAGCGCTTGATTTCCCGTGTTCAACTGCCTGGCGGTTCTCACTAAAATATTGATTCCATCCAATAACCTATTTATCCTTGCTGCGTCATCACCATTTAAGTAAGGTAAAACATCCTGGATACTTGTCCGCTCAGTATGAATGTCCAATTTAAGCAGCATTTTCTGGATAATCGTTCGAGAATCCTCTTCCAATAAGCTGAATTTATCAAGAACAGCTTCCTTTTCTTCGGTATTGGTCATCAGAAGCTCTGATGAATTCTTTAAAATGAGTTCTCGCTCTTTTTTAGAAATTTCAACCAATGTCTCTAAAACACGAAATTGCTTTACCAGGGTACTTTCATAACCAGATAACTCAACATCGATATTAATATCATTTCCCATTCAATCATCTCCCAGGAGAAAAAATTAGATCTTGTAAAACCGCTCAATAAGAATGTCCGCTAATATGCTAACAGGTACCTGGTAAGTACCTTCCTGAACCTGTTGGGTGATTTGAGCAATTCTTTCATCCTCTATCATTGAGGAGTTATTAAGTGCAGAGGTTGCTTTTGATAACAGCTTGGCTTTATCAGAAAGCTCCACTTTATCCTGTTTTTTTCCCAGTGGTTGCTGATCTGCAAGTCGCATTTTCTTGTCAGCCGGTTGGATATCATCAGCAGATTTTGGAGATATTGATGAAATGGGATTATTTTCTATCATAGCGGTATGAACTCCTGATGAGAAATACATTCTTATATATAGTTATCATCGGCAACCTCCACGAAATCTTTACACTTTGCGGATGTGAATTGCTTCACTAATCATCGTATCTGTTTGTTGAAAAACCTTAGAAGTTACCTGAAAGTCACGTTGCACCCGAATGAGATGCGTCATTTCATCAGCTAGGTTGATATTCGACATTTCATAAGCACCAGAGAGGATGATCCCACACCCACTTGTTCCAGGTGTAACCATTTGAGCTTTTCCTGATGCTTCACTTGGGATCCAGACATTATTTCCGGCATTGATCAATGCAGTTGGATTTGCAAATGAAGCCAATTGGATTTTTCCGACAGACTTCAAGGTTCCATCGCTTAAACTGGCAATCACTTCACCTGTGTTTTCAATATTGATGCTTGTGGTTTCCTTCGGAATTTGTCCATCCCATTTTAGAAGATAACCACTTGAATTGACCAACTGCCTTTTTGAGTCCAATTGAAACATCCCATCTCGGGTATACCCGATTTCGCCGCCGGGTAATTTCACTGCAAAAAAGCCATTTCCCTGGATCGCCCAATCCAGAGGATTATCAGTTCTGGTAATGACACCCTGATTGTTACTGACCTGCGTATTGATCAGGGTATTCCCTTCAAGTTTTTGCTCAGAAAGAAGCTCTTGAAAATTCATCCGGCTTCCTCGAAATCCAACCGTGTTGACATTGGCAAGATTATTAGCAATCGTATCCAGATCCATCATCCGGTTTAACATATCCTGGCAGGAGATATTCAAGGTGTGATATAAAGAATATGCCATTGGGTGATCCTTTCTTATCCAATCCTTCCCAGTGAAGAAATGGTCTTTCCTAATAATTCATCCTGATTTTGAACCATTTGCTGTGCCGCTTCGTATGCACGCAATATTTCGATCATTTGTGTCATTACTTGAGCAGCATTTACGTTTGAAGTTTCCAATGCGCCTTGGATGATGGTAGAGTTTTTTGCTGCGGTTGGTTTGGTATCAGTCATGAAAAGATTCCCCTGATCGTGTCGTAAAATCTCTTCTGGCTTCTCAAACTCTACCAGATCTAACTGTGAAGTCGATACTCCATCGATTATGACCTCACCAGAAGAACCGATTTCGACTGTACCATCAGCAATTTTTATGGGCTGCCCATTCTTACCCAACACCTGATATCCTTCAGAAGTTATCAACATGCCTGAGGCATCACGCATGAACCTTCCATCACGGGTGTATCTTTCCCCATCGGGAGTTTTTATATGGAAAAAGCCCGTACCCTGGATCGCAAGGTCATAAATTTTGTTTGTTACTTCAATACCGCCCTGGGAAAAATCAATCACCTCTTGTCCATTTTGTACACCAAGTCCCAGTAAACCCACTTCTCTTGGAGAATTTTTTTCTTCCAGAATGTCCAATGGATCTATTACAGTAGTCTGCATATAATCTTCAGCAGTCGAAAGGATTTGTTTAAACCCTGGCACATCCATATTAGAAACATTATGCGAAAGAAGTTGCTGCCGGTTGGCGTTCATTACCATCGCAGAAACTGCAGAATAAAGACCTTTGATCATTTACAAACTCTCCTTTCCATCTTTTCCTCGCCCATTGATCTTCAACACGAGATTGACTTCTTCCCTGGTAATTTCCATCTGTCGGGCAATTTCCAAATCGGTCATGTTTGCAGCCGACATAGCCAGTATCATTTGATTCCTATCTGCAACACCTTGTGAAGAATCTACAGACTGTGACACGGGCTGTGATTGGGCAACGGCAAGCAGGCATTTGAAGTCATCCTGTCCCATCATCCCTGCATTTGTTTGAGAATCTGTCGACGTTTTTCTGGTTTGATTAACCAAATTACGAATCTCGTTAACCAAAGGCCGAAATCGATCAGCTTGTTCAACGTTTCCTTGCGATAGAGCGGTTTCACGCGCAAGCTGAATAATATTGAGAGTATCAACAAGAGAAATGCGAGGAGTTTCATTCATCTTTCATCATAGCCTTGATATTAATAATGGCACGCGAATGAATCTGACAAACGCGTGATTCAGAAATTCCAAGTGCTTTTCCAATTTCTTTATAAGTAAATTCTTCGACATAATAAAGTGACAGTACCTGTTGTTCACGTTCGGGCAATTGAAGGAGTGCATGAATCATTTGCTCTTTTAGATCATTATCTAAAAATTCTTCGGCGGGATCTGCCTGATTATCATCTTTGATTTCTTCGTATGCATCACCTTCACCCTCCCGTCTATCAGTTTGTTCAAAAAAGGTATCCAGCGATATAAAAATTCTTCGCGAATCGTCCAATCCTTCTCTTACTTCTTCAACGTCCAAATTCAGCCGTTGAGCAATTTCAGCATCAGTCGGTTCGCGTTGCTGCTCAGTCCAAAATTCTGTGATGACTCTGCGAATCTCTCGCACACGTTTTCTTGCAGATCGCGTCATCCAATCAGAAGAACGCATATGATCAAGGATTTTCCCGCGGATACGTAGGCTGGCATACGTAGAAAATTGTGTTTCATAAGCTGGATCAAAGTGATCCACCGCTTCTATCAATCCCAATAACCCTTGATTTGCCAGATCAGTATACTCATCACTTCCTTGATAGTTCAATCCCAGGCGGTTTAAAATGTAATGAACCAGAGGAACAGATTGAAGAACCAGTTTTTCTCGCAAATCTGGTGATTTTGTAGAAAGATATTGCTTCCAAAGATCAAGTTCTTCAATCATTTGATTCATTTACAAATTCCCATCTTACAAGTACCGTTCATCCTTGCTCATCAATGGTGGAAGTTGTGGTAGCTTCCTCAACCATCTGACTGGTCACCTCGATTGAAGCACTAACAATTTTCTTGGCTATAACATATAAAAGAAAACCCACGGTGATGAGTGTGACACCTGTTCTGATCGCGATATCAACAAAAGTAGCCCCTGAAATATAAGAGACAATAGCTACGGTCATTGCAATAACAACCATGATTAAGTTTGATAAATCGAAAATAATATCCAATAACACTGGCAGCTTCCCAGTAGAAACTGGTTTTGATACCACCTGTACTCTACGTTGAGAAATTGGTGTTGCTTCTTGTTTGGCAGCCATTTATTACCACCTTCCTCTGAATAATGCGTCCACCAGTAGGTCTGCATCTGCGACCTTTAAACCAGTTGTAACTTTTCGATTGCTGGTAAAGAAACTTATGGGTAGGTGACTCTTCCTGGCGAAATCAAATAAAGACCCATAAGAAGATGTCTCATCCAACTTTGAAAATACACTCCCCTTTACAGTAAAGTATTTCACCGCATCGTAACAATGCAGTGCATCAGCCTCCTTTGCGGTAGCAGATGTAACTAATAAAATTTCCGCTTCAGGGATTTCCATTATGTATGATCCTAATTCCACTTCCTGTTCTTCTGCTGAGGGGTTAAAACCAGGAGTATCAATCAGGATCAAGTCTGCATCTTTATACCGCTCAACCACCGACTTTAATTCTTTTGCGGTATAGACCAATTCCATTGGAATGCCAATTGCATCAACATACGTGCGTGCTTCAGTGATCGCCCCAGTTCTGATGGTATCTGCACAAACCCATACTACCTTTTTCTGTAAAACACTGCTATAGAAGACTGCCATTTTGGCTAGAGAATTGGTTTTGCCGCATCCGCTTAAACCCACTAAAACCAAAACTCTCCCTGGTACTTCAGTACTTGGCCAACGATTAACCACAATATTGGCGGCCATGTAATTTGCAAGAAATTCTTTTACCCTGGCATCATTTTCAAGAAGGGCAGAGCTACAATTCTTTAAAGTTAATTCCCTTAAATGAGAAAGAAAATCGTGTTCAATTCCCTGAGCCGTTAATTTATCAAGCAAACGTTGAAGGGATTTCGGGCAATTTTCATCACGGGTATGTGGCTTTGTTCTGTTGCTGATCCCCGCTTCCGGCTGAATCAAAACCCCATTGCTTACTTTAGTTTCGTATGTGACATGAGGACGGCTGGCAAGAATTTGATTCATTACCTGCACATCTTCTTTGTGAAGATAACGCGGCTTCCAGAGATTTCTTATCTCATGAAAATGGGGAAGCTCTTGTTGAGGAGCTGTATTGGCATTGAATGGTTCAGGATCAATATTAGAACTAATATTTGTATCCATATCCCACTCAATAGATGGTTGTTCTTCAATAAACTCAACTCCATTTCCATTTCTATCAGGTCGAATGATCCTGGAAGGCTGCTTATTGTTCTTACTTATATTCTTTATTTTTTGAATCTCGTCTGAAGAAACCGAGATCACTTCTACGCCAGGTTTCCGCCAGACCTGCCAGGCAGGTCCCATGGGAATATCCCGCGCTGAAATCACTACTGCATCTGGTCCCATCTCCTGCTGAACCAGTTGCAATGCTTCTGTCATCGTTTCAGCCTGAAAAGTTCTAGTTGTCATTGAATTTCCTGAATATTGACCATGCCATGTGCTTTAACCCTGGTTCCCTGACTCACTTCAGAGAACGCCAATACAACCAGAGAGGGGAAACTCTGTTCAACCAACCGCCTGAAAGCAAATCTCAATTCGCGGGGACAAAGTAGAACAGGTAAATAGCCTTGTTTTGCCATGTTTTCCATTTGCTCTCCTGTACTCGCCAGAATGCGTTGCGCCATTTTCGCATCGATTTGGAACCCCATGCGATTATCAGTGTTTACTAATGAATTCCTCAATTGATTTTCCAATGCAGGCGATAATGTCATCACATGAAGTGTATATGAACTATCTCTGTATTGATTGGAAATGGTTACCGCCATTGATTGGCGTACTACTTCTGAAAGCACATTGGGGTCACGTGTTACTTGGGCATTCACTGCAAGCACTTCCAATATTCCGCTCAGGTCACGGATCGATACCCGTTCATGCAGCAAATTTCGAAGCACATTCTGAAGATCTCCCAGGCTTAACAGCTCAGGGATAACACCATCCACGGATGCTGGTGATTTTTGTCGAATCTGGTTTATCATCTCCTGTACCGCCTGCCGGCTTAGCAGTTCTGGTGAATGAGCTCTGACGACTTCAGTAAGGTGCGTGCAAACTACTGATATCGGCGTTACAACCGTATACCCTTTCATCTCAGCCTGGTGGCGGTCATTTTCACTGATCCATTTCGCAGGTAACCTAAAAGCTGGCTCGTTGGCAGTAATGCCAGGAAGATCGCCTTCAACACTGTCACTTGGTATCGCCATCAGATGATCCAGCATGATCTGGTAATTTGCGATCTCCTGACCACGAATCTTTATCCGATATTCATTCGGCTGAAGGCGCAAATTATCTCGAATTCTGACCACCGGTAGGATCAACCCTAATTCCGACATAATTTGCCGTCGAATACCTGTGATCCTTTGTAAGAGGTTCTCCTGTGCTTGATCATCGATTAACGGGATCAAACTATACCCAATTTCAATTTCAATCGGATCAACCATGACCATTTCCAACATTTGTTCTGGTGTTTCTGGTTCGGTTGGACCAGGTTCCGGAGGTTTTAATAATGCTTTTTCTTCTTCTGCTTTCATCTTTTGTGTAAAGTAGGCTGCCACTCCCAACCCGATGCTGACAAGTGCAAAGGGAATTTTCGGAAGCCCTGGAATCAACATCATCAATCCAACAATAATGGCTGCTACCGCCAAAACATTAAATTTACTCAGCTGACCAAATAATTCTGTTCCAAGTGAAGATTCAGAAGTTGACCGGGTAACGATCAAACCTGCAGCTGAAGAAATCAACAATGCAGGAATTTGTATCGCCAGACCAGCACCAATTGTCAAAAGAACATAATTTGAGAGAGCAGTTGTAATATCCATCTGTTTTTGAAGCATGCCGATGACAATGCCACCCAGTGCATTTATTAGCATGATAATGATAGAAGCTACTGCATCACCACGAACAAATTTGCTGGCGCCATCCATTGCCCCATAAAAATCCGCTTCTTTTTCAACTGCTTTGCGGCGTCTCCGTGACTCATTTTCATCTATCAGTCCTGCGTTCAAATCTGCGTCAATGGCAAGCTGCTTTCCAGGCATTGCATCCAATGTAAAACGTGCTGCTACTTCTGCTACACGCCCAGCGCCGCTGTTGATGACCATAAACTGAATGATCATTAACATCAAAAAAATGACAAAACCAACTACATAATTGCCCCCCACCATCAAATTGCCAAAGGTATCAACAATTTTTCCCGCTGAGCCATCCAGCAGAATCAGCCGGGTAACTGAAATGTTGATACCCAACCTGAGTAATGTCATGAGCAATAGTACTGTTGGGAATGATGAAAATTCGAGCGCTTCTTTGATATACATGGTCAGAAGCAGGATGCCTACTGCCATTGCAATATTGAGAGCAAGAAGAAGATCAACTAAGAAGGAAGGAAGAGGAACAACAAGCAAGATAACCAGGAGTACGATGCCAAAAGCCATCAGCATGTCTTTGGAGCGGAATAGCTTTAGCAGCGCATGTGTCATATTTGTTGTTGAACCAGTAGTTGTAGTCACTTATTCTTCTTCCATTCATTTAGCTTCTTCGTCATCGCCTGTTTTGTTCTGAGCAACAGACGGAGAAGCGTGATTCTTAGTTTTATAAACAAAAGCCAGAACTTCAGCCATTGCTTTATAAAGATCGGGGGAGATTTCCTGATCGATATCAATCGTTTTATATATTGCCCAGGCAAGAGGAATATTCTGAACAATTGGAATGTTATGTTCTTTGGCAATTGCCACAATGCGTTCAGCAATTTTGTATGCCCCTTTTGCCAGGATTTTCGGAGCATTCATTTCATTTCGATATTCAACAGCAATTGCTAGGTGAGTAGGATTGGTAACGATTACTGTCGCATTGGGCACATTGGCCATCATTCTCTTTCGAGCCATGCGGCGCTGCTGAGCACGGATCCTGCTTTTTAAGAGAGGATCACCCTCTGACCTTTTCATTTCCTCTTTGATCTCTTGTTTAGTCATTCGCAAATTTCGCATATAATCCCAACGTTGATAAGCGTAATCTGCCGCCGCAAGAACAAAATAGACTAAACTCACCCTCAACATCAAAGAGAAGAATATTTTTGCTGCCATACTGATAGATTCTCTGAGGTCTAGAGAAGCCAGTCCTACCAGTTGCATGTAATTAGACCGAAGGAAACTATAGGTAATCCATCCAATGATGAGCAGTTTTACCAGTGTTTTTACTAATTCAAAAAGTGAATTCCGTGAAAATAACCGTTTAAAGCCATTGATCGGATTTATTCGATTGAAATCCATCCATTTCCGCTTACTCGACCAAAGGAAACGTGTCTGACCAAGCGTAACCATCGTTCCGGCAATCATAATTCCCAGAATGAACAATCCAAGAGATGGGAGAATCCGAAAAATGTTATTCAAGGTGGTTTCTTGCAACCATACATCGGTTATTTCAGTACCTGGCAATTCTTGAATGGTCTGTTGGATCATTTCCAAAAAGGCCGTTATCATACTTCTTCCAGGACCTTGTAGCAGAGCGACGCATAAGAGAAGAACTACAGCGGCATTTACTTCACGGCTGTTAACAACCTGACCCTGTTCACGAGCTTCCGCTATTCTTCTAGGAGTCGGTGCCTCTGTCTTATCTGACATCTCATTATCTTTCCAATAACATTAACATTTTTGTACCCAAGTCTTTGTAGATATTTCCGATCATGGGAAGAACCATCACCAAGACCAATCCCATTCCCAAAAGAGAAACTCCAATTTTTAAGGGTAATCCCAGGAAATAAACCTGGATTTGAGGGGTGATCCGAGCCAGCAAGCCTAGCGAAAGATCCGTAAGCAGCAAAGCAGCAATGAGGGGCAATGCCAGGTGAATCCCAGCTTGTATCATTTGTGAGGTCATTTGCAGAACAACGGAGGGATCTGAAAACGGTATTGATCCTCGAAGTGGAATGATCTCGAACATTTTTTGTAAAGCCATGATCACCACATGGTGCCCATCAATCACTAAGAAATACATAGTGGCTGTTAAAATGAACAATTGATCCAAAGCAGAACCTGCTTCTCCCATTGCAGGATTGAAAACTCTACTTGAGCTGAACCCGCTGCCATATCCCATCGATTCACCGGCTATCTGCAAAATACCAAAAACAAGATCAGCCGCAAAACCTGCAACTGTTCCAATGATTAGCTCTTTCCCAATTTCGATCACAAAAGCCACCAACCCAAGAGAAGTATCTGCTGCAGGAAGGTTCTGCCAGGGTATAAGAAATAGAGTCAACATGAGCCCTAATCCTATCTTGACCTGATTTGGAATCATCCTGCCACCTAAGACTGGGATATGGATGATGGTTGCCATGATCCGTGTAAGTGCCAGAAAGAATAACTGGGTTTGAGCTAATGAAATAGACAATCTACCTCCGGTAAGGAAGTTTCTTTCAGGATAAATAAAGTTGCAGGTTATGTCCGTAAAGGATTGGTGAAGGTGAAATTAAATCTGGATAAAATTTCTTTAGAATAGACTTCTTCTCTATAAAGTCTTTACAGGAACAGCCGATAATGTTTTTTTAACAGAATTTTTTGAATAATGAGCAATTTTTAAAACAAGGGTTTCAACATCAAAGGGTTTAACCAGAAAATCATCTGCGCCTGCTGTTTTTGCCTGTTTTACAATACCTGGAAATCCTAACGCAGAGAGGATTACTACATATCTGCCTTTAAGCAATCCTTTTTCATTTATCGCATGCAAAAGATCAAAAGCATTAAGACGCGGAAGGCAGGTATCTATTACAATAATTTCAGGTTGAAATTCTTCAATTTCATCTATGGCGAATACTGGATCATCACAAAAAATGGGATTATAACCATTTCGTTTTAGGGATAAATTAAGCAGATCACCTAGAACTGCATCGTATTCTAAAAGGAGAATGCGAATAGCTTCCATATTCTTTCTTCACACTATCTCTCACCCGATAAATCAAGAATCCGGTCAATCGAATCGGATAAAAACGCCATATCCTCTTGCTCAAGATTGAGAATTTTCATAGTATCGGGATGGAGATCATTACAGAACATTTCATTTTCAAGTTCATTGCTTTGGGTAGCCAACAAATTTGCCAGGTTCACAATAGCCGGCAATATCTGATTTTCCTTTGCAGATGACGGGGTATGATGATATCTTATCCCTTCCATGAGTGAATTTGGGAAATTCCATCGCGCAGCCATCATCCCCCCCAGATTAGCATGATCGATCCCAATCACCATTTCTTCCACTTTCCAGATTGGGAATTGATAACTTTTAATCTGCTCAATAAATTTCTTATAGTCTTCTACAATAAATTGATCCAATAAAAGTTTCCCGATGTCGTGCAGCAATCCAACGATATATGCTTCTTCTGGTTCAGAATAATGTAAAGTTCTTGCCAGCCATTCTGAGGCGGTCGCAATCCTCAATGAATGCTCCCATAATTGCCCCCCTCCTAACCGGTATCCATTCAATTTTCCTGTCATCGGACCTATTGCATTTATAGCAAATAGAATTGCCTTAATTCTTTTGAAACCAATTCTCATTACTGCAACCCTGATCGAAGAACATTTGCTTCTGTATCCTAATGCGACTGAGTTAGATGTCTTTATGACCATTGCAGTCAATGCCTGATCCATTCCAATATATTTTGAAATGGTGGAAATTGTTGTGTCTGGCCTATCGATCTCTCGTAGAATACGCGTTATGCTCGAGGGTATTGGGCGTAAATTATCGATGGTATCAAGAACGAGATCGACTTTTTGCGGCAGCATGACATACCCCTCAATGCACCAGGTTGGGTAGATTGTTAATAAGCGCAGCAGTAAAAGCAGTGATTTTTTGAAGCATCCATGATCCAAGGATGATCAGGATCAAGATGATCCCGACCATTTTGGGAACGAATGTGAGGGTAACTTCATTGATCTGGGTAGCAGCTTGAACAATACTGATCAAACTTCCGATGAGTAAGCTTGCCAGAAGAACTGGTCCAGCAAGCATAAGAGCAATAAAAATGGCATCTTGAGCCAGAGTTAATACAAAAGCCTCAGACAATTTTTTCTCCTTATCCCCCGCCAAAACTTAGCACCAAGCTTCGGGTGATTAAAAACCATCCATCAACCATGACAAACAGCAATAACTTAAAAGGCAATGACACAAGGGAGGGTGGCAGCATCATCATGCCCATGGATAGAAGAATACTCGAAATTACAAGATCAATGATTAAAAAGGGTATATAGATGACAAACCCCATTGTAAATGCTACGCGAAGCTCACTGATGACAAAGGCGGGTAAAAGAACAACTGTCTTGATATCATCCAATGTGGAGGGCTTTGGCTCATGACCTAATTCAAGGAACAACTCGATATCTTTTTCTCGAGTTTGCTTGAACATAAACTGCCTGACAGGTTCCATCCCACTAGAGAAAGCAGTCTTTTGATCCATCTGACCTTGCAGATATGGCTGTATGGCTTGCTGATCCACCTGCTGATATACCGGAGCCATTATGTAGAAAGTAAGGATCAGAGATAAACCAATGATGACCTGGTTTGGTGGAATGGTTGGAGTACCTATAGCTCCACGTAACATAGACAAAACGATAACAATCCGTGTGAAGGATGTAAAAAGAATGATAATGGATGGAGCTAATGAAAGAATTGTTAACAGCACAAGGAGCTGAACCCCACTGGTTATTTCAGTCGGATTGCCATCCTGAGTAACAGACAGAGTAATGCCACTTGCATTAAGATTGGGATCTCCCGAACAACCCACCAATAAAGTTGCAAGGATTGCCAGTACAACTACCAATAAAAATTTTTTACTTAATCTGGGCTTTTTCATAAAAATAAATACCTTGCTTCTTGTTGTTCAGCCTGAATTTCAAAGCAATTCTTAACATCTTTCTACTACCGGTTGATCTTCCAATTTAGTAGCTTTCACCAGGAAGGATTCAAAGGATTGCTGCTTCATGGAAGTAATCTCTTTTTTTCCATCCTTTTCTTTGTACAGATCAACCTGTGAAAGCAAATTCACATTCTGGTCTGTAGCACCAACCAGAAAGTATTCCTCACCCACACGCACGATATGCAGCGCCTGTTTGGGAGACAATCGAACAGACTCCATTACCGTCAATGCTCGTTCTGAGTGAATTCCTGCCTGTTTCTTTTGTATTCGTTTGAGAACGACAGCTCCCCCAACAATAAGCAGTAAAACCCCCACTGTTTTTGCAACCACCCCCACATAATATATGGGGCTATTGATTTCATCGATATAGTTCGTTGAATCTACTGAACGGGTTTGATAAGAATTGGAAAAAATAAAAAATAATATCGTGCAAATAAATCCAAATGCCAGTATTCCACCTGACCAACGTTTCTTTGGAGTTGCTTCCTTCCACCAATTTTGAAGTTTCTTGAATAATATTTCCATTACTGAATTACCCTTTGTTTCCACCAGTGTGTGAAACCAGTTCAGTGATCCTTACCCCGAATTTATCATCTACAACAACTACCTCACCGTGTGCAATCAGTCGATCATTAATAAAAACATCCACCGGATCGCCTGCCAATCTGTCTAATTCCACTACCGAACCATTTTGCAATTCAAGCACCTGATGCAATGTCATGCGGGTACGCCCCAATTCGACAGTCACCCTGAGAGAAATATCCATCAGTAGATCCATGTTTGCAATTTCACGATCTGGTTGAGCAGGATTTACTGATTGAGCAGGTGATACAGCTCTTTTTTCTTCTGCAGGTTGTAAAACTTCATCATTTGCTGCCATATTTCATCCTCATTATGAGTATTCGGATTTTGGTTCATTTAGAACTGCACTACTGATTTGAACCCCTAAGCGATTCCCAACTTTTCCTACTTTCGTAAGGTATAGCCTTTGATCAGAAATTTGCATCAGTAAAGGTTGGTTAATGGATGTCCCCAATTGAAGAATATCACCTACAGAAATATGAATCACATCTTTTACCGTAAGATCGATTTCACCCAAAATGACTTTAACATCAAGCGGAACACTTTCTAGATTTTTTCGATTTTGTTTCAAGAAAGATAAATCCTGTTTTTGCTCTCTTCTTCCAGAAATCCAAATATGTGGATTCAACACATTCATAATTGGCTTCAGTGTGCTGAAAGGAATAAAGAAAGACATGGTGCCACTGTGCCCCTGAATGGTGATCTCATAAGTGAGCATCATTACCCGTTCGTTTCCAATAACCATCTGCACCCAGTGTTGGTTTACGGTGCTATCTTCCAAAGCTGGCTCGATATTAACAACTTTACTCCAGGCTGCTTTGATATCTCCCAACATATGCTCAATCAACCCACGTAAAAGAGATTGATCAATATCAGTAGGTTGATGATCCTCGCATTTTCTTTCAACCTTTCCCCCTAATCGCTGTTCAAGAATCAAGGTGCTGATATCAGGGCTTAATGTCAATACTGTTTGTCCTGGTAATGGAGATAATACAACAATGTGGAAAAGTGTGCTTTCAGGAAAATCTGCCAAAAAATCGTTAAATCGTCCCTGCTCTGTATGAACCAGACGTGGACGGATATTCGTTCTTAAAAAAGTTGGCATGGAAGTGGTCAAACGTTCTGCCAGGTCCTCATGGATTAATTCCACAGCACGCATTTGTTCTTTTGAAAACCGGTCTGGCGACCAGAAATTGTAGGCTTGAATTTTCTTTTTCTTGCCCGCATCTGCTTCCTGGTGTTCTGCAGATGGGTTCATTAGATCAGCCAGGTTTACTCCCTGCGCGCCATCTTTTCCTTCGATATCGATGGTACCCGCCAGCAAAGCGTCAATTTCAGATTGAGTCAACATAGTTTACTGCACCACAAATTCTGTAAAATAAACCGATATAACACGGAATTCAGGAAGTTTTGTATTGATAGCATCGAGAATTTCTTTTCGAAGAGCTTCTTTACCATCTGCGGTATACAATTCTTCATAAGTTTTCGTTGATAATAAAGTGATCACTACATCATCCATCAAAGGCATTCGATTAGCAATTTCAGTTTTGAGCGCCTCATTAGGGTCAACTTCTCCCTCAGAACCTTTGGTCTCTTGGGTTGCGCTTGGTTCAGGTGCAAATTCTAATACCACTGTAAGACGGATATATCGACGTCCGGTAGTATCTGCCAGGTTGATGATTTTGGTACTCATATCTACCATCACACCCTCTCCTGGTAAAACTACCGGAGTAGGTACAACAGTGGGAACAAGGGTTGGTTCATCCTTTTGTTTGACGATATCACCCAAAAGACTGCTTGCAGGTGTAATTGGTGTTGCATAAACCAACGTAAAAGGCTTTGGCATATTGTCTGGAGCAAACATGATATATGCTACAGCAATAGTCAGCAATCCAATAATCAAAAATAGAATAATAGTGATTGCTTTAAACATGACATTTAGTATTTTTGTTATTGTTTGCATAGATCAATTCCCTGTTGGTTATGGAGCAATGTTTATGGTATCAATGCCAATTACACTACTTTCCACATTATAAATAATGACAATTTCTACTCTTCCGTTCAAAGCCCGATGTTCGGGTGTATCATTTTCAAAGATAGGTTGATATTGACCTCTTCCTGAGACAATAATCCTTCCAGGATCGATACCTTTCGTGATCAAGTAATCTGCCACAACCATTGCCCTGGTTACAGATAATTCCATATTATTAGCGAATTTAGGATCCAGAGGCGGCTGATTATCTGTATAGCCAACCAGACGAATGGAATTATCAATTGGTTTCAGCATATTCACGATGATATCCAACACAGGATATACATCAGAAGGTAGTTTTGCGGTTCCGGGTTCAAAAACCAGTTTTTCACTTAATGAAATGAGGACACCTTCCACGTTTGTCTGTACACTTACTTCATTTCCAAGGTTATTCGTTGCTAACATTTGAGTCAGTTCATTAGCAACTTCTTCCGATTTTGGGGGTTCACTTGGGATACCAGGCACTACAATAGGCTTTGCTTGCCCATCTTCAAGGCTACCGCCTGCTTCATTGATTTGAGAGTCGATCACCTCTACAGGCCCTCCAAAAGAGAATGCAGATTTCAAGCTCTCTGCAAGTTGTTTATATTTCTCCACGTCTGTCTGTCCCATAGAATACAACACCACAAAAATCACCATTAAAAGAGTAATAAAATCGGAATAACTGACAAGCCAGCGCTCCGAACCACCACTTTCGCTTTCTTCCTCGTGTTTACGCGCCATTTGCTACACCTTTTTCGGAAACAGCTGGAGCTGCCTTTTTTCCTTTTGCATCTTCTGGTTTAGCCTTTTCGCCTGCTCTGAGGTCTGCAGGTGAGAGGTAAGCATTTAATTTTTCTCTCACCACGCGCGGGTTTTCTCCTGCCTGTACAGCCAGGATTCCATCCAGCTGCAAATAACGTAAATGAATTTCTTCTTCGCTTTTTGCTTTAAGCTTTCCGCTCAATGGGAGATAGATCACATTGGCAACCAGCAAGCCCCAAAGAGTAGCCAGGAACGCGCTTGCAATGGACCTTGTAAATGAGCTTGGATCATCCAATGTCTTTAAAACACTGATCAAACCCATAACCGTACCGATAATACCAAAAGTAGGAGCAAACCCACCTGCTGCTGCGAAAAAGCCTATACCTACTTTATGCCGGCTGCGTGTTTGCTCAATTGTAATTTCCAAAATTTCACGTATCTCAGAAGAATCCGTGCCATCTACTACCATCATGATCCCTTTCTGCATAAAAGGATCTTTGATCTGTTTACAATCCTCTTCGAGGGCTAGGAGCCCATCACGACGTGCCCTATCAGCCATCTTTACCAATAATTCAATGGATTCTTTGACATCGAATTTATTCGTGGTCATGGCTTGTTTGATAAAAATGGGAAGTTTGGTTACTGTTTTCACAGAAACAGTAACTGTCGTTGCTGCCAGAGACCCACCAACGATTAACAGGATAGCTGAAGGGTGAGACAACAGGTCAAGAGGCGATCCTCCATCCATAATCATTACAATTGAAATCACCAACAAGGCTGCTATTAATCCACCAATCGTTGCTAAATCCATGATTTTTCGAAACCTCCGATGATCAAGAACCCGTAGTTCTTTCTACCTGAAAAGGTTGGTTCACCTTTTGTTTAAATTGCACGTACTTTTCTGCAACAGTTGCAGCCGATTCTTTCACAATGAATTTGGTGTGGTCAAGAAGCGTAATAACCGTATTGGGAGTTTCTTCCACGGTCTGGATTAGATCTGCGTTGATGTAAAATTGTGTGCCATTAAATCTCGTCAATAAGATCATAGTAACGCTTCACCTGATAGGGAAATACAGTCATAACCAGCGACTGTGCTCACCCATCAGAAACTACTTTACCCTATCAATACACAAAGAAAAATAAATCAGACGTGAAAGGAATATAAAATCCCAGTTAATAATCCTTCAGGTTCTTTACGTGTTTTTTATGGCATATTGGAAAAGCTCTCACTATTCTTTAATTTAAATAGTCATTGTTTTCTGGGACAGTTTGATTGCAGAAGTTTTATTGGCATTCAACTTGCATTACCTTTAATATCAACTTAACAATCAATTAACAACATTTTATTAAAGGGGCTCAGATAGACTATCTTTTTCGTATTATTGGTAGAATAATCGCACCCCGGACAGGTTTTTATATGTATACAACCGGCATGTATAGTTACAATAGAGATACACAAATCTTGATTCTCTCACCCCACGCCCTTCTACGGAAAAAGCTGGTAGATTATCTATCACGGATTCCAGATGTTAAAATCAACTGTCCTGATTTTACTGATCAAATCTACGAAGATATTTCTTCCAAAAAATTTGATCTTCTTTTCCTGGATGAAGATATAAACGTTGTATATAGCGAAAACCAACTCAGCCAGATCATAAAGAAAATTCTCGTTATTCCCTTTGTCCTTGTGATTCAGCAAAAGAATGTTCAGAATCCAATAAGTGGGTTTTCTGGTGTTGTTGGCAATTTACAAATGGATGATCTTTCATTTGAAAAGATAGATGACTTTATCCAGAAAGCCAAAGCACTCCGGCAATTAGGTGTTTATCAATTTGATCCTTCACTTGATCATTCCATAGTAACCCAAAGTATTCTGCAGAAAAAAGAAGCATCTGATCGGTCATTCTTTGAATTAATTATCGAAACCACTCCAAATATTATCTTTGTTTGGGATATTAAGAGAAGTTGCATTTCTTTTGTTAATAATGCAGTCAAGAATATCCTCGGATTCTCGCCAGAAGAGATCACTGAAAAGAAACATAACGAGTTGATCGCGTTATTGGCTTTAGATGATCTACCAGGGGTATTGGAACATTTTTCTAAAATTAAAAGCCTGAAGGGCAATAAGATACTGGAACATGAATTTCATCTTCGCAGTAAGAGCCGTAAATGGTGTTGGCTAAAAGGCCAAGAAACGGTAATCTTTGGCGAAGATAATAACACCCCAATCGCAATTGTTGGTTCATTACAAAATATAACCACCTATAAATTAATCCAACAAAAATTAACAAAACAATTAAAGAGAGAAGAATTCTTTAGCCATCTTCTTCAAGATATCATTCATCAATCTCCAAATAACTACCATCAAATGATTCAATCGGCTTTGGAAAAAGTGCACCAATTGATTACTCCCTGTTCAATATTAATCTATGAACATGAGGGGGAGAGTTTTATCAAAAGTCATGAGGTGCTTTCCAACAGAGCTAACGTTTCATTTCCTGATCTTCTGGAGAAAAATTGCCTTAACCTCCTTCAAGAGACTATTCTTCTAAATAAACATATTTTGTTTAATAAAGATTTAAATTCCGAATCTGCACTCACGGATTACTTTTACAGCCTTTTTAATTGCCAGGTTGATAAAGCGGGGATATTTCCAATCATATCAAGCAATGAAATTTTGGGGATCATGGTTTTCATTCCAAATGATAATCGTGTCCAATTTACCAGCTTTGATATCAATGTAGCAAAAAGCATGACGAATATTCTCTCTGTTGTATTTCAAAAACAGCGTAGATTAAATAATCCTGAGAACTATAAAAAATGGTCAGGAGATGCCATCGAAAAGAACGAAGAATTAATGATCGTTCAATTTGACCCGAATGGCATTATTACCTATGCGAATGATCTTTATTGCGAATATTTTGAATACAATCGGAAAGATATCATCGGAAAACATTTCCTGGAAGGTGCATCTTGCCCTGCCAGAGAAAACAGACAATCGATCATTAAATTATTTGATCAAAACCATGTTTTTCACACAATTGAAAATTGCACGCGCACGCTATCGAATGATTTTCGATGGCAAAAATGGGTATGCAGGGCAATTTTAGATGAAAATGGAACGATCAAAGAATTTCAATCTATAGGACAGGACATAACATGCAGGAAAAAACTTGAGAACCAACTTGCCAACTCATTAGACAGTATGCCCGAATTAAAGTTATCATCGCTTGGAGAATTTGCATCAGGCATTGCACAACAGATCAGTAATCCATTAACAACTATCATAGCCGACGCTCAAATCCTAATTCATGTTCTGGAGGAGGACAATCCTGCGAGAGATTCAGCGGAAGCAATTTTAAAAGCTGGATGGCAGGTTAACGATGTAGTTCAAGAACTTAATAAAATACCTATTACCAGTACTTTACAAACTATTACCATCGATGTAGATAAATCGTTAAAGATGTGACCGTATTTAGCGTATTTGAATTCAAGCAACAAATCGCTCAGCAAGAAGAACCTCACAACTGACGAACAGTCTTTAGAGCTTGATGGCAAACCCAAAGCAATTCGCTTTTTGTAAGCTTGAACGCGCCTATCTACATAATTAAGGGTTAATAATTACTGGTAACTCTTTAAAAAAATATACAGATTGAATTTTATTGAGTGCTTTTTTATTTTATTAATCTTTTTTGAAAGGATTTTTTGAAATGGAATCGAAACTGATTCAGGTTTGTGAAGATGATGAAATTGTCGCCAGCACTATTGAGAGAGTGCTCCGCAGTAAAGAATTTCGAGTAAAAGTGGTTAACTCGGGAGTGAATTGTCTTCAGACTGCAAGGCGCGAAATCCCCGACCTTGTTCTTCTTGATGTGGTTATGCCAGGGATGGACGGTTACACCGTCTGCCAGGAAATGCGTAATGATTCTCTACTCTGTAATGTACCTGTGCTTTTCTTAACAGCGAAAACTCGTGAAGAAGATAAACTGAATGGATTCATGTCAGGTGCAGATGATTATCTTGGTAAGCCATTTAATATTAATGAACTAATTTTCCGCATTCATGCCATTCTTCGTCGCACACAATATAATAACCCACCTCAATCCTCAGACGTTATCCATGGACTTTCAGCAATAAGAGAAGAAAAAAGAGAGAACGAAAAAAATGGAAAGAGAATTATTTCTGTCGGGCCTTACTCATTGAATACCCGCACTTACGAATTCTCAGCCCCCAATGCACCAAGTAAACGTCTCACTCCGGTACAATATGATCTGCTTTATCATTTAATGAGTCACCCTGGTGAAATTTTCTCACCCTCAAGATTACTCGATGAAGTATGGGATTATCCAAGTGATACAGGTAGTTCAGATCTTGTCAGAGTCCACATCCGCAATTTACGAGAAAGGATTGAGGAGGATCCTCGCAACCCGGTTATTATAAAAACTGTTACAGGTTATGGATATACAATAGAGAATCAAAATTCTGATCCAACATTATCATGAACAACTCGGATAACAGTAGCTTTGATTCAAAAGTAGATCAGGCAATCGATCATTTTTATGATTTCTTGCTTCAATCTGAAGATCTATTTCAAGTCATAAATATGGGCATGAAATGGATAACCTCATGCCTGGATCGCGATGGAGCAGCAATCTATTTGATCAATCCATCTCTTGGGTTCAATTCCGAATGGATCAAATACAATGTTCCAGATATCTGGAACCTTCAATTTGAGAATCCTAACAGCCAATTATTCAATGATGCAATTAATGTTTACGGTTCTCAAGAACCGTCAGGTGAAAACCCTCTTTTGCAAGTTGCGGCAATCCTTCCCATGTCTTCACATGGTAAGGCAATTGGTGTCATCATTATTCGTGGAAGAGGGTTAGATCAAAATGAACTTGCTTTTGCGACAAAGTTGATCTACGCTTTTTCAAGATCATTGATAGCGCAAGTACATGTATCCACCTTCTGGCGTGAAGAACGAGAAAAAGCGATTCTCCAGATGATCAGTTTATCAGTAAATGAAAGCATCAAAGATCCTGATCTGACTCTTTATAATCTGGTAAAAGGAATTCGAAGCTATTTTAACGCTGAGTACCTGTTTTTCCTCCTTATTGATCAAGAAATTCCAAATTTGATCATTAAAAAGCTATTGAATGCCCAAGACGAGTGGGTCTATCAAAGCAGTCAGCATATTAGTCCTGACCTGCTTAATAAAGCAATACAGCATCATACTTCAAACAATATCGATTTTCTTTCACTTAATAATGAAGCGCTTTATGAAATTCTTGATTATCCAATAATTTCAATACACTCCATGATGCACTCAAATATTAGTGCCAAAAATGGGAAGCTACTGGGATCCATGATCATCATTAACCCACATAATCCCATCGGCTTGAATGGTAAAGAAATATTATCGCAATATTCCAGCTTACTTGCTGATGTCATGGAAAACCTCAATTACCTTCAAAATATGAAGATTGCACTTGCCCAATTGGAAACCAAGCGAGCTGAAATCACCAATTCAAGAGATATTCTCAGAGAATTGTTTGATAATATTCCCATTTCAATGTATATAATCGATAGGTCTTATACGATTTTAGCAATTAATGAAGCCTGTGCATCTCGATCATCGCTATCACCAAGTTTTTTAGTAGGTAAAACCTGTTATGAGGCAATTGCTGGTCGAAACTCTCCCTGCCCTGCATGTAGAGTCAGTGAAACATTAACTCAGGGAAAAAATACAACTCGCTTTTGGAGAGAATGGACATCTTCAGAAACACATATTGAGTGGGAGATAAGCACTCATCCCATTTTCGATGAAATGCATGTTTCAAACCACGCAATTATTCAAGAAGTAGATATTACAGAAAAGCGAAACCTTGAAGCGAATCTCATCCAATCCGAAAAGCTTGCCACGGTTGGACAATTAGCAGCAGGGATTGCCCATGAGATCAACAATCCACTTTCAGCAATTATTGCCAATGCACAAATATTGCTTCAAGAAACCAAAAATGACGATCCAGATAAGATCGCGTCATTGAAATTAATTGAAACCGCCGGGATTCGTGCCTCACATGTTGTACGAAATTTACTAGGTATTTCACATAAAGACAATTTAGATTTTGAACCTACAGATATTAATAAAACTATTCAAAATGCCCTCATGTTGACCCACCATGAGCTTCATACACTTCCTATTACTGTCGAATTGGACCTGTGTAATTCGATGCCCCCTGTTCTTGCACAGCAAGATCACCTTCAGGGTGTCTGGATTAACTTAATAATTAATGCCATTGATGCTATCATGTCAACAAACCGACAGGACGGGATCATTAAAATTAAATCAAGGTTTACAGGAACCGAGTATCAGATTACGGTATCAGATAATGGGAAAGGGATCGAACCAGAGAAGATCCAAAAGTTATTTGAACCCTTCTATACAACCAAAGCAGTTGGCCATGGCACAGGGTTGGGATTATCCGTTTGCTTGAGAACGATCAAAGAACATGAAGGAAATATTACAGTTGAGAGCCAATTAGGGCAAGGAACCTGTTTTAAGATCACAATTCCTTACCGTAAGATAGAAAATAACTATTACGAAGACATTCCGGATTAGTATTCCTTTTTTATAAGTCACAAGCAAGACGAAATCCAATAGAATCAGAGCTCTGCTCAGAACTCATGCCTTCACGACAGGCACATCGTGCCAGTTTTCGGCTGTAATACCATGCACCACCCCGAATGACATAGCGTTCATTCGAGTTTTGATTTTCTCTTCCATCATCTACCCGGTATGGATATGGTTTGAGAATGCTGCTTGTCCACTCCCATACATTTCCAACCATATCTGCAGCACCATAAACACTATCGCCACCTGGTGAATAAAGCCCTACAGGGGTTGTACCTTTTTTCATACTCTCTGAGGTATTACACCGCCAGGGGTCAAATGTATTTCCCCATGGATATATTCTACCGTCAGTTCCTCTTGAAGCTAATTCCCACTCCGCTTCTGTTGGCAAGCGAAAATTCATTCTAAGTCTGGAATTAATCCATTTGATATATGCTTCTGCGTCTTTTTTCGAAACACCTGTAACAGGGTGATTTCCTTCTTCTTGTGGATAAGTAAAGCTTTGCCATCCTTTTGGCAAACGGTAACCAGTATCCCAAACGAAGGTATGATATTCTTCATTTGTTACAGGAAACTGAAAGATCTTAAAAGGTTTTACCATCACTATATGTTGCGGTTGTTCATTTAAAAATAGGTCATTATCATACCAATCATATGCCCAATCTGACTCCTTTAATTGCAGGTGCGTTACATCGACATCACCCGTACCCATTAAGAATTCTCCCCCAGGAATTAACAGTAAATTGGGAAGCCTGATACGAGGAGTCTCTTCACTAACCTTATCTTTCTCATCCGTCTTGTCCATTTTACGGTATATCATTTTTAGGCTCCATACTACTTCTCATCAAGAATAAATTCATAAACCTTCATGATCTTATAAATATTTTCATTTATATCCTGACTTACAGCATAGACATATGAGTTACTTTCAGCTTTTTTCTTTAATGCTGGCAGAGAATCGATTGTCATCATCAAACCCTGATACCAGGCTTCTTTACTGTTTTCAACCAGCAATCCAAAACTATTCAGATCACGGTATGGCAGGTGGTCGCTTGCAACCCAGGGAATCCGGGTTGCCAGATATTCCAATACCCGATTTCTGCTGAACCTTAGATCATATTCACTATATGCCAGAGCCAGACCAATATCAAGCTCTGAAATGTGAAATACCCAATCCTCAGGTGGGAGCCATGAATAAGTCACCTTTTGTTGGTTGGGAATATCGATTTCCTGGATCAACTCTGACGGCGCATTACCTAAAAAGAGGTGTACCTGAGGGTTTTTCTGGCAGACTTTTACCAATGCATCAATCAATCCGCTTTGTTTGAATGCTTTTGGTGATATTGGAGTCCCTCCCATGCCAATCCAGATTTCATCACTTTCCTTGTGTCTTACAGTTAAATATTGGTCAAAATTAATATAATCTGGAATTTCCCAAATCCTTCCATATTCTTCCCAGTCTCCAGCAAGACGATGGGATGAAACGGTGATCGCGTCGACAAGAGTTGCAGCCCATGATAGTTGTTTTATCGGAGGGGGATTGATCTTTTTATTTGGATTAGAAGGAGAAAAAAAGTAAGGCGAAAAATCACCATTATTCCAAAACTGATATGACCCCATTTCCCCAGGGATCAAGTTAACAGCCTCATCCATATCCAATACTAACTTTTTATTTAAGTTCTTCCAATTTAGCGCCATTTTAAGAACTGAATCAACGCAATATCGATGAATAACGATTAAGTCTGATTCACTACAAGCTTTACAGCTATTTTCATTATTCGCTACGAAATCGGGAATCTCTAAAAATGTTGCATGATGCAGTCCTGTTTTCTCGATTGCCCTTGCAATATTTTTACAGCGCCAGAGAACTTGATACTGGTCTTGTGGACGTTTACTGTGGACAAACACGATGTTCACTGAAGATTCACTCCGTAGCTAACACTTCAATTAATTCTTTTTCTGACCTTGAACAAGCTTAAACGCTTTGAACCATTGTTGAATATGAACAAGCATTTCACGCCGTGCAGCCTTTTGAAAACCTTCGTAGCCCAAGGATTCTCGTAAAGTCTGATCAAGAATTAAGCAGCGAAGGCTGGTATGCCATTCTTCAAGAGTAGTACACATCACACCACCTTTTCCCCAATTCTTTACCATTGAGAATGGAGAAGCTACCCATGGTATTTTCTTGATCCCTGCGTACATCAATAACTCATCTGATCGCATGATGTTTTTCATTGTTTTTCGCAATGGCATAAGGACAATATCCATTTGGTTGATGATATATGGCAGTTCGTCTTTTACAAGATAAGGAATGAAAGTCTTTAATTCAGCGGGTACATGATCGAACATGCGAAATGCATCTTGATCACCTACAATGATCAAACGAACCTTATCCACAAATTCACTAAGAAGGCGGATCAAAGGTCGCCGGATAACTGCAAGATCTTCCAGATTACCTGAATTTCCGAACCAACCCATTTGTAGTGTCACACCTGTTTTATTGTTGATTGCCCAATAGGGATTTTTTACCGTCCACCCAGTGGGAATACACATTGCGGGATTTCCTGACATTCTCAGGCTCTCAGCAAAAGATTCTGAGTTCACTGTGATTAGATCAGCTAGAATGAGGGAAGAAACATACGAACGATCATAAATATGAGTGATGACATTATTCTTTGCCAGATGTGTTTGTGGCAAATAGGTCTGCTCATATATTGGATTTAAATCAAGTATGACCGGCACTCTGGCAGTGGAAAGTTTCGCCATCCTCTCCATGAGGAGCGGATCGAGAAAAGGGTTACTGAAGACTGCAATATCTGGAAGAACTCCAGATTTTTCATAGTCATCTGTCAGACAATTGTTGGTTTTGAGCGCTGCGCTTAACAACTGAATGCGATCATTGTCTTCATCACAATTGTTAGCTGGCTGATAAATCGCCACTTTTCCAGAGAATTCCACCCGGTTCATTTCTTCGATACCGGTATTAATGCATAGGGCCTGGTTGCGATTTTCGTTGATTGATTTTTGAAGTGTGATGTTAGTTTTCAAGTTAGTTAACCCTGCTGCAAGATCAGATCGACCATCGTTCTTTGCTTGCTGAATGTTTAAATCGATCAAGGCTGGTAATAGGTTATCAATTTCGTTCAAATGTTTGGCAACTACAGCAGCAGGACTGGAACTGTGGGTGATCTCGTTCAATAGTTTTGCTGCTTTTGATAACTCTTCTTTACTGATTGGTTGCTCACGATGTGTTAGCGATTGTAATAATCTCCGTAATGCTTCCGGTGAAGTTGGGATACTTTCCTGATGGGATTCTTTTTTGGAATTAATACCTGCGTTTTTTATTTTCTGAAGAAGGGATTTATCCTCAGGATGTTTTTGCAGTATCATTGAAAATACTCTCTCGGCTGTCTTGTTATTCCCTGCTGCAAGGTACAATTCACCGATCATTTTCAACACTTCCGGTTCATCGGGATTTGAGTGCAAGATATGTAAATAGATATCCAAAGCTTCTTCAAGGCGGTTTTCACCTATACAGAGCTTTGCCATTTTTTTTTGAATATCGACAGATTGATTTTGAGCAATATTCAACAAATTAAATCACCTACTAAAACCATGGTCACGAATGGTATCAGTAAATCCAGTTTAATAATGTCACATTCTTCTTTATGTAAACACCATCTGAATTCTCTGTAAAAGCAAAGTAAATGTTCATTATGCTTCTGAACAAAATCGTAATGTGTAATTTATGAAATCTTTATGTGCTGCATAGAATTCAATTACTATACTTAAAGCATGAATGATCTATCAATCTCTAATTATTTAACGGATACAATCACAAATAACCTCTCTTCGAACCTTACTGCGAACAAAATACAGGCAGAGACCACTTCTTTTCAACAGCTTTTTTCCTATATGTTGCTCTCCACTCTAGATTCCACCTTGAATTCCGACACAGAGCAGAATAATAATATTGGTAGCATGGTTCCGTCATTATTGCTGATCCTTGATCAATTACATTCGCAACAACTATCTACCCAATTACAATCATCCACCGAAGGATCACCAAAAGAACCTCAGATGCTTCCCTTAAATGCTTTTGCCTCTTTCAACGTAGAAAATCTTGTTCAGGCAAAATTAGACTATTTGCAATATGGAATTCCATCAACCGATCTACCAGTTCAGACAAAAGTAGATTACTCGCAATATGGAATACAATCATCCGATCTACCTGTTCAAGGTCGCTTGACACAGGGTTATACTTCTACTCACCATGGTTTGGATTTTGGTGTAGTTGTGGGTACGCCAGTACGTTCCACTATTGAAGGAACTGTTGTATTTGCTGGTTGGAGTGAAGCAGGATATGGCAACCTGGTGATTGTGGAGAATGGCCCTTATAAAACCTACTATGGTCACCTTTCCGATATCCCTGTAACCGTAGGCCAAACAGTCCAAAGAGGCGAAGTTATTGGTCTTTCTGGAAATACGGGTAAATCATCTGGACCCCATGTTCATTACGAGATTCGCAGAAACCATGTGCAAATAGATCCAAATACTTTCGACACCATGAATCTGACGATAAAAGAGTAAAAGATTATTTTCATATGCCTATCAAGGCAAATCACATTTAATCAAATAATCTAGATCCCTATCTTTCATGTTAAGTAAAGGGATCTTATTATTTAATAATGCGATCATAGATTAAAAAGAAAGGGCTGTTCAGGCTGAACAGCCCTTTCGAATTCATTGAAATCTACCTATATTTTGAATATACTGACAATTTCATTCAGTTTCTGTGCCATCTCTGCGAGAGATTGAGCGGAGGCTGTTACTTCTTCTACCTGTGCACTCATCTCTTCTGCTGAGGCTGAAACCTCTTCTACTGCGGCACTGTTTTCCTGGCTGACACTGGCGATATTCTCAATCGCTTTCCCTACTTCATTCGAGCTGGCAGCCATCTCCTCAGTGGCGGCTGTATTCTCCTCCACTACCGCTGAGACTGAATCCATCGCAGTGACCAACTCATTAGCAGCCATGCTCATCTTTTCCGCTGCTTCTGCTGCTTGTTTGGACTGTTTATTGACAGTCTCTACAAGCTCAAGGATGTTCTGAAGAACAGCGCCTGATTGGTTGGCTCGTTGCACTCCAATTTCTACTTCACGCGAACTCTCATCCATGGCTGATACTGCTTCTGCGACGGTCTTTTGAATACCACGAACAAGATTACCGATTTCTCGTGTTGCAGATGCAGACCGTTCTGCAAGTTTGCGAACCTCATCTGCAACAACTGCGAAACCTTTTCCATTTTCTCCTGCGCGAGCAGCTTCAATCGCAGCATTCAATGCCAGGAGATTGGTCTGTGAGGCAATGTCTTCGATGGTTTCAACGATCATGCCAATCTGCTCAGACCGGGTCCCCATGTCCTGAACTTTTTCTGCAGAAACCCCAACCTTACCTTTGATAACTTCCATGCCCATTAAAGTTTCTTCAACAGATTTGGTACCTTCTTTGGCTGAAATGGCAGCAGCATCTGAATCGCTACTTGTCTTTTCGATGTTTTTCGTGAAAATACTGATCGATTCATTGATCTGTGAAGTGATCGAAGATGCCTTCGCTACGGCGCTGGCTTGTTCCTGGGCACCTTGAGCTACACCTTCGATTGCGCGAGAGACCTGCTCTACTGAACTGGCAGTGATGGCTGCACTCTGTGATTGTTGAGTGGTACCACTGGCAACCTGTTGAATAGTTGCAGCGATTTGGGCGGTTGCCTGACCAGCCTGATTTGCAGCAGAAGCCAATTGCTCCGAAGATGCACCTAATGCTCCAGCGCTATCAATGATTTGAGTGATCATCGAATGCATTGCTTGAAGCATCTTTTTCAGAGCATTTCCAAGTTTATCTTTCTCGCTTTTTGGCTGTACATCGATGGTAAGATCACCATTGGCAATTGCATCAGCATCATTAGCTGAAAGGGTTAGGTATTGACGCAAAGCTCCAAAACTAAACGAGATTTCAGCCAGTTCATCTTTACGGCTACGTATCTTTTCAATCACTGATTCATTTACGTCTACTGTGATATCACCCTGAGCAAGCTTGTGAGCAGATGTTGCAATCACATTCAATCCAGATGTTATCTTTGTGATTTCGATTACAGGAAAAACGAGTGAGACAGCCAGAACAAGGATGGCTAAAATGATCAACTGTAAAACAGTTCTGTTTGCTTCTCTGGTCGTTTCACTGGTTGGAACTGAGATAACGACAGACCAGGGGGTAGTTGTGCGTCCAATAGTAACTGGAGCAAAAGCTAATATTTTGCCATCAGATTCTGATGTGAAGACTTCTCCTTTTTGAATGCCTGAAAGGATATCTGTTACATCAGTAGAGAAATCATTAATGGATTGCCCAAGAAGTTCAGGCGTGCCTTTTGAAGCTGCAATGATCCCATCATTAGAGAAAATGCTGAAACTTGCGGTTCCATTATAAAGATCAACTTTATCGGCAGTTTCTTGTAAATAATCCAGTGCTATATCAACACCAGCAATACCAACAAATTTATCATTTATGATAATCGGTACAACCAGTGAAGTCATCAGCACTTCTTTACCGTTGACTTCATAACTATAGGGTTCAATAATAGCTTCCTTCTTCAGGCTTTTAGGAACCTGGTAATAACTTCCATTATCCTCATATCCTGTCAATGCTGAAAGGGAGATATCATCGCTGTCATCTCGAGCCCAGTAAGGAATAAATCGCCCGGTCTGATCATGACCATAAGTATTGGCAAATTCATTATCCTTACCATCAAACGCGTTGGGCTCCCAGGCAGTATAGACTCCCAAGAAATCGGGGTTTTCTAAAAGGACTTGCTCGAGCATGTTATTCACTTGTGATCGAGAAAGGTCGGAATTCCCCTTCTTCATGGCTTTCAATGATGCTGCCAACGTTCGAGCAACATCCATTGCGTTTTCCATTTTCGCCTCAATTTTTGCGCCTTCATCTTGTGCTGTCAATGACAATTCGTTTGTGGAATCTGTAATGCGGGTACTTTTTAGAATTACCGTGGAATATATAGTCAATGATGCAGCCATGATGACAAGCGCAACTGCAATAATTGCCAGCAGTGTTACCCTGATAGAATGCATATTGCTTTTTTTCTTCATTGTTTTTTCTACCTCCAAATATTTTCGCAACAATAATGTTACGGATTGATAAGATTTCTCCTTCAAGAAATCATTGTCAAATAAAGCACATCTATAAATACATATTTCATTATTCATATCTGGTATGGAAAAAGCATTAACAATGAATAAATTGTCGATAAAACCCAAGTTAATTTAGTTTCAAGACCATAATTTACGCTGTTTTTGATACAAAGTTTGGTACTTTGAAAGATATTTCCGTCTTCAGCAGGGGTACCAATATCTGGTTGTATTCCTTGACTTGTCAGCTTATCAGGGGTAAAATGATCCCTCTTGATGCGGGGTAGAGCAGTGGCAGCTCGTCGGGCTCATAACCCGGAGGTCAGTGGTTCGAATCCACTCCCCGCTACTAACAAGAACCGTAGTCCCTGGGGCTACGGTTTTTTGATAGGCCTGAGGGTCGATGGTTACGAAAAATCACTTTTAGGAG
>DAOUGQ010000015.1:0-41291 GCA_034429195.1 Anaerolineaceae bacterium
AGATTTTCTCAATCAGGGATATCCTCGTAAGGACTTGTTAATATTACATGCTAATGGACAGGGGACAAAAGCGCTTATTCAAGCAATCGACCATAGACTTGGTAAAAATGTCGCCATGGATCCTAAAAATACGTACCCCGGAGATTGTGTAAGGGTAACTACGTTGAATGCTGGTGCCGGATTAGAGAGTCCAATTGTGTTTTTGGTGGGTTTGCGTGAGCTTTTTGAAGAAGAACAATCTATTCGTCTTTCCGATGAAGAGCGAGAGGAAATAATCCTGGATAATACCAGGAAAATTTACATGGCTACCACTCGAGCAGGACAAAGGCTGGTTTTTACGTATGTTGGAGATTTGCCAAAAATCTTGTCTCAGATCTTTTCACAACAAAAGTAAGATGATTAAATAATTTATAAAGCCGTCATTATAACGTTTTTACCTCACTGCTCTAAACTGACATCCTACACTTGCCGGCTTTCCCAGCATGGTCCAGGATAATCGCTCGACCACTCCCCACCAGATTTCTGGAATTTCGTACCACCTGGCACCTACGACTCCCTTCGGAATATCAGGATCAGGTGCGGTCATTTTTGCTAGGGTGCCATCTGGATTGATCGCCACTGCTGTATATACCACGCTGTAGATTGGTCCAAGTGTCACCAAAGAAAGCATCATTCCCCAGCCGCACCTTGATGGTTCAACTGTTTTCGCAGCATCAATCCGGTCCTGCATGAATTCGGTATAGGTCATCCCTTGTGGAGCGTCTGGAACTGTCATAGGTTGATTGGTCTTGTGAACTACAAACACCAACCCGATGCAGACCATCAAGATTATTGTCTTTCCAAACACTTTCATTATGAACATGATCAATTTACCTATCATTTTTACTCCCGTTTCTATTCTGCCGCGAAGGATACTTTTCACGCGCCAATCCCAAATCAAACGCATAAATATACATCGCCTCCAACACCCAGCTCAAGGCTTCTTCAGCATGGGCCGGCTCACCGCTTTGGATATACCCTTCCTCGCCGCGCAACATCTCCCAATCGGTAATATTCGCTACGGGATAGATCTCAGAACGGCTGCTATCAAAGGAAGGCACCTCTACTTTGACTTTAAGCGGACCGCCGCGCCCGAAGTTGAAATAGCGGAGAAAGATATCCCAGTAGAAACGGGTCAGTTGATCCCTAAAAATGTTTAACGCCTGCCGTTGACTTTGCTGCACCCGTTTATATCCAGACTGAAGCTGTTCGAGCAACTCCTTGTTTTGATGCATGTGCAGGAATCGGTAAAGTAGCATTATGGAGGTCGCAGGATAAGCAGATTCACGATCAACGGGACCTCCTTTGTAATGCGATCCATCGTAGATCACTTCCATCATTTGGAAGAACTGGTAACGATTTCCCTTTGCCTCCCCCTCCAGCTTGCCGATTTCGGATTCCATGATGCCCATCACCATGTTCAATTCGCCCAACTCTGCCGGTACGTGCCGGGAAAAACTTGGGATTATAGTTTCCTGGGTTGTTGAGCTTTCCTTTGCAGGTGGCAGTTCCGGTTGGAACATCGCTGCTGGTTCCAAACGTTGAAAGGAGTTCAAGCTTTCCCATTCGGGATTCTGCATAAACGCTCCGATCTCTTTCCAGTAAAGATCAAATGGAATGTAGCCATTTTTCTTCTTCAGAGCGCCAAGTACTTGCTGCCAGACAGCGATTGTTTTGCCGTCATTCCCCGCCAGCGCAAACAGGATTCTCACTTTGTGATCAATTCCACTGCCGGCCGGCGAATTGAAAAAGAGACAAAGACGTTCCAGCTTGTCTGAAATCCTGGGGACATCATTCAAGCGGGCCTGTTGCTCCATCTCAAAGAGGAGCGTGTTCTCAAACAATACATCCGCACGAATATTGCGTAATCCGCTGAAGGGTAGAACTTTCTCCAACTCGGTTTTTCTACCTTGTTGGTAGGCAGCGATGAATACCTGCATTTCCATCAAGGCATGTGCCGCCTCGACAGGGTCATCGAGTTTCGGTGCTTTGCGTGGGTTTTCATCCAACATCACCGCCCCATCCTCGGTGAGGACAAAGGCTGCGTATGGTCTGCCTCGCTGCCCCGGCATCGTTACGTTAATCGTCCGCAATACCGGCGCCAATCCACCTGGCGGTTCGGTCAGGATCTTCATGGCATCCCGAACTGGATGTTGTCCCAGACCGGTCATGATTTCAACCTGCTCTCCTGTGGCGATTCCGCGATGGGAGAAACAATACATTATTTGATTTAATCGGTCGGATTGATCGTGTGTGTCAATCCAGCGATTGATAGATTTCTGATTTTCTTTCATGGTAAAAAATTCACTCCGTTATTTAAAGGTTTGATTAATGTGGACTTTAACCGGTTTATTGACCCGAATTATTGACGCTGTCTAATCGATCCTGCAGGCTGCGTAATACCTGGTTCTGTTTCTGGATCATCTTTTCCAGTCGTTCATTTTCTATGGTCAAGGCAAAGTTTTTTTGTTCCATCTCATATCTCAAACGTATGTATTGTTTTATTTCAAGGTCACGGTCAGCTATCTGTTTCTCTACATCTTTGACGTGTGTTAACTCCGTATGATATTTCTTATTCACAATCTCAAGGATCATTTCAGGATACCTATCGCGAAATTGCTGCTTCAGATAACAGATATCCCCGTAGGAAAAGATTAAGTAGTCAATGGCAGCACAGGCAGTGAGGATCAAATGATCCTCAAGCGGTATACCGATCTCGTCGAAAAATTTACCGAAATGAAATTCAAGTAAGGCTTTCAATTTTTCAAGATCAGGATTCTTATTAATACTTTCTAGAAATTCATTCATTCTTTACTTCCTTTTTTGGAGTGGTCCGGAACCGAATGTGGAAAATCTACATTCGGTTCCTAGAGTCCTAGATTAACAGATCATTGAGCGCGTCTTCCGCGCCACCCTCTTCAGCGATGAAGAAGGAGTCATAAGACGGAAGTCCGCCCATTCGCAAGGCAGCTTTGACCGCACGTGCTTTGCACATATACCCTGCCCGATTGAAGAATTTGATCAGGTCGTCATCTTCGCCAGGTCGCAAACGGAGGTGAATGTGCACAGATATTGCAAGTGCACCATCGTCACGATTATTCTTTGGACTCATACTTTCCTCCGATTTGCCTGTTGCTTGGCCAGCTTATACAATCCCCGGCTAATCGAGATCACCGGATCATCAGGAATATGCACTCTGCCGCTGAACCGTTCGACAAGAAGCTCACGCAGGAGTATTGCTCCCCCACCCACAATAATGAGCTGCGAGAAACGACGCCAGCGCGGTCCCCAGGTCTTTTCAATCTGACCGGTAACTTCGCGTGCCCAGACGGGAATCGCCTGACGCACTTCCAGCTTCGATGACCGCAGTTTTGTATCCAGCTCACCCAGGGTATGCAGGTTATCTCCATTGAGCAATTCCAACAGCCGGCGCACTCCCAGGGTTCGGCCGGCAGTCATGGCCTGCACCACCGTCCGGTCGTTGACCGTCAGGAGTTCCAGCGTATTGAAACCAATCGAGATGATCCCCATCTCCTAGTTGAAATGAGCCCGCCTTTGCGGGATGAACTTTCCCTCATAATCCAGCAGATAATCAAAGAGAGCACCAGATGGTTGGCTGGTCACTTTCACTTCACTGATCTGAACTGAGTTGTGCTGTCCATCCGTGTCCCATTCATGCTCCCCCACCAACCAGCGCTTGACGTTCTCAGCATTGGCAGCAGCCTGGTCACCTGAAAGCACCTCAAGCGGAAGGCCGACGATCAAATTGATGGGAGTATCGATCTTCCCGAATTGGTTCATGTAGCGGCTGATGATTCCGTACACAATGGCACGGGTTTCGGGAACTCCGGTCATGCGTTCATAGTCCAGGTTTTCAATCGGACGTCCCCAGTCATGTGCGCCGGGACCAACGTAGAAATTCATACCTCCGACCCCAACCTTCATGGGTGGTTTGCGGTTGCGGAACCCCAGTAGTTGGCTGACCTGTTGACCGGTATCGGCAGCGACGACTGCCTGAAGTTGTATCCCACCATGGTCGCCATAGAGCTTATTCGCCCCAGCACCAAGATCCTCGCCGAAAAAGATAGGCTCACTCATGATTCACCTCCGCTGACCGCTTTTCTAGATCGTTTTGGTGAACTATACTGAGATACGCATCCATGGCTTCGCACACCCGCCTGGCCAAATTGCGCCGGGGTGTTGTTTGAATGAAACGTATGAAATTGTTATCCACTCCTGGATAAAGAGTGAAATGGATGGAGAGCACGAGCTTTTCTCTTGCTCTTGTTGATTGGATCGACATTTGCGACCTCCTTCATTAGGTTTGGCCGCACCTGGTTGAATTCGAGAAAAACGGGAATGCTGCGAATTTTTTGTGAGTTACCAAAAAAACGTGCAAAAAACGTGCAAAACGTGTAGATTTAGTGCCAAAAATGGACTTCCTAGACGCTTTTTACCCCCATATATGCTACCTAATATACTCTATTCCCCCACATATACGGCATGGACTCGGCAGGACGGTTCTTCGAATCAGTAGGTTGGGGGTTTGAATCCCTCCGGGGGCGCTACGCATTTAAAGAGAGGTTGGGGGTTCCCCGAAAGGGGACTATGTCGAATCCCTCCGGGGGCGCTACGCATTTAATGAGAGGTTGCGGGTTCCCCGAAAGGGGACTATGTCGAATCCCTCCGGGGGAGCAGGTGATTATAGAAAGGAAAAACTCTATCTCGATCAGAAATACATAAGCAGCAGTAATTTTAAAAAAAATATTTCTTTTTTAGTTTTCTTGCAAATGCTATAATAAGCGCAGAAAAATTAATAATCACATTTTTCTGGGAGGGAGATACAGAATAGAAATAAAACTTTTTGCACAGCAAAAAAATTAACGGAAATCTGATTTTTCTTTCAGATATACATGAACTTGCTAATGAACATATTCCAAGGACGAAGATGAAACACAAAGTAGATGGTGGCAACAATGAATGATGCAAATGGCTCTGTATTAGCACAATTTCCTACATCATTACAAATCTATACCATCGGTCACAGCAATATGCCTGTTAGTAAGATTATTGAGTTAGTAAAGAAATTTGACATCAAGATCCTGGTTGACGTTCGCAGTTCCCCTTACAGTCAATTTTGCCCACAATTCAACCGGGAAGATTTTACACAAAAACTCAATCAGGCAGGAATCGAATACAAATACGCCGGAGATTACCTTGGTGGAAGGCCAAAAGATCCAACCTGTTATAAGGACAGGCAGATCCCTGAAGGTCATGCAGATTACCTTCACCTGGTGGATTACCCCGGGGTCATGACCAAGGAGTTTTTTCTAAAGGGAATCAAGCATTTGATCAAGGTCGCTGAAAAGGAAAAAGTGGTCGTGATGTGCAGCGAAGAAGACCCAGCAATTTGCCACCGCCATCACTTGATTGGCCGTTACCTTACCCAACAGGGGTTTCAAGTTCTCCACATTCGCGGAGATGGAAACATTGTAAAGGACCAATTACTTCCCACGCTGGTCGATGAACCGCCAGTGCAACAACTCAGCCTTTTTTAAGGAGAAACTATGAAGATCTACACGATTGGATTTACCAAAAAAACAGCAAATCAATTTTTTGACCTGCTTAAGAAAAATGGAATTGAATGCCTGGTGGATATTCGTCTTCACCCCGATGGGCAGCTGGCCGGCTTTACCAAGAAAGAAGATTTGCGCTACTTTTTGAAAGAGCTCATCGGCAGTGATTATCGCCACGTCGAACGATTGGCACCCACCGACGAGATTTTAAAGGCCTACCGAAGTGACAACAACTGGAATAAATATGAAAGATTGTTCATGATGCTTATGCAAGAACGAGGGATTCCAGAAACGCTAGACCGAACTTTATTTGAAGAAAAAGTTTGCTGCCTGCTTTGCAGCGAACCGACTCCCGAAAAATGTCACCGCAGATTGGTGGCAGAATTACTAGTAGAAAACTGGAAGGATGTAACAATAATTCATCTCTAAAAGAATTACTCATCGGAGAACAACGATGTTAACATCACTAATTATTACCGATGTCACCAGAATGAGTGGAACAAGAGTATGTATTGCAGCAGTTGATCAACAACGAAATAATATCCGCCCAATACTCCCATATGGAATAATGGAGGATTGGCTTTACCAGGATGAAAAATGTATTATTCGTCCTTTTGCTAGGATAAATCTGGATCTGCTTGAAAACAGACCCAACCCGCCTCACACAGAAGATTGGTTAGTTGATGAAAAGCGGAAAATATTTAAGGGGATTCTTGAAGAGGAATTTCGATATAAACTACTGAAGGAAATCGCGCAAAATACTGTTGAAAAGGTTTTTAAAACTCAGATAATTCATGAACAAGGATTCTATATACAAAAGGGGCAAGGTGAGCATTCTCTTGGAACACTATGCCCTCTATTGATTGACAAGGTATTGTATCGTTGCTATGACGGTAAATGGGATTATCGTATTTCATTTATGGATCACACATACCAGAGATATCGTCTCAGTGTGACTGATCTCTCTTTTCGGAATTATCTGGATTATTTAAGAATTGAACATCATCAATCCAGTGAAGAAATTGAGGAGAAGATTCTAACAGATCTAAACACAAAATCAATCTTTCTGCGAATTGGCCTTGCACGTCATTGGGAAAGATTTCCCGATCGTTGTTATTTATAGGTTACGGGAATTTATACTTTCCCTGATTATCTTCATGGAAAAGTATTTGCGGATTTTCAATCCTCGTAAACCTAGAATATTCTTTTTGTGTACCCCACTGAGTCACTGAACCCCCTTCGTTCTCAGTGACTCTGTTCTTTCTAGGTAAATCCTTGAAGTCACTCATTTCCATCGTACGGCAGAATGTAACTCCGGTCGGGATCGATGTAGATGCTGACTTTCTTCCCTTCGGAAAGTAATTGGTCGTATTTGGGGCTGGCGTCCACAGCCAGCAGGTTCATCCCATCTACTTCCAGCTCGTATTCCACAGTGGAACCCAGGTAGATCGTCGAAATAATCTCTCCGTTTTTCTTCCCATTGAGATCTTGTAACTTGATCGCCTCTGGTCTGGCCATCAGGTAGGCTTTTTCGCCGACTTTCACAGTAGGATCACAGACCACCCAATAATCTATTCCAAATACATTCACCAGGCTGGAATCCTCTTTTTGTTGGATCACTTTTGTTTCAATAAAATTTGCACGTCCAATGAAGTCAGCGACAAACAGGGAAGATGGGCGCAGGAAGATCTCTTCTGGGCGGTCCACCTGTTCGATCTTACCTTTATTCATCACTACGATCCTATCAGAAAGGCTCATGGCTTCGACCTGGTCATGAGTAACATACACACTGGTGATTCCCAGTTGCTGTTGTAAATGCCTGATCTCTAACCGCATCTGGGTTCGTAATTTTGCATCGAGATTGGAAAGTGGTTCATCAAAAAGCAGTACTTTAGGTTTCATAACCATTGCCCTTGCCAGTGCAACCCGTTGCTGCTGCCCACCTGAAAGTTGTGCCGGGCTTCGTTTTTCCAACCCTACCAGGTTCATCATGTGCAGGATCAAGTCAACTGTTTCTTTGACCTCACTATCGCGCATATGCTTCAATCGCAATCCGTATGCCACATTCTCAAACACGTTGAGATGAGGGAACAACGCATAACTCTGAAATACCATCGCCATCGAGCGTTCGTTTGGTAATTGATAACTGATGTCTTTCCCATCAAGAACAAGTGATCCTGTGGTAAGAGTCTCGAATCCAGCGATCAGCCGTAAGGTGGTCGTCTTACCGCATCCAGATGGACCAAGAAGGGTGATAAATTCTCCCCCCATGATCTCTAACGAGATATCATCTACCGCTTTTACAACATTATTCCCCTGTTCGAAAGTTTTACTTACATTGGTCAGGGTTAAAAACCCTGTTTCTTTTTTCCCTGGTTTCATGTTCAACTCCTATGATGATACCCCTAAGTTCTGGTTAACTACCATGCTTTTACCCACTACAAGATACAGAATACCGATCACGATTAAAACAATCAAAATGAGCATGTCACAGTAAGCAAAAGCATTACCAAAACGTCCAGCATCGACTTCATTCAAAATCTGAGAGGTCATAACTTTGGCTTCAGGTGTCGAAAGGAAAATAACAGCTGAAAGCGAAGTCATAGAACGAGCAAAACTATAGACAAGACCGGTCAGGAAGGCTGGTCTGATGAGCGGCAGAGTCACTTTCCAGAATGTGGTTGTATTGTTTGCTCCCAAGCTGATGGATGCTTCTTCAATTGAGGGGTCAATCTGTTGAAGTGAGGATATACCTGATCGCACGCCTGCGGGAACACTGCGTACAATATATGCGAGGATCAATGCGATCATTCCTCCTGCAATGGCTGTTCCACCCGCCAGTGATGGTAAAATGACTTTTGAATTAACGATTACTGGATTATTGAATGCCAGAAGGTAACCAATTCCAAGTACGGTACCGGGGACGGCAATACCCAGCATCGAGATGAAATCTAATATCCCTCGCCCTATGAAATGCTTTCTTACCACCAGCCATGCGATCAGCATACCCAATAAGCCGGCAATGGGTGTGGCGATGAGGGACATTTTTGAGGTATCCATTATTGCCTGGGAGCCTAATCCAAAGATCACGTACTTAAAATGTTCCAGAGTAAATGAATAATTGATGCCGAAAAGTTTCGTGAAAGCGCCAACTAAAATGGTTCCATATATAAGCAAGATCAGACAGGAGAAGAACATTGCCAGGATAAATAATCCCCAGCGCACGAATGGATTGGTCACAATCATCGTTCGCCCAGAAGGTTTACCCGTGACCGAAACAACAGATTTTCGGCTGACCCAGTATTTTTGCAGGATGAAAACGGTTAGAGATGGGATTAACAATATGAGTGAAAGTACTGCACCTGCAAAAACATCGTATTCACCAGCAATGGCAATATAGACCCGGGAAGCCAGCACAGTAAAATCGCCTCCAAGCACAAGTGGATTTGCCAGATCAGCAATAGCCTCAACAAACAATAACAGGAAAGAACTGGCGATACCCGGAATTAACATCGGGATGGTTACTGTGCGAAAGACATCCCATTTCGTTGCTCCCATATTGGTAGCAGCTTCATCCAGAGAGGGGTCTAATGCGCGTAGCATTCCTTGAAAATTCATATATGCCACAGTAAAGAGGGATAAAACGAGAACACCGGTCAATCCGGTGAAGCCGTAAATGTTATAGCGAATCCCAAGCAATTCGTAGGTGATCAACCCCGATCTACCAAATAGCTCAATAGCAGCGGTTGCCACAGCAAAAGGGGGACTGATAATTGGCATCAGCGCCATCAAATGCATGAACCGTTTACAGGGTACGTTGGTTCTTACCTGCACGTAAGCAAACAAGAATCCTAAAGCAGTTCCAAAGAAACCAACGACAAGGCCGAGTTTAATAGTATTCCAGATGATCCCAAGATAAACAGAAGACTTAAAGTAATGTACAAAATATGGAATGGCTTCCTTGCTGATCGCGGTCCCCAAGATCTTGATCAATGGGAACAGAATTGCGATCAGGAGAAACAGGATGATGATGATCAATCCAATGACCAGACCCTTATCAATTGAAATCTTGTGAAATAGTTTGTTTTTATGCTTACTGGTCGTGGCTAACATAAGTGTCCTTTTCAGTCAGGGCTATTTACTGATCATTCAGCAAATAGCCCTGTGAAAATATTTGATGATGAAAGAAAAATTATTCTTTCGGCGCTGGTGCAATATCAGCATCGAAGCGTTCTGTGAGTGCTTTTTTGGCAGCAGCAGAAGCAACGAAATCATAATCGACCAGTTTGATTGTATCCAGTTTAACAGCTTCGGGAGGAACTGCAGCATCTGGATTCGTTGGCAATTGGTATGAACCTACAGTCGCTGCAATCTCTTGCGCTTCAGCTGTCAATGACCAATCCACCCACATCTTGGCAGCATCAAGGTTTCGAGCGCCATTGATAATAGCAACGCCACCGATCTCATAGCCAGTTCCTTCTGAGGGGAAACTAACTTTCAGGTCGGTCATGCCCTGCTTTTGGTACATCACACAATCATGTGAGAAGATGATCGCGACAGCGATCTCACCACGACCAGCCATTGGCCCGGGTGCTGAACCAGTTTTTGTATACTGAAGAATATTATTGTGAAGTTCTTTGAAGTATCCAAATGTTGCTTCTTCATCAAGATTATTCAGCGTGTTCACTGTCCAGAAGGCAGTAAAAGCAGTACCCGATGTTGCCGGGTGAGCCATAGCAATCTGCCCTTTGAGTGCTGGATCAAGCAGATCTTGCCAGGAATCAGGCGTTTCTACACTAAGACTGTTCAATACTGAGGTATTCGAGCAGAAACCTAGTGCACCTACATAAATTCCCGTCCAATAACCATCAGGATCCTTCAAATTATCTGCGATCACCGCTGCGTTTGGAGAAACATACGCCTGGACTAAGCCCTGGTCTTTGGCTTGCTGATATCCATCCACAGGACCTCCCCACCAGACATCGAATTCGGGGTTATCTTTTGAAGCACTCAATCGGGCGATTGCTTCACCACTGGAAAGGCGAACATAATTTGTTTCTATACCAGTTTTTTCTTGAAATGCCTGGGTCGCAGCAATACACCAATCTTCTTGAGGACCACAAAGAACAGTCAGCTTCATTCCTGTCGTGTCGATGGTAGGTTCTGCAGTGGCAGGTGCTTCTGTCATTGCCGGGGTTTCGGTAGTGGCGGGGACTTCGGTAACCGCAACTGGTGGTTCGGTTTTGGCTGCATTGGAGCATGCTGCCAGAAGAGTCACTAAGATCAACAACGAGAATACTGCAACATAACGCTTTGACATACTTTTCCTCCTTCGGTATTGTGATTTTGGGACGCTTACAAAATACCACAAGCCCGATCCGCTTTGGTCACGCATAAGTTACGTTTGGTAACAAAAGGGTTACAAATGTTTTTCTTCATGATTGATCATGGTATAGCCAATACCACGAACAGTAAGGATAAATTCAGGGTTCTCTGGGTTATCACCAATCTTTTGCCTTAATCTGTAAATGGCCATCTTCACCATCTCTTTCCCGCCTTCCCAAATTTCCAATCCCCAAGCGCTTTTCAGTAGAGATTGCCAAGATAGAACTCTACCTGCATTGCATGCCAGGCTTAACAGAAGCGAGAATTCATTGGGGGTCAGATGTACTTGATCTTTGCCAATGCTGGCTGAATGGGTATTCTGATCAATCTTAAGTTTTCCTATCGTGATCGTTTGCGAAATCATTTCACCAGAGCATCGCCGGCATACCGCCTGTGCACGTAGTGCCAGCTCTCGAGGACGAAAAGGTTTGGTGATGTAATCATCAGCACCAAGTTCAAGCCCACGAATGATATCTTCGTCTTCTTTGCGGGCTGTAAGTAAAATCACGGGAGTGAATGTGGCTTCTCGAATACGCTGGCAGATGGCAAAACCATCCATCCCGGGTAACATCACATCCAAGATAACCAGGTCTGGTTTCTCCTTTTCGAATTTACTCATAGCTTCCATGCCATCATATGCCTGGATCACCTCAAACCCTTGAGTCTCTAGCGCATAAGCGACAATTGAAACCATTTGTACTTCGTCATCAACTACCAGGGCTTTTGGCTTTTTCATCTTCTTCCCTCCAATAAGGCAAACTAAACAGCACAGTAGTCCCACGTCCAAGACTGGTATCGATCATGATCTTGCCACCATGCAATTCGATGATCTGTTTGGTAATTACCAACCCTAATCCTGTTCCATCTCCCAATGGGCTATTACTGGAAAATTTTTTAAAAAGATTACGACGATCTTCAGGTGAAATACCGATACCATCATCGTTGATCGTTACTACAGCACAGCTATCATTTCTTGCCAAAGTGATATAAATATGTCCATTCACCGAGGTGTGCCGGCTTGCATTCAAAATCAGGTTGTTCAATGCCTGTAAAATCAGTCGTCCATCAGCATATATCCAGAGGCTGACCTGGGGAAAATTGGTGACGAAATGTTGTTGTTTTTCTTCAGTAAGAAAGCGAGACTGTTCCACAGCCAGGCGGACAATGCTCTTTAGGTCAACCCGATGAACATGTAGTTTGAAAAGACCAGCTTGAATTTTTGCCTGGATGAGCAAATCTTCTGCCAAAGAAATAAGATGCTCGCAATTATGGCTAATTGTGGTGAGGAAAACCGTTTGCTGTTCTGTGAGTGGACCAGGATTTCCCTCGATCAAGAGTTCAGTTGAAGCTTTGATCAATGACAATGGAGTGCGTATTTCATGCCCGAGCATGGCAATCTGATCAGCACGAATTTCGATCAGCTTTTTTTGCCGCTGAATTTCTGCTTTATAACTCTTATATTGCTGGTACAAAAACAGGCTGATGACCAGCGAAAGAATAAAAACCAGGTTCATTATGATCACAGTTACGGATGGATCAAGAAAAAAGAAAGAAACTCCACCACCCCCCCACACTAGAGCAATGCTCAAAAGATAAATATATACCTTGCGTTGGTAGCCGCCGTGTGTAAAAAACCAAATCATGCCAGCCAACGGTGATATAAAGCCGATCGCAGAGAAAATGATCGCAATGATAATCAAGGGCACAATGAATTCTATAATAGAATTTCGAAACCTGGAAATAATTTGAAAGTATTATCTTTAAGTTTCGTTTTTTATGAAGGGTGTGATATTTCTATATAGTCAATGTTGTTCGTTTTTTTTCGTTCATCAAGCATGTATCTAAAAACATTGTTATGATGTACTGGATATCATGCGCCTTCTGAGAATGGTTTAATCTTCTGTAATCGCAGACATAATAACGACAATGTAGAAATGCATGGAAGGTCTTTTGATTCTTTGTGGTTGCAAGCGTACAGAACTTATGTGGCACACCGCAAAAGCATTGAAAACAGGTAGTAATTGTGAATTGATGAAATACTTAAGCCGCGAAAAAATTTTTGCTGCTTAAAATGTTGAGCCAGGTCTTAAATTTCGACTTGTGATTTCAGGTTCTTTAGAAAATCCCGCGATAAAATGCCAGCCTGAATGGCTTTGTTTAATAAATCAACCAGATTAGTCTCTGATATTTCCAATGGGCGAGCAAGGGGTTGTTCGAGTTTATGGGCGGATAATCGTAACAGAATGGTCTCATTCTCCAAACAAAAAATCTCTTCAATTCTTCCCTCTAAGTCACCCATGTTAATGGAAACAGTGCGTAGCTTTGCTGGCTCACCATGCTCACCCATTATTGACTCCTTTTAATCCATCTTCTCAAGACAATCATCCTTCATTAACATAGACAGAATCAACTATACCAACAATAACTGAAATGACGCAAGCGTCCGGATTATTCAAAACCTGACGTGCGCCATTGCCTTCACGGTTTATCAGGACGGTATCGCCTATGCCAGCCTGTGTGTTGTCCAGTGCAATAAAGTCTTCTTCAGGGGTTTCTCCGGGGAATGCTAATGGCTGCACTACCAGCAGCCTGCGATTCTTGTAATCGCGATGGCTGATGGTTGTAACGACGGTACCTATAACTTTTGCCAGGATCATTGCACCCTTTTCATGTGAACTGGTTGAAACCTCGTTTTAATGTGATATCCAACGTATTATCCGGGCGAACGACTAATTCGTTTACAACTCCCACCAACGCCAGATCCACCGGCACAAATTTTATGTCTGGCAAAGCAAGTGAAGCTTCACGAGAGCGCACCATGACGCAGAGATCACCGATCCCTGCGTCCACAACGTCTGCAGCCACCTGGTATGGACCAACCTTCTCCAGGTTCTTATTGAGCGGTTGAACGATTAGAAGCTTCAACCCTTCTATTCCGGGGTATTTAAGTGTACAGACAGCTGTTCCCTTTACTCTACCTAAAAGCATAGGTTATTTCACCCCAGTATTCTTGAGAACTCGTGTGATGATCACATCCAGAAGGTTGGCGTCCACCTGGTTCCCCAAACGGGCAATGACAGCATCGCGGATCCTCTGGTGAAGTGCCATACCATCAGGTTGTGGTGGAATTACAGGCTGGACATCGTGGATGATAGTTTGAGGAGGTTGTGGAGGAACAACGAAAGGAGTTTTAGCAATGAGTTGTGAAGGCGATTGCTGGGTAATATATGGTCGTACTGGCGCCGCGGGAGGGGTGTAAGGTTTCTCCTGCACCAATCGCATGCCCAGCTTATTCGCTTTTTCATAAGCCAGATCGGTTAGAACGACACTATCATTGAGTTCAAGAGACAGGATGCCGCGCTTAACCATATCCTCAATATCTCTTTCGGTATAGAACACTTTGGGCATTTATTGCTCCTATCAACCCTTAAGATGAATATCCATCAGGCACTCTCGCGACCATGCAGGCTTTGCAGGGCGCGAATTGCTGCGTCTCTGGCGGTCATGATCTCTGCTTCTGTGCCAGATAACCACATTCGACCGAAGCGCCCCACGGAGGATACATGGATCAATTTGATACTGGCTGTCTTTTCCGCCTCATTACAGGCAAAATTGATATAGGCTGCTGGTGCACACTCTAATACAAGCATGGTTTCACCGGGGACAAGCATGCTTCCGCGACGAAACCGGTTAAGCAATTGCGATTGGTAAGGATCAATACGGGTGATAACCTGTGTTGAAACCACCTCAGGGCGGATGCGGTCTTCAATCGACAATCCCAATCTATCTAATACGACTCTTCCTGCTTCTTGAACCGCAGCCTGGTTTGGGGAATGTACCTCAAACATGCCAAACTCGCGCTCAACGATCTGTGCACCTGGTTTGGCTTCGGTCGCTTTGACAGCAATATCCACCACCCGGAAGACTTCATTTCCAGGAGCCATCTCTACATAGAGAGCTGCCATCCCTTCGGTGGGCAGGTCGCCCTGGGTTACTGTGCCCACAAAGGCAGCATATTGGGGCTGCATACGATCGAGATAACAGTAGCAGCGTAATGAAAAGGTTTCAGCCATTATTCTTCACCTTATCGTTATTTAGCTCCTTTGGTAGGCTCCACACTTCTTCCGCCAATGCTCCCTTTTGTTTCCTTTGGCAGGATCATCTCGACGTCGTTGTGAGGGCGAGGGATGACATGGACTGAAACGATCTCACCGACACGCTTGGCTGCAGCCGCTCCAGCATCAGTTGCAGCCTTAACTGCTCCAACATCACCTCGTACCATGACGGTCACATACCCGCCACCGACATATTCCGAGCCGATCAGAGTAACATTGGCAGCTTTCACCATAGCATCTGCTGCTTCGATGGCAGCCACAAGGCCGTGTGTTTCAACCATTCCAAGTGCGATCAAAGAGGTGTCTTGTGTCATTTTCTTCCTTCCTTTAGATTAGAGATTCAAATCAATGTCAAGAGTATTTTTTACTCTCGTTTAATTCCAAAACAACCTGTTGAACAATCCCTTCTAATTCATCAAGAGAAGGTCCAACCTGTTTTTCACTCGGGGCGAATGCTTCAGGTGGGGGAGGGATCGTTTCATAAGCCAGACGTTTTACGTTGATCAAGTGGTAGGCGGTGATATTGTCACCCGTGATCGAACCGCCAACCCCTCCTGAGCCTAATGTTAATGAAGGCATCAAGCCTGTAGTGAGACCAATTGCACCTAATGTTCCCATTGTATTGACCAGGATGCGAAACACGGGTTTTTCCAATCCAAATGCCATAATAACGTGCTCATCGGTCGCATGTATGATCTGGGTATGGCCACGCCCCCCTGTTTGGATCAGGGCAATGGACTTCTCACAACCTTGTTCCCATCCATCCACTTCGTACCAACCCAACACAGTGGTTAATTTTTCGTGTGAAAGTGGTTCTTGCCTGCCAACTTTCAAGAGAGGCGCTACCAGAACGCGAGTATTTTCTGGTACGTGGAATCCCGCATAAACAGCAACATAGGCAGCTGATTTTCCGACTACATCGGTGTTGATGCTGCCATCTGGATAAAAAAGCGCCAGCCGTAATGCTTCAGTTTCCTGCGGATTGGTAAAGTAAGCCCCTTCCGATTGCATCCTTTCAGCCAGTAAGTGGGCAATTGGGTGGTCAGCAATAACTGACTGTTCGGTTGCGCAAATCGTCGAGTGATCAAAAGCTTTGGATGCAACAATGTACCGTGCTGCTTTTTCATAATCAGCAGACCGATCAACATATACTGGTACATTCCCCGGCCCAACACCATACGCTGGTTTTCCGCATGAATGAGCAGCCTTGACCATTGCAGAACCACCTGTTGCCAGGATTAAAGCAGTGTGACGGTGAGACATCAGCTCCTGCGTGCCTGCTAATGATACCTGTTGCAGACAGTTGATCAAACCCTCAGGTGCACCAGCGTTTTCTGCAGCCATTGCCATGGTTTGTGCGGCATCAAAAACACAGCGTCGTGCGGAAGGGTGGGGTGAAAAAATGATTGCATTGCGGCTTTTAACAGCGATCAATGATTTATAAAATGTTGTTGAAGTTGGATTAGTAGATGGAATCAGGGCTGCGATCACTCCCATAGGCCAGGCAATTTCGTACAGGCGATGATCAGGGTCATGACGAATGATGCCTACGGTTTTCTGATCATTGATGCTTTGCCAGACCATTCGAGAGGCAAATTCATTTTTTAATTTCTTGTGAGCAGCAACACCAAACCCAGTTTCTTCCTGTGCCAGACGCCCTAGTCTTTCTGACGCCTGGTAGCCAGCTTCAGCCATTGCTTTACAGACACGGTCAACATCAGCCTGCGATGCATGAGCCCAAAGTTTCCAGGCTTCAGATGCTCTTGAGACCGTATCTCGTGCTTCTTGAATAGAAGAAAGATCCTGGTCCATCATCACAATCCTTATTACAATAAGAATTGCCTGTCCTTATGATTTTCGAAAAACTACTTCTCCTTCTACTTCTAATGAATCAATAATCGCCATGATCACTGCGTCTACCGGTGTGTCTTTGGTGATACCTGTTTGGCGGGCTGATGAGCCTGCACAAGTCAATACCAGATCTCCTATCCCTGCATCAACAGTATCAACAGCAACATAGGGTTTCCCTACTGCATTTCCTCGTTCGTCTGTCTGCCGGACGATGAGTAATTTTCGTCCGTTTAGCTTTTCATCTTTTATCGTTGAAACGGTTGTTCCAATTACTTTCGCAATCAGCATGGGAATCCTTTTCGTTAATAGGTTTTTACTGGTCCGGTCGAACCTGTGGTGGCAGGTTTTTCAGTTCCTGGGCCTTGAATGATTTTCACTCCGGCACTAGCGCCAATACGTGTAGCGCCTGCTTTGATCATGTTTTCTGCATCTTCATATGTGCGCACACCGCCTGCTGCTTTTACACCCATTTCTGGACCAACCACACGGCGCATCAAAGCAACATCATGAACAGTTGCACCACCACTGGCAAATCCGGTAGATGTTTTGACAAAGTCTGCTCCGACTTCTTTCGAGATCATACAGGCGATAGTTTTTTCTTCGTCAGTCAAGAGTACCGTTTCGAGAATGACTTTTACGATCGCACCCTGTGAATGTGCCACATTTACCACACCATGAATATCTTTCGCAACCAGTTCCAGGTCTCTAGCTTTCAATGCACCGACGTTGATAACCATATCGATCTCGCTTGCTCCGTGATCGATCGCATTTTGCGTTTCATATATTTTTACTTCTGATGCAGTTGCACCCAGGGGGAAACCGATCACACTGCAAACCTTGACCGGTGATCCTTTAAGTAGTTGAGCACAAAGTGAAACCCACACCGGGTTGACGCATACAGAGGCAAAGCTATATTTACGAGCCTCAAAACAGAGTTGGGCGATCTGGTCGGGGGTGGCGTCAGGCTTAAGAAGAGTATGATCGATCATTTTAGCAAGTTCCAGGTCTTTAGGGATACCTCCCAGGGTTGATGAGAGTCGTTCTGCCCCGGCACTTATAACTTTACCTGTTTGATCAAAGCAGGTTTTTACACATAACCCTTCGGAACAATTCATCGTGCATTGTATGCCTTCTGGAATTAAAGTACGTTGCCTTTGCTCTGCAATAGCAACCAGCACTTCATGAGTGATAATTTCAACCAGTTGTTCAACCGTTTTTGCATCGGGTTCCATTTCACCTCTACTTTGAGTACATTCTTTCTACCGTCATGATTTTATCCACGCGGCGCTGATGCCTTGCACCACCAAAAACCGTTGATAACCACACCTTAACTATTTGTTTAGCAAGATTTATTCCGATCAAACCGGCACCTAATGTGAGTACGTTGGTATCATTATGTTCCCTGCTATTCACCGCAGAGGAATAGTCATATGCCATACCAGCTCGTATGCCTGGAACTTTATTAGCAACAATGCAGCTTCCAATACCTGCTCCATCTATCATGATGCCCCGCCAGGCTTTTCCAGTGCTAACCAGTTTTGCAACCTCAAAAGCGAAATCAGGATAATCTACCGAATCCTTGCTGTTTGTTCCAACATCAATTATTGAGTATCCCAGGGCTACCAGATCTGGTTTGAGGATTTCTTTTAATTCAAAACCGCCGTGATCTGCACCTATTGCAATCACTTTTGGTATTGATACATTTTGATTATTCGGGGATAATACTGTTTCAGATTTATGAGGATTTTCGATTCCAGCCAAATTGCCAGTCAGGAGCCCTGAATATTGATCGAGCACCTTATGAACAATCTGATGGATTTCTTCTTCAGATCGATCGTTCACCTTCAACTCCACGATACTTTAGGGGAAGCTGAAAATGCAGATAAATCATTATCCGCTTTTCTGGCTTTTGAGTCAAGTAGTGCAATTTCCTCCCGAATCCGTTGACATACGAGCAAGCGCGCCTTATAATACTTATTCGTCTGCCCTGGCAGCCATGCTGGGGCAGTAGATTGCATGCCAAGCTTCCCCGTAAACAGGCGGCTCAATATCACGCATGAGTTACGGTGAAGTGAAGATTGGAGAGGAAAACCATGAAATACGCAATAGTCGAAAGCGGCGGAAAGCAGTACAAAGCCGTTGAAGGCGGGGCGATTGAAGTTGATCTTCTTTCGGTTGAACCCGGAGATGAGGTCATTTTGGATCAGGTATTACTCCTGGTTGAAGATGGCAATGTTTCTGTGGGTACCCCGTTGGTAAAGGGTGTGCGCGTTTCCACAAAAGTGGAAAACCACATCAAGGGTGAGAAAATTGATGTGTTCCGATATCGTCCTAAAAAACGCATTCGTGTCAAAACCGGACATCGCCAGCAATACACCCGTTTAATTGTTGAAACCATTGGTAAGGAGTAGGAAAAATGGCTCATAAAAAAGGTGGTGGTTCCAGTCGTAATGGCCGCGATAGCAATGCACAGCGGCTGGGTATCAAACGATTTGGCGGTGAATTTGTTCTTTCAGGCAATATCCTGGTACGCCAACGTGGTACCCACATCAAACCCGGCGAAAATGTAGGCAGAGGAAAAGACGATACCCTTTTCGCTACCGCAGATGGACAGGTAGTGTTTGTTACTTTGCCAGATGGCCGGAAATTGATCAGCATTGAACCGGTGAAAGCCGAGTAATTCAATTTCACAGCACCGTATGCGACGATTTCAAATACGGAGGTTGTGATCGCAGAAAGGAAATTATTATGAAGAAGGGCATTCACCCGACATATTATCCTGATGCAGTAGTTACCTGCGCCTGTGGGAATACATGGACTACTGGATCAACCAAACAGAGAATTCAAACCGAAGTTTGTTCAAAATGTCACCCATTCTTTACAGGTCAACAGCAGCGCTTGCTGGATGTGGAAGGTCAGGTTGACCGCTTCTACCGCCGTCTGCAGGCTCGCCAGGAATATGTAGAAGATGCAAAAAATCGCCTGGCAGAACGAACTTCTCCTGCTCGCCCGATCGCCGAGTTGGAATTAGGAGCTCGCCCAACCGAAGCTCTCGCCAAAGCTGGTATTACCAATGTTGGTGAAGCTTTAGCGAAACTCGCAGAAGGTGAACAGAGTTTGCTGGAGATCAGTGGTTTTGGGCGTAAGAGTTTGATCGACATGAAAAAGCGAATGCGCCAATTAGGGTACGATGTACCTGAACCAACTGCATAAAGTTTATTCTTAAAAAACCATCAGGGACGCAGATTTACTGCGTCTCTGTTGTTTAAAGGTAGTATTTTCGTGTACAATCCTGATAATTCCATTTGGAGGTTTTTTTGTGAAGCATCATACCGGTTCAATCGATGTTGTGTGTGGTTCCATGTTTTGTGGGAAGACGGAGGAATTGATCCGCTTATTACGCAGAGCGGTGATTGCCCGCCAGATTGTTCAGGTTTTCAAGCCAGCGATTGATGTTCGTTATGATAGCGGTGTGAAAGTGACTTCCCATGCGGGAATGGCGTTTGATGCCATCCCGGTAAAAAATGCATCCGAAATTCTGGAAAAGCTGAATAAAGAGACCACCGTAGTTGGAATCGATGAAGCTCAATTTCTTGATGAAGAAATCGTCACGGTTGTTCAGACACTGGCAGATAGAGGTATTCGTGTAATTGTGGCTGGTTTGGATACCAATTTTCGAGGAGAACCTTTTGGATCTATGCCAACGTTGATGGCTATAGCTGAAAACGTACAAAAGCTTCATGCGATTTGTATGGTTTGCGGTGAGCCAGCCTCTCGAACACAGCGATTGGTTAATGGAAGACCAGCCCGATATGATGAACCTATAGTAGTAGTAGGAGCTGCAGAAATGTACGAAGCACGTTGCCGGAAACACCATGAAGTTCCCCGTTCGTAGGAGAAAAGATGAGAGATTATAAAGATTTCTTATTGGAAGTTTTAGTCGATCCAGAATCTCTACAAAAACGAATTGCTGAACTAGGCGCTGCGATCAGCAAAGATTACGCGGGTGGAAATCTGCTTCTGGTTTGTATCCTGCGGGGCGGGGTGATGTTTCTCACTGACCTCATGCGTTCAATCACCATACCTCACGCGATTGAGTTCATGGCAGTATCAAGTTATGGGGTGGGTAAACGTGAATCTGGAGGGAATGTCCGCATCACCCTCGACTTGAATATTGATATCAGTGAATGGGATGTATTGATCGTTGAAGATATTGTAGACAGCGGGCATACCCTGGCATCTGTAATGGAATTGCTCTCCACCAGGCATCCAAAGAGCCTGGCGATTTGCACTCTGTTGGATAAAGCTGAACGACGTGAAGTACCAATCCCGATCAAATATCGCGGATTTATAATCTCGAACAAATTTGTCTTTGGCTATGGATTGGATATTGATGAATATTACCGGAATCTGCCATTCATTGGAGTGGTAGACCTTACTAAATACCAGGCGGAGTAAGCGACTTTATTTTCAAAAGAGAAAATTTACTCTATCATGAATACAACCCTCTTTCAGGAAAATATTCGAGCATTGGTGGATGTCTTACCTGAATCTATTCAACATGAAGAAGGAATTTTTCTGGTTGGTGGTTGCGTTCGCGATGCATGGTTGAGAAGACCCATTCATGATATCGATCTGGTTGTACAGGGGGATACAAAAAGAATAGCCAGGGTAACAGCCAATACATACCAGGGCTCCTGTTTTTTATTGGATGAAGAAAGACACACCTGGCGGGTTCAGATCACCTGGCATGATAATCCTATGGTGATTGATTTTGCAGCACCGCGTGCTTTGACAGTTGAAGAAGACCTGAACCATCGTGATTTTACGATTAATGCGATGGCAGTTCCTGTCTGGAAACCTGAAGAATTATTGGATCCTTGCAACGGATGGGTGGATCTACAAAAGAAGGTCATCCGGATATGCTCTGATAGCTCATTTCTTGAAGATCCTGTCAGGACTGTACGTGCTGTTCGTTTTGCAGCTGATTTGGGCTTCCGGATCGAACCTCAGACATTGACTCTCCTTAAAGATGCAGTATTTAAATTGCAAGCAATTTCATCAGAACGAGTAAGGGATGAGCTTTTCAAGATATTCACATGCAGACAAGAAACTGCAGCTATCCGCGTTCTGGAAGTTTGTGGCATTCTTTCAGTGATCCTCCCAGAATTAGTTGACTTACAAGGATTGCACCAACCATATCCAGACCCGCTGAATGCATGGGAACATACCCTGGGTGTAACGAAAGGGATGCAATCTTTGCTCGAGGTTCTGGTAGGTACATATCGTACTGATGCTGCATCCAATCTGATCCTGGGCAGTGCAGTGCAGGTTTTAGGGCGATATCGGTTTCAACTTGAGGAATTATTAAATAATTCTTTGGTTCAAGAAAGATCTCAACGTGGACTACTATTCTTGAGTACTTTGCTGCATGATGTTGGTAAATCTCAAGTGGTTAAAGTAGATGATGATGGGTACTCTCAATATTCCGGTCATGCAGAAGCAGGAAAATGTGTTGCAGAGCGGATATGCAGCCGTTTGAAATTCAGTACCGCAGAAATCTTGCGCATAGCAAATTGTGTTAATGGGCATCAAATCATCCATCAAATGGTGGAAGGTAAAATTGGATCAACACCGTTGGATATCTATCACCTATTTCGCCAGTATGAGGATGTCGTTTTGGACATCTGTTTGATAGGGTTAGCAGACACTCTTGGAAAATACAGGCAGCAGCCTCCCCTTGAATATTGGATGAAGGAATTAAAAGCTGCTCGAACTCTCATGGAAGCCTGGTATGAAAAGCGTCAAGAGCTGGTTGATCCCCCTCGCTTACTGAACGGCAGAGAGTTGATGAAACTATTGCATCTGAAACCAGGGCCAGAAATTGGCTCACTGCTCGAATCCATCCGTGAACAACAGGTTTGCGGATCGATCAGCACTATAGATGATGCTAAAGCGTGGCTGCTAAAAAACCAACTACGTTAAATACCAAATTTTTACTAAATCAAATAATAATGTTTATGGATAAATTTCATCCAGGATTGGTTCATAAAAACAACGACAGCCATTCTGGTGTGAGCACCCTTTGACAGGTAGATCAGGTACTTCATCTTTATCATAAGCCTTCTGTAACTGTTGGCAGGCAGGGCAGGCATCCAGACTGACTGCTATGCGGATCTTTTTTACCCTGGGATTGGCTTTCAGTCGCATTAATGCGACTGCACGTGTTGAATTTGTTGCCATCTCAGCGTGACAGGAGGGGCAGATCAGGGCTTCATCAGGGGTCTGTGTGTTACAACGGCTGCAAGTTTGCATGATTTAAGCTCCTATGGCTATATATTCTTTAGCCAGAAAATGTAAATGGTGTTTTTGAAATGGCAGAGTCAGTAATAAACCAGATACTTGATCAATCCTTATTAAAAAGAGTCACAACAGAAGCATTTACGAAGGAATACTATAAGGTGTTAATGGATGGGTAACAAACCTCCGGATTGCGGCATGGATCTTGGCTTCCAAGACCCGTGCACTTACCGGCTTAACAAGATAATCATCTGCTCCAGCATCGAGGGCAGTAATCATGGTACTGGGATCATCCAGCGCAGAAATTATGAAGATAGGAGCGCTACAGAATTGCCGGATAACTGCACAGACTTCGATGCCGGTCATTTCATCCAATGTGTAACTGATCAGGATTAAGTTTGGCTGCTGCTGGCGAGCCAATGTTATTCCTTCACGACTTGAGCTGGCATAGATGACAGATAAGGGTATATCAGCCTGCACCTGTTTAATGATATTTGGTAAACCTGGATCATCATTGATGACCAGAAATTTCATACATCCCTCCATGATATTGGATTACCTCCATTATCATGGAAAGTTGCCATTCTGAACCTTTCAGGTTCTTTACAAATCTTTGATAGAAGTATGATGCAAAATCCATTGAGATCAACGTCTGGCCATTTTTTGTGCCATTCTGTCTCCCAATAACTGAATGACTTGAACGATGGCGATCAATAGAATCACGGTTGCTATCATCACCTCTGTTTCATAGCGCTGGTATCCATAGCGGATCGCGAGATCACCCAACCCGCCACCACCAATGGCACCAGCCATAGCTGAATAGCCGATCAGGCTGATGATGGTGAGCGCAACACCCAGGACAAGTGACGAGATGGATTCAGGGATCAATACTTTAAAGATGATTTGACAGATAGTACATCCCATAGCTTGTGCTGCTTCGATCAATCCCTTGTCTACTTCACGTAAAGAAGTTTCAGCAATTCGTGCAAAGAAAGGTATCGCTGCTAGAGAGAGTGGCACAATGGCAGCAGTAGCGCCAATGGTTGTACCAATTACCAGCCGGGTAAATGGGATGACCAGTACCAGCAGGATGATGAACGGCAGCGAACGTGCCATATTAACGATTGTGCCAATGGTTTTGTTGAGGAAAGGCAATGGTGCCAAACCATTCTTATCAGTGATAACAAGAAGAATCCCAAGAGGAAGACCAAAAATGATTGTAAATATTGTTGCAAATCCTACCATATAGATCGTATCGATGGCAGCTTGTGCAAGGGAAGGGATCATTATAGAAATATCCATTAGATCACCTCCAACCGTAAACCAAGATTGCGAAGATAATCTAAAGCCTGTGAGGTTTGATGACCTATCATTTCAACTTGCAGCCTGCCAATGCGGTTATTGCCTACATTTTGAATACTGCCACCCAGGATGTTGACATCAAGATCAAATTTCCTCACCAGGCTTGCAATGATGGGCTGGTCGGCTGCATCACCGACGAAATAAATGGTAACACCAACAGCACCCGGATGCACAAGCATTGTTTCTTCAGAGGGGAAAAGAGACTTTGCGATATAACTACCTGGTTGAGCAACCAGTTCATTCAAGGTGCCCAATTCCAGGATTTTGCCATTTTTTAGAACTGCCACCCGATCACAAATCTGCCTGACAACTTCCATCTCATGGGTGATGAGCAAAATGGTCAACCCCAGTGTACGGTTTAACTCTTTGAGTAAATTAAGAATGGAAATAGTTGTTTGGGGATCCAGTGCAGATGTTGCCTCATCGGATAACAATATATCTGGCCTGGTTGCCAGGGCGCGCGCAATTCCGACACGTTGTTTTTGACCACCAGAGAGCTGGGCAGGATATGCAGAAATTTTTTCTGAAAGATCCACCAGCTCAAGTAATTCTTTTACCCGTTTTTCAAGGACCGGTTTATCATAGCCAGCAATTTCTAATGGGAAAGCCACATTCTCAGCAACAGTACGTGAAGAGAGCAGGTTAAAATGCTGAAAGATCATCCCCATGCGCTGCCGGGCTTTTCGTAGTTCCTGGTTGGTAAGGGTGGTCATTTCAATGCCATTAACTTTAATGGAACCTGAGGTGGGCTTTTCGAGCATATTAACACATCGAATAAGGGTGCTTTTACCAGCACCACTGGGACCCACCACACCGAAAATTTCACCCCGCTCGACAGTCAGGGTCACATCATCCAACGCGTGAAGCTGATTCTGACCTTCTCCAAAAACTTTTCGTACATTTTTTATGGCTATCATACTGTTGAACCTTTTTGATATCACCCGGGATCATTCTGCTGGATTTTCTCATGAATGATCCCAGGCAAATGGATATGAATTGCTAGAACGCAGGGATGACAGAACCGTTATAAGTGTCTTCGATAAATTTTTTCATTTCAGGAGAGGTGATCAATTTGACCAGGATTTTGATCCTTTCGTCATTCTCATGCCCCTGGTTGACTACCAATACGTTGGCATAAGGATTATCCTCACCGCTTTCCAGTGCCAAAGCGTCCGTTGCGGGAGTTAATCCACCCTGCAAAGCGTAATTTCCGTTAATCACAGAGATGGTTGTATCTTCTAGTGAGCGAACCAACTGGGCAGCTTCCAACTCTACAATTTCGAGATTCTTTGGATTATCCGTGATATCTGCCACAGTGGCAGCATAGCCTACACCATCTTTCAGTGTTATGAGACCATTCTCTGCCAGCAAGTGTAAGGCACGTCCGCCATTGGTGGCATCATTTGGGATACCTACAACTGCGCCATTGTCAATTTCATCCAGTGTTTTGATCTTGCTAGAATAGATCCCCAAAGGTTCGATATGTACTGAGGCAATCGGGACAAGGTTCAGGTTATGTTCTTTATTGAAATCATCCAGGTAGGGAACATGTTGGAAGAAGTTCGCATCGATTTGGCCATCAGCCAGAGCCAGGTTTGGCTGAATATAATCAGTAAATTCGACGATTTCAATCTGTAACCCGGCTTCATCTGCAAGGTTTTCTTGAATGAATTTAATGATATCGCCGTGAGGAACTGGTGAAACACCAATTTTGACAGTGATCTTTTCAGTCTCTGCGTCGGGTGTAGTCTTTACAGCACATGCAGTCAGAAGAAGAGTAAGAACGACCACGAGGATCGCTATTGAAGTAAGAGGTGTTTTTTTATTATTTTTGATTTGCTTCAAGTCTATGTTTTTCATGGTTTTCTCCAATGAGCTATGGTTATTTAAAGAAAAATCCGCCAGGATGACTGGCGGCATAATCGTTCAGAATTGAGTTATTTATCTAATAACCCACCGCAGCATCCAACTTCTTTGAAAAGGCGATGGGTTCGTTTCTATCTATTTGCAAGTCTGGTAAACCGGCACTAGAGACGAACTCCATCGCCGGGGCATCAACCATAAGCCCATATCCATCAAGTATTGAACCAGAGTAGCAAACATGCCGATTATGTTACCATCGAACAGAGATATGTCAAGGATGAGCAGGAAATATTAATTAAATTATTAGTTTTATTGTAAGGTTTCAGGTGCAATTGTTTTTTATTGTCGCTCGAAATGACATTAATGATGGTCGGAATTCTCGGAAACGGGTCAACTTTTTTACAAAAACAGTTCAGGTCTGGTTATTCCACCGAAGTAATTTGATGTTTAACAGCACTCATGACAATTAGTGCAATGTCATTATTGGTGTCTGAATTTAAAAATTCCACATCGTTAAAACTGAGATTATCCTGTGCCCATTTTGCCCACGGTCGCCATATTTCTTTAGGTTCCTCAATTTCATAACAAGCGGTGATTTCGACAATTTCGGTCTTTTCCCAAAGGTGCCGCCACCAATTCTTGCTGTGAAAGCTGAACATTTCTCCTTCCCAATGTTTTTTAAGCGTATCAGGATAGCCTTTATCAAATTCCCTTGTCAAACCTGGAATCACAATGCCAAATTGCCCCCCGTTTTTTACCAACTTTGAGTATGTGCAGGGAAAATACATTTCATCTGCTCCAAAATATTGGTAGCTGTCTATTGAAATTGCAGCGTCGAAAAATCCTTCAGCATAAGGCAGGGCATGGGCTTCCGCATGGATGGGATACACCAGTTCCGCTACACCAGCTTCTTCAAAGCGCTTGAGGTTCTCTGTTGCGCTAATCCACAAGTCGTTGGCAAATACTGTTACGCCAAATTCTCTTGCAAGAAATACTGATGTAAGTCCTTTTCCACAACCCATATCAAGTACCTTCATGCCAGGTTTTAATTCTATGTGTTCACACAATTCCTCAAGCAGCCACAGTGGATTAGGTCCCATCCAATTTTCACTAACCCAATTATTATCGTATTTTTCTGTTCTCGGATATTCTCTCATTCCGTTATTCTCCTTATCTTTGTAATAAATAATATACCAACACGAAAATAGAACGCGGTAAGCCTTGCTTTATTCTATGCTTAAGTCCAAAAAAAAACCAATCCAATGTTTTTGTTCAACCAAATACTCTCACCGTAAAGTCTTGACATCAATACTATTACCTCAAGGTGAGTTGTTTGTCAGGAAAGGTTTATCAACATAACCGCACATGTAAGGAGTTTTTCTCTTTACCGATTTCCTTTACAATTCACCTTGCTCCGCGGGTATGGCATCGGGGATATTGTAATGAAATGGCAACCCGCTTACTTCTCACAATGTACTTGTGTTGATGAAGAAATGTAATTGCGTACCCTGGTTTTTGAGGATGAAGCTAACACCTAAATAGAGGGCGTTTCACTTTACTCGTAGTGGTAAAAAGGCAACAACAAAAAGGAAATCTTTCAACGATGCATGAAATGTATAATCAATCACATAGCGGGTGAACCACTTTAATAAAGTCACATCATTTGTTCTATTTGTGAATGAAGGTTGTCCTAACAAGATGAACTCAATCTATGGTAAAATGCTCTAGTTTTGGCAAAAAATTACTCCCCCCGTGGAGATTTAGCATTATACAGGAGGTTGTACTGTGACAAAGAAATGGGTATATCTCTTTAGCGAATTAGACCAGGCCGAAAAATATGTTGGTGGCAATTGGGATAATGTTCGTGGCTTATTGGGCGGCAAAGGCGCAAACCTGGCCGAGATGACACGCATTGGCGTGCCAGTTCCCCCTGGTTTCACCGTAACCACTGAAGCATGCAACGCATACACTGCTGCTGGTTCAAAATTCCCAGAAGGACAGTGGGATCAGATGATGACTGCACTCAAGGCAGTAGAAAAAGAAGCAGGGAAGAAATTTGGCGATGCCAAGAATCCTCTGCTTGTTTCCTGCCGTTCTGGAGCAAAATTCTCCATGCCTGGCATGATGGATACCGTGCTCAATATTGGGCTCAATGATGAAACTGCACGTGGTATGGTTGCTCTGACTCAAAATGAACGGTTTGTGTATGACTCATACCGTCGCCTGATCCAAATGTTTGGTTCTGTGGTACTCGAGATTCCAGATGAGGCTTTTGAAGAAGTTCTCGATGCTTTTAAGGAAGCTAAAGGTGCCAAGGCTGACACCGACCTGGATGCAGCCGCATTAAAGGAGTTGACTGAGAAATTCAAGGCTGTTGTTAAAAAAGAAAAAGGATTTGATTTCCCTCAGGATCCTTTTAAACAACTAGAACTGGCAACCGAAGCCGTCTTCCGCTCATGGATGGGGAAACGCGCAATTGATTATCGCCGTGCAACAAAAATTCCAGATGATCTTGGCACCGCAGTTAATATTGTGACCATGGTCTTCGGCAACATGGGTTGGGATTCAGGTACTGGTGTTGCCTTTACACGTAACCCGGCAACCGGTGAACGAAAACTGTACGGCGATTATCTGTTGAACGCACAGGGCGAGGATGTTGTTGCTGGTATCCGTAACACCGAAAAGATCGAGACACTTGGTGGGCCATTACCAGAAGCTTATAAACAGTTCCTCGATATTGTTTCAAAGCTCGAGAATCATTATAAAGATATGCAGGATGTGGAATTCACCATCGAGCATGGTCGTTTGTGGATGTTGCAGACCCGCAATGGTAAACGCACCGCAGCCGCATCTGTGCGTATCGCGGTTGAAATGGTCAATGAGGGCATGATCACAAAAGAGCAAGCAATCGAACGTGTCAGCCCTGACGATGTTAACACACTGCTTCATCCACAGTTCAATGCAGAAGATTTGAAGAAAGCACACAAAGAAGGTCGCTTCTTTGCCTCTGGTGTGAATGCATCACCAGGTGCTGCAGTTGGTCAGGTGTACTTTGACGCTGATAAAGCTGAAAAGATGGCAAAAGAAGAAAAACAGGATGTCATCATGGTACGCCCGTTTACCAAGCCAGATGATGTTCATGGCATGCTTGCTGCCAAAGGTATTCTCACCAGTGAAGGTGGTGCCACCTCTCATGCAGCAGTGGTTGCCCGACAGTTTGGGGTACCTTGTGTTGTAGGCGCTTCCATGGTGAAAATCGACATGAACAAACGCATTATGACCTCGAATGGCAAAGAGGTCAAAGAAGGCGAATGGATCACTGTTGATGGTGGTACCGGTGAAGTTTTCCTTGGCAAGGTTCCACTGACCAGCCCCTCTCTTGAAGAGCAAAAAGAACTGATGACCCTGCTCACCTGGGCGGATGAAGTTGTTGACCGTGAGGGAATCCGCGAAAGTGTTAATGGTTCACCCACTACTGGTTTACAGGTATGGGCAAATGCTGATTATCCAAAGGATGCCCGTCGTGCTCGTGCGTATGGCGCCCGGGGTATTGGCTTGTGCCGTACTGAGCACATGTTCTTCGAACCCGTACGCCTGCCAACTGTTCAGAAAATGATCCTGGCTGAAACCCATGAAGAACGAAAAGCCGCTCTGGATATTTTGTTGCCTTACCAGCGACAGGATTTTGACGGTTTGTTCGAAGCGATGGATGGTTATCCTGTAATCATACGCCTGATCGACCCACCATTGCATGAGTTCATGCCTGATGAAGAAAAACTCTTTGAAGAGATCGTGACCATGCGCACGAAAGGTGAAACAAAGGGTCTGGCTGAAAAAGAGAAGATGCTTGCAGCCATTCGTGGATTGCATGAATCCAACCCGATGATGGGCTTACGCGGTGTCCGCCTGAGTATTTATATGCCTGAAATCGTCGAGATGCAGGTTCGTGCCATCTTTGAAGCAGCCGCTGATTGTACTCTGCGTGGTATCAAAGCCAAGCCAGAAGTCATGATCCCCCTTACTGGCACTGTTGGTGAGTTGGATTGGATCCAACCTCGTCTGGAAAGAATAGCTGCTCAGGTTATGGAAGAAAAGAAGGTGAAATTCGGATATAAATTTGGCACCATGATCGAGATCCCACGCGCAGCAGTTACCGCTGGTGAGATCGCCAGTCGCGCAGAATTCTTCTCCTTTGGCACCAACGACCTGACGCAGATGACCTTTGGATACAGCCGTGACGACGCTGAACGTAACTTCCTTGTGAAATATATTGAAGAAAAAATTCTGCCGAAAAACCCCTTCCAGACATTGGATCGTGGTGGTGTTGGCAAACTGATGGAAATGGCAGTCAGCGAAGGACGCAAAGCACGCCCCAGCCTCGAAGTAGGTATTTGCGGTGAGCATGGTGGTGATCCAGAATCCATCGAGTTCTGCCACCTGGTTGGAAACAACTATGTGAGCTGCTCTCCCTTCCGTGTACCTGTTGCTCGCCTGGCAGCTGCCAAGTACGCTTTGAAATATGCGAAGAAGTAAGATGTTCATATAAAAACCTGGAGGAGCAATCGGATGATTGCTCCTCTTTCTTTTAAGTTCTTGCTCTTTATAAAGCTGTCGGAAGACAGTTGCTGGCAACTTCAGAAGAGTTACTGCGAAAGGAAGGTTTGAAATATTTGCAGGTCAAAACTCTCGATGTATTTCGCTGCTGTCAAGAATATGCCCGTACGCGCTTTTTTTATGAAGCAATAGCAATGGTTTTTCACCTTTTGGAATTATATCCCGAATTATGGGATAAGGATAATCCCTTTTATTGATAGTGAAACGATTTTAAGATTTGCTATGCAGTTTCAGTCTGTGCTTCAGTTGCAGTCGGACGGATACCAGCCATCATCAACCCAAGTTCTTCCACGGTGGTGGTGGCGCAATCCACGATGCCAACGATCTCCCCTTCATAGATCACCGCGATCCGGTCAGACAATGCCCGTATTTCATCCAGATCTTCAGAAATCAACAGAGTAGCGGTACCTGCACTGCGCTGCTTGAGCAGGCATTGATGGATATACTCACTGGCACCGATATCCACCCCACGTGTGGGTTGGGCAGCGATCAACACCCCGGGTTTGCGTGAAAGCTCGCGTGCAAGGATCAGCTTCTGAATATTTCCCCCTGACAGGTTCTTCAATGGTGTGGTGTTAGAGGGTGTCTTGACGTTGTATTCTTCTACAAGCTCTGTGGTCTTCTTATCGATCATTTTGAAATTCAAGAAGGTGGCACGTGCATAGGGGGGCCGGTTATTGTCTTCGAGAATGACATTGTCCGATACAGAAAAGTCCTTGATGGCTCCTTCTTTCATCCGCTCTTCAGGGATGTAGGATTGACCAGCCATGATGTGCTGGTTAGGTGATGCGTTTGTGACGTCTTTTCCCATCAGCATGACCTTTCCCTGGCGTATTGGTCGCATCCCCGCCAGTGCTTCCGCAAGTTCGCGCTGCCCGTTTCCTGAAACACCAGCCAGCCCGAGAATCTCACCAGAGTGTAATTCAAAAGAGATAGATTTCAAGGCATCTGTACCTCGGTCACCTGCAACAGTCAGGTTTTCTACCTTTAAACGGACTTCACCGGGTTTAACTTCTGCTTTCTTGTATTGAAGGATCACGGGTCTGCCAACCATCATCTGCGCCAGTTCTGCTCTGGTCACTCCTTCATTTTTGACTGATCCAACCACCTTTCCATCGCGCAATACGGTGATGCGGCTACTGATCTTTAATACTTCATGCAGTTTGTGAGAGATAAAGATCAGAGCGTGTCCATCCTCTGCCATCTGCTGCAGGGTGATGAACAGCTCATCCACCTCCTGCGGGGTGAGAACAGCGGTAGGTTCGTCCAGTATGAGCAGGTCTGCACCCCGATACAGGGCTTTCAGAATTTCGACACGTTGCTGCTCGCCTACAGCAAGTTGCCAGACAAAAGCATGGGTATCCACTTTCAAGCGATATTTTTCGCTTATCTCCTGCAGGCGTTTTTCAACCCTGTCGAGATCAAGAATAGGACCACGGCTAGACTTTAACCCCAAAGCGACATTTTCCACTACTGATAAGGAGGGCACCAGCATAAAATGTTGATGGATCATCCCGATCCCGGCAGCAATCGCATCCTGTGGTGAACGAAATGTGACTTCTTCATTATTGATCTTTATTATGCCTTCATTAGGGCGATACAACCCGTAAAGCTGACGCATAAGAGTGCTTTTCCCTGCGCCATTCTCCCCCAGTAAAGCATGAATCTCACCTGCATGGACATCAAAATCTACATGATCATTCGCCAGCACTCCAGGGAATCTTTTTACTATCCCGTTCATGCTCATGGTTTGAAGGCGATGTTTATTTTTTGCCATGTGATCTTTTTCCATAATTTCCTGCTTCCTGTTATGAACCCTGCCACAAAAGCCTACTCGAGTGCTGTTCTGGCTGGGTCCGGATGGTCTGAAACCAGACCATCCGGATTCTGATGCATGTTACTGTTCTACTGGTCCCTTGAGAGGATCGATCGTGCCATCCATAATTCCCTGGATGGCGGCATCCACCGCCGCTTTGGCTTCGGCAGGGATTTCGATTGCTGGGTTGTATTGGATCATCAACCCTTCATTCTTAAAAGTCAACGTGTAGGATTTGTTCCCTAACACGCCTGCTTTTCGGCTGGTAATCATATCTTTGATAACGCCAGTCCAGTCATATACCTGGCTGGCAACGACTGTTTCGGGTGCAAGGTTGGTTTGATCCCATTGGGTACCATACCAGTAAGCACCTTTATCTTTAGCAATGCCAATTGCGCCTACCACAGATTGTGAAGAACCGGTCAACACATCTGCTCCTGCTGCGATGTGGGTTTCAGCAGCGCTTGCCATAAGGGCTACATCAGAGAATGACCCGGTATAGGTGACCTGGACATTGGCATTGGGGTTTTGTACCAGCGCGCCAGCTTTGAAACCATCGACATAAAGTTTTGCGTCACCGGCTTCAACCGGACCGCACACTCCCAGCACACCGGATTTCGACATGGCTGCAGCCAATACCCCCAGGGCGTATCCACCTTCCTGGGCTTCTGCTTGATAGGCAAAAACGTTATTGATGCCATCCGCCTGGAAAGTGTCCAGTGAGGTACCCCAGGCAAAACTGGTTTCAGGGAATTCAGGAGCGATCTGCTGTAGAGATGACCCATACTGCGAACCATGTGCGATTACTAGGTCATACCCCTGAGATGCATAGTCACGAATAGCAGCAGCTGCATCGGGGACTTTGAACATGCCTTCGGAATAGGCGATTTCCATCTTGGTTTCACCGCCCATTTCTTTCTGGACTGCCAGCAAACCTTCATACATGGATTGGCTGAAAGCTGCATCCGTAATGGAGCTGGGCATTACCACCGCAACCTTGAAGGGTTTTTCTTCTACTACTGCAGTGGTGGGGGTGACCACAATGATTTCCGGAGTACCGGCGACAATACGTGTCACTTCGATTGGCGGGGCTGCAGTTGGTGTAGCACAACCCGCCAACCCCAAAGCGATGATCAATAAACCAAAGATCAGGTATCCTTTTTTCATTTTTCCTCCATTCAGGTTAGTCTGATTACGCAAGATTGAAATCAAACGACTTCCACCTCTTCTCCAGAACTTGTCCTCCTTTCACCCCTTCGAAAGGGTTGTCAATGGATCATTAGTTTTCACCTCGTTCGAATATCTTTGTCAATGCTGCAGGGGCTGCCACTCTTTTCACAGCAAATGCCAGAGCAGCGATGGTAAGAATGTATGGCAGCATGACCGCAAAGTCAGAAGGAATGTTGATCCCTTTTACCTGAATCCACAACTGGAATGCATTGACAAAACTAAATATGAGCGAGCCAATTAAAACACCAGTCGGTTTCCAACCGCCAAAATAAACCAATGCTACTGCAATAAAACCCATTCCATTGGTAATATTCTCTTGAAAGAGGTTGATCAATGCGATAGAAAGGGACGCACCCGCAATTCCAGCCATCAACCCACCATAGGAGACAGTCAAATACCGCACAGCAGTAACACTGACTCCCAGGGAATCCGCAGCTTGTGGGTTCTGACCGACCGCCCGAATTTTCAAACCAAGGGTAGTTCTATTCAATACGAAGTTCGAAATAGGTACCATCAAATATGCGCCATACACAAGAAGGTTATGATTGAAAAAAGCCTCGCCAATGTAAGGGATACTTCCTAACAAGGGTATTTTTATTGCCTGAAATCCGTTGATCGATTCCACACTTCCCATAGTTAGCTTAAAGAGCAGAGTGGAAAGCCCCAAACCAAACAATTGTAAACCAATCCCGCTGATGCCCTGTTCGGCTTTAAGGGTAATGCTGATGAAAGCCATCAATAAACCCATCAACATGCCGGTGATCGCAGCTGCAAGCAATCCAAGCCAAACTGAACCAGTCTTCATACCAATAAAGAAACCAGTATACGCACCCATGAGCATGATCCCATCCACCCCCAGGTTAAGCACACCCGATGCCTGCGCAAAAGTCTCACCAAGTGAGGCATACAGGTAAGGTGTTGCCAGACGGATGCCAGAATAGATGATGCCAAAGAGAACTGGAAGAGTAAATAACTCAGCCATGTGACTGCCTCCTTGTTGCGCGATATCGAGACCATATATCAGCACTCACTACAAACAGCACGATCAAACCCAGGATCGTATCGATCAGAGCAGAAGGAACCTGCATAGAACGTTGCATTTTGTTCCCTCCGACCAGCAATGCGCCAAATAAAATCGAGGCGGGTATGGATCCCAAGGGATGCAGTTTACCAAACAGGGCAGCTACGATGCCGGAAAATCCATAACCAGCGGAAAGGTTTTCGAGCATGCGATGTGAGACGCCAGTGACCTCCACCGCACCAGCCAGACCAGCAAATACTCCCCCCAGGATAAGGGATAATGCCTGATAGAAAGGTACTGGTATGCCTGCATACCGAGCAGCCTCTGGGTTGGATCCCACAGCTCGAATACGGTATCCAATGCTGGTTCTCCACAAGAAGATGAATACGAGAACAGCTAGAATCACAGCGATGATCGCTCCGGAATGCAGCAGGGTGCGGGGCACCAGTTTTGTCAACCAGACAGCTTTGGGAAGGAGGGCGGATTGGGCTATCTGGGTGCCTGCTTCGAGTTCCGCCGGATCGATCATGGGTCCACGTAAGAGGAAGTTCGAAAGCTGCACGGCAATAGCATTCATCATTACAGTGCTGAGTATCTCGTTGACTCCAAGCCGTGATTTCAATATGCCCGGCAGTCCACCCCAAAGACCGCCAGCCAATATCCCACAAAGCAGCGAGAGTGGGAGAATAATAAATCGAGGCAGATTGGGCAAACCGACGGAAAATGCGGTAGCTGCCAACGCACCAGCAATGAACTGCCCCTCGCCGCCGATGTTGATAATTCCACCACGAAAAGCGATACAAACCCCCAACCCAACTAACAACAGGGGAGTGGCTTTGACCAGCGTCTGGGTGATGCCAGAGACATCTCCAAAAGCACCTTTGAGGAGTTGCCAGTAAGCTTCTAATGGATTAACTTTGAAGATAAGCAAAAGAAATGCTCCGATAAGTAATGCAGCGGGCACTGCCAGTAGAGGGAGCAGGGCATCGACTGTCTTGTTGAGAAATTCTCTGACATTCCATTTATCCTTCATTGGACAGGTTACCCTTTCGTTGCAAAGAATAGCCCCGGGCTCACACTAGAAAGAAGGGACTGAGTACTATCCTCGAGTGCGAACCAGACGCAAAGACAAGAATTTATCGTTGTATATGTTTAAGCCAAAAACTACGGGGATGTTCGCCAGATTGAAGAACACATCTTGAAATCGGATCAAAGAAGTGCCAATATTCAATTGAAAAATCTTTGATAATTCTTCATCGACAAGAATGCTGCGTATGTCTGAGGTCGAATAACATAATTCTTCCAACGTAAACTGATGCATGAATTCATAGATTGAGAGCGAATAGTCTGTATCATTTTGCTGCTGTTTGATCAGACAAGCAGGTATGAAGTTTCTTGAGAAAATGACGGGATGACTATCGGCGAAGAAGAGCCGTTGAATTTCCAGTAGGAATGATCCAGGATTAATCTCAAGCTCAGCAGCTATTTCTTCGGTTGCTTGAACCATGCCTGTCGTCAATATTTTCGTTGAAGGGGTATATCCGCTATCTTCAATGAGGTGGGGGAAGCTCCACAGGTTCATCAGTTGAGTGCGGAATTGAAGCGATCGTTTGTTGATGAAGGTTCCGTCTCCATGTCGGCGGATCACCACACCTTCATTAACCAGAGAATCCATGGCATTGCGAATGCTCGTGCGCGAAACACTGAACTCTTTTGCAAGCGTGGATTCAGAAGGCAGGCGACTGCCAGCGGGATAGATACCCTGCTGTATACGGCTGCGGATGATCTGGTTTATCTGGTCAATGATCGATTCAGGCTTCTTGAGTGCCATATATCATCAATCAAAAACTTATACGACTAATCAGGTAGGGAAAGCAAATAGATGACAAACGTCTAACGTCTCATTGATAGTAGCATTTTTTATAAGCAGAGTCAACGGTGAAAATACAGGAAATGGAGTCAAGAAGTCAGATATTTGTAAATATTTTTTTAATCGGACAATTAAGGTATAATATAGATTAATATGTTAAAATGCTAATGTATTTATTGCTTCCAGTTGGAGGTTTTTATATGAAAAAGAGCGAATACCTGGAAATCTATCGTCAAATGGTGGTCATTCGGCGATTGGAAGAGCAGGCTGCAGAACTGTATCAACAAGGAAAAATTGGCGGATTCCTGCACCTATATATTGGTCAGGAAGCTGTCAGTACAGGATTGATTTCTGCCAGAAAACCTGAAGACAGGGTGATCACAGCATATCGTGATCACGGTGTTGCGATCAATTGTGGTTTATCTGTCAATGAAGTGATGGCAGAATTGCTAGGCAAAGCCACTGGAGTTTCCAAAGGGAAAGGTGGCTCGATGCACATGGCGGATGTGAAGAAAAACTTCTGGGGCGGGCATGCCATTGTGGGTGCGCACCTTCCACTGGCAGCTGGTTTGGCGCTGGGGGATGCCTACAAGGAACGAAAAGCAGTGACCATCTGTATGTTTGGTGACGGAGCGACTAATATCGGATTCTTCCATGAAGCACTTAATTTATCGAAGGTGTGGAATCTGCCAGTGGTCTGGGTATGTGAAAACAACCAATACGGCATGGGAACCACAATTGCAAGAGCTTCTGCTGTTTCAGAAATCCGGCAGAGGGCATGCGGTTATGGGATGAAGAATGATGTGGTGAACGGAATGGATGTGTTGGCTGTGCGCGAAAAAGCTCTGACTGTTTTTGATGAAGTACGGAATGGAAGTGGTCCTCAACTTCTGGAAATCGAGACATATCGCTTTCGTGGGCATTCCATGGGTGACCCAGAGCGATACCGTAAACAAGAAGAAGTACAAGCCTGGGAAGAAAATGATCCCATAGGGATCTTTCACAAATACCTTCTTGCACAGAAAATTGCCACCGAAGCTGACCTGCAGAAAGTAGTTCACAATGCTGAAGATGAAGTAAAAGCGGCGGTCGAATTTGCTGAATCAAGCCCGGAACCAGCACCGGAAACTTTATATGAAAATGTTTATGTAGAGCCGTAGAGAAGGGAAGGAACTATGGCAAAAATCACGATGCGCGAAGCAATCTCACAGGCACTGTGGGAAGAAATGGAACGAGACCCCGATGTTTTTATCATGGGGCAAGAAGTGGGTGTATGGGGCGGTACTTATGCGGTGACAAAGGGATTCTTTGATCACTTTGGTGCAAAACGGGTACGTGATACTCCCATTGCTGAAAGTGCGATTGTTGGATCTGCCATTGGTGCAGCATTAACAGGATTACGACCTGTGGCAGAATTGATGACGATCAATTTCGCTTTTGTTGCGATGGATCATATTGTGAATGAAGCTGCCAAAATGCATTATATGTTTGGTGGGCAGATGGTACTTCCCCTGGTTATTCGCACGGTAGGTGGTGGCGGGCGCCAATTGGGTGCCACGCACTCGCAGACACCCGACGCCGTTTTTGCACATTTCCCTGGGTTGAAGGTAGTATCACCCGGAACACCCGCAGATGCGAAGGGGTTGTTGAAAGCTGCCATCCGTTCGCAGGATCCGGTAATGTTCATCGAGCACGCCACGTTGTATCAAAGTCGGGGAGAAGTGCCCGATGGTGAGTATACCGTTCCAATTGGGAAATCGATTGTTCAACGACCCGGGAAAGATGTCACCATTGTGACTTATAGTAAAATGCTGGAAATTTCGCTTAAAGCTGCAGAAAAGCTTGCGGTTGTAGGAATAGATGCGGAGATTGTCGACCTGCGAAGTTTGCGTCCATTGGATATGGGTCCAGTGATAGAAAGTTTTAAAAAGACCAACCGGGCAGTAATCGTAGAAGAAGGATGGTCTTCATACGGGGTGGGGGCGGAGGTATCTTCTCGTATATACGAACAGGCGTTTGATTATGTGGATGCACCAATCAGAAGAGTGGCGCAAAAAGAAGTTCCCTTGCCATATAACCGTGTACTGGAGCAAATGGCTATACCGGATGTGGATAGTGTCGTTGCAGCAGTGAAGGAGGTGCTTTGATGGCTGAAGTGATCAATATGCCAAAATTGGGTTTTGATATGGCTGAAGGCACTCTGGTACGCTGGGTAATTGCAGAAGGTGAAACAATTTCAAAGGGCGCGGTATTGGCAGAAATTGAGACAGATAAAGCCACCGTAGAAGTGCAATCCAGTGCAGAAGGTGTGGTTTACCGCCATCTGGTAGAGATGGGAACGGTTGTGCCCGTTGGAAAGCCCATTGCCATCGTGGCGGCACCAGGTGAAAAGGTGGATGAAAACCAGTTGCCAGTTGCAGAAAATCCTGCGGAAAATGAAGCTAAACCTTCACCTGAGAGACAACCTGCTGCATTGGTGAAACCAGCCAGTTCATCAGGGCAAAAGGCACTTGAACCAGAAATGTTGCGGATCAGCCCAATTGCCCGGAGGATGATTCGCGAAAATAATCTTTCGGCTGAAGGAATCAGGGGAACTGGACCAGATGGAAGGATCGTCAAAAAGGATATCGAGCAGTTGCTTAACCAGCCAAATGCAATAGAGCAAAGTGTTTCAACAGTTCCGATACATCTCTATCCATTGGGAGAAATTCCCGCAGATAAGATCATCCCGATCAACCGCCTGCGGGCTACCATTGGTAAACGGATGGTCGAATCCGTCCAGAGAGTCCCTCAATTCTATGTTACCCATGAATTTGATATGGAAGCACTGATGGCTCTTCGCACGCAGATCAATTCCATGCTGCCAGAGAATGAAAAAGTTTCAGTGAATGATTTCATTATAAAAGCAGTAGCGCTGACTTTACGGCAATTCCCCAACCTAAATTCGGTTTTGCAGGAGAATTCCATCATCCACAAAGGACCTGTAAATGTGGGCGTGGCTGTAGCTGTGGAAGGTGGTTTGTTGACGGTGGTGGTGAAAGATGCAGATCAGAAACCCCTGCGGTTGATATCTTCTGAAGTAAAAGAAATGTCTGGCAGAGTACGTTCGGGCAAGGTGAAACCGGAGGATATCGAAGGCTCGACGTTTTCTATCAGCAACCTGGGCATGTTCGACGTGGAAGAATTCGTTGCCATCATCAACCCGCCCGAATCAGCCATCCTGGCTGTAGGAACAGCCAGAGAAATGCCGGTGGTAAAAAATGGCGTAGTGCAGGTGGGAATTCGTATGAAGGCAACGCTTTCAGCCGATCACCGCATCACAGATGGAGCAGAAGCTGCCCAGTTTTTGCAAAAACTGGCAAAGCATATCGAGACTCCGGTCAGCATGTTGATATAGGGAAATCCCCCACTTGAGAAAGCATCTGGTGGGGGAAATTGTTCCTGTAAAGATTACGCAACCTTTTTTCTGTAAATTTGAATCATAAATATCCATGTTTCTTTAATAATCCACAGATCAAGCAAAACAATACCTTTTCCCAATCTGCCATTCTTCGCTGGTTTCCATCAACAGCGCCGTTACCAACCGTAAACAGGACGCTTCATTCGGAAAAACGCCAACCACTCGGGTACGTCTCTTGATTTCTTTGTTCACACGCTCCAAACTATTCGTTGTGCGAATTGACCTGCGATGTTCCAGTGGGAAATCAAACACGGTAAATCCTTCTGTCAGATTCTCTTCCATCCAGGCAGAAAGCCGAGGAGCAGAGACCGCATATTTCTGGATGGCCGCTTGCAAGCCTTTTTCAGCAGCATTCCGATCCGACGCATTGAAGATCGCCCGGATATCGGCAGCCACTTCGGCTTTCATGGATTGTCTGGGAACGTAGGAACCCGCATTCTGCTGCAAATGGAACTGGCAGCGCTGCCATGGAACACTCCCGAAAACAGCTCTTCTCGCGGCTCCCAGGCCCTCATGACTGTCACTGATAATCAGTTTCACTGCATTCAGCCCCCGATCTTTCAAGCTTTTCAAGAAGTCTTTCCAGTGGATTTCCTGTTCGCTTAGAGAGACAGAAACCCCTAAGACTTGCCGCTCGCCTTGGGGAGTGATTCCGGTGGCAATCAAGACCGCAGCGTCCCGAATTTGGCTGTTTTCACGCACTTTCTCATAGCGTGCATCCAGATACAGGTATGTTATCGCTCCAAGCGGCCGATTTCTCCATTCCTGTAGGGTCTGATCCAATTGGGC
>DAOUGQ010000016.1:0-349792 GCA_034429195.1 Anaerolineaceae bacterium
CGATCGATGATGCGAATGGGAATACCATGCAGGTGACGGGGATTGCGACGATCGACCTGTTTGGGTTTGTGAGTGTGAGTGGTACGTTTGGGGTGGAGAAGAAGAGTGGGCAGAGCGTAAAACTTTCTACTGGTGCAACTGTATCTGTTAATCTCCTTACTATTGGTCTTGCTAATGTAGATGCTTTCTTTGGCTTTGGTGCTGGAACTGATGATGCAATGGGATTCCAACTCCAGGATGTTGATTTCGCTATAACATTATTCAGTGAAATTGGTGGTTCTTTACGAAAATGGACAAGCGTAAAAGGAAATGTTGAATCTGCTGCTTTTGTTGGATTCACAGGATTAGGATTAACTGTTTCAAGTTTAGGAATCGAAATTAACAAAAAAGCAGCAGATAATTCCATTATTGATTATTCAACAAATCCACTTATTGTTACTGTAGGACCAGAAGATACTGTTACATTTGACATGCCTGGAAAATCTGGCGAACTAATGCGTGCTTATGGCACGATTACCATTGATATCACCGACTTTGTCTCAATTACTGGTAGTTTTGGATTTGAGAAGAGAACAACAGAAACCACTTCAACTATGTTGATTGGTGCTGCAGGTATTTCCACTTTCTTTGGATCACCTGACGGAACAATGGGTGTACGAATTAAAGACGCTGGCTTTGGAATGGTTTTGATCAAGGCAGCGGGTGGCAATAAGTATGCCTTGAATGCAACGGGTTCTGCCGAACTGGTTGGGTTCGAAGACATTCTTCAATTGAGTGGCACATTATCTGTACGAGTAAATAACTCAGGATCCATCGTTCACGAAGATATTCAAGTTGGCCCCGATACTTTTGTTCCAGTGTACTTCACCACGACTGCCAATGTTATGGGAATTTATGGCAGTGCAATGTTACAGATTGTGGATTTTGTAGCCATTTCAGGAAACTTTGGTTTTGAAAAACAGGTTTCTGGTACAGTAACAAAATTATTGATCGGTGCTACTGATATTGCCATCTTCCTAGGTGTGGATGCTGGAACTCCAGATGCGATTGGTATTCAGGTAAGCGATGCTGACCTGGGTCTGGTTCTATATAAGAATGGTACTGCTGCATCCACTTATGCATTGAGTGCAGATGGTACTGCCACTTTGGTAGGTCTCGATGGATTACAGATCAGCGGTTCATTGGGTGTTAAGATCAACCAGACCGGTCGAACAGTGGATGAAGTTGTTCATACCGAGAACGGTGATATTCCAGTCAAATTTACAACAGCAGAAAATATCAAAATCTTCAGCGGAAGTATCACTCTGGCTGTAACAGGAATATTTACATTATCGGGCTCTGTATCTGCGACGATCAAAGCTAACGGAACTGTTTTGATGGATATCCCGGATATGTCGCTGTCAATCAGTGTTGGTGGCGAAGAGATGTTCAATATCGCTGCAGCAGCACGATTCAGCATTAGCAAAGTGGATGGCTTCAAACTTCTCGATATGCGTGTGACGAACTTTACCTTTATGGGTATAGATGGTGGAAGCCCGACACCCAATTACACCGGAACAGCAGTCGATATTTTCAAACAGTCTCTTCCCACGACCACACCTGTTGCAGGCAGTAAACCTGATGCCAATCTCGATTATCCAATCAATGCTGGTGAGATCGATGCTACAGTCCTTAACAACAAGAAATATATTGATATTATCTATAATGATTATTCTGGTTTAGGTTTGAATCTGGCATCGATCACTGACGAAGCACCTGAATTTACCATCACTGGTGTTGGCGTCGGTGACGCTGTAATTGCCCAGGTCGAACAAATTGCGTCTACTACTTTCAGATATTACTTTACCGATAAAGATCCCAGCAATACGATCGGATTGTTCCGAGCTGGTATTGTGAAGATTCAATTCATCGCTGGTTCATGGGAAGATAAGAGTGGCCAATCAAATGTTCTTGAAACAGAATCTTTCACTGTAGTAGCCGGTACTGCAGCAACCACAAAGACCATTCCACTGGGTCCAATTTCGCTGGAAGGTCCATCAATCGGTCTGGAAAACTTCCAATTCAAGATGCTTAAAGACGAAAATGGAACACTGATTGGCCCCCAACTATTGGTCATGGTTGCAATTGGGCTTGATAAGGCATCCCTGAATTTTGGATCCAGCCAGGGAACCAGCGGAATAAAGAGTGAATTAACCAGCATCAAAGGCGCATTTCAAATTGCTGTGACATTAGATATGGCAAACCTGTTTGCCATGCCTGATATCAGCGACACGGGTAAGTTCGCTTTCTCTGTAGGAACTTTGCTTGTTGAAATACCAAACACTTTGACAGTGACTGGCACGTCCATCAATGTGAAATATGATCCCAATGGCGCCGCAGACCAGGAAATTGTTAAAGTTCAAAGTCTGGCTATTACCATCATCCCAATCAACCTGAAAGGTACTTTGGAACCGTATACCCGCAAAGATGGAACAATCGTTCCTGGGTTGAGTATTAGAGCAAATGGATTTGGATTGGGTAGTGCAGCGCTGCAATATACAGGTGAATTGAATTTTGGCACTATATTGAAATTGAACGGTGTAAAAGCTGGTGTATCCGATTTCCAGATCACATTTGGCGAAACCCTGGCGTTCAATGGCGAAGTATTCATAGCAGCTGACAGTGCGTTACTATTCCCTGGAAGCTCATTCTCTTTCAGCATAACCGATGGACCCGATGTTGGCCTTGAAGCGGTTCGTGCCACATTAACATTCACCGCTGGTGTACCTGATGGTTTCAAATTTAAAGCTGACCAATTCTCCTTCAAATTTGCTAGCGTTATTACTGTTTTTGGTAGCAACATCTACATCAATACGAATGCAGCATCCGATGAAGTTGTGGCTTCATTTACATCTCTGGGAGCAACCATTTCAGCAGGACCTTTGCAGGTAGCTGGTGAAATGCGTAACTTTGCTTTCCTGGGTGATGGCTCTTTCCAAACACGAGCAGGATTTGGTGTCTTTATTGATGTCAATGCGTTGACTGGTGCATCTGTTGGGTGGCCAAGTTGGATGCCAATCCGAATCACTGAAGTTGGTATTGAGTGGCCTAATATCGAAAATGATCCTTCGAATTTTGTTTTGACGTTATCTGCAGCCGTAACTGGCTTGTATGGTCTGCCTTTTGAGTTTACCGGTGCGATCGACGGCATTAAAATTGATCTAGGTTTACTGGCTGACGGCAAATTCCCAATCATTGACATTGCATCAATAGCAGTGGGTATAAAAGGGAATGCTTTTGGTGGTACGATCCAGGCTTCGTTGATCGGTGGCATTCTACGGGTGGATTCCAATGGAAATATGATCCCATCGACTGATTCCACTACACCTATCGCTGATCGCATCTTCTTTATGGGTGTTGAAGGTGGCTTCATGATCCCCGGTGTTGGCGGAGGATTTAATATACGATTTGCGCTCTCTGAATTGGGACCATTAAGCGTATCTATTACCGCTTCTGTTCCAGGCGGTATTCTGCTCGAACCTATAAGCGGTTTGTCGATTAATGATTTCAGTGGTGGTGTTGAGTTCTTTAAGAGCCTGCCTTCGATTACTGATCCTACAAAGCTTCGTTCGATCCTATACCCGGCAAGTAACGCCATAACACCCGATATATGGCTTGAGACTGTGAAGCAGCAAGTTGTTAAACAATATAAAGCCATTCAAGCTAACCCGAACCAAGAAGGTTTCGTCGCCGCGTTAACTTCTCCAATGATCATTTATGGAAGTGGGAAGATTTATACAATTTACGCTTCAAAGTCTTCTTTCAATGGTGAGATCCAATTCCAGCTAAGTACTGATGGAAAATTCCTGGCAAAAGGTATCCTGTATTTTGCCAATGATATGCTCAGCCTTTCAGCATCACTTTACGCTGACCTCTCTAAGATTGCTGAAGGCAGTGCAACCATTCTGTTCCTGGCTGATATTCCCGACCAATTCCGATTCCTGGTTGTTTCTGGCAAATTCCAGATGGGCTTTGTGGGTGCAGATGGAAAACCCGTCGAATTCACTACTATTGAACCTTCTGCTGTTCCAACAGCCAATCTGGTTTCGCCAGTATCTGGTAGCTCTATCAGTTTGAATACCTTAAATTCACAACAATACATTGATATTGAATTCCTGCCCAGTGATGGAGCTGAACTGACATTATCTAGTATTGATGGTGATGAATTCACACTCTCTGGTGCAGCAGCATCAGGTGTCACTTTGACACCTGGTGCACCAACCCTGGTTGCTGGCACTACTAGCACATACCGTTACACATTTAGCGGTCTGTTCACAAAAGGTGAAGTTCAGGTAATCTTCAATTCTGGAAGCTGGACGGACTCGAAATCATTCAATAATGTGGGAGAAACAGAAACCTTTACTCTGGCAGTACCATCAGCAAGCATTACAGCACCAGAGGATGGAAAGAGTATCAGTAATTCTGCCATCAACAGCAGCGGGTATATCACTGTTCGCTTTGATCTACCCACAGATACCACACTGGACGTAACAACGATCAATGGAGATGAGCTTCTTCTAACAGGCGATGGAGTTGGAACGGTGGTGTTGGGTACCCCGGTGATGGTTGATGGCACGACCTATCGATACAGTTTTACTGGCCGTTTCTCTGCAGGTCAGGTTACGGTAAAAATTGTTGAAGGTTCTTTCAAAGATTCTGCTGGCACTACAAACCAAGAAGTCAACCAAAGCTTCCTGGTATATGGAACAACTGCAAATCTGACTGATCCAGTTGCTGATTCTGCTATTGATGTAGCCACGATCAACAACCGCGGTTATCTGGATATTACTTTTATTACAACCGGTACTGCGATTATCGATACCTCAACAATTAATGGTGATGAAATTACACTTTCTGGTTCTGGTGTGAATAACGTTGTTCTCAGCGGCACCGCCACACTGGTGTCTGGCAACCGGTATCGATATACATTCACTGGCACCTTCACACCTGGTACTCTCACAGTAACTTTTGTTTCAGGAAGCTGGGCAGATGATCAGGGCAATTCGGCAGTTGCTGATTCTCAAACCGTTACGATAGCTGGTCCAACAGCTGTCCTTTCTGGTGGTCTGGAAAAACCCACCGTTGGCTTAAGCATTATCAATGGGAAACAGTACATAGATGTGAGTTACCGGGCTACCTATGGCGCATATCTGAATCTGGAAACGATAGATGGGAATGAGTTCATTTTATCTGGAACAGGCGCTGCAGGGATCTCAAATATAGGTGCACCGACTCTGGTTGATGCAACTACCAATACCTATCGTTATCAAATTACCGGCAGTTTCGTTAATGGTCCTGTTGTGGTTACTTTTGTTGCCGGTAGTTTTGGAGATAGCGCTGGATATTCAAATATTGAGTCATCTGCAACATTTACATTGGTTTCACCCACTGCAGATTTATACTCTCCAGTGTTTAAAGATTCAGTATTTTATGATGATCTCAACCAGGTGGGATACATTTTTGTCACCTTCAATGACCCAACTGGTTCAGGTATCGATATCAGCACCCTGGACGGAGATGAAATATTCCTATCTGGCCCAGGCATTGCTGGAACAGATGCAGTTCACCTGGTTTCAGGTGCTCCAACATCAGCCGAAGATCTACGCGCTCTACTTGGTTTATCCGCCAATGCCTATCTCCCAGCGAACACATATGGATATCAGTTCATTGGTAAATTTGTACAGGGTGCAGTAGGTGTTCAATTCAATGAAGGTAGTTTTGCGACAAACAGTGGCGCGACCAACCAGGAAGAAAAAGAAGGTTTCACTGTCATAGGACAGGCAACAACTTTCCAGATCATTATCGGGGGCTCCGTTGCTTACTTTGTTCCATTTATCAATACGGAATTATTTGCCATTGAAGGTGAAGCAAGCCTCACAACTGAAATATCTGAATCAACAGCGCGATTCATTCTGGAAGCATCTGGTTCGATGCGGATGATCTATCTGGGCACGATCGCTTCTGCAGCAGGAAAATTTGTTTTATCTATCCCTGATAGTGGAGCTCCGGAGCTGTGGGGTGTCATTAACCTTGAGACGAATTTCGAAAAGCTGCTTGCTCTTGGTGTTGACCTGGATGTCTTTGCTGAATTGCATTTGAATACTACAAGTGAAACCAAGATCGAGACTCTTGAATTGCCAGTACTCCAGGCTACATATAAAGACGAATATAAGGTCAGCCTGGATTCTGCCTTGTTCCCATTGGAACTGGTTCCTGAGTTTACAGACAAGCATCTGGCTCTAAATACCACTGGTACACTCAATGTCACCGTATTAGAAGCAGGTGTGAAGTGGCAGGTTATTGATCAGGATGGAAACACCTACATTCTGGAAGTAACAACCAATTCTGCTGGTGTGAAGAAATTTGCTGTATCCCAGGTAAAGCAATATACGCTTAAACCTGAATCCTTTACCATTGAAGCAGCCGGGAAACTTGTTTTGGGGAAACCTAATTCAAGTAAGACAGCGATTGAAACTGAATTTGCCCGTCTGAGTGGTGTTTTCTCAATGGAGATCAATGAAGAAGGATTACAGATATTCGCTGCGGGTGAATTCCATATAGGGCCCGAATCGGTCACAGTCTTTGACCTGACCGCTGTAGGTCTTATTGTTGTGAACAATAAGGGTTTTGCTGCCAATCTGGAGATCACCCGTGATGTTGAAATGGGCAGTTTGATCGATTTCAATGCTTCATTCAATATTGTCACGAATATAACTGAAACTGACATTGAATTTAAAATTTCTGATCGCTTCTTGCAGGATGGATATTTATCCGATCGGTTCATTAGCAATTTGCAGTTGGGTACCGGCGATTGGTTGTTAGATTTCACCGATGATGCGAGCAACGCAACGAGAAACGCTCTAAACAACAGCTTGCTATCCGCTGCCCTTTTGACTGCCATTTTGGGCGCTGGCGTAACATTAAGAGAAGATGCCGCTGTAAAAGTCATATACAAGGGCTCTCGCTGGGAAGTTACGGATGTTGCTGGTAATGAATACATCGTTCAGGTTAATTCAAGCGGTAAATTAGCTGTTTACAAGTCTTTGGGCAGGCAATATCTGAGGATTAGCGCTGGAACCCCGTTGATCGATGGTTCTGTGGACGTACCGCAGGCATATATCGTCATCATGGGTACTGGTAAACTGACGTTTGTCGATGCTTTCTACTTTGATGGTCTTTTCCGGATCGAATTATCCGAAACTAATCTTATCATGCGTATGGAAGGAGCTCTTGCGCTCAAGATCGCTGATACCACAATCATGAGTGGTACTTCGACCGGTGAATTGCGGATCAATGCTGAAGGCCTCGTGGGATATCTGGACTTTACTGTTGGTATAGGGTTACCGGATACAGCTGGTTTCGGATTACGTGGAAAATATCAACTGGAAGTCAATACTACCAGCAGTAACCAGATCATCAAGCGTTTCAAACTGGATGCCAATGGCAATGCGATAGTAGAAAATGGCGAGTTTGTTCGTGAAGATTACACTATCGCACCTCAGTCTGTAAGGTTGTATATGGGTGGGGCATTAATCCTTGGAGAAGGTGTCCTTGAGATTATTGGCTCCATTGAGTTCTCCGCTGGAGCTAACGAAGTCGCATTGGTATTCGATGCAAAAGTAACCATTCTGGGGGTTGAATTTGGGGTATTGGGTGCAGGTGCAATAGTTATTTCACCTTCATTTGGTCTGGCTCTGGATATCGCATTGACATTGGCTGCTAATTTCAATGTTGGCAGTATAGGACTTGATATTGATGGTGCTTTCCGATTGAGAATAAACACAACTGGTAGCGTCATCACTACCATTGGAAGCAAAACACTGGATACGCCTTTACCTGCAGGCCCTTATTTCAAGTTATCCGTTACCAGTAAAACTGATCCAGGTCAGGCTGCTTCTGTAACCTTGTCACTTGGTGTCAGTGTATCCTTTACAGCATTTTTGAGCATAGAGTTTCGACGCGACGCTGGAGATCTCATTCTTGATGTTGTTTTGAAAGATATCGGCATCACGATTGATGGCAAGAGTAATACTTTCGCTGAAGGTGTCATGCGCATCAGTAGTGATGGTGTAGTCGTAGCTGCCAGAATTGGCACTGGTGATGATCCTAAGGTATATGACCTGTCAGGTGGCGGGCATTCTATAGCATTGTCGATTATTGCGAACATCTCCCTGGAGATCAATACAACCGGGCAGGCAGTCACTATCGAAGATTTCAGCTTTGCTGCTGGAAAGTACGCAAGGTTTGGTGGAGCAGGTTCATTAAAGCTGACTTTTGATAATAAAGTGCTATTTGAGATATACGGTTCCATATCCATTACTGTTGGCGAGGAATTTGATGAAATTACGGTAATCGGAAGAATGAATGTCGGACCTCTGGGTGCCTTCATCGTTGATGGCCGTCTTTTGATCACCCATTCTGGCGACAATAAAGGATTGCTGCTTGCTTTACAGATAGCTTTAGATGGCGATACCGATACGATCGAAGCTGCAGGTTTCTCACTGAAAGCTTGGTTCCAGCTTGAGATCAACCTGACTAATATCGATCAAACCATCACTCGTGCAGCCATTGACGCAAGTGGAAATATCGTCAAAGATGGTGATGGTAACATTGTTTACCAAAATATAATTATTCAACCCTGGACAGTACGGGTTTTTGCAGCCGGTGTTATGAGAATAACTGGATTCCTCGATTTAGTGGGAGGATTCGAGTTCTCATTTGTGCCACCCGACCTGGTGATTAACTTCATTGCCAATGTTAATATTCTTGGGGTAACTTTCTCAGCGTTGGGAGGCGGCGGACTTTATTTTGGTGAAAATGGTGGATTAGCCTTTGCTCTTCAGCTTTCTGTTATCTCAGGCACTGCGTTTGGTGACTACTTACAATTCTCAGGCAATTTCGATATACAGGTGAATACGACCAGTATTACCCGGTCATTTGGTTTATTTGGTAATACTGTTGATATTGATCCGTATACTTTTATGGTCCATATCAGTGGCAGTATGGTGGCGATGAATGTCATCACCATCCAGGGTGAATTCTTTATGCAGATCAGCCCTGCAGGTTTTGAAATTGAAGTTCTGGGTATCGTAGATATTCCATTATTTGGTTCACTGAATGTGGCTGGAAGTATGAGCCTTACTTCTGCAGGGCTGGTTGCCAGCCTACAGATTGGTGGAGGCACTTCTCAAACACTTGCTGCGGCAGGATTGACGTTCACTGGTTATTTGCAATTGGAGATTAATACTACCGATAGCGAAGCAACCATTCAAAGGCTTTTAATCAACAAGCGTACGGGTGTGATCTCAGGCTTTGAAGAGGGAAGGATTGCAGCTCAAACAGTACGCCTGGTTATCGGTGGCAAATTGAAAGTTGGACCATTTGAAATCTCTGGTCAATTTGACATTCTCATCAACAGCGTACAGATGGCGATCAACTTCAATGCATTTCTCTCATTAGGCGGGTTTGGAGAATTCAATGTAATTGGCGGCGCTATTTTGAACGTCAATCCAGGTTACTTCGCCATGTACCTGGGATTGGGTGCTAATGTAATCGATTTTGATGTTGTCAGTGTTTCAGGCAACTTCTACCTCTGGATCAACACTGATTCTGAAGCGCATGATGTAAATGGAATAACCGTTGCTGGTAATACTTTCAAGGTTACTGTAGATGGAAAAATTAAGCTATGGCTGTTTGAAGCCAATGCCACATTCAGAATTGGTGTTGAAAACGGTATCTTCGAGCTATATGTTGATGTCTGGATCGATTTCTTCAGGTTTGTTAATGTTCATGTCACCGGAGAGATTCACTCAGATGGATGGTTCTACATTCACGGTAGTGTTTCAGTAAATATAGATTTATGTGTCTTTGTTCTCAAAGGCGGATTTGAACTCACAATATCCAGTGATGGGTTATCAGGACGCGCCTGGGGTGAGGTTGATCTGGTCATTCCCATGTTCTGGCCTTTTGATGACATTGAGATCACACTGGCTGGAGTAGAAGGAACATTTGAATTCAAGAAGACAGGTATCCATCTGGGAATTAAGATCACAGTATTGGGTATCACCTTCAAAGGTTCAATCGATTGGTCATGGGATAGCCCAATAATAGCGACACAGATTGGAAGTGTATTACGTCTAAACATGGGTGTAGACGCCAGCGCTCGCGGTGATCATTGGGACGACGATAATGAAGAGTCTTATATCATTACCCATGTAGATGGAACAGTTGGCAATGAAACTGTGATGGTATCTGCCATGGGCTTTACAAAGACTTTCACTGGTATTTCAAAGATTCTGGTGAATGGAGCTGGTTTGGGTAATGACTATATCATGGTCAAGAGCGGAGTTCTTGCTGATGTAGAAATCCATGGAGGTGTCGGTGATGATGGCATTTTCAACATGGGTAGCGGTAAGTCATTACTCTATGGCGATGATGGTGATGACCAGCTTACGTCTGCAACCTCAAAATGTGAAATTTATGGTGGAGAAGGAAACGATACGATCCGCTGTGGTGGGGATGGTGCAAATACTATTTACGGTGGAGCTGGAGATGATACAATCTCTGCACAGGGAAATGGAAACAATACTGTATATGGTGATGATGGTACCGACACGATTACAACAGGTGGTGGGGCTGATCTGATCTATGGAGGCTACGGTCTCGATACAATCAATGCTGGCGATGGAGATAATGTCATATATGGTGAAGGTGGAAACGATACCATCACCTCTGGTATTGGGAATGATAAGATCTATGGTGGTGATAATGATGACACCATTCATGCTGGAGCGGGTGACGACATAATTGATGGTGGTGTGGGATTGGATACCATCTATGGTGAGGATGGCAACGATACTATAACCGGTGGGTTGCATAATGATACCATTTATGGTGGTAACGGAAACGATGTCATTTATGGCGGAAGTGGGAATGATGTAATTGATGGCAGCGCTGGAAATGACATCATTTATGGTGAAGATGGAGCCGATACTATTGAAAGCGGTAAAGGTGACGATACGATCTATGGCGGTACTGGTGCCGATGCGATCAATACGCTTGGTGGTGAAGGTTCCAAGTATCTTTATGGGGAAGCGGACAACGACATATTCCGGGGCGGATCTGGGAACGATACCTACTTTTTTGTTGGTGAATGGGGTCAAGACAAGGTTACGGATATCAGTGGAACGGATACCTTCAACTTTACAACAGTCAACTTCAAATTGAAGTTCTTCATCTGCAATTCTACCGAAGGTGCTTGCAACTATACTGGCGGAGATGGAGTTTATGTTCTGTCGATCTCTGGAAAGCAAACAGTCACCTTAACAGGAAACACTGTCGAAAATTTGATCGGTGGTACAGCAGATGATACCTTCCTGTTCACCAATGGAGCTACTTTGGTAGGTGGAACCGGAACCATCAATGGATTTGGTGGAAGCGCAGATCTCCTGGATTATTCACGCTATACAACTGACGTAACGGTAACCCTCGAAAGTGCTGCAACTGGATTGGCCTTTGTCACCAATATTGAAAATGTAACCGGTGGTACAGGAAATGACACTATTACCGGAAATGCCAGCAGTAATGTCCTGTTTGGTGGTCTGGGTGGTAACGATACACTGATCGGTTTAGGTGGAAATGATTACTATACCTTTGTTGAAGGTTGGGGTAACGATATTGTTCTGGAAGCTACCAACGGCGGTTCTGACACAATTAACTTCTATGGTCAAACAGGAGACACCTTTGCAGCTGGAGCAGTGCTACCGGTTTTAGGTGACCTGGATATCATGCTAAGTAATACTGGCACCTACGATATTGCGATTGATCTGACAACAGCAGGAAATAGCCTGTACTTCTCTGCACATCAAATTGAAACCATTATCGGCGGTAAAGGAAGAGATTCCCTCTATACTTTGGACCAAGACAGCACCTTCCAATTGGATGGCGTGATAGTTGATACTGATCCTGGTTTCAACACCCTGGCAGCACCTGTAATGGTGGGCGCAACAGATCGAAATTCCTATTATGCCAGCGGCTTCAACTACAGCCTGGAATTCATGAATTTCGAACGCATCTATGCAGGCAATCGAAACGATGTCATTATTGTAGTTGAATCAGTTCAACGGTATATCATTCGAGCGGGCGCAGGTGACGATACGCTGGTCATGAAGAATAGCGCCCAGATTGGTGGAGCACTGATCGCTGGTCAAATGCCGTTCTTTGATGGACAGGGTGGTATCGATACATTGGATTACAGCGACTTTACCATTTCTGTAACGGTAGATCTGAGCCAGGGTATCGCCACTGCCATCAATGAAGGATACCTGAACAGTGTAGTCAATGTTGAAAATGTGATTGGTGGTAAAGCAGTTGACATAATTTATGGTGATCAGGGCAATAACGTGATCGTTGTAGGTGATAGCAATGACACTGTAGCTGGTTTGGAAGGTAACGACACGTATGTATTTACGAATAATTCTGGGTCGATCATCATTATTGAAGAGCTCAATGGCGGAAACGATACTCTTGATTTTTCGCGTGTCACTATTTCATTGACTTTCTATCTCAATGGAACCAGTTTAGTGGTCAGTGGTGCTGGTATTTCCATTACTCACAGTGGCGATAACATTGAGAATCTGATCGGTTCACAAGGTGATGATGAATTCATTTTTGCGAATAGTGTTACTTTACGTGGGTATATTGATGGTCAGGGTGGCATCGATCGCCTGAATTTTGCAGCATATACCACTCGACTGGATCTGTACCTGGATGTCGTTGCAACCATCAATGGTTTCGATGGAACAGTGGCACCGGTGATGGGCGGTTTCTTCAATATGGATGCATTCACCGGAACTGCTGCACTTAATGACAGTCTTTTCGGTTATGATGCCAACGCCAGATGGATCCTGGATGGAAATGACCGCTTCATCAGCACAAATACTGCTTACTTCACTGGGTTTGAGATCCTGCAAGGCGGCAGTGGAATTGATATCTTCGACATTTTTGGTAATCGTACCTATCACCTGCTGCGGGGTGGTCCAGGGAATGATATTCTGAACATGAACAGCCATGCCACGTTGACCTTCACCACATTTGAAAGTGTGATCGGTCATATTGATGGTCAAAATGGCTCGAATACCATTGTTTACACCAACTTTACAGCTTCTGAACCGGTGATTATCAACCTGCCTGCAGATCAAACGACGGGTCTTTTCAATGCAAACCCGGGGAATGTAGGTGCGCTGGTGAACTTTGAAAACGGCATTGGTGGCCCTGGTAATGATACATTGATCGCCTCAACAGCTGATAATACGCTGGATGGTGGAGATGGTGATGATACATACTTCTTTGATGACAACACCGGAACAGATACCATCACCGATCCATCTGGATTTGATACTTTCAACTTCCTGGAAGTCTCCATTTCATTGACCTTCACATTGGGAAGTGTATACGCTGATGGAACAAATATCCGGGTGATCCATACCGGCAATAACATCGAACACCTTATTGGGACTCCTTATGATGACGTCTTCGTCTTTAGCAGCAATGGTGTGACATTAGCTGGTGGTACTGGCACGATTGATGGTGCTGGTGGCATCAACACAATTGATTACTCAAAATATACCAGTCCGGTTATTGTTAATCTGATCACTGGAGAAGCAACTGGGACCAGCGGAATTACCAATATACGTAATGTCATTGGCGGTACTAGTGGCGATACGATCACCGGAGATAGTTTGAACAATGTCATTCGCGGCAATGGTGGAAATGACACGATCGATGGCGGTCCTGGCATTGATACACTGGATGAAAGCAATGCAGTAGTTTCCATCTCTATTGACTTGAGTACAACCTCACCTCAAGATTCGGGACGTGGTACAGTTGTTTATAGAAATCTTGAAAATGTGATCACCGGTAGTGGAAATGATGTGATCACCAGTGATGGTTCAGATAATATCCTGCGCGGGAATGCTGGTAATGATACTTACTACTTCAAAGACGCCTGGGGATTCGATGCCATCGTGGACAGCGAAGGTCTGGATACCATTGATTTCAGCAATGCAATAACCGGAGTTGTATTCAACCTGGGATCATATGAAATTGTCAACGGAATCAACAAGGTCGTTTACCTGGGTATCGAGAATATTTATGGCAGCGCGGGGAATGATACATTCAATATTACTGGTTCTTTGACCCATACTTTGCGTGGTGGAGCTGGAAATGACACTTTCGTCTTTGAAGATGGTGCCTCATTAACCGGCACGATTGATGGGCAGTCTGGTGTAGATACATTAGACTTCAGCCAGGATACAACTGTTCGCAATGTCACGTTAACATCTATAGGTACGACTGATGGATTCAATGGAACAGATGCAGGTATTTCCAGCGGATTTTTGAATGTTGATGCCCTTGTTGCCAATCAATCAGCAGGGAATACACTTCATGTCAATACACTGACCAATACCTGGACTTTTGATAGTACCAACAGCGTTACATCAAGTAGCCAATCTTTAACATTTGCTAATTTCGATACCCTCTATGGCAGCACGGGTGCTGATACCTTTAATTTTGTAAATAATGGCTCTTTTACCGGTATGATCGATGGACAGGGTGGAACCGATATTTTGAGTTTTGCCAATTACTTGACAGCCCGTGTGATCACCTTGATATCTATTGGCAGTATCGATGGATTTAACTTGATTATTGAGGGTCTCGAAACCATCTTCCACAATATTAATACTCTGGTGGGCAGCAGATTCACAGATACCTTGAAGAGCCTCAACGCAGCTGCTATATGGCTGATCCAGGGTACAATCAACGTTTATACAAGCATCAATTCACTCACTTTTGAAGCAATAGAAGCTTTGATTGGTGGTGATCTTGCTGATACCTTCCGGTTCACTATAGGCGCGATCTTCAACGGTACCCTGAATGGTAGTTCTGGTATTGATACGATTGATTACACTGCATACACAACCGGTGTAACGGTGAATTTGACAGATGGTACTGCAACAGGCACGCTTGGCATCAGCAACATTGAAAATATCATCGGTGGATCTGGCAATGATGACTTTACCGGTGATACCAATGCCAATGAGATGACCGGTAACTCGGGGAATGATATCTTCCGTTTCCTGCTCGATTGGGGAATGGATATTATTCATGAGGTAGTCGGTGGCGGTCTGGATACAGTTGATTTCTCCATGTTGACGGGTGCTATCACCTTTGCCTTCGGTCTGGTAGGTGTCAACATTACATCTGGCCTTGATAAGCTGAGCATAGAAGGGGATGTAATTGAAAACTATGTCGGTGGTACAGGTAATGACACCATTGATTTCACTGGTCTGAATACCAGTCGTACCGTCATGTTGACAGGCTTGGGCTCGAAGGATGGTTTTACCGGTACGACGAATGGGCTGCCAGTTAATTTTGACAATATCAATACCATCATTGGTAGTACTGTCAGCGATATCTTGAATACCTTGAACGGTGATGCTACCTGGCAGATCGGTACTGTTTCAAGTACGTACCAGCTTGATGGCTACTCAAATACTCTAATGTTCTTGGGCATCGACCAGGTTTATGCAGGGTCTGGTGTTGATCGCTTTACCATCAGCGGAACGATTGCCATTAATCTGGATGGTGGTGCTGGTAATGATATATTTAACCTTACTGGTAATGCTTCATTGACAGGAGTGTTCAATGGTGGCAGCGGTAGAGATGAAGTCTCCTTCAATGGGTACATGGGTGGACGCAACATCCATATTACATCCGCAGGTCTGGTTGATGGGGTAAATGGCAATGAGACCAGTGTTACGACATTCACGAATATGGATATCCTCACTGGCTCGACCAATGTGGATACATTGACCGGGGCTGATTTTGTAGCTACCTGGAATTTGTTGCCAGGTGGATCGCAATATATTCTTGGAACCAATACGCTCGACTTTTCAGCGATCGAATCTTTGATTGGTGGAAATGCCAGCGACCGGTTCAATTTCACGGGCGTTCAAACCTTCATCGTAAATGGCAGAGCAGGTGATGATCAATTCGTCTTTATGAATGGTGCTACACTCATCGGTTCGATCGATGGCGGAACTGGTAATGATACACTGGATCTTTCTGCTTTCACGACTTCCCGCACTGTGACGGTGATTGGTACAGGAACAGATAATGGTTTGAACCTGTCTGTGGCGGATGTGAGCGGTGGATTGATGAATATCGATCATCTCATTGGCACTGCGACCACTGTCGACCGGATTATCGGAGCTGATCAAGATAGCATCTGGCAGATTGGTACTCCTGAATCCTATTCGATCGGTTCGAATTCGATCACGTTTGCATCCTTTGAGATCCTGCAGGGAGGTGGGCGTGCCGATACCTTCATGATCAGCGGAACAGGTATTCTGGCGACCTTGCGAGGTGGTGGTGGAACAGATTGGTTCATCTTTGCAGAGGGCGCAACGATTTCGGGATCTGTGGATGGTCAGGGTGGCAGCGGTAATACGTTGGATTACTCAGCTTACTCGACACCTGTTCATGTCAACCTGGATGTTGTTTCATGGTATGGGTATCTGCCAACCAGCGCTACGGGAACGCAGGGTGTTCTCAACATCCAAACCATTATTGGCGGCTCTAGTAATGATATTTTGATTGGCAGCTCTGACGACAACATCATTATTGGCAAGGCTGGCAATGATATTCTGGTGGGTGGAGCTGGAAACGATACCTATATCTTCGAAAATGGGTTTGGCAGCAATGACACGATCGAAGAACAGAGCAATGCTGGAATAGATGTCATTGATTTCTCCCTTGCAACCGATGCAAATATCTTCAATATTGCAAATTGCACTGTCTCCAGTAGAACCAACCAGGTAAGTTATGTAAACGGAAATATCGAAAAACTGGTGGGTGGCACTGGAAATGATAGGTTTGTTTTTGCCAATGGTGCGACTTTCACTGGTGTGGCTACTGCTATCGATGGCAATGCCGGGAATGATATCCTCGACTTTAGCGATTACGTTAATCCAGTTACTATCGCTCTGACCAATCCAGGTGCTGTAGACGGATTTGCTGGAACAACTACTCTGATCAATGGTAACTTCACAAATATCAACCATATCCTGGGCGGTTCTGCCATCGATACCGTAAGTGGTATAAATGCAAACAGTACCTGGAATATTACTGGAATCAACACAGGAGCTTACACATCGTTCAATACCATTCTGCTGGAAGGGATCGAATGCTACCAGGGGTTGGATGGTGAGGATCGCTTCGTTTTCGCTGATGGAGCAGGGTTATCAGGTTTTGTGCACGGTGGAAATGGTATTGATGTTTTGGATTACACTGCGTATACAACAGGCATCACGGTAAATCTGGCGACAGGTATTGCGACAGGGACAGGAAGTGTTTCTGCAATCGAGAATGTGACCGGTGGTTCAGCAAATGATGTGATAACCGGTAATGAAGGAGCTAATCAGCTTTCAGGTGGAACAGGAAATGATAACCTGAATGGTTTGGGTGGTAATGATATTTTAATTGGTGGAGAAGGAAATGATACCCTATCTGGTGGTACCGGCGATGATCGCTACCTGTTCGCAGATGGTTGGGGAGCGAATGATATCGTCATTGAAAATGCCTCTGAGGGTTACGATATTATTGATTTCTCAGCTACTACAGTAGATCTCACGATCAGCTATGGTTCTGGTATTTCGGTAACCGATGGCACGAACCGGATCTCTGCTACTGGCTTCAACATTGAAAAATTTGTGGGTGGAGCTGGAAATAGCAATTTCAACCTGACGGATTCCTCTTCCAAGACGGTTGTTTTGACCGATTATGGAACTCTGACCGGTTTCAAGGGCAGCATCAATGGTCTTGAATTTGATAACGTGGAACATATGGAAGTTGGATCAGCCTCCAATGACAGCCTGACTGGTATCAATGGAATTGCTGAATGGCTGATTTCCCATCTTGGAAATGTATATACCAGTGGCTCTCGCAGCTTTGCATTCAGCGGATTTGAGATATTGAAAGGTGGCTCCAACGCAGATACCTTCGTATTTAGTGATGGTGGCACCTTCACAGGTTCGATCAATGGTCAGGGTGGAAATGACACATTGAACTTCAATGCATACAGTTCACCGATTTCCATTCAACTGACTGCAACTGGCTCAGTGGATGGGTTCAATGGTACCAGCAGCCTGATTTCTGGTGGTTTCGCTAATATTGATAATGTCATCGCTTCTCCACTGGCTGGTGATAGATTAACAGGTGCAAACTTGATCAACACCTGGACGATAGGCGCAACCACAACTATATCTTCAGGCGCAAATGTACTTACATTCTTCGGTTTTGAGAATTTGCTGGGAGGTTCATCTACTGATACGCTTAAGATCCTTGATGGATATGCCTCTAATGCTTCATTTGATGGTGCATTTGGCAATGATATTCTGAGTTATGCCGGGAACGCTTCTGCAGTGACTGTAACCCTGACCGGTTTGGGGGGTGTAGATGGTTTTGCTGGATATGCCACAGGTATCTCTAACTTTACCAACATGAACACTTTTGTAGGCAGTCTGGTTTCCGATACCTTTACTGGTCTGGCTGAATCAAGTACATGGTCTATTACCGGTGCCAATACCCTCAATTACATTCATGTCAATTCAGCCAGCCTGAGTGGATTTGAAAATCTGGTTGGTAACACCAACACCGATACCTTGTCGCTGGCCGGATTATCTAGCGCTCAATCAACAACTCTCCTTAGTCTGGGCACGATAGATGGGTTCAATGTCAGGATTGCTTCTTTCACAGGAGAATTCTTGAACATGAACGCCCTGGTGGGTACTTCTGGAACAGATACTTTAGTCGGATTGGACACTGTCAGCACCTGGCTATTCAATGCAAGTGGCATCCATACCTATTCCAATGGAAATAACCTTTCGTTCTCCAGTTTTGAAACGATCATGGGTGGGTCAGCAGCAGATACCTTCAGATTTGCCGCATCAGCTATTCACACTGGCACTGTAAACGGTGTTGGCGGGAATGATATCCTGGACTTCTCACTCTACACCACTACCCTGAATTTTGTGGTTACTACTTTGAGTACTATAGATGGCTTTGATGGAACGGTGGCTGCGATCACCAGTGGCTTCAAGAATATCAACCATATCGTGGGTGGAAATGACAGCGATTCATTGACTGGGCTGAATTCCAATACAATCTGGAATGTCACGGGTTTGAACACGGGCTCAATGGTCAGTACGAATACATTATTGTTCAATGGAATTGAGACATTGACTGGTTTGGGTGGTGTTGACCAGTTCATTTTTGCTCAAGATGCTTCTGTGACTGGCACACTGGATGGTGGTACGGGAGTTGACCTGCTCGATTATTCTGCCTGGATAACCAATATTAATGTCGACTTGTTTGCGAACACAGCCACTGGTACTGGTTCAGTGATCAACATTGAAAATGTGACCGGTGGTCAGGGCAATGACATTATTTCAGGTAATGGATCAAACAACGTTCTGATCGGTGGTGCTGGAAATGACACCATCCTGGGTGATGTGGGCAATGACACTATCATCGGTGGCACCGGAAATGATACTCTAGCGGGTGGTGCAGGAAATGATACCTACCTGTTTGCAGATGGATGGGGTAGAGATACCATTGTTGAAATGAGTAGCGCTGGAACTGATACACTGGACTTCACAGCAGCTCTTGCGAACCTGCAAGTAATATTGAAGTTCTTTGATGTGTCCGACGCTCTGGGCAATACCGTAAATTATTCCAGCAACAACATTGAAATGATCATGACCGGTGTTGGTGATGATATCTTTACCATAGCTGATAATACTGCTTCCATTGCTACCTTGAATGGAGGCAGTGGCAACGATACTTTGAGTTATGCGGGTGATACCATAGCCAAATCTGTGGTTTTGACAGAACTGGGAAGCATTGACGGCTTTACTGGAACTGCATCGGATATTGCAGGCTTTATCAATATTAACCATCTGATTGGTTCGGGTACAGTTGACAACCTTACAGGAATGAATGCTATTTCTACATGGACGGTTACCGGTTCGAACACAACCACATACACCAGTACCAATACATTGACCACCATTGGATTTGAGATCATGATTGGTAACAGACTCCAGGATACCTTGACCTTTGTCGGTAGTGGAAATTCCACCCTTACAGGTCTTGGATCGTTGGATGGTTTCAATGTAACTGAAGCTTCGTTCACTGGTGAATTTAGAAATATCAACTTTATTCTTGGCAGTTCAGGCACTGATACTTTGACTGGTTTGAACGCAGCAGCTACCTGGAAAGCAGTTGATGCAACATCAGGTACGTATACCTCCACCCGTACCTTAATTTTCTCCGGAGTGGAAATTTTAGTGGGTGGTAATCTCAGCGATACTGCCACATTTGCTGGTTTTACCACCACTCAAAATATCAGCATCGTTTCTGCTGGTGCGTTGGATGGGTTCGACCTACGTGAAGTTTCCTTCATTTCAGAATTGCGAAACATCAATATCCTGGTTGGTGGAAGTAGCAGCGACATTCTGATAGGTATGAACGCGAATGCCATCTGGAAGATCTCTGGCGCCAATGCTGGATACTATCTGCTTGAGGGTGCTGCCAACCAAATGAACTTCACATCCATTGAGACTCTGGTCGGTGGGAACCAGAATGATACAGTCACCTTCTATGGCACAGTCAAGGGTAATGTAACACTGCTGAACGTTGGCACAGTGGACGGATTTGATTTGACCGATGCCACCTTTACCGGCATTTTGCGCAACATCAATACCATGCTTGGAAATACCGGTACCGATACCCTGACCGGTTTGTCTGTTGGTGGTACTTTTGAACTGGATGGAACCAACCGGTACATCAGCGGCAATGAATTGAACTTCTCTGCAGTTGAGATCCTTAAGGGTGAGGCTGGCGTTGATATCTTCAAGATCAGCGGCAATCAAACATCTCTGACCCTGTTCGGTATGGGTGGAGATGACCAATTTGTCTTTGCTGATAACGCTACGTTGGCTGGTGGCTCACCCGCCATTTTGGGTGGCGATGGAAACGATACATTGGATTACCATGCATACACTACCACCCCTGTGGATGTTGATATGGTGGCGGGAAGAGCAATGAATATCAATGCAAATGCTGTCAATGGTTTTACACAGATCGAAACTATCATCGGCGGTCAAACGAATGTCATTTATGGTACCCCCGGAAACGATACGATCGTGGGCGGTTCTGGTAATGATATTCTGGTTGGTAGAGGTGGTGATGATGTATATGTGTTCCTGCCAGGGTGGGGTGTGGACACAGTGATTGAAGAAGTGGGTGGTGGAAATGATACCCTGGACTTCTCTGCGATCATCAATTCGCTGACGTTTACCATCAATGGTGCATCCATTTTGGTTGTCGATGACACCAATCGGGTGACACATACCGGAGCAAGTGGCTACTCAAATGTCGAAAACTTCATAGGCGGCTCGAATGCAGATAGGTTCATCTTCATTGGGACAACCAACCGGGTGAATGTGAATGGTGGCGAAGGGAATGATGTCTTCAGCTTCAATAACAATGCACAATTGACAGGCACTTTGAATGGGGGAGGTGGCGTTGATCTGTTGGATTACAGTGCATACCTGACAGCCGTCACCGTTAACCTGTTGAATGGCTCAGCTTTCAATATCAGCTCAGGAATTGCCAATCAGATCATCAATGTAGAAAACATTACAGGCGGCGCTGCAAATGATGTCCTGACCGGTGATGCGAACGATAATATCATTACCGGTGGAGCTGGCAATGACATGCTTGAAGATGGTCAGGGTAATGATACATTCGTATTTGCTTCAGACTGGGGTGTGGATGTCGTTTCCGATCTTTCGGGCATTTATGATATTCTCGACTTTTCTGCTATTCCGTCAGCTCTGCAGATCAACATTCTGAATCCGGCTGGTGTAACGGTCAATTGTGGTTTGAATCAGGTTACCCATGCAGGTAACGCAATCGAATTACTGCTGGCTGGTTCTGGCAATGACATAATTGATGTTGCTGATGGCGCAGTGAGCAATCTCACTGTTGATGGCAGAACCGGCAGTGATCAACTGAGATACACAATGTTCAATGATGCAGTTGTAACCCTGACTGGTACTGGTTTATTGGATGGCTTCGCTGGTCAGGCATCTGGATTGGCGGGCTTTACCAATTTCAACAGCCTGGTGGGTGGAACCGGAACAGATACCCTGCATGGCTCAACCACCAATAGCACCTGGCAGGTGACTGGTAGTAATGCACTCAATTACATCAGCGGAAACACTTTAGCAGTTTCCGGATTCGAAGAATTTATCGGGCACAGTATCGCAGATACGCTCTCCTTTGCAGTATTTGATACTACCCGTAACATCAAAATAACCAATGCTGGAAGCCTGGATGGCTTTGATCTATTCGAAGCTACATTCACTGGTATTTTCCATAATGTTAATACAGTAACAGGTGGAACGGGTGCTGATCAACTTAATGGCATAAACCAACCACTTACCTGGACATTGAATGGTATTTCGAATAAGGTCGAACTCGGTGGAAATACTCTATACTTCGATGAGATTGAAACGATTAATGCTGGTAGCGATGTAGATACCTTCCTGATCAGCAATACGATTTCGATGAACCTGAATGGTGGTGATGGAAACGATGTGTTCCGCCTGCTGTCAGATGCATTTCTTACCGGCAATGTAGATGGGCAGGGTGGCATAGATATCCTTGATTACACTGGTTATGGTTCAGCAATCCATGTGGTGTTGATTGGAAATGGAAGTATTAACGGCTTCAACGGAACATCCAGCGGCATCTCTGGAACCTATAACAATATCGATACACTGATCGGCAGTACATATTCAGACACACTTACTGGTATCCATGCTGACAGTCAGTGGACGATTACCGGATCAAGCGACGGTAATTATGCCAGCAATGCAATATTGACATTCTCCTCATTCGAAAATCTGAACGGTGGTAACAGCAATGATACATTTGCTTTGACAGATGGTGTAGTCTTCAGTGGAATGATCAATGGTCAGGCAGGCGGCAACACTCTGTCATTTGCCAATTACACCTCCTCAAGAGTAATCACATTGACTGGCATAGGATCGACAGGCTTCAATGGTATCGAAGCCAGTATTCCTGGTGGGTTCTCGAATATTTCCAACTTGATTGGCAGCCAGACGGGCGATATTTTGAACAGCCTGAATGGCAGCAATACCTGGAATATCATCGGTTCGAACAGCGGCAGCTACACCAATGGAAATACACTTACCTTTGCTTCCATTGAAAATCTGAATGGAAATAATGGAGCTGACCACTTCATCTTTACAGATGGTGCTTCAATCAGTGGTGCATTGAATGGTAGTGCAGGAATTGACCTGCTGGATTATTCAGCCTACACAACCAGTGTTATTGTGAATCTTGCCACCAATTTCGCAACGGGAACCAGCAATATCACAGGCATCGAGAATGTGACAACTGGATCAGGTGCTGACGAGATCACAGGTGATAGCAATACGAATGTTCTCAATGGTGGTGTTGGAAATGATATCTATCATTTCCTGGATGCCTTCGGAACAGATACGGTTACTGATGTCGTAGGAAATGATACGCTCGATTTCTCGAATGTTAGCATCAACCTCACTTTTGATTTCGGTCAGGCGAAAGTCACAGGTTCAGCAAATTCAGTATCTTACACCAACATTGAGAACTTCAATGGTGGTAGTGGGAATGATGCCTTTGTCTTCTCTAGCAATAGCTCTGTCATTGGAAACATTAATGGGAGTGGTGGCATTGATACCCTCAACTTTAGTTCATCCGCCATAGTGCGCATAATCACTCTGCTAGGTATTGGATCTGTGGATGGATTTACCGGAACTGCTACTGGTATAGGTGGAAGCTTTAACAATATCAATGTGGTTCTTTCTGGTACAGGTTCAGATACTTTGATTGGTACTGACCTCATTGCGCGATGGGATCTGGATGGAACAGATATCTATACCGCTGGTGGCAACTCCCTGGCATTTTCTGGCTTCGAGGTTTTGCAGGGTGGTAGTAGTACAGACCTGTTCGTTTTGACTGGTGCACAATCCTATAGGATCAACGCTGGCGCTGGCAATGATACCCTCTGGATGACTGAAACTGCCACGTATAGTGGTGTATTTGATGGGCAGGCAGGTAGCGATACACTCAGCTACGCTGAGCGGACAACTTCAGTGGTAGCAGATCTGGTAACCCGCACAGGTACAGGGATCATTGGCGAATACTTCGGAATTGAGAATCTAACTGGTGGATCTGCAAATGATACACTCACTGGCGACAATGGCGCGAATGTCCTAAATGGTGGACCAGGGAATGACTCACTGGCTGGCAGCACAGGTAACGATACCTATCATTTCGATAATGACTGGGGTATAGATATAGTTATCGAGAATGCAGGCGCTGGGCAGGATACCCTTGACTTTGGCACCGTGACCTTTATGCTGGCAATCACCCTTAACAAGAATGTGACTGTTACGGGAAACGGAAATGCAGTCAATTCTGTTGCCAATATCGAAATTATTAAAGGCGGTCTGAACAATGATACATTTACCATTTCCACCGGCACACAAACCCAGATACTCTATGGTAATCCTGGCGATGATCGCTTTATCTTCCAGAACAATTCTATCCTGACCAGCTTCATCGATGGTGGCACAGGTTATGATGAGATTAATTACGCCCAATATGTGGATGCGCGCAACTTTGCTTTGACCAGATTAGGTACGATTGATGGCTTTGCTGGTACCGAAAATACGATCGCCCTGGGATTTGATAATATTGATAACCTGGTTGGCTCACAGGGCGTGGATGTACTTACCGGGTTGGATGATGTGGATGCTATCTGGAATATTCTTACCTCATCCGGTGATGCACGCTATACCGTTGGTTCGCATGTTCTCGATTTCTCGTACATCGAAAACCTGGTGGGTGGCACTGGTAATGAACTGTTTATCTTCTCTGATGGGGCTGCGCTGCCCGGTACTTTCAATAGTATTGATGCCAAGAGTGGTATCGATACATTGGACTACAGCGCATATACCACACCTGTGCAGGTATACCTGACCGGTGGTATTGCAACCGGGACGACTGGTGGCGTCAGTGGATTTGAAAATGTAATTGGCAGCGTTTCTTCATCCAATATAATCTATGGCGATAACGGTGATAATGTATTCGATATCATCATCCGTAATGGTGGAAATGACACCTTTGTTGGAATGGGTGGCAATGATACATATATTATTCACAATGCGGCTGGAACTGCATACACATTGACCTTGGATGAAATACTGAGTAACGGCAGTGGTATCGATACGATCAACTTCTTGGCTGTATTGACTGGCGGTATTTCGATCAACCTGACGATTTCTGGTTCTCCTCAAAATATCCAGGCTGGGATAAACTTCACGCTTCGGGGAACTTTCGAAAATGTAGTTGGCACCAATTTCAATGACACGATCATCGGCAACAGTTCTGCCAATATTATTACGGGTGGTGCAGGTGATGATGTTCTCAATGGCAATACAGGAAATGATACCTACCTGTTCACAGATGATTGGGGCAATGATACTTTGATCGATGCTGGTGGTATGCAGGATATGGTTAATTTCTCGCAAGTTACCACTGATATCATCTTCAATATCAATGCAACATCTCTTACCATCTTGAGCGGTGTGAATTCACTGACACACTCCGGCAGTGGCGTAGATACATTCATTGGCGGTAGTGGTGATGACAACTTCATTATTGGAAATGGCGTATACCTGATGGGGTATATCGATGGACAGAGCGGCTCAAACACCCTAGATATGTCTGCTGTTAAATCACCTCGATCGGTATTGATTAGTGATAAGGGAACCCTCACAGGTTTCAACGGCTACGACGCAGTTGTTCCGAATGGTTTCCGCAATATCACAATCCTGATCGGCAGTTCGACCAACGGAGATACCCTTAATGGATTGAATCAATCGAACGTATGGGATCTGGATGGAACGGATACCTACACCAGCCTTGGTGCCACAATGAACTTTGTCAACTTTGAATTGCTGGTTGGTGGTAGCCTGGATGACACTTTCATCCTGACCGGTGAAAGAACATTCAATATATCGGGCACAAGCGGTGTTGATACATTCATTTTCAATGACGGTGCAACCCTCATTGGTTCGATCAACGGCGGAAGTGATGATGATGTGCTCGACTTCTCAAGATACACATCACCTCGAAATGGTGTGCTTACAGCCATTGGTACTACTGACGGGTATGCTGGAATGATCAACGGCATCAGTGTTTCCTTCGACAATATCGAAACGATCAAGGGAAGCAGTGTTGGTGGAGACCGCCTGACAGGTTTGGATAAAGATGCTCGATGGGACGTGGACGGCTCGAATACCTATACTTCCATTAATGAGATCACATTCGATGGCACAGAGAATGATTACAACGCTCGCAGAGCAATTGCTACTACAACAATCGACCTGTTTACTATAGATGGATCTGGTCTGCAGTTCTTGAACTTCAGTGGGTTTGAGATCCTGCAAGGTGGCAGCAAGAATGATATATTCATCTTCACTGGTTCACAGGCAAATGATGTATTGGGTGGTGGTGATGTTGATTACTTCATCTTCAATAATGGCGCATCTCTAACCGGTTCACCCGTTTTGGGTGTCAATGGCTCGATTAACGGCGAGGCTGGTAGCGATATTTTGGACTACACCAGCTTTACAACCAGCCGTAATTTCACCTTGATTTCACTCGGAACCATTGATGGCTTCAATATTACTGAAGCATCCATTGCTGATCTACTCCTCAATATCAATGAAATATTTGGTGGCAGCGCTATTGATTCTCTCACCGGGCTAGATCTGGACAGCACCTGGAAGCTGAATGTCTTCCCTGTGATGGATCAGTATATCTGTGGCAATACTTTGCAATTCGAGCGGATTGATTCGCTCATTGGAGGTACTGGTTCAGACACCTTTATCTTTGCTGATACTGTTACCCTGGATGGCAGAGTAGATGGCAAGGGTGGCAGCGATAAATTAGATTACAGCGCTTATACAACTGCTCTAAACTTCTCGCTCACCGAACGGGGAAGCATGGATGGCTTCAATGGCTTGTTGAGTGAGATAACGGGCGGGTTTGCCAATATTGACCTCATCACCAGTGGCACAGCCATTGATACTTTAGCAGGGTTGAACGATCCAAGCATCTGGAATATTACTTCATCACAGACCGGAACGTATGTCAGCGTGAATACCCTTGCATTTAATGCGATAGAAATTCTGGTGGGTGGCACAGGAATCGATCTGATCAATTACAGTGCTTACACAACATCAGTCTATGTGAATTTGAGCACCAATCAGGCAACCGGTTTTAACGCAATCTACGGAATGAACGATATCACGGGTGGCGGTGCAGATGATACCCTGACAGGTGATGACCTTGCTAACGTGATCACTGGGCTGGCGGGCAATGACGTTTTGACCGGGCTGGGTGGAAATGACACCTATGTTTTTGGAAATGATTGGGGTTCCGATGTGGTGGTGGAAGTTGCTGCAGGTGGCGATGATACCCTTGATTACTCAACTATTACAGGTAACCTGATCATAAGCGTATCCACTGGAAATGTAGTAGTAATTAACGGGATCAATCAGACACTGCACAACGGTAGTGCTGTCGAAAATATCCTTGGTGGCAGTGGAAACGATATCCTCCGGATCAATAACGGAGCAGCTTTGACTGGTAAATTTGATGGACAGGCAGGCAGCGATACCATTACGTACACAGGGAATACCAGCTCCACTTCGGTGACGCTAACCGGTCATGGTTTGGTGGATGGGTTTGATGGAACTGCGACTGGATTGGGTAGCTTTGCGAACATTGACATCCTTGTAGGTAGCAATACATCGGATGCCATCAATGGATTGAATGAAGATTCTACATGGCAGGTTGTTGATCCCACATCTGTAACTTACACCACAGCAGGTGATATTCTTGGTATCTTTGGTTTTGAAGATCTGGTTGGTGGAAATCAAAATGATATCCTGACTTTTGCCGGATTCAGCAGCAACCTTATTATTTCGCTCCATCCAGGCACCAGCAGCGGCGTGGATATTAATGAATTCAGCCTCAATGGTACTTTCCGTAATATGAATGTACTGGTTGGTGGTACAGGTTCCGATACGGTAAACGGTGCTGATACTTCCAATAGTTGGCACATGACCGGATCAAACTCTGGTACATACAACGGAGTACTCGAATTCTCAGCAATCGAAAATTACCTTGGCGGAACCCAGGCTGATAGATTTGTATTTGACAATGACGCTGCCGTAACTGGGTTTGTAAATGGGTACAATGGCAGTGATATTCTTGATTTCAGCAGCTACTTGAGTAATGTGAATTTCACCTTGACTGATACAGGGCTTAGTGGATTGAATGGTCTGGGCACTGGTTTGGGTACCTTTGCCAATATGGATCAGATCATTGCTGGTCATGGCACGAACAATGTCTTCCGTGGTGCCAATCAGGTATCCATCTGGGAGTTGAGCGCCACAAATACCGTCACTTTCAACGGACAATCACTGACCTTCAACAATTTCCATTCGATCTTGGGGGGTATCCTGGCAGATACCATCCATGTGATTGGTGATCAGACCTGGGCAATTGATAGTGGCGATGGAAATGATATCTTCTCCCTGGCGCAGAATGCCAGCCTGACAGGTAGCCTGAATGGCGGTAACGGCAGTGATACCTTCAGCTATTCTGAATGGTCTACCGCTGTGATTGCCAATCTTAAGATGGGTATATTGCAGAATGTGTATGGTACGATCACTGGTCTTGAAAATCTGACTGGTGGTTCTGGAAACGACACATTAACGGGTGATGCAAACCAAAATATCCTTAATGGCGGCGCAGGAACAGATACACTGACTGGTGGCGCCGGTAATGATATTTATAAATTTGAAAACAATTGGGGTGTGGATAACACGATCATCGAACTGGCAGGAGAAGGTACTGATACCCTTGACTTTTCTGCGATCACTGGAAATCTGATCTTCACCATCAATACAACCGGCATCACTGTCACACTTGGTTCAAACGCTGTAACTTATACCGGAACCTCCATTGAAAACCTGATTGGTGGCACGGGTAGTGATACCTTTACCTTCAACAACAATTCGGGTTTGAATGGTAGCGTTGATGGTCAGGGTGGTAACGATTACCTCAATTTATCAGACTACAAGACTGCATTGAGCTTCGTTTTAACATCTACAGGTCTAATGGATGGCTTCAATGGCACTGTCAGTCCAATAGCGGGCGGTTTCATCAATATCAATCGCATCTCAGGTGGGACTTCTGGCAACTCACTGACTGGAATGAATGCGAATAGTATCTGGGCAATAACGGCTGCAAACAGCGGAGCGTATACCAGCGGAAATACTCTAACCTTCTCCAATATCGGCAGCCTGACAGGGGGAAGTGCAAATGATATCTTTGCCTTCTCTGGAAATGCTGCCATAACCGGCAAGATTAATGGCGGAATGGGCAGTGACACAATGGATTACAGCGGGTATGCCACTGCAGTCAGTGTAAACTTGAGTAGTGGAATAGCCACCGGTACCGCGGGTATCAGCAATATCGAGAATTTCGTTGGTAGTCCGTATGGCAACGTAGTTTATGGAAATAATCAGGACAATATCCTGTATGGAACCGATGGGGACGATAAAATCTATGGTTTTGGTGGCGATGATGTACTGATTGGGTTTGGCGGAAATGACCTGTTGGATGGGGGAGCTGGAAATGATACGGTAGATTACAGCGGTAATCTGATCGCAGGTGTAATCATCAACCTCTCGAATGGAACTGCCACAAGTACCGATAGCGGAAATGACACACTGGTATCCATCGAAAATGTCATCGGCAGTTCCTTCGAAGATACGATCACAGGCGATGCCAATGCCAACAAGATCACTGGTGGTGCGGGTAACGATACACTCATTGGCGGCGCAGGGAATGACACTTATCTCTTTGGTGATAACAATGGCATTGATACAATCGTCGAGCTGGTAGATGGCGGATTGGATACCTACGACTTCTCTGCAAATACTCTTGGCATTACTCTTAACATTGATCTTTCTCTTGTAAATGTCATTGAGAACTTCCTTGGTGGATCAGGAAACGATACCTTCGTTTTGGAAAATGGTGTTTCCATCTATGGTAAGCTGGATGGTCAGGGTGGTTACAATACAATTGATAATTCTGCCAATACGACACCCCGGAATTCCGTCATCACTGGATTGGGCAGCCAGAGCGGTTTCAATGGTACTGCTTCTTGGATCAGCAGTGGCTTCTTCAATATCAGCAAGCTCATTGGCAGCAGTGCAACTGGCGATACCCTGACCGGCATGAACAGCAATACCACCTGGAACCTGAATGGGTTGAACAACCAGATGACTGTCTCTGCCCGAAGCCTGGAATTTACCGGATTTGAGAACCTGGTGGGTGGTTCAGCTAATGACACCTTCGAATTTGCAGAGGGCGTCACATTTAATGGCTCGATCGATGGCGGCATGGGTATAAATACCCTGGATTATAGCCATGTTACCAGTCCTGTATGGGTGAACCTGCAGTCTACAACCACTTCTGGTTTGATTGGCACATTCTCCAATATCAATGCCGTGATTGGTGGTTTCTCTACGACCGATACGATCATTGGTTTGAATTCCGGGAATAATTTCAACATCATCAGTTCCAGTGCTGGAAATGTGAGCGGTAATTTCGGCTTCACTGGAATGGAAGTGTTGCTGGGTGGATCGGGTAATGACAACTACATCTTTAGTGATGGAGCTTCTCTGACCAATGGAGTTCTGAACGGTCTGGGTGGAACCAATACACTTGATTACAGTGCTTACACCACTCCGATTACCGTCGATCTTGCATTGGGCCTGGCTACTGGAACATTTAGCATCAGCAATATTCAAAATGTAATTGGTAGTGCAGGAAATGATAGCATCACAGGTGACGCTGCCAATAACGTTCTCAATGGCGCTGGTGGCGATGATGTTTTGGTTGGCAACGACGGAAATGATACTCTCATCGGTGAAACAGGAAATGATAGCCTGATTGGCGGCACTGGATTTGATACGTACACATTTGGCAATGCATCTGGAATGGATAACGTCATCGAGAACTCTGGTGAAGGCACAGATACATTTGACTTCTCTTCAGTGACCAGTGCCTTACTCTTTACGATCAACAACTCTGGCATTGTTATCACTGGCACAGGTATCTATGTCACATGTAATGGTTTATCTATCGAGAACCTGATTGGCGGTATCGGAAATGACACCTTCAAATTCACGGGTACCAGCGTACTGTCAGGTGATATTAATGGTAATGGCGGGTTGAATACCCTGGATTACACGGATTATGGTTCTGCAGTAACTGTGAATTTGCAGAATGCAACTACCACAGGAATAACTGGTGTATTTGCGGGAATTACGAACATTGCAGGATCAACATTTGCCGATTCGCTATTCGGATGGGATAGTGGAAGCACATTCAATGTCACAGGTACGAATACGGGCGATGTCAATGGCAGCATCCAATTCTCTGGTATTGAAAATCTGACAGGTGGAACTGGTGATGATACCTTTACATTCTCAAACACAGGTACGGTCAGTGGTTTCATTGATGGCCAGGCTGGAACCGATACCCTGACATTTGCAGGCAATACTATAACCCGCCAGATCGTCCTTACTGCCATAGGCAGCGTGGATGGCTGTAGTGGTCTTGCAGCAGGAAATGTATTTACGAATATCAACACAATCATAGGCGGTTCCAGCGCTGATAGTCTGACTGCGATTAATACAACCAATATCTGGAAAATCAATGGTAATGACAACAATACAATCACAGCCAGTGGCCGCACATTGACCTTCTCGAAGATCGAAAACCTGATTGGCGGTACTGACTCTGATCTGTTCGAATTGGCGAATGGAGCTACCTTCACCGGAAACCTGGATGGTCAGGCTGGAAATGATGCCCTTTCATTTGCAGCATATACAAGTGCTGTTCAAATCACATTTACCACAATTGGATTGATCGATGGCTTCAATGGAGCAACCTCGATCTTGAGTGGTGGATTTGCTAACATCAATACTCTGGTAGGTGGTTCATCGATAGTCGACCAATTGACCGGTATCAATCAGCCTGCTGTTTGGGAGATCGATGGTACCAACCGTTACCAGGCAAATGCCACATGGCTCGAATTCAGCAACTTTGAGAACCTGATGGGTGGTACTTCAACAGACGAATTCTACCTGTCAGGTACGCAGGCGATTAATCTCAAGGGTGGAGCTGGTGAAGACCGGTTCGTGTTCGCTGATGCCGCTGTTCTTGCAGGTACGATTGATGGCGGAACTGGAAAAGATACCCTCGATTACAGCGCTTACACCACTGCTGTAACAGTCAATCTAGCTGCCAAGACTGCCACAGGCACAAATGGCATCAGCAATATTGAGAATATTACCGGTGGTCAGAGCATGAATACCATCACCGGTGATGCGGGTGATAATATCCTGTTCGCTGGAACTTCAGATGATATCCTCATCGGTGGCGGCGGTAATGATACCTATATTATCGGTGAAGGCTGGGGTCACGATATCATTATTGAAAATCCTGGCGAAGGAAATGATACGGTAGACTTTACGGGTGTGATCTCTGGAATGATTACATTCACCTTCGGCTTAACGAATACCACAGCAACAGACGGAACCAACACACTGACCATGACGGGTGTGGAAAACGTATTGGGTGGAAATGGTGGTAATGCCTTCATTATCAAGAATGGTGTCATTGTAAGAGGAAACGTCACTGGTGGTTCAGGCACCGATACAATTGATATCAGTGATTATGCCACACTGGTGCATGCAATCCTTACAGGCACTGGTACATTGGATGGCTTCAAAGGCACATTGACTGGGATCACTGGTTTCTTTGATAACATCAATTCTCTTGTGGCTGGATCGACGATTGGTGATACATTGACCGGGTTAAACGCATATAGTAACTGGAACCTAGGCGCAACCAATACTTATACCAGCACCAACACTCTCACTTTTAGCGGTTTCGATGTTCTCAATAGCGGGAGCGGAAATGACACCTTCAGGATCACTGGAGATATTGCAATGGATATCCACAGTGGTGCAGGCGATGACATCATCTACCTGGCAAACAACGTGACCGTAACAGGTTCGCTGGTGGGTGGTACAGGGCAAGATACCCTGGATTACAGTGATTTCATGACGGATGTAATCGTAGACCTGTCACTCTTCAATGCTCAAAATATAACTGGCACAGTCACCGGATTTGAAAATGTAAACGGTGGTGTTGGGAATGATACGATCACTGGTGATACCCAGAATAACATTCTACATGGCAATACAGGTGATGATCAGTTATATGGTGGCGCAGGCAATGACACGCTTAATGGTGGAACGGGAAATGATACTCTGGTAGGCGGAACTGGGAATGATCTATATCAGTTCACCAGCAATTGGGGCATGGATACTATTGATGAGCCTGTGACAGCAGGAATTGATACGCTGGACTTCTCTACCCAGACAATCGGATTGATTTTTGTTTTGACTGATGATCTGGCAGTAACAGGAGGAATGAACCAGGTACTCCATGCAGGTCATGGAATTGAGAATATCCTTTCTGGTCTGGGGAATGATATCTTCAATATTATTGGACAGCAGACAATTAACATAAATGGAAATGCTGGAAATGACAGATTTATCTTTACTGATGGCGCAACCAGCGCTGGCAACCTGGACGGTGGAACTGGTATTGATCAGGTTGATATGAGCGCTTACACTACCAGTATCCATACTGTATTGAACAATCTGGGTACTTTGGATGGCTTTAACTTGCAATTTGCAGAGATGAAAGGCAACTTCAGCAATATCAATATTCTGACTGGTTCTTCCGCCAATGGCGATCATCTGACCGGCATGAACCAGAACAGCACCTGGAACTTATCTGATGCCAGTACCGCATATGTCAGCACTAATGAACTCACTTTTAATGGGATTGAAACGCTAAATGGCGGAAGCTTGAGTGATCTGTTTAACATCAACGGGCATTTGACCTTCAACCTGAATGGTGGTGCTGGCAATGATACCTTCAAGTTCTTCAATACAAGTGTGCTAAATGGAAATATCGACGGCGGAAGCGGTTATGATACAACAGACTTCTCGCAATACGCAACTGCCCGAAGGATCCTGTTGCAGAACTACCAGATTGGTGATGGATTTATTGGCGCAGATATCAGCCTGAATCCTGCTCTGGTTGGTTTATTCATGCACATGAATCGCTTGATCGGTTCTTCTGACCCGAATGACTCTGACCTGCTGATCGGTATCAATAAACCTTCCACCTGGACTATTGATGGCACAAACAGCTATCAGAGTGGCTCAACATTGGACTTCAGCGGTTTTGAAGCACTCTTTGGTGGGAATATGGGCAATACTTTCATCATCGATGGAGTGCAAGATATTACACTGCTCGGCGGTGGTGGCGAAGACAGATTCATTCTCAATGATGGATCGCTGGTATTGGGCAGTATCAATGGTCAAGGTGGAATTGATAGCCTGCTGTTCGGCGGCACCATTCCACCAATTGATCTGGTTTCTGGGACGGTAAGCAATGTGTTAGGTGGCATTACCAGTATCGAGCTGGTTGGCATATGGATAGTTCACACGAATGAAGTAAAAAGCGGAATATCTGAATTTATTAAGAAATACATCATCCATGTAATTGATGTCGAAAGCAAGGAAATTGTAGAGATTCGTTGGCAAAATTGGGATCTGCTTGTACTGCGGCTGCCTGAATTGCATCAGATCGAAATGACCAATGTATTCAATGCACTGAAAGCCAGCCTGACAACCATCGAATTAAAAGATTTGCCTGGTGCTTTGGATGAGGATATTACCTTCGTAACAGGTATGAAAGTGGAGTTCTGGCGGTACTCGAAACTGCTGGAGGATACACCCTGGTTCAGAGTATCATTCAAGATCCCTGAATGGTTGATCGGTCAAAACCTGAGGATCCTCTATTGGGATGAAGAAGCCAATAATGGTAAAGGTGGCTGGATCGAAATGCAGACCTTTGTGACCTACGACCGGGTGTACACCTATGCAAAGCATACAGGGATTTTCATCCTGATTTATACGGGGGAAAGCCCGAAATCCTAAACAAAAAAACGATGTCCTGATCAGGACATCGTTTTTATCTGATATGAGCTGCGTGTTAATCAATGAATAATATATCGCTGGTACCACGCTCTTTATTCTTTCCTAACGGGTTATTAACAACCCTGCCCATAAAGTACATTGTGGATGAGCCGCCACCATCGATATTGTAGGCATCGGTGCAACCAAGGTCTTTGAAAATTTGTGCAAATTCGGTCAGCGTTACACCTTTGCTATAGCCAGGGCTTCTGCCATCCACTACTACAAAGACAAAGTGATTGTTATCGATGATGCCTACACCTGTGCGCGGCTGATTACCCTGGATGGGGTGGTTGCCAAAATTGGTGTCGATTTCGACATTGGATAGATTTTCTGCGATTACATTACTTTCAATCAGGGCAGGTCCAAAGGAGAGGGTATTCCAGACACCTTCATCCAGAAGTTCCTGCGCACTGGTTTGTGTTTCATCATAGATTTTCATCGATCCATCGAGATAAAAAGCCAGACCGATCCTTGCTGGTTCATCACGATAAATTACTCCATTCCGAATCACGATACCATCGCTACGAAAACCATAATAGTCGCCATTAACCGCAAAAATGGCATTATTTGCTTTTGCAATTTGCGAAGTGTATTCGATGATATTTCTTCCAAACTGATTATCAGCAAAAGCGCTTTGTAGCTGAGTGGCATCTAAAATGGTAACGTCTGCTACAAAATACCTTACTGTGTCTTGTCCACTTCCAGTGGATATTTCTTTTATGGATATAGAAACAGAAGAACTTTGATAGTTCCAATCATCCGAAGTGATGGTATCTGTGCTTTTTTCTGTAAGTACTGTTTCTGTTTCGTCTGAGACGGTTTCCGTTGTGGACTCTTCTGTCTGGATTGTTTCTGCTGAGACAGTTGTGGTGGAATATGCCAAAACATCTGCAATTTCAACATGCCTAATCAAATACCGGTCTGCCGCCAGGTATGCAATCGAACCCAGGATGAGAACAACGGATGCAATGATGAGGATTGTTTTCTTTGATTTGCTCATTTTCGTTACGCTTTTTTACCAGAGATGAATTTTATGGCTTCTTGATTCATTATTGTTAAATTCTTGATCAATTAGCCAGCTTTCTTTATTGTAGGCATTATGAATTCTGTTTGGTGTAGATTTGGTATAGAGAAGACAGGAATGGGGATTTGCTGAGCATTGTGACAAAATAATTTGTGCCCTTTAGCGATGGAAGCAGGAAAAGATATACCAGTTTTAAACCGAAGTTAAGTACATTGCTCATAAAATCACAATTGTACATACAGGATCTTGACGCAAATTAATTATCCATGAGAAAAAATGTTGAATACTCTAATTTTACTGAACTCGCAAAGCATTTTACCCTATTGCATTTTACTAATAGCAACAATGATCGAAGGACCTGTGGCTCTTTTAATAGGGGGTGTGGCAATTTCCAGGGGATTGCTGCAGCCTATTCCGGTCTATCTTGCGGTTGTTACAGGTAACCTTATTGGCGATAGCCTATGGTATGGATTGGGGCGATTCGCAAAGATCGAATGGATCGCTCGAATAGGTGCGAAGTATGGATTTAATTTACAAAGGATCAGACAGCTCCAACACGGCATTCAAAATTTCGCCCCAAAGCTAATTTTCTGTGCGAAGTTCACTATTGGGTTACCAATCCCCACGTTAATCGCAGTTGGTTTGAGCCGCGTGGCTCCATATCGCTGGGTAGGAGCATTGGTGTTGGGCGAGTTGATCAAGTCGGCTATATTTATGACTGCGGGATATTTGTATACATCAGCGATCCAAAAGGCTTCGACGGGTATTCAGATCATTCTTTGGGGAGTAACAATAATGGTTGCATTAGGGGGAGTGGTCTGGTTCAAATTAAGGAAAAGGAAAAATGCATAACCGTTTCATTCATTCATAATTATCTCCATCAGGAGTTTATCGACGTTAATGGAAAAGGAGTAATAATATGATAACGAAAAAATCCCCTCGTATCCTGGCATTGATCCCCGCATACAACGAAGAACGGTTTGTTGCTGCGGTTGTAAAAGAAGCTTCTACTTACCTTCCCGTTTTGGTGGTAGATGATGGTTCGAAAGACGATACTGCATTTCAAGCTGGAGAAGCTGGAGCAGAAGTTCTCTTGCAAATACCCAATAGAGGGAAGGGTGCAGCGCTGAGAGAAGGATTTCGCCTGGCTCTGGCGCAAGGGTATGATGCGGTGATCACGTTGGATGCTGACGGGCAGCATGACCCCAAAGAAATTCCTACTTTTATCCAGGAGTATATTTCCCGGCAACCTGACCTGATCATTGGACAGCGTGATTTTTCAATCATGCCGATTGTTCGAAAAATGAGCAATACGATTGGAACCCATCTTTTTTCCTGGGCAGTCAAGCAAGCGATCCCGGATAATCAATGTGGGTACCGCCTGGTAAACCGGAGGTTGATGCTGGAACTACTGGAACCGACAGAACAGGGATATGAGTTCGAGGTCGAAATGATCGTGAAGTGTATCCAATTTCACTTTACATTAGATTGGGTGCATGTACGCACAATCTACGGGGATGAGATAAGTCATATTAACCCATTGAAACATGGGGTTAAATTTATTCAAATGTCCTTACGCGCAAGAAAGATGTTGAGCAAGGCGCGAAAAACCGGGGTTCATAAACCAAGAATCTCATCTCATCAAAAATCAGAAACTGTACTGTTACAATCGAAATGACAGCAATTTAACAAACTAACTTTCATACGCCTCTTTCAATGCAGCCTGAATTCTACCTAACCGCCCCTGCCTTTCACTCGCAAAGCGCTGTATACCAGCCAGGACCCATTCGGGTGAAAGGTGGGCTTCATCGATGACATCTTCCAGCCTGCCGCCTGTGCGCCAGCGATCATCCCAATCGGAGGAAAGAGCATATTCTTCACTGATGGAATTGAAGATCCAATCATGCATCAACCAACGTGCCTGGGTAGTGATCACGGTGGAATCCAATTTATCTGCTGGTGAAAGAACTTTCTTTTGGTATTCCTGGGATTGCAAGGCGAATAATTGTGGACTGGCAGCGTAAATGATCTTCACATTGATCTTTTGCACATCGAGTAGAGGCAATATCTTCATCACTGAAGCCATTGCACTGGTTCCCTGGACAATGATCGCTCCTGCGTGTGGAACATCAGGTGTGTAATCCCGTGCTATATATGCTCCTCTAGCTGCTTCAAAGTGAGATGGTATTCTCAGTGCCTGACGGTCCGGTATTTCAATAGGGGGACGGGTAAGATGCAGGGCTACAATGGGCACATTCGTTGCCAATGCAGCTCCCAACAGAACCGGTACTTCATTATGTTCCCACGGATAAAGATTGATGATCTTTCCTTTAGGGAATAGTTGGGTGACTCCAGGAGAGAAAATACCAAAATGGGTACGGCTGTCATCTGCGGTTTCAGGCCCTGAATGCCCAGCAATCCATATGACTTTACCGATCTTCAACTGGCAGTCCTGCTCCAACTGACTAAGCAAGCGAAACAATCCATACTTGAGGTAGGAGAAAGAACCATAGGTGGAGCAGGCTCCCCAAAATCCATCAAATTCCTTTTCGGGATGTTCGGAGAGGTTAACAGTAACCAGACCGCTCATGATGCCCGCATTGGCAAATTCGGTGATCTCCTGCGGAAGGATAACACCTTCCGGTGTACCCGAACGCAGATACCAGCCATACCCTTTGAAATCTTCATACGTTGCCCCAAAACCAATCAAGTTGGTGGATTCCGCCAGGTCAGCAGATGCTACCAGGAAGAGTGGACGATTGTATTCTTTTGCGCCAAAGGCATTTACCCAGGCTCCCCACTTTCCCAGGGCAGCGCGGTTGGGGACTATCTCCCCCGGTTTAGCAAACAGATTCTGTGGGTAATTTTGATAATCCAATAACCGTTTATCCTGGAAAGGATTGCCCTTTTTACCAAGGGTGAAGCTGGAAATGGTATCAGGCACACTATCACCCAGGTTGACCAGAGTTTCTGCAAGATAATCTACCAGAGCTTGATCCCGATGTAACACGTCTATGACAACTTTCAGGTTGTCAGTAAATTCCTTTCTCAGTGAGAGAGGGTCATTGGGAACATGCCCATTAGAATTCTCAAAACTTACCCTGTACTTGTCAGCGAATTCCTGTTTAGTCTGCCAATAGAGGTCATTATTGAATAAGTGCGGCGACCCATGAGAGGCATTGTCGTATTTATAATATCCTCTTCCTTTGCGGGTCTTGAACCAGATCCCTTTTGGAGCATGCGTGGGATTGGGTGAGTGGATTGCATTATAGAGTGTCTCCGTGATAGATTTCCAATCACTACCTTCCTCAGTACCAAACGCCTGCCATCCGTGACTCTCGAACCAGAGTTGCGGTGTGCCATACACAACAGAGCTGACGGCGTGGCTGTCGATTCCGTAATCATTCCAATCGAGAATAAAATAAAGATTATCCAGCTCCAATCCGTACGCAGAGTTAAGCGTCTCCTGCACTCCTCCAGGAGTAAAACCGCCCTCGCCATCGAAGGCGAATACTTTCACTTCGCCTGCACCCGCCCGTTTCAATGCCAGAGCTTCCCCTGCTGCGGCAGGCGTACCATGACCGGAGGGTCCTGTGTTGAATTTTAAGAAGAGGGTCTTCCCACCCATTTCAGCATGACCTGATAACCCACCATGCTCGCGGAATTTCACCAGGTCTTCCCAGTAGAGAATTTCTTCACGAGAGTTGGGATTTGCATAACGTGGATCTCCCGTTTGTTGATACTTGATACGCAGGGCTTCATTGAAGATCGCAAGAGTGCAATAAACGAGAGGAACGGTGTGACCACCTGTTAAAACGAAACGGTCTGCAAAACGCTTTGAGGGATTACGAATATCCCAACGCATGGCACCACTCAATAAAGTTGCAAGAAAAGCATGTACTTTTGAGCGGGAGCCTCCTGGGTGACCACTCTGGCGATAGTTCATGATGATATCGATCAATTGGTCAACCAGGTCTTTGGTTTTTTCCCAGGAGGCGAAATTGGGGGAAAGGTCAGCAATTCTTTGTTGGACGGTATTGGGGGAAGAGATCATGGAATGTTTCCTCTAATGAAAGCCAAAACTGATGTCTATTGATGGGCAATATTGAAAGAATATTAAAGATGGAATATCAAGAGAATCATACCATTGTACTGTGAAGCTGAAAACTGCATGTATGAAAAATCAAAACGCAAAGATCAATTGTTGCTAAAGAAGAAATAAGGCATGAGCTTGGATATTATGCGGAGAAGAAAGCTTACAAACAATTCAATGTGTTTTTAAGAAGAGTAGCTCAAAAAGAATTTTTTTGTGATGCTATAAATTAGTAAACTAGAAATAGAAATCTCATGATTCAGCAAGAAAACCCGGGACTTCTTTCATCAGTTGCAAGCCTGCTCAAGAAAAAATTGCCAAACCAGGATAAAACCATACTGTGTCAATGCGAAGAGGAATAAAGATGGAAACGATTTATCTCCTTACCAGAAGAGCAATTAGGAAATGATAAAAGAGAATTTAGTGCCTTCTACAACAAAAATCAGGAAGCTTGTATTAAACATTGGACAGAGAAAGGCTTAATAATGGTTCGAAAAATCTTTCCACAAGCATAAGAAACCAAGAGAAATTAAACCATCTCAATTGGCTTTTCAGATTTATGATAAGGATCTTTGCTAAGGAAATGAAGGTTCCAACAAGAGATCAAGAAACTAGACTGAAAAGTACTTAGCAAATATTTTTAATATAGTACAAATATAATGGTATTAATATGCCATAATACTGGAAAATGTACTATAATATTAGTATAATAATAGTGATCAGATTTTGAGGTAATGCACATTATTTCATAACCAGGTAGTAATGAATTAGATGAAAGAAATCGATGCAAATGATACTAGAACCGAAAAAAACCAACCACTATCAGAAGTTCTGGTTGGCAGACGGCTGAGGGAGTTGCGTACACAAAGAGGTTTTTCGTTGCGCTCGCTGGCTGAGAGAAGTGGTCTGAATATCAATACACTTAGCCTGGTCGAAAATGGTAAAACCTCTCCATCTGTGAGTACTCTTCAGCAGCTGGCACTTGCGTTAAATGTGCCGATCACTGCATTCTTTGAATCCGACCCTCAACAAAAGAATATCGTTTTTACACGGGCAGATTTACGTCCGCGCGAATCATTTGGAAGTGCACAAATACATAATTTGGGAAAGAATTTCAAAGGAAGTGCGGTCCAACCATTCATAGTGACTCTGCAACCGGGTAAGGGTAGTGGTGACCATATCATCGTTCATACCGGATACGAATTTGTTTATTGCATTAATGGTTCGATCAAATATCAAATAGAAAACCAGGAGTTTATTCTAGAATCTGAGGACAGCCTCTTGTTTGAAGCTCATCTCCCACATTGCTGGGAGAATACATCAGATACCAGCGCAAAAATACTTTTGGTTCTAATTCCTGTGGATGAAAGAGAAGAACCTGGTGGAAGACATTTTTCACTAGAAGCCATGAAAAAGGAGTTAATTATGAAAATTGCTGTAATAACGGATGATGGGAAAACCATCAGTCAACATTTTGGGCGTGCACCTTATTACATGGTTTGCACTATCGAAGAGGGAAAGATCGTAAATCGGGAAATGCGTGCAAAATTAGGACATAACCATTTTGCCAATCAGCAGCATGAAGAAGCCCACCATGCGGATCATGGCTTGGATTCTATCTCGCACAATAAGCATGTCAGTATGGCAGAGGCGATTGCGGATTGTAAAGTACTTTTATGTGGGGGAATGGGTATGGGAGCGTATGATAGTATGCGCCGTTTGAATATCCAACCGTTTGTTACCGATGTAGAAAACATCGATGATGCAGTAAAGGCATTCCTTGATGGAAAACTTATTGATCACACTGAATTGTTACACTAGCGAATTTCCAAAAATCTGGAGACTGTAGTAGTAAACAAAATTCTTCCATCAAGAGAATCATTAAATTCCTCCAATTTTTCCCAGATTGAAGTGGTAAATCAATCTGGGAAATTGCATTACTATTTCCTTGAAACACAACTAGTGACAAATGTCACTTCAGCAATCTTGTTATTGCGAGTAATATTGAGATTGAGAATTATTCTCAATATTGATACCGGATTAATATTATGGAACTAAAACAAACGCTTCATTCTCAGGGCTTCAATGTTACCCGTCAGCGAAAGCTAGTGTTGGAAATACTGAAACAATCTCAAAACCACCTGGATGCCGGAGCCATCTTTTTGGAAGCAAAACAGAAAGATGATCGAATCAGCCTGGCGACGGTATATAGGACGTTGGATCTTTTAAAAAAGGCAGGGCTGGTTGAAGAAAACAATCTGGGTGAAGATCACGGGCATTTTGAAGCAACTCAAGAGCTTCAACACTTTCATTTCACCTGTATTCATTGTGGAAAAGTCATAGAACTACAAGCTGGTGAAATTCAAGATGCTGTGCGGAAAACTGGCGATCTGCAGGGTTTGAAGGTGATAGATATCCAATTATTTTTGCGGGGATATTGCCCTGATTGCCAGACAAAGGGTATGCAAAGATGAGGTTTCGCAGTATGGAAGACCGAAATATTTCACCTTCACGCTCAATTAGTTTTGAAAATCACAATGATCCTCACATGCCATTAACCGCTATCCCTGTTGGGAATCGGATAATCGTCACCAGGCTCAATGGTGGGAAGGAATTCATCAATCGTATTGCAAGCCTCGGGATTACGATTGGAACGGAAATAACTGTTCTTCACAATCCAGGACATGGTCCAATCATTATTTCAATTATTGGTTCTCATGTAGCTTTGGGACGCCATGAAGCTGAACAGATCCAGGTGCGATCAAAATGAATGAAAAAGCTCCCGCGTTAACAATTGCACTAGCAGGGCAACCAAATGTAGGGAAATCAACCATATACAATCTCCTTACAGGTCAATCACAATATGTGAGCAACTGGCCGGGAAAAACTTCAGAATGCCAGGAATGTTGTTTTAATTTCCATGGAGAAAGGATCCGCCTGGTAGATTTGCCTGGTACGTACAGCTTATCTGCGAATTCGGTCGAAGAGCAGATTGCACGTGATTACCTAATAAAAGATCGCCCCGATGTGTTGCTTGTTATTCTCGATGCGGTTAACCTTGAGCGAAACTTATATCTTGTGGCAGAACTTCTTAACCTGCCTGTTCCCTTTGTTCTGGGGATCAATCGCACTGATCTGGCTGACTCGCAGGATATCCATATTGAACCAGAAGTACTTCAAGCTGCCATAAAGGTACCTGTGATTCCTCTTGTTGCTCAACGGGGCGAAGGGATCCAGGAAGCAATTGAGGCAGCAGTACATCTCGCGCTGCATTTAGAAGAATGGAAACCTGACCGTCCATTGATCCGAGAAGATCACCTAAAAGTACTTGATGAACTTGAGCAAATAATTCAAAACCGGGTGCCTGTGCCATACCCGACAGATTGGGTAGCCGTAAAGCTTTTAGAAGGAGATCGGAAAATAACAGAAATGGTGCAGGAGAATCTTGGCGCAGATTGGGAGAAGGTTCATGCCCTGCTTCTTCAACATGATGATGCTTTCCTGGCAGTAGTAAGTGAACGATACGATTGGATTAATAGGATGGTGCACGCTGCGATTGTTCGTCCAAGATCGGGTAAAGTCACCATAACTGACAGGTTAGACCGCGTTGCAACCCATTCGGTCTGGGGAGTGTTAGTTTTAATTGCAGTCATGGCTGGATTATTTGGATTGACTTTTTCGATCGGAATACCTATCCAGACCTGGCTTGAGAAAAATGTAATCCAGGCTGCAGCAACATGGATATTTGGAACGTTTACCTATTTTCCTCAGTGGATCGTGAGCCTGATTGCAAATGGACTTATCAGTGGAGTGGGAACCGTCTTAACCTTGTTGCCGATTCTGGTCCTTTTCTTTTTTGGTATGGGTATATTGGAGGATTCAGGATATATGGCTCGAGCAGCTTTCGTCATGGATCAAGCAATGCATCCTTTTGGGTTGCATGGTAAAAGCTTTTTGCCACTCTCCTTCAGTATCGGCTGTAATGTACCTGCAGTGATGGAAAGCCGAATTATTGAAGAACCAAGATCCCGGTTGATCACGATTTTATTAACCCCTTTCATACCATGTTTTCCAAGATTATCAGTTGTAGTTATTCTGGCTCCCATCTTTTTTGGGAAAAATGCTTTTTTATACAGTCTGCTTATCTTTAGTATCCCGATAATTTTCCTGGTAATTTATGGAAAATGCTTCCATGAGTTACTTCAGAGTGGAAAACATAACGCTTTCATTATGGAATTGCCTCTTTACCAGGCACCTCAATTAAAGGCAATTTTTAAAAGTGTAGGTGTTCGCATTGTCGATTTTTTGAAAGGTGCAGGCACCATCATACTGGTTGTTTCTGCTGGATTGTGGGCATTATCTTATTTTCCAGGTGGGAATATTGAGGGAAGCTTCCTTTCTCTTTGGGGACAATGGCTGGATCCAGTTAGTAAACTCATTGGTCTTGATTGGCGGATGGCAGTGGCGCTTATCACAAGCATGCTGCGAAGTGAAAATACCCTTTCGACGTTGTCCGTATTGTATGGTGTAGGTCCACAAATGACTTTATCAGAAGCTGCTGCAAGCCAGGTTACCCCTGCAGCAGGTCTGGCGTTTTTAGCCATGCAGATCCTGTTCATCCCCTGCATTGCCACTTTAGCTGCTATTCGCAATGAAAGCAAATCCTGGAGGTGGACTTTGGGTTATGTCGGTTTGCGGTTAATGACTTCTCTCATAGTAGGCATCTTGATCTACCAGGGATACCGGTTGTTTCAATGGGGGGTGTAATATGATCGAAAGATTATTGAAATGTATCGCTAAGGGAGGAAGCTTTTCTACCCAATCGCTTGCTACTGAGCTGGATGTCAGCAATGAGTTGATAGAATCCATGCTGGCAGACCTTGTTCGCGCTGGACGACTTAAGCTTGTGGAACACTGCGCTGCTGACGAATGCAAAGGTTGCCAAATGGCTTCTTCATGTAAACCTCAGGCAAAAATATGGACGCTGGTTAGACAATGAAAAACACAAAATTATCATGTAAATTCCAAAAATTTGAATAAAAATTACCAGTATTCTTGTAAAAAGAAAGAGCGCCCAAACACAGCTATGACTGTCTGATCGAATGGGACGCTCTTGATTTATATCGGGTTGTTCTTTAATAGAATCAGGATTGAAGTATCAATTTACCTTCCACATTGGCTTCAATATCCTTACGGTCGTATAGCATGGGGTAGTATTCTCCCTTGAAGTAAGCAGGGATCATGTCATCATAATGCTTACTGGCAATGTGACCAGATTCGCCTTGGGGCAAGACGTATTTTGAGTTTTTCAAGTTCCCCATATCAAAGATATGGCGCATAGAAGGAGCCCAAAGCTGGTTGTCGTATGGTGAATCAGGCATCCAGGCAGCCTGCCAGGGTGTATCTGTATCACCACCAACGGGGAAAGGTCCACGGTTGAAAGTGGGAGCCAGGAGCTTTTGTGAACCCATTGCGTGAGCCATGGTCGAACGATGGATTTTTCCCCACTGCCATTTTTGAGGATCATTTCCCAGGTGCTCACGAAGCCAGGAAATCGCATCTTTGATGCTCTTGATCAAGATAGCTTCCCTTCCACCTACTTTTTCCACCCACCATGAATTGGGATTATCCAGCATTTTAAGCAGCGAGGGTGTGTCATATCCATACCATTCGTGGTCACCCAGAAGAACCGGATTCCAGGATTTCCCCAGCAATTCATCAGTAAGATCTTTCCCTACAACAGGTTCCAGCAGATTTCGAACCAGGGTCAGGCGAATAACTTCGTAGATAGTTCCACCGATGCTTTGAGTATCAAGAATGGTATTCCACTGGCGCAGATAATCAAGAGCCAATTTCACATCCGGATCATTTTCTGGCAATCCCTTTAGCTTTTCAACGAAAATTCCACCAGGGATGCAGGTCAAATCTTGCTGCATGGAAGCCATGTTATTGAAATTTAACTTCTCCTTCGAAGAAAGCATTTCTGTTAAACGACGGAACCGGTCATCCAGGCACTTCCAAGATAATAGGGGTAATCCTCTGAGATGATCTTGTTATTGGTGTTGACCAGGAACCCTTTTTCAGGATTCAAGGCATGGGGCATTTCTTCAAAGGGGACAAATCCCACCCAATCATATTCTCCCGTCCAACCAGGAACGGGGACCATGCCATTCCCTTTACCACGAATCGGGGTCAAACCAGTTGCCCAGTACCCGATATTTCCATCTACGTCTGCATATCCCATGCTGAGCTGTATCGTTTCAATCTCTCGCATGGCATCCACAAAGTCATCCCATTTTTTAGCTCGATGTAGCTTCATGAATGCTGACAAAGACGCTGAAGGTCGCAGCCCCATGGAACAAACTGCCAGGCTGGTATCCTTCACACCTACAACATCGCTGATTACTGGACCATGGCAGGTCACACGAACTTTTTCTACAAATGAATCTTTTTCACCCTTAATCTGGATTTTTTCTTCGATGATCTCGGTTTTTTGCCATTCATTTTTATAAAAATAAAGGGTTGGATCTTCAGGATTAAACTTCTCAACGAAGAGGTCTTCACAATCAGTGTACGCCAGGGTGCAGCCCCAGGCGATGTGCCCGTTATGACCGGCAAGGATCATTGGTATACCAACGACAGTCAACCCAATGGCATTAAATTCATCCGAAGCAATTTGCATTTCAAACCAAAGACCAGGTAGACTAAGCTGCATGTGCATGTCATTGCAGAAATAAGGTGAGCCTGTGTCTGTCTTCCAACCAGCCACTCCCCAGACATTGCTACCCAACCCTTTTTGCAGGTAAGGGCCTTTTTCTTTGCGATATGACTGCTCTGGACCAAAGCGGTTGAACTCGATGCCTTTTGGTAGGGTGGTTGGGTTGTCTCTTGGATAGATCATTTCCCATTCGGAAGCATGTTCTTCACCCACTTTTTCAATAAACCTGGCACGTGTGATTTCACCCAACCAGGCATGACCTAGCTGCCATTGCATGTAAGATGTAAAAGCCATCAGATCTTCAATGGCCCAGAGTTCGGGTTTGAATCCAAGTAGGGAGAATTCAACTGGAGGTTTAAATCCAGGTTGAGAGAGACAAGCGTTGATGCCATCCATATATGCCTGATAAATGGCTTTTGATTCGTCGTCCAGGCATTCATTCCAGATACGCATCCCGATCCTCTGGAATCCAAAGGTTCTTGTTGCACGGTCGGTGTCCAGAGCCATCTTCCCTAATACTTCGCTCATACGTCCACGAGAAATGCGACGATGAAGCTCCATTTGCCAAATTCGTTCCTGTGCATGGACAAATCCCTGGGCGAAAAACATATCATGATTATTCTTGGCAAAAATATGGGGAACACCTAATTGATCTCGAATGATTTCCACTGGAGCTTGCAGACCAGAAACTTGAATGGTCCCATCGATTTTTGGCAAAGCCTTTCGGCTCATCGATGTAAGTACGGTGCGGGCAACAGATTCGACCAGACCCATTTCTTCCTCCTATGAATTTTGATGTGAATAAAGAAGATAAACCCTTTTTGATTGTTGGAATCTGATGATTCTTTTTAAAAAGTGCAGAATTTTTCGTCTTCCGAAATTGCATGCGGGATCTATTCAGCCAGACCTTTCATCCCTTAGGATGATGATTATGGCGGAATTACATTATTTTAGCTCAGGTTCCCCCAATTTACATCATTCAGCGTGACCCATTCCGCAGAATGAGTCACGCTGAATTAGAAAGGTAAGACTAAATCCTTTATACTGATTGTATCAACCTCACAGCATATTCTGTAAAAAGAAAAAGATTTTGAATCAGATCCTGCCTCGAACGGTATCAAAGAGGGTTATTGCATGTTCAAGAATTTCAACATTTCGAAAACCAGCATTGCAGGCCACACAATGGATTTAAGAATTCCCAAAACGCCTATCCAGAAAGAGGTTGCATGACCCAGGTAAAAAATCAAGGCGCCAATGAAACCCAGCCCGTAAACTGCATCTGATGCGCCATTGCGATAAACCTTTTTTGATCTCTTTTCTTCACAAGCATTTGAAGATGTTTCAGAAGTCATTTTTTCTCCTCTTTTCAATTTCTGGTTCATGCCATATAGGAACTTGCAGCGGCTGAAGCTGCAGCCGAGTCTCTGTGAAGCATTAAAATTAGATACCAACCAAAAAGTACCAGAATGGGTAATTCAGGTAGTCGAGCCGCTTCTGGCAAGATCTCTACTTCTGCTGATTGTTTAAAGAAACCGCCGATGTGAAAACGGATCAGAGGCTGCTCATCTTCAGTTTCCCACTCCAGTTGAGTCATCCAGAAATTGGTTGTCGCCTTAAATCGCTTTCCATCGATAAATTCCAAAGTACCACCCTGGCTCCAGGTGTTATTGGTGAAAATCGCGATGTCTTCATCTACACCATTCACGCGAATACTGGCTTGCTTCTGCCAAAAACCGATACGCTTGAATGTCCAACTACCATCACCGCTTTCAGCATAAGCCAGTGTGCCCCATGCGCTACGAAATTGTAAAGTTGCTACCAAAGTATCAACCGTTAGAAGCTCATATTCCATTCGTAAACTGGGTTGCACCCACTTGAGCGGATGGCTTGTCAATTGAGAAATTTTTAAGAGCATTGTTCCTCCAAATGCTGTTTGAAAAACTACACTTTCATAATTCTTATCATATAGATATACGGAAGGAAAGGCAATGGGTTGCAATTATCAATACGTTTATCATTCATCCACAATATGTCTTAATGTCTGAAGTATCCGGAAATATGTTTTCTCAACATGAAGACACCTATTGATTTTTGATCCGTTGCGAAGTACTATCTAGTTGTCTAAACAAGTTTAAACGATGAACTTGAAACCTGGGTTTTTAGTAACATTGCCGAACACGATGTTTGTCATGACCAACCCACCCACATTTTGGGGTGGGTTACCTTTTGAAAGGAGATTTCTATGAGTACGATTGATCTACCTTATACATTAGAGATGACATTACCGTTCCGGGCAATTGTCTACCCCTCCACACATGATGGGCAGGGAGACGCAATCCGGGGACGTGGTAGCTGGAAAATTCGCCTTGAACCAACTGAAAAAGAGGGATTTGCGCATCTACATTTCCTTGGCTTATGGGCACAATTGGATCCAGGGTCGGTACTTCATTTTGATGTAGATGGGGATGGTTTTCTGGAAACCCTTGATATTAGTGAATTCAGATTGTCTCCAGATGACCTGGAAATGCGAAAAAGCGGAGGTGAAATCGATCTGAGCACTGGTGAAGTAACCATGCATCTTATCATGCATCTCGATTTAAGCTTCATCCCGCAATTCGAACGTCGCGGGAAGGTGTCTCCTTTGGTATTCGATATTACCGAGCATGGCCGGTTTGATCTCGTAAATGGCAAATTCCTTTCTCATTCAACCCCGTTTGTTTTACTCGAGGGACCTTTAGCCGGGTTGACTGTGCTCAATTGTATTGATGATGACCCACCCTGCTATTCTACGATCACCCTGGGCATCAGTGTTTTAAGCGGTAATCCTGCTGCTTATGATATTCCTGTGGGTAAAGCTCCCAAAGAAGTATGGATCTGCCCTGGAACACCCATCATGCTATTATGGGAATCGACCAATAAAGGTACCTGGTCAGTGGATATCAACCCATTCCCCGGATCGGTGTCGACCAAAGGAAAACAGAAGATACCTGATCTGACCTCCAATAACCCAAAATTACAGAAAGCTCTCACGCAATCGACCAGTTTTGTGGGAACGGTTATAGGAGGTGATTGCCGTTCGGATAAAGATGATGTTACTGTCAATATCATTGCGGGTGACGAGCATTTCTCTCAAACAGCAGTTTATCATGATGGACGTTATTGGACAGCATACTTGCCTGATTTTACCTATGACCGCAATATTCTTGTTTCGCGCATCATGATCGCGCTTGGTCAGGCAGATAGCATCACGCACCCATCGTGGAGGGTGGATCATCTCTATGCAAACCAACCACCCGTTGGTACCACCTTGCCAGCTTTGAACACATGGACGAATGTAGCTAAAAAGCATGCTCTGCCGGGGGAATATCGTTTTACACCATTGCCCTATGGTACCCAACTGCCAGGAGGTGAAGAAAGGAAAAAAGTCTACTTCATCCTAGAGGTGACCAAATGCACCGCTCAGTAGAATCCAGGTACACGCTGACCATCCCATTTCGAGCTGCTGTTTATCCCACGCCCAGATCCGGGGCAGGAAACCTGGTCAGCGGAAGGGGAATGTGGACATTGAACTTCACTCCTGCAGCAGAAGCCAACCATCTGAAGATCACTTTTAACCAACTATGGTTCCGGTTTGACCCTTCCAGCCGGCTTGAATTTGACATCGATGGTGATGGAGACCTTGAGCTAATTGATCTGGGTAATTTTACAGTGTCTTCTGATGAATTCAATATGGAAAACAGCGGTGGCGAAGTGGATATGGTTACAGGTGAGGCACATTTGCATCTCGATTTCACGATCACACCCAGTTCTTTATCGCAGCTTGCACACCTGAAGAACCTTGATCCTATCCGGTTCACACTTGACGAAAATGGACATATTGATCAGAAGCGCGGCATTTTTGAAACCCATTCACAACTCTGGACAGTACCCGAAGGAACCTTTGCTGGAATGACCATCATCAACTGCATGCATCTCTTAATCCCCTACGAAACCCAGCCCTGTGCAACCGTGGTGATCGGTGTGAACGTCTTAAGTGGAAGTCCGAGCGCGTATGATATTCCCGCAGGGCAGGCACCAAAAGAAGTCTGGATCTGTCCAGGAACTCTAATCAACTTGCTTTGGGATTCGACAAATAAAGGTACCTGGATAGTTAGAATTTCTCCCATTTTGGGTGACCAGAAACCCCAGGGTCATCAATTTATTCCGGATGCAAAATCAGTCTTTTCAGAAATACAGAAACCCATCACACAATCGAAAACCTTCGTGGCTCGAACGGTGGGAGGAGATTATTACCCAGCAGAAGATTACGTTACCATCAATGTTGTCAATAACGGGGATGAGATCAGCCAGACAGCGATGTATGATGACGAACTCCATTATTGGAAAGCATTTTTACCCGATCACACTTATGACCGGAATATTCGGGTATCAGAGGTGATCATCGATTCTGGCATGGCAGACAGCATCACGTGGCCTGGTTGGAGAGTCGATCATACTTATGGAACAGAAAAGCCCGTCAATACACAGGTACAGGCTCTTAATCAATGGGTCAATGTCAACCCTGTTCATAGTCTGGCAGGTGAGTATACGTTTCGCCCTCAGCCATCTGGTTCAATGCTGCCTGCAGGTGAACAACAACGTGTGGTTTACTTTCGTTTGAAACTAGGGTGTAAATAAGCAGGATGCACCAGCCCTCCAAAGTTATTAGAATTTTGGAGGGCTTTTTTGAGAAATTAAAATATTTTAATCAATAATTTTTATAACACTCCGGGATAAGAAAATTTTAATACCCTGTTCGCTCTGATCTTTGTTGTTTTTACCGTCATAAAGATCGATTAGTTTTCTAAAAACTACTGACATTTGAGGAAATTATCATCTTGTTTTCCAATGAAAATATCTCTAGATTCTTCATGCTGACAGGTTTAACGAACAACAAACATGGTGATAACGCTGAACAAACAGTAGCAGCTTTCCTTCCATTGATCGAGAATGCCTGTAGAAAAAAAGAATCGTGTGTGATAACAAGCGCATATCTATGATTCTCATTATGGTCTTGCAGGGAGTTTTTCTACGAACCGAACGCATCAAAGCTGATTTGAATGCAGTTATGCATAATCCGAATGAGCGGATGAAATCTGTCGATTCTTTGATCGACCAGTTGTTCAATTGCTAACACTATTAATGATTCAATAGTTGATAACCCCTGAAGTATTACACACTTCAGGGGTTTTTGTATGCATTGAGGTAATGAAAAAAGTTGATCCAGATTTATCAATATTGGACATATACGCACAATTTGGTTTTTAGAATTTCTTTTTCCCTCAATCACAGATTTTTCATATTGTTAAAATCTATTTATGGATAGAATTGTAGATCAAAGCATTTCTTACAAGGAATTGGAGGTGACAGGATGCAAACGCAATTGACTATCCCCCACCGAGTTAAACCTGGAATGTGCCCCGTCAATGGGATCCGTGACATGGTTCAATGGTGCACAGGGAACGATTGGTCGAATGAATTCCTGTGGGGGTTGGGGCAGGGGGCAGGATTTGCTTACCTGCGGTTTGATAAAGTTGATCCACCGCGCCAGGTATTCACGGGTAATGCTACTCCTCGCCAGCACAAATATCTCGCAGATCTGTTCAACGCGCCTTTCTCCAAATTCGAGAACCGGACTTTCAAGTTTTCATGGGGCAAGGCACAGGCAGCACTTGATTCTGGTACACCACCCATTCTTGGACCATTGGATATGTATCATCTGCGTTACTACCCGGAGCTTTACCATAAAAGGCATATCCCCATTCATTATGTATTACTGGTTGGGTATGACAATAAAAATGCTTTCATCCTTGATACTGGTGAGCCTGATGTACAGGAAATTTCTTTGGATGATTTACAGCAAGCCTGGGATGTCAATGTACCAGGACTAGGCAGGCGGAACCATGTGACGATCATGGAAATTCCGAAGGAATTGCAGCCGGTAGAAAAACTGATACATAAGGCGATCAAGGATAATTGCCAGATGATGCTTGAGCCACCTGTCAGTATGGTGGGCATTCCAGCAATGCGGAAGGTGGCATGCGATATAGGTCGCTGGGCGGAAGAGTTTGGGAAGGATACAGCAGAGAAATGTTATCTTCACGTTGTAGAGTATTTGAATTCTCCGCCTGATCCGCAAGGCAACCATCTCACCGCAGGCAGAGACCTGACTATTGCTTTCCTGGAGGAAGCTGGAGCAATGGCAGGGTTAGATTTCTCTTATGCTATCAAACTTTTACAAAAATCTATTTCTCTCATTCCAGCATTGGCTGGTTCCATTCGAAAGAAAGATCTGGAAAAAGCGAGAAAGCTCTTCGATCAATTTGCTGATGTTGAAGAGCAGGCATTTCTTGAACTGAAGAAAAGAATTGAGTAATTGATTTTTATTCATGAATTCAGACCTCTGAATTCTTCTTTCACTTAAAGGTCAATTTTCACTTGTGAGGAATCCAAGAATCCTGTATCATACTTGAAGGTTCTATACCTTCGAAAAAAACTGCTGTTGGCTGCATAGACGACAATAATGCGCATAGTTGGCAGATAAAGATTTCATTGAATGGCAGGTCGTTGACATGGCTGGATCAAAGAAAGAAGAAAGAACCAGTTCTTTACTTCGCAGATTATTCAATACATCCGATCTTGAAGAATTCATGGAACGTAATGCCAGTGAAATGGTGATTCCGCCATTCCATGAATATATATCAGGCCTTTGCACATCGCAGGGAAAGGTGCCGGAACAGGTTATCCGTCATGCTGCCATCGAACGTTCTTACGGTCACCAACTTTTTAACGGAACGCGAAAACCATCAAGAGATAAAGTAATCCAATTGGCTTTTGGGTTGGAACTCGATCTGGATGGTACGCAAAAGTTATTACAAATTGCTCAAAAAAATCCCTTATACCCAAAGATCAAGCGTGATGCAGCAATTCTCTACTGCATCAAAAATCAGAAAGACATTCTTGAAACTCAAAGTGTTCTTCTCAACCTGGGACTTTCATTATTGGGTGGCGAATAGATAATGATTGATGCTTTCATTGAACAATTTTTAACAGAATTTGATGATAGCTGTTATCCAGAAGAATTCCTTAAAAAATATGAATTAATTGAATGCCTTACTCACAACGAAATGGGGGAAACGCTTCTGGTTAAAGACTGGCTAACAGGTGAAAATTTTGTTGCGAAATGCTATCCCCAAAATACACTTTTACCCCGCACAATAGAAAGTGAGCTGCTGAAGAATCTACACCATGAGGGATTGCCCGCTTTTATTGGTGAGTATCAAAATGAAAAAGTGGTTTGTGTGGTACGAAGGTATGCCAGCGGTACACCGCTGGATAAATTAGCGCATGATTCCCCATTGACCAAGAAGCAATCTGTGTCAATTGCTGTGCAGCTTTGTGATATTTTGACGTATCTTCACTCGCAAACCCCAGCCATTATTCATAGGGATATCAAACCACAAAACATCATCGTCGATGAAAGGGGAAAGATCACGCTGATTGATTTTGGAATCTCCCGTGTTTATGATGAATCTGCTTATGAAGATACTATAAATTTGGGTACAAAGCATTTTGCTGCACCAGAACAATATGGGTATGCTCAAACAGATCGCCGAAGTGACATTTTTTCATTGGGTGTTTTACTTGGCTGGATGTTGACCGGTAAATTAGATGCGGTTCAGGCTCAAAAAGCAATAACCGATCTCCGGTTAAAAGCCGTTTTTAAAAAATGCACGGCTTTTGCACCTGAAGGACGGTATAAAAATGCCAACCAGTTAAGAGATGCATTGACTGGTCGTACCCTTCGAAGCTGGATACTGGTTTCTTTTTGTGCATTGGTGATGATTGCTGCAATTCTTTCTTATGGCAAATCCTCCATTCTGACCAACCTCCATATGAATGGCATAGCTTTCCGTGAACCTCTTATCGAAGAAGCAGTGCGGTTATCGATTAATAAAGAAGCGGGTGAAGAGCTCACAGAAACTGATCTGCTCTCAGTAAGGGAATTACTTATTTATGGAAATAGAGCTGCTGCAAATGCAGAAATATTTAATAAGTATGGTGAAAGTTTTGTGAATAAGGATGGGACTATTCAACAAGGGGATATCACGACACTGGATGATCTTAAAAAACTACCGAATTTACGAAGTATCTCTTTGGTATATCAGAATATATCAGACCTTACACCATTAGCGAAGCTTACTAATCTGGAATATCTAGATTTGCGCCACAACCCAATAGAAGATGTTACGCCTTTATCCAACCTGGCGTTGCTCAGTAATTTGTCTCTTTTTGGCACTGAGGTTTCTGATTTAACCGTTTTAAGTGGTTGCTCTCGATTAACAGCTTTGGATGTTGGTAGTACACAGGTTGAATCAATTGCTGCCCTGGATGGATTGAATTCATTGCAAGTGTTGGCTATCCGGAAGGCACCACTGAGATCACTTGACCATATTGATACACATCCCATGTTGGAGAAAATCTATTTATCAGAAACGCAACTCCAGGATCTAACACCATTGCTTGAATTACCCAGATTAGAACTGGTGGAAGTAAGTAAAGATTTGCGGGCAGAAGCTGATGCCGTTACTGGTAGGGCACAGTTTTCAATCGTGTATCAATAATCTCAAGAATTAGCTTTACAAATAAGAAATGTGTGCAGGTTGCACACCACTGGGATTCATTTGTCCGGTAAAATCCTGATAGTTATTAAGAATCCATCCTGAGTCCCAGATGATAACCTCTGGAATATCATTACTGATCACACAATGAAAGAGGAACACAATGAAGAAAGTTGACCTGTTCGCCTTATTCAATGGGGATAGTGCGAATATCACCAGACAAGATTTGCTTAACGATTATCATGTTTAAATGTAAAGCGAGAGATCCTTTACTGGGAAAAATTGGGATGAAAGAACTCTTTGAAAAAGTAAAATTTTATATTGTCATTTTTGGCATCATCGGGCTGATCATGGGAGTGATCAACACAATTAAGGGGAAAAGCGATCTGGCGAAAACCGGTTTCATGTTCTTTGGGACTGCGATAATCGTTGTTTTGGCGACCTATGTTTTCTCTAAAATGAATGAAAATAAACCAGACACCAAACCCCAAAACCAGACCCCCGTAGCTATAAAGGATGATCAACCTCTTACTATTCTGGGGATTGTTGTACTCCTGGAAAATCCACTGAAAAGTGATTCTGATAAAAATGCATTAATCCGTTCTATCTTTGATCAGCAGATAAAAGAATTCAAGCGAGTCATTACACCCACAACAAAGATACAGATCATCGTTGCCGGTTCCAGCCTGGATGACGATGCCTATATATACGGTGTTTGCAGAAGTGCATTTGATGGTTTGGATTCCTATGCAAATAATGATGAATTCTTACAACGAGTTGCCACGGGTTCTTTTCAAGCCAGTGATGGCAATCGTGGAAAACACTATGCTTTTTTGAACCGGAAATTAACATAAGAAATACACCTGCATAGGTTCAATCATTGCAGGTTCACCGCGAAGTTCACGCAATAACTATATGGATAGGAACATTATGAAAAAAATTTCCCTTTCGATCGTTGCCATATTTTGTATTTTTTCCATACTAGCCACCAGTTGTGGCAATACAGCTCCAGCTACCCTACCTCCGGCGACAGAAACTGCAGTTTCGACCGAAACTGCTACAGAGGGTATTCCCGAACCTACATTAACCCTCTCTCCAACACCTGAGCCGGAACCCATACCCTGTACCATAGCATTTGAAACGTCGCGTGATGGTAACTGGGAGGTGTACCGGATGAATCCTGATGGAAGCAATCCGATAAATCTTTCTAACAATCCTGGTGATGATGTCCATCCTGCTTGGTCACCGGATGGCAGTCAGGTTGTTTTTGCTTCGAATCGTGAAAATGATGATGGGAGTGTGAATGCCATCTACATAATGAATGCCGATGGCAGCAATGTGCGCCAATTTACCCATGAATATTATAGCGATTGGCCGGATTGGTCTCATGATGGTTCTGCGATCATCTTTTCCAGTGGTGATGATATATTTATAACCAAAGCTGAAGAAGGCGCAGATCTGATCAATCTTACCAACAGCCCTGAAAAAGATATTCAACCATCCTGGTCGCCAGATGGCAGTAAGATTGCCTGGTTATCTGGTGATGATGGGAACTGGAATGTTTTTGTAATGAATCCAGATGGCAGTAATGTAGTGCAGATTACCGACAATGGCGAAGTTTCTTCTGTTCGATGGACTGTTGACGGAAGGCTTCTGACCGGATGGGGGTGGAAAGATAAAGAGCAAATCTGCAACAATTGTGTGGTGAATGTGGATGGTTCGGAAATCATAGACGCGGGTGGAAAAGGTTCAATAAGGGACTACATCCCATTTTGGACGATGGACGGTGAGAAAGTAGAGATCGCTGCAATCGATGCAATCACCGGTGATAGTGAAATATTCCTTGTGGGTGAAATTTTTCCTGACCTCTTTTTTAACCTGACTAACAATCCTTCTGCTGATCAATTTCCTGCCTGGCCGGCTAATTGCGGACCTGTTACCGATGAAACGGTTATTGCAGAAGAAACTGAGGCAACTACACCAGATGAATTCATTTTTGGATATCTCGGAGCTGAAGGGAACACTGCTTTGCAAAGAGAAGAAGAGCTGCTCAAAGCGTGTAACGAACTACAAATTCAGTGTGTAAAAGGCGAGAGCATTTCTGCATTGTCTGAACAAAATGTCAATGCAATCATCGCTTTCTCGAACCGATTCCATGTATTGGGTGCAAGCTCTGAAATCCATGATGCGGTATCGAAAGGGATTCTTCTTATTATGCTGAATGCTGAAACAGGTGACCCAGGTGCCTATAATTTATCTGTGGAGTCAGATTCAACCATTTCGACCTTGAAATGGATTTTCACAGAAATGGGTGGCACAGGAGATTTCGCTTATTATAATTTTGGGCAAAATGATTTCATCCAATCACTGATTGATCAAACATTGAAAGAGTATCCAGGGATCAATGCAACCTCAAAGCCAGCGGATTTTAGTGTTCAACTTACTGAAAATGACATAACAACCCTTGTTAACTCAAACCCAAATCTTGGGGGGATATGGACGGATCAATTCTTAAACAATGTTTTCTGGGGCGTAAATAAAGCTCAGGCTGAGCATCTGCCGGCAATACCTTGCGCTTCTCGGAAGGATATCCTTCAATCGTGGAGTGATAAAAAAGCGTCAGATCCGTCTTTTAAATGTTATTCGACCATCAAACCTGGGGGAACGGGTTACGAAGGCGTTTATGTTGCCTATTACATTTTGACTGGTGAAGAAATTAATCCGGCAGCGCTGGGTGGGTTACAGGGCAATACCTTCTTGTATGATTATCCGGTGATAACCAACGATAACCTGGATGAATGGCTTGCAAAAATCGACTCATTTCGTAGAGTTGATGGGGATAATCTAGAAATCCCACCCATGACACCTGATGAGATCAAAGCAAAATGGTTTCTTGAATAATATCCATAAAAGTGATCAGTGATTCTAACCAGAAATTGCCGATCGAGGGGTCGATACCAGGATGGTCGCACCGTGACCATCCTGGTATGTGTATATCCAATGAACATGAATTGGAATGAAAATTCTTAGGGAAATGGTGTCAATAAGAAAATGGCTTCTTTTCTGCCTTACAGATCCGCATAATAGTATCTTTGCCGGTGATCAATGCAACTGGCAGCCCGCCCGGGGGTTGGAGCCATTGACCGCTTAAAAACAGGTTTCGCAGCCCTTTGATCTTTCCGGTGTGCACCATCATTTTCCCGTTAATGGTTGGCAGGAACGACATGAATGCTCCCCGATACGCGTTACATCTCTGCTCGTAAGTAATAGGAGTGGCTATGTCGAGGAGAGTGAGTTTTCCTTGCATATGGGGAAAATGGCTTTCCACCGCTTGGATGACTGCTTTCCCGATCCTGTTTTTTTCCTGTTGATACCCAATGGGATTTGCTGCCAGGGGATGCCAGGCATCATAGTCATGCTGAAATTGATTGATACTGCAGGTGATCAATGTATGTCCGGCTGGAGCAAAATCGGGTTCGTGACCATAATGGGTGATTGTCAGAGTATTGATGGAAGTACCATTGATCATGATTGGAGACACAGAAAAGCGCAGACTGCGTGGATAGCCATCCATAGTTCCTTCATAACCCAATGCAATGTGAATCTCCGATGCCAGTGGATAATCTTTTGGATTGCTGAATCGTTTTTGAAAGTCGGGATCGGGATATTTTCCTTTCAATAAACGTTCGTAGAATTGGTAGGCATCGCATGCGGTAATAAAATAATCGGCTTCAAAAGTTTTTCCATTGCCGGCAATCGCGAGCAGAACTGAATTCCTGTCAACGATCAACTCTGTTATCTCACAGGGAGTCTCAATCTTTCCTCCCAGTGATATATAGCGATCTACCATGCGTAGGGCAAAATTTCTCGAACCACCACGCGGGATGGATGCTTTTCCTGCTGTGAAATTGGCAAGCGCAAAAAAGAGCGATGCAGCAGAGTACCCTTCAGGTAAAAAAGATGCCAGGGTTTCGCGTAATGCAGGGTGCCTGAAGCTTTGAGCATACTCTTTTAAACCAATCTTGCCATATTTCTGTAGAACCATACCCACATCTTTCATCGAAAGCAGATATTGAATTTTTTCAAACGGGTTCATCAGATCTTCAGGCTTTTTTACCGGTACTTCATAAGATTGTAATTGCCTGATCGTTTGGCAAAAGTCTTGGATGGCGGGTTCATCCTGTGGAGATAGCTCCAGCCAACTGGATTCCAGTCTATCGAGATTACGGTAGAGGTGCACAATAAAACCGTCATATTCAACAGCTAGAAAACTCTCTGGCTCATATATCTCGACCTCTTCCAGTGCACCAACGGTTGTCCAGAGATCGTGAATGGGGGTTCCTTTTTTCGTACCCACCAGCCAATGGATACACCCATCAATATAGTACTCATGACGATTCCACCCGGTACATAACCCTCCCAATGTGCGGTTCTTTTCCAGGATCACACTTTCAAAGCCGTTCTTTTGGGCAAAGATTCCTGCGCTCAAGCCGGCAATTCCCCCGCCAATGATGGCTATCTTTTTCACTTTTAATAACCCTCCTGATCTAAACCATTTTACCCTCCAATGTGACTCATACCTGCAATAAAAATTATTCCAGTGGTCACATCTACCAGGTTACACATTATGTGAAGAATGATCGAAAGATACAGGTTACCCCGTTTAGTGGCGTAAGCAATTGGCAGAAAACCAATTGTCCGCGTAATGATAAACCAGGGTGACCACGTATGATAAAGTGCGAACAGAAAGCAATGCAACAGCGGTGCCCATTTCCTGGCATAATTCATGCGCGGCAACAAAAAACCGCGGAAATATAACTCTTCTATCAGGGGACCAACAAACGCTACAAAAATTATGATTAATCCATAAGTGATCATGAGAGTTTCCCGCGAATACCCGCCTGTCAAACCATTTTCCAACAAAGGAATCATTGAGAAAAGATTCGTTTGAAGAAAATTATCGACGGGTTTCATCACGGTAAAGACAATTCCGATCAATCCAAACAAAATTGGTGCCCATACGAAATATTGCCAAATGGGAATTGGGCGGCGATACATCACAATGCCTTGCAGAGAAAAGCGACCATTTCTTTTTTTTCCCTGATACAGTAGAACTCCCAGTTCAAAAGGTATCAGAGCGAGGGGAATGGCACATACCAGTGCCAGGATTGATGGGAATCCCCATCTGTGAACAAGTGGAGTCAGGAGGTAATAAACCCCGCCAATGAGAAGCCCTGGCGCCAGATGGTAGAATAATGATTTTCCAAAGCTGTGTTGATCAACGACTGATGTTTCATTCATGAGGGTGTCACCTTTTTAGATCTACTCGTTTTAGACCTTATGAAATGTAGTGTTTTGCACAGTGCACTACTACTTATACGTATTTTTTAAGGAAACGTTGCCTATAATTCGGGCAGACCTTCCGAATTGTGGCGATATATCATTCAGGGTTCATAGTACAAAAGATTATTTTTTATTCTGGACAAAGGAATTATTTATAACAGTAGACATCAGAGACTTTACCCCCACTAACCGAAATTTCGTACTTTCTCTGGTGACACGCTTTAGCGAATTCGAACTACCCGCATGGCAGCGAGCAGAGAAGTGGGTATAGGAGAAAGGGTATCACCTGCTGACCCTGTATGTATTTGAGGGGAATCAGCATACCCGCGCCATCTATGAACATTACGGATTCCAACCCGAAGTGATCAAGTACATCAAGGTGATTGGGAAGAAGTCGGAAGGACGATTTTATAAAAGGAATTCAAAAATTGTGATAAGAAGCGTAAGAAATGATATAATCTGTTTTGCGATGGGGGATAGATTTACAGGTTGATAATGTGGGGCACTCACTTGTAATGGAATGAGGGCCCGTAGCTCAGTGGCAGAGCGCGCGGCTCATAACCGCTTGGTCGTAGGTTCGAATCCTACCGGGCCCACAAGAATTCTCAAAAATCAATGGTAGATGGTCGTAGGTACCTGGGAGGGTATTGTATTCCAATCCTACCGGGCCCAAAAGGTTCACTTTTTTATAATTATTTATAGGTAGGCAGAAGGGAGATTGTATTTGAATCCTGCCGGGCTCGTGAAACTTCTCATCCATAATTATTAATGGTAAGCAGAATGGGATTGCATTCGAATATTGATAATTTTAGCTTTAAGTAGGATCCTTTTTATTTTGGGAGGAAATTAATGGAATTTAAAGATTACATTTCACAGACTTTAACTCAATTAATAGAAGGGGTTAGAAACGCACAAGAATTTGCGAAGGAGCATGGAGCAATCATAAAAGGGAAGCAATTTTCGTCAAATTGCTACTGATTCAAGATTTACTGATGGAAGCTTGATTATTCAAAACGTTGAATTTGATGTTGCAATTTCTATTACCGAAACAGATGACAGTAAAGGTGGAATCGGTGTTTTTGCAGGTGCTTTTGGAATTGGAGTACAAGGCAGTACTGGTTCATAAACTGGATCAATAAATCAGATAAAGTTTTCCATCCCAATTTTGCTACCAATTCAACAGGAGGAGAAAATAGAAAGGATTCCAGGAAAAAACCCTTATCAAAACATAAAAAGTATTTAGAATAGTTTTTCCAGGAAAAACTAGTGTAATTTGAAACACATGAACAAATAAAAAATATTTGACTAACTATGGGTTTGATGTAAAATACTGAGGCGGTCAGGAGAGTTGCATATGCGATTCGATAACGAATATCTTACCTGGCTGCATTATTTTAGGGGGAGAAATTATGTACCCATCCACCTCGATGATTCAGAATTCGCAGGAAACAATAAAGGGGATCTTTTTTAATGAAGGAATTTGAAGTTCCAGAAAGTTGGAGGTATTGAAGTATCGGAATAGTTTTATTACAAAATGATACAGAATGGAAGTGAAAAGCTCATCTATTTTATTCCTCAAAGTGCCACCTCTGAAGCTAAATGATATAAAGGAACTGAAAGTCACACTGAAATGATGGAAAACTTCAATAGTAATATCAATAATTTCAACATATACGAGGCTAACATGACTAATGAAGGAGAATTCTTAAAAAAGGATCAGTTGATGCAATGGATAACCGATATGATCTCAATCAACTACCAGAGTCAGGATCATCAATTTGATCCTGGGAAGTTCCTAATTGAACATGGAGTATTTTACGAAAGTGTAAATGATGGAGAACCAAAAGGTCCAATGCATGCATGCTTTCACACTGCTGCGCTAAAAATGCTTTACGATCCTCAAAGAAAGACAAAATATGTGGAAGGAATTCAATGGCATGGGAAGTTGTCTCCAATCTATCATGGTTGGAATGTAGTAGATGGTCAGGCTGTTGACTACACTATTACACCAACATCTCAGGACATATATTTTGGAGTTAGCATTCCAAATGAACTTGTTGTAAAAGCAATGTCAAACGCTCAAAAAACTAGAGAGTCGGATTTTGGTGTTCTAGGTACTTTAGCACTATACAAAAATAGTCTCAGATTTTTGAAAGAGTTAGAAAAGGAATATAAGTAGATCAAATCAATGCATTGCAACATTTTTCATGACGGGGTGATGCTTGTTTGTACTTTCTTTGTCTTCAAAAGCGATAGAAGATTTTTTTCATTTTTCCTGAAGAGATCAAGATGGAGTGTGTCTTTCTGCAGTGCATCTATTAAAAAGAGTTTTTAACTATTCGGATAAAATCCTTTTAGTTGAAATCGTATTGTTTCACCCCTTCTTCCTCGCTGAGATTACGACCATCAGCCCACCTGCGATGAGGATTTCTCCATGGCGGTGTTTTATGGCGTTGAATTATGACGATGTTCTTTTGCAGAATAAAGAAGAAGTTCCCTGAAATTTCGGGGAACTTCTTTCAACAGAGTGTTTACTCAGCCAAATCCAGTTTCTTCACATTCTTGTTGAGAATGCCCATCAATCCGGTCAGCGAGCCTAACATCGCCGTGAGCAGGAACATGGCTGACATGCCCGCTCCCGGTCCCCAGCCCATCAGGGGGCTAAGAAAGTTGGGGTGAGCAAAGAAGGGTTCGAAGAAGTTGTCAGCCAGTAACCCACCAAGCAGGTATCCTATCGGACTTGGGCTGGAAAGAAGCATTTCGCGAACGGCAAATACGCGTCCCTGCACATCCCCTGGAACTTTTTCCTGCCAGATTGAATAGAACGGACTGACGATAAACGGGATGGTCAGTTCGGAGAGAAAACCAGCGATCGACCAGCTCCATACCGAACGACTGACCGCAGTGAAGAAATCACAGAACAGGAATGAGCCGAAAGTCGACCAGACAAAAATGGCTGCTTTGCGGCGCGGTGACTTCCACAGCGTGAGGATCAGCCCGCCCAGGATACCTCCGATCCCCATCACGGTTTGAACGGTACCCAGGGCGATCTTGTTCCCACCTGTGCGGGTGAGGATCATCGGTGACAGGATCGACAGGTACGTGATTCCGGCGAAAAGGTTGATACCAACGAAAATGAGGGTGATCGAACGCAATCCGGGGTGGCTGAAGATATAGCGGAATCCGAACCGAAACTCGTGCCAGAAGTCACCCCTGGCGCGTGCCCCTTCTTCGCTCTCTTCCGGTTTAGGCAGACTGATCAGTATCACTACCAGGATACCTGGAAGCATGGTTAGCAGGTCTATGATCATCACCCGGCTCATTCCGCCAAAGGTGAGCACCACGCTGGCCAGTGCCGGGGCGATCATCGTCACCATTGATTTCGCCAGCCCGATCAGCGCGTTTGAACGGACATATTCTTCTTTGGGTATCAGTAGGCTGATTGAGGAGAAAAATGCCGGCGACTGGAACGCTTCCAAAGCTCCGGAAAGACCTTCCACCAGGTACAGATGCCAGAAGGCGAGTTTGCCATTCAGATATAGAAGCAGTAAACCAAGCGTTGCCAGACCAGATCCGAGATCAGAAAAAAACATGATCCATTTGCGGCTGCGACGGTCAGCCACCATTCCTGCGAATGGGCTGAGTATGATAAAAGCAAGGCAGGCAAAGAAGGGGAGTAACACCATATCGGTGACCGAACCGTTGTTCTCGTAAGCCCAGACCATGATAGCAAAGCGCGTCAATCCAGAACCGAGCAGCGACAGAGATTGACCGCCCCAGAGTAGATAAAATGCCTTTTTATGAGTAAAGAGTTTCATGATGTCCTTAAAATAAAAAACCGCGGCTGCGCGCCGCGGTAGATAATCGTGTAATGCATATCAATACGTTCGATCGAATGAGCAACAGGCGCGCAAATAGGATTCCCCGACGGATTTTAGCATGCTGATCACCATTACCAAGACAAAATTATCCATGCCGCAAGTATACCTCATCGGAAAAAATCCAGCAATGAAGTGAGGGGTATTGCCTATAGCTTAATTGGAGTTAAACCATAATGCGTTTGGTTGCAGGTTCGAATCTGCTTTTGTGCAAATTATTTTAAACTTTCTTCCTTGCTGAGATTACAACCATCAATCCTCCTGCGACAAGGACAGCCAGGAAAAGCCCAGCAGCAGTACTCCTGTTAAAACCTTGTGACGAAGATTTCTCCATGGCGATGGTCGGCGAGGGAAGAATCGCTGTGGTTACCGATGGAGTGGGTGGCTGTTTGGTGGCAGTGTTTTGTGGAATGGGGGTTTCTGCAAGTGTAGGGGTTGTTGAAACTGGCTGTGTGGCGCCTTTAACTACAAGAAGCAATTGCCCTTCATAAATAGTGGTGTCTTGCCCGAGGTTGTTCAGTGCACGGATTTGATCGATGGTCGTGTTGTAAGCAACGGCAATACTCCATAAGGATTGACCATAGAGCACTTTATGAAATACATCCCCATCTGGGCGAGAAGTACTTAACGTAACCGGAGCCACATATTGCGAGACGATGGTTCCTTGTGCTATGCTGATATCGGTAGAAGCTACCAGGGTTAAAAAGTCATTAGCGGTTGGCTGCATCTTGCCGGTTTTAGTACGCAGGGCGGTGATCAGAACGATATACACGCCATCACTGCCCACGGCAATTCCCACACCAATATCACTCCGGTAGGGAGAAAGCATCGTATTGGTGTGCTCTGCGTCACCCTGCCAGGCTTGAATGGCTTCTATCGGGTCATTTGCAACGATCCAGTTTTCCGAGCGATATCCATCCTGAGACAGGTCGCCTGAAAGCGGGTATCCCAGGGTAATTAACCACTGACCCAGGGTTAAACCGTTAGGGCGCCAATGTCCTTGCATACCGCTGGCGATGCCATCAGCTTCAATCTGTGCTGCCTGCATGAGTGCCTGGTGAACGTTGAGCGCATAACAACCGTTGCTTTCCCGGAACGCATTGATTGCCACAACAACTTCATCGACAGTAGGGACACGGAGAACGGTGGGGGTTATTGTTTCAGTGGATTGGAATGCGTAAGCATCTTCTGAAGGAAGCAGACCTATGATCGGAAGAAAGAATAGCAGAAGAATAATCCGAAGGATCAATGAATGACCCCGATAACTCTTGCTCATCTTTATATTTCCTCCAATAGAATGAGGGGGTATTTTCTGTAGAAACATAAATAGTATAACGTATCAAAATCCAAAAAGGGACAGGAAAAATTTGTCTTATCAACCCATAACAAACAAATGTATTTTTAAAAAGTATATTATTTCATCTCCCATGATAGACCTGGCTTTCTTGAAAATATTTTCATGGTACACTCAAAAGAACGAACTACAGGAGAGTTACTCCCTGGAGGTGCCCATGAATCAAAAAGAAAGAATGCTCTCTGGAAAGCTATATTTTTCTCAATGTGAGGAGCTAATAAAAGAATATAAAAGGGCTAAAAAGCTGAACCGTCTCTATAACCAGACCACCGAAGATGAGATCGAGAAGCGTATCCACTTACTCAAAGAGATGTTCGCATCGACGGGTGAGAGGATTTATATCGAACCTCCATTTCACTGCGATTATGGAAGCCATATTTTCATTGGAGATAATTTTTTTGCTAATTACAACTGCATCATCATCGATGTATGTGAAGTAAAGATCGGCAAGAATGTACTCTTTGGACCAGGTGTACAGGTTTATACAGCGGCACATCCCATCGATACAGAAGTGCGAAACGCCGGGCTAGAATATGGAAAGCCGGTGACTATCGGGGACAACGTCTGGGTGGGGGGGAATGCCGTCTTCAATCCGGGAGTAACTATCGGGAATGATGTGGTGATTGGGTCAGGTTCCGTGGTCACGCATGATATTCCAGATGGGGTGGTTGCGGTTGGTAACCCCTGCCGTGTTTTACGAGAGATCACCAAAGAAGATAAAGCATTCTGGCAAAATCAGGTGGATGAGTATTGGGAGGAAATGCAGCCGGGGTCAGCTTTGTAAAGGGGAGCCTTTTCCAGCCATCAGTTCTTCTTCCAGGATGGCATATTCAAACGAATCATTCCAGATCGGGGAGCCGTTAGCTGCTTTGTGGAAGGTGACATTCTTTCGAAAATGCCCTTCATTGCGCATTCCTATTTTCTCCAATACCCGGCAAGATGCAATGTTCTGTGGATTGCAGTGAGCAACAACCCGATGGATACCCATGTGGAGAAATCCGTAATGGATCAACGCCGCGCTTGACTCTGAGGCGTATCCCTGGTTATGGAAACGGGGATTGAAAATATACCCTAATTCCCAGGTAAGAAAATCTGCTGGTTCGGTTTGTGCAAAGTATAAATGTCCAACCATTTTTGGGGTGCTTTTGAGAACAACTGCCCAAAAGCTAGATCCTTGCGATCTTCGAATGCAAATTTCTTTAGCTTCTTCGCGTGAAATTGGTTCCCCAGGTTCGAAACGATATACAGAAGGATCCGAAAGATATTCATACAGGTCATCACTGTCCTGTTCCAGGAATGGTCGAATGAAGAGACGTGATGTTTGGATCAATGTTTTTTCCTCATTTCTTATTTCTTTATAGTTTTGGTAATAATTACCTAAAGGGGCAGGATCGATTCGATCAATCCTCGTTGTAGGAGATTAACCCTTTTGATTCCAGGCGTCGCAGACGAACCTGTTCGGTGTAGATCAGTTTATATGGAATGCCCTTATCCAGCTTCAACACGATGTGATCATTACACCGGCGGATGACTTTTCCAAAAAGAGGAATGGAAGAACCGTCGGGAAAATTTATGGATGCCTGGATCATTCCATCGGGGATGGTACGTCGATTAGGGTTAAGGAAGCGGATCCCTTTTTCGCAAATATCTCGCACTTGAAAAGGTTGAGAAAAGATCACCAGCACTGGAAGATATTTTGGATCAGATTTAACGGGGTAATACACCCGGAATACTTCTCTCCGGTTGGGGATTCGCTGATTCAATGGGCTATTGCCATTCATAAGATGCTCTTCAGTTATCTTCCACTTAACTAATTTGCAATATTATAGTATAGCTTCGGTTTCCCGTTGGATTTCTTTATATTCCGTATTAAAAAATCTGGTATACTTTTTTGCTATGACGGTCGATTTAAACGAATTTGAACTAGTTTTTCCCTGTGAATACCCTGTCAAACTGATTGGCAGGCATGAAGATGATTTTTTTGAATTTGCCTTTGAACTGCTATCACATCATGTTCCAGAGATCACCCGTTCAGATTTGTCGACGAACGTCAGCAAAGGGGGAAAGTATCTGGCTGTTTCGACTACTTTCATTGCGCAAAGCCGTGAACAGATTGATGCCCTGTATCAAGAAATAAGCACGCATAGCCGCGTACTGGTTTCTATGTAGTTTTTCCTTTCCCTGACAATTTGCCCATATTCATCTTGTATTCGCTATTTGAAAATGTTATAGTGATTTAATGATTTCTACTGGCAAAGGGAGAATAATAATGACCGATCAAGATGAGGAATTGAAAAAACTGGAAGAAGCTAAGTTGAAAGAAGAAAAAAAGGCAAAGAAAGCAAAGAAGGAAGAAAAGAAAGACAAAAAAGAAAAGAAAGAGAAAAAAGACAAGAAAGACAAGAAAGACAAAAAAGAAAAGAAAGACAAGAAGGAAAAAGACAAAAAGAAAAAGGATAAAAAATAGTGTTGCTTAAAAAATAAGCCCGTCATGGAATTTGGAACATGGCGGGCTTTTTTCATCATTAACAGAATTTTCTGGTTATTTCTTCGGACCTTTTTCAACAGGTGGTTTCGCGGTTTTCGTTGGTTTATGGGTTGGTTTCAATTTGGGTTGTAATTCCTGTTTGATCTGTCCCCAGCCCATGCCTGATTCGCGCATGGCAAAGATCTCTTCAACGGGGACTTCCGTTTCCTGTGACAGACTATAAGCCAGGTCGATTTCGCCAAAACCATTGCTGAGGCAGAACCAGTTCATAATCTCTTCGTACGGTACACCATATCTCTCAGAGAGGGTGATGGCTTCTGGTTGTTGTTTTTCTTCGGAGCCACAGATACCGTTATCACGCGGTTCTTCTGTTTCTATCGGTTCCGGTTCGATAGTTTCCGAAATATCCAGAGTAACTTCGGGTCCAACGGTTGGCTCGACCACAACTGGTGGTTTTCCTTCATCTGAGTAAAGAGAAATTTCCAAAGCCAGCCAGCTTCCATCATCCAGTACTGTGAACCTGACTTCTACTTCACTACCAGCAGCTAATCCATCATCCAGCTCGGTATCATCATTAATAATAATATTTTGGCCACTAACAACCCAGGCAGAATCACCAATGCTATCAATCACGCCAGAGAAGCAAAGGATCTCTTTATCCATTTTGGATAATTTGATCATATCCGCCACGCGTTCTCCAGTTTCCAAAATGCGACCGACAACATGGATGGAATCTCCCACAACGGGATCACCATTGATACTGGTTTCTTCTGTTACCTGGAAGGAAACACCATTTACCACCCAGGTACCATCTGCACCTTGACTTTCTAAAATTCCTTTCAAGCTGAAATCATATGCAGGGTCATCCACGGTACCCTCGTCGCTGGCTAGAGTAACCTGCCCAGGTGTCAGAAAGACTTCATTATCTTCGTTGCTTACTGCAACTTCGCCATCGGTGACAGAAAAACGTGAGAGACCAGGGTTGGGAACGCTCACCTGAAAAACTGTACCATGCACTTGAGCAGTGCCAGTTTGCGTTCGCACCAGGTATTCACCGCCCTTGCTTAGTGGCACCACCCAATGTGTGGTTTCGCCAGCAGTTTGAAATACCACAGCCTGAAGTACCTCATTCTTGTAATCCAGCGTGATAATATTTATTTCGGCATCATCGCCTACTTCAACGATCGAACCATCAGGATAAGTTAAGAGTACACTGGAATCAGTGTACGTACGCAGGCTATCTCCAGCAGCAATTTTGTCATTATTTTCGGCAAGCTCCCAGCTTTCTCCTGCATCAGTAGAAATTTCCACGATCCCCGAAATATTTCCCAGACGGGCAGCCTGTACATTTCGGGTTCTAAAGAAAAGGGAAATAACCAATGCCAGGATCATGACACCCACTACAGCGGTTACGCCTGCTGCAGCTATGATCCACTTTAAATGTGTTCGCGGTTTAAGGATAGCCATACGGAGTTGCTTTGCCTGCTGTTGCGCTTTCTCAGCAGACATTACCGGGTGTTCCACTTGTTGAACCTGTTTGATCAGGATTTCGTCCTGATCGGTTTCTTCATGTTGTATATTCATCTCTTCGTTCATAACACACCTCTTTCGAGTAATTGCTTTCTCAAAGATTGAATTGCTCTTCGCTGTAATCCCTTGACTGAATCTTCACTGCGTTGGATTGCTCTGGCGGTATCCTGCAGGTTTAATCCATTTATAAAGCGCAAGATCAAGACTTCTTGCTGATCAACAGGAAGGAATCGTATTGCCTGGGCTAATATTGAATGATCCAGTCTTTTTTCGGTGTGGTCTTCAGGGAGTGGTAAAGGATCGGTATACGCTTCAGTCAATTGCACCTCTGGGTGAAGTGCATGATGCCGGTACCAGTCGTATAGCACCCGCCGTGAAATCTGGTACAACCAGGCGTCTATACTTCCGGTTCCTGGTCGAAAATCAGATATCGATTTGACCATTCGCAAAAAGACCTCAGATGTAAGATCTTCTGCGCTAGGGATGGAACCGGTGCGGTAGTATAAAAAGCGAAAAATACTCTGATGGTAATGTTCGTACAGACGCGTCATGGCATCCGGATTGCCCCGGCTGGCTGCGATAATGGTACCTTCCAATGATGTATCCGTCATGATGTGTTCCTGGTGCAGCTACTCAATATCAATTAACGTACATAACGACAAAAAGAGTCGTAGTATGCCCATATTTAGTATAAGAAAATTTGTCTCAAATCAAACCGTTATCTTTAACCCAATTCTTCACCATCTGTGAAAAGGAAGCTCTGAAATGTTCAGGAAAAGGTCACTTTTGAATTTTCATGCCAACTTCTGCCTCATGGCTTTACAGAATTGCAAGGTTGGCTATTTTACTCCCTTACAATCTTGACAACCCTCCCTTCCGTCTCGTATAAGTAAAATGACCGGTCAATTTCAGACACCTCCAGGTGTCATCCCCCCTGTGCGCAGGAAGACGAAAGGAGTATGAGATGAACCGCAAGTTGTTGATCGCCATTTTGGCAATTCTGGCTTTAAGTTCAGCATGCAACTTGAACAATCCGTTCAAATCGGAATTGGTAACACCAACAGCGGCACCTACACAAACCCCCATCCCAGAGGAAAAATCCGTCAAATCTTTGTATGACGATTTTCTAACCGCTGATGAGGGGTGGTCGGATGCTTTCGCTGTTACTACTGCTGCCTTACCGGGTGCGATGCTATCGAGCATCAATACGCAGTCTGGTGAGCTATCCATCGATCTGCAGGATAAAGAAACATACCTTTACACCTTCTATAAAAACCCTTCGACTGCAGATGTAGTCATTGAAGCAAAAATGAGAGGAGCTGGAAATCAAGAAAATGCAATGGCTTTAGTATGCCGGGCAAAAAATGATCAATCAGCCTGGTATGAATTCCGCGTGGATAGTCAAAATGTGTACTATATCTACCGTTATGATAAGAGTCTAAAAGAAACAGGTGATAATCCGTATGTTCAACTGGAGAGAGGTGGATTGCGGAAGGATATATATTCTCCGTCTGAGTACAATACCATAAAAGCAACCTGCAAAGGAAACCAGCTCAGCCTGGAAGTAAATGGCAATTCAGTCACCACAGTAACCGATGGAACACTCTCCGAAGCTGGATTGGTGGGTATAGGAGCCATGTCATTTAATATCCTCCCCTCGACTATTAAAGTGGATTATTTCTCCTACGGTCAACCCTAGTCACTGGGTTTAACATGAAAACACCCTGAAGTCGAAATACTTCAGGGTGTACCATGTTTTTCAGGAATAAGTAAAATTCAAGCAATACTTGCTTCTGCTTCAACCTGGGCAGGTTCAACCTGCACATGATCGGGCATAATGGTCTCCACATTTCTGATTGCTGGAATAAAATATCCAGAGACTCCCACCAGAGCTGTCATGATCCCACAAATGACCATCAAAAATCCCATACCTGCACCCGGTCCAGTGCCAACCAGCCAGCTGAAGGTATTCGACAGGTTACTGTTGGATCTCATGGCTGGTTCGAGTACATAATCTGCCAGAGTGCCCCCTATGATCGGTGAAATCGGGTTGGTGAACCAGGCAATCAATCGCCGGGCTGAAAAAACGCGCCCCTGAATATCTGGTGCTACTTTTGACTGCCAGATAGCTTGATTGGATGCATTGAGGATTTGCGAGGAGAAATGACCCAGCGAAGCAGCTACAATCCAGGCTGGAAGACCAAACTTGAAACCCATAATGGTCATGCCAACCAACCCGAAAAATGTCCAGGAACCGAGTACTCCGTGAATTCGTTTTTTGAACCCACCCCATGCGCTCATTGCAACACTGCCTACGATTGCACCAACTGCTCCTGCGGTTTGCACACTTCCAAAAATGAGAGAATTTTGGTTGGTTTTTGCCAGGATCATAGGTGACAATACCGTGAAGGCTATCCCAGAAAAAAGATTTCCAAAGAAGAAGATCATTTGCAGTCCCAACATACTGGGTCGAGTGAAGATATAACGAAAGCCAAAGACAGCTTCTTTCCATAGACTCCCCTGTGCCTGTTTTCCTTCCTCTGATTGTCTGGGTTGGGGAATGTGAACGATTAATAAAGTGCCTACAGCAAAAAAGAATGTCACAATATCGATGATCAAAAGCCCAGATAATTGAATTGCTGGGAGAAGCGCACCTGCTAACATGGGTGCCACTACCCCAGGACCTGCTTCTATTAATGCCATCAACCCGTTAACACGACCCAATTGTTCTTTGGGTATCATTGTACTGATTGTGGCTGAGTATGCAGGCCATTGGAAGGTATTGCCAATACCATTCAGAACTGCAGCGATGTATAAATGCCAAAATTCAAGTTTGCCAGTTAAAAACAGAATAAAAATACCTGTGGTGGCAATTACTGCGGTCAAGTCGCTCAACATCATCATTAACTTGCGATTGTAGCGGTCAACCATTGCTCCAGCAAATGGGGAGATAATCAAGAAGGGGGTAACAAAGAATACCTGCATCAACCCCATGGCGGTAGCGCTTTCGGTTTGTTGATACATCCAAATAGTTAAACCAAAATGTGACATGGTGGATGCCAGCACTGATACGATTTGCCCAATCCAGATATAAATAAAGGCTGACATGCCTGAAGGCTTGCTGCTTTGCATAGTAACTCCAATGGCTGTTTTTATGAGAAAAATCGAAAGCAAATAATATCACAAAAATTTGCTGGCGATGAACAAAACTACCATCCCAGCAGCAATAGTTGCTAAAACGTTGCGAGAGAACCAGGCTACCAGAATTGCTACGATACCAGCAATCAAACGGGGATTCATGTAAGGAGGCACCCATTCACTCCCTGGGAGGATAAGTTCAGGGATCGCGATGGCAGTTAATACCGTAATGGGCACAAAACGTAATGCTTTGGTCAACCAGGTAGGCGGCTGCCAGTGTTTGAACAACCAGATAAATGACAAGCGGATGAGAAAGGTGGTAATCCCCAATCCGATGATGAGAAACCAGGTGGAAGTTATTTCTTTTCCTTCCATAATCCCACTCCCATTCCAATAATTGCTGCCAGCAACATCCCTAGTTTGTAGGGCAAGCCGAAGAATACCACCGATAAAATTCCCGATACAATCGCAGCAAGCACTGCAGGTTTTTCTCGTAAACTGGGCACAACCAATGCGATGAATACCAATGGCAAGGTAAAATCCAAAGGAATGTTGTTGGGCAGGATCGTTCCAACGAAGATTCCCAGGGCAGTACTGACCTGCCAGCATGTCCATAAGGTTAGTCCGGCACCCAGGAAATACCAATGTTTCTTGTCAATGGAAATCGTCTGGTCATCGTAGTGATGGATCGCGATTGCATACGCTTCATCAGTGAGAAGATACGCTAAAATGGATTGCCAGTGAGGCGAAAGCCGCTGCACGTAGGGTGCAATTGATGCACTATACAGAGCATGACGTAAATTGACGACAACACCTGTGAGAAAGATTACTAATGCGGGTGCACCTGAACCCATCAACTGGACCGCAATGAATTGCGATGAACCTGCAAAGATGATCGAAGACATGGCTTGAGAAATACCAGCAGACAGTCCTGCAGAGAGTGCCAGCGCACCGAAGATCATGCCAAAAGGTGCCACTCCCAACAATAAGGGAAGTTCATCCCGAACACCGTACCAGAATTCAGAAATGGAAGATGGGAAAGCTTTCAATTATTACAATTTTACTTAAGTTTTACGATATAGTGAATATATTAAGGTTTGGTCTGATATTGCAGCAATGACCTTCAGAAATCTGGTTTGTCATGCTTAGCGATCAGGGGTGTGAAAAGATTTGTAAGCAATTTTTACGGAGAAAGTAGAAAGTTGTCAGTTTATTCGACTTTGGTTTGATGTACCAGCCTGACCAACTTTTTCAACAAAATTTCAATAAGCTTGATGGCAAAAGGGTCCGTCAAATCGCGGTTTTCATCGAACTTGATAACGGGTTCATTTTGGATCAATACTTCAGGATGATTCACACCGGGCATATCCAACTTTTGCAACACCTGTCGCAGGTGAGATTGCGAACGTGCTGTGCCATACCTGCCACCTACACCGATGATGGCAAAGGGTTTTCCTGCGAGTGGATAAGTGGGGTAGGGTTCATTGCGAGGTGCGCGGGATGCCCAATCGATAGCGTTCTTCAGTACACCAGTGAAAGAAGAATTGTATTCCGGGCTTGCAAACAAGATGGCATCTGATTCGAAGACTTTCTTGCGAAATTCAAGTACGGGTAGTGGAAATCCTTCTTTTTCTATATCGCCGTTGTAAAGGGGAAGATCAGTAAGAGGTACGATCTCCATATTCACATTGTCTGGCAGAAGTTTCTGGGCAATTTCAAGCAATCGTGTGTTATAAGATGCCTTTCGTAAACTTCCTGAAATCCCTATGAATGATAATGGTTGATCCATGTTTATCTCCATACACGATTATTTAAGAATAATAACCGGTACGCATGGTTATTTCAAGAATTTTGCGCAATATTTACGCCATTTATGCGTATGATTAAAGGCATGATGAAATAATGACAAATATCATGTGAAAGAGCCTAAAATAAATAATAATATATATATGCATAAGCGAATATATAAATATACAAACATGTATATATAAAACAAGGAGTTTGTTGTGGCAGATACCTTACGTGAAGAAGTTGTCCGGTTGCATGCTGAAGTATGCAGCGCTGTAGCTGATCCAAACCGGATTCTCATCATTTACAGCCTGGCAGAAAAACCCATGAATGTTGGTGAATTATCACGTCACCTGGAGATATCCCAACCAGCGGTGTCACGGCATCTCAGAACCTTGCGTGAACGTGGGATGGTAGTAGCCAACCGCGAAGGTCAAACGATCACATATTCCCTTGCCGATATGCGAATCGTTCAGGCGCTAGATTTATTGAGAGGAATGTTATCTGATTCCTTAAAAGACAGGGCAGAGATGGCTGAACGTGCTTATAACCTTATTGAAGAAATATAAAACAGGAGTGTAGCTGTGAAAACTTTTCTCATTTTAGGCGCAGGTACTGCTGGAACCATGATGGCAAATAAAATAGCCAGGCGATTGGATCTAGAAGAGTGGAAAATCATTATCGTTGACCGAGAACCTGCTCATTATTATCAACCAGGATTTCTCTTTGTGCCTTTTGGTTATTACACTAAAGAAGATGTTACGAAAACAAAAAAGCAATTTATCTCTAATAAAGTGGAATTTGTCATATCGGATATTGAACGGATTGACCCTGATAATCAGAAGGTTTTTCTTACTTCCGGTAACCGAGTAATCGATTATGATCATTTGGTGATTGCCACTGGTACCGGGTTGCATCCAGAAGAAACCCCCGGCTTGACAGAAACTGGTTGGCGAAAGAATATCTTCGATTTCTACACTCTTGATGGAGCTTTAGCGTTACATAATTTTCTTCAAAAATGGGAGGGTGGAAGGCTTGTGGTACACGTAACAGAGATGCCCATTAAATGCCCGGTTGCTCCACTCGAATTTTCTTTTTTGGCAGATTATTATCTGCGTCAACGCGGAATCCGGAACAGGGTTGATCTTGTGCTGGCAACTCCCCTCCCAGGGGCATTTACCAAACCAAAAGCTTCTGCCGTATTGGGAGGTTTATTGGAGAAAAAAGGTATTATGGTGGTTCCCGATTTTAACATTATGGAAGTTGACAACAGCAAACAGGTAATCCGGGGATATGATGAGCGTGAAGTGCCATATGACCTCTTAGTGACCATTCCATTGAATATGGGTGCAAGCATAATTTCTGATGCTGGGATGGGAGATGACCTGAATTACGTTCAGGTAGATAAGTTCACGTTGCAATCGAAGAAGTGGGAAAACATCTGGGCTATTGGTGATGCTAATAACATTCCTGCATCAAAAGCCGGGTCGGTATCTCACTTTCAGATGGATGGAGTAATTCAAAATATCCTGCATCATATAGAGGGGAAAGAACTGGAAGATAAATTTGATGGTCATGCCAATTGTTATATTGAATCGGGATTTAATAAAGCGTTTTTAATCGATTTCAATTATGATGTCGAACCATTGGAAGGAACTTATCCAATCCCGGGAATTGGACCATTTTCTCTTCTTAAAGAAACCTGGATCAATCATCTTGGTAAGTTATTCTTCAGATGGATGTACTGGAATCTGTTACTACCTGGCAGGAAAATTCCCATGCCTGATAAGTTCAGCATGGTTGGTAAAAAACAATAATTAATTGCATTGACATTAGCGAAAGGAGAAAAAATGTCTGATATTCTTGATACCGTTGAATTCAACTCAGAAGGTTACATGAAAAACGCCAAAGAGTGGACACCTGAGATAGGTGCAGCCATTGCAAAACGAGAAGGCGTTGAGTTGAACGAGCGTCATTGGGTGGTGATCAATTATGCCCGAAAAGTATACGAAACCACTGGCGATGCTCCTGCAATACGGAATATCACAAAGAATTCCGGAGTTGATACGAAAGAGCTTTACAGTTTGTTTCCAGGTGGTCCTGCTAAACTGGCAGCAAAGATTTCTGGCTTACCAAAACCTACCGGTTGTATTTAAATAACTATCTTAGAGTTAAGGAGTTCCTACATGTCCCCTGAAACGAAACCTACCCGCAAATTAGCAATCATTGCATCCAAGGGCTCGTTGGATATGGCTTATCCCCCGATGATCCTGGCGAACGCTGCCCGCATGTCGGGTATCGAAACACATATGTTCTTTACATTCTGGGGGTTAGATATGATCACAAAAAAGAAGTTGAATCACCTGCATGTTGCCATGGTGGGCAATCCCAGTATGCATCCATCGTTTCACATTCCAACCTTACTGGGTGTAATTCCGGGCATGGCGGCTATGGGTACCTGGATGATGAGAAAAGAAATTGATAAGCTTGGTTTTCCCCCAGTGGGTGAATTCATGGAAATGCTAGTCGATTCTGGTGCGCATGTCTATGGTTGTAAGATGTCTATGGATATGATGAAATTGTCCAAAGAAGACCTGATTGATGGCGCAGAAGTATTAGGTGCAATGGAATTCATGGAACTTTCAGAAGGTGCACAAATAATCTTTGTTTAATACAATAATTGCAAGGAAGAACAAGCGTTGGTTACTCGACCAACGCTTGTTTTGTTATAATCATTCGCATGGAAAATTATCATTCCATCTTGGCAGGAATTTCTGATCCTGAGGCGATCAAAGACTATCTTTTAGCTCATTCTGGGTTGCCAGGGCCTCGATCGAATCTTGAATTAGCGCACATTGCGGCAGAAATTGTTCCGTCTTCCATATATTCACCATGGCTAGAATTATCTCCTGTAGAAGTACCTGAAAACACTCCACAGGTTTTTCTGGTAATTATTGCCGTGATGGCTTTAGGTAAAAAGATAACAAGGGGAGAGAGTGAAGGATTCATTTGCCTGCGAAAATTTGCCACAGATCCTCGCTGGAGGGTACGTGAAGCAGTGGCGATGGCATTACAATATATTGGCAGGAAAAATTGGGAATTACTTTTAGAAGAATTAAACCAATGGATAGGGGATGATCCGTTGGAAATGAGGGCAATTGCTGCAGGATTATGCGAACCGGATCTTTTACTCAATAAACACCATGCCCATCAGGTTCTCGATTTCCTGCAAAAGATCACTGATCGATTCATTACCATACCTGATCGTAATACGGATGCAGTACGAACATTACGACAGGGATTGGGATATTGTTGGAGTGTTGCAATTGTTGCAGACCCAGCATATGGAAAACCGCTTTTCGAAACATTAACAACTTCTCCCGACCCTGATGTGAAATGGATCGTGAGGGAAAACCTGAAGAAAAATCGAATGATCAAAATGGATAGTAAATGGGTGACCAATTTTCAAATTTGAAGCCTCTTGTTCTGGTACGTGGTGGAGGTGACCTTGCTAGTGGAGTGATTTTACGCCTTCATCATTCTGGTTTTCATGTCATGGTGGCAGAATTGAATGATCCATTGACTGTCAGACGATTGGTGTCATTTTCAAGTGCTGTTCATTTAGGCACATTTACGATTGAAGATGTTGAGGGGGTGTTGGCATCATCATCAGATGCCGCTCTAAATGTACTGGCAAACCATAAAATAGCGATTATGATCGATCCTCAAGCTTCCAGGTTGTTATCCCTGAATCCGGTTGCGGTGATCGATGCTCGCATGTTAAAGACCGAAGTTTTTTCCGATTTGCAAGAAAAACCCATGCTGATTGGCTTGGGTCCTGGTTTTACTGCAGGTAAGAATTGTCATGCAGTTGTAGAAACCAACCGTGGACCATATTTAGGCAGGGTATATTGGAATGGATCCTGCCAGGAGGATACCCAGATACCAGAAAAAGTGATGGAGTATTCTCATGAGCGGGTGCTGCGCGCGCCTGAAAATGGCATTTTTCATCAGGTTGCAAGCATTGGCGATATCCTTCATCCTGGTGATTTAATTGCAACGGTGGAAGGAAAACCTTTAATTGCTCCTTTTAAGGGTGTGCTGCGTGGATTGATTCAGGATGGATTAAAAGTAACCGCAGGAATGAAAATTGGAGATATTGATCCACGTTGTGACCCGCAACTTTGCCGTATAGTATCTGATAAAGCGCTCGCTATTGGTGGCGGAGTATTGGAAGCGCTGCTTTCGAATCCTGAGATCCGGATGCAGCTGGGGAAAATGGATGAGACTCTGTGATGCCCTTGTTCTTCCTCTTGGAACACAACTTGCCATCGTAGGTGCTGGAGGAAAAACATCCACACTTTTTCATCTGGCACACACACTGCCCGGTACGGTTCTTGTTACGACAACAACCCATCTGGGAGTTTCACAGGTAAGCTTTGCTGACCAGCATTACGTTATCACATCCCCTGAAGAGTTATCCTGTAAAGCATTATTTTCAAGAAAAGTGAACCTATTGACCGGTTTATTAACGATGGATAACCGATTTCGAGCTCCGGATGAACCAGTGTTAACAAAAATGCACGAGCTGGCTAAAGAAAAGAAAATGTATCTACTGGTTGAGGCAGATGGTGCGCGCACGTTATCTTTGAAAGCTCCGGCTGTGCACGAGCCATGCATACCAAATTGGTGCGATTTAGTGATCGTCTGTGTTGGACTTTCTGCATTGGAGAAGCCTCTGACTGCTGAATGGGTTCATCGCCCGGAGCGATATGCTGCCCTTGCAAACATAGAATTAGGAGAATTGGTTACATTGCAGGATATTGTCCGGGTACTTGTTCACCCTGAAGGAGGGTTGAAAGGAATCCCACCGTCTGCCCGCAGGATCGCTTTCTTGAATCAGGCTGATACTCAGGAGATGATTGCTGTTGCGCAGGAAGCTGTACCAGGATTGCTTGTGGGTGGATATGATGGGGTGTATATCGGAAGCATACAGAAAGCTCCGGATGAAGGCATCTGGTTTTCTTACTCATGAAGCAACCAAAGGCAAGGAATCATCCATTTAGCTTTATGCTCTTGTTTCGATAATTAAGAATCTGGTGCAGTCAATTTTGACTGCACCCTAATTCATTTTAGAAAACCTTAAAATGTAAACGGTAAGTTCTTCACCGGCTTTTTTGATTATCTCTATAATTCTGCCTTATTTGCCCAGGGGTAAATTTCTGTCCCTTCTGCTGCAGCACGGATAGCTGGGTCGTTGCTGTAATACCCCCTTGCTTCTGGTGGTATCAGCTCTGCTATTTGGCGCATCATAGTATGTCCAATCTCATCTAACCTGGCGCGGTTAGTTTCACCTCGTTCGGAAACGAAAAACGGACCAAATGGTTTACCGATTCTGATCGTGACAGTTGCCCGCTTACCTTTTCGGAAAGAAGGGAATACTTCAGTCAAGCCATGTAAGCCAATGGGCAACACTTTAGCAGTGGTACGGCTTGCCAATAGGGCTGCACCTGGACGTGGTGGGCGAAGAACCGTAGCCCAACTGCCAGCTTCAGGGAAGATGCTTAGTACACCACCTTGATTTAAGAGTGACTGTGCACCTAAAAGGCTATCACGTGTAAGGGTGCCGCGCCTTACGGGGAGAACGCCATATAATTTGGCAAACCAGGAAACTGATTTCGGAGCGTTGGGTGTAGTTGCTCCACCAATAAATTCTACATGGCGCGGGCTGAAGCCTATCACTGCCACCGGATCGAGAAAACTAAAATGATTTCCGATCAACAAAACTGAACCGGTTTTTGGATAGTTTTCCAGCCCTTCCACTTTGATATTACATACAACTGCCAGGGCAGCATTGATCGCTGTACGTAGCACCCCACGAATGAATTGCCTGCGTGGGTAATGAATAACTGGGAACTGCTCCGCAGCAATTTCTGTCATTTTATAACCTGCCTGTAATTTCTTCTTGTTCCAGATCCTGTGCTTTTTTCTCTTTCACTGTAAATAGCAATGCCATACCAATTGCCAGGAAGGCAATAATGGAAAGCACTGCGACTCGAATACCAGCTTGTTCTGCTGCGATTGAGTCCATTCCTCGTCCCAAGAAAATCAGTGCAGCATCTGCTGCCAGCCAGCCATAGATGGTTGGTCCAATAAATGAGGAGGTATGACCTGCAACGGCAAAGAAGCCATAGAATTCTGCACTCTTTCCTTCTGGTGCCATCTTTCCCACAGCCATGCGGCTGACTGATTGAACTCCCGAAAGGGCAAAACCAGCAAAGCCACCAATGACAAAGAAGAAGATAACATCCTTCACGATGAATAAACAGGCAACGGTAAGGATCATCATGATCAACGAAATTACCAGGGTTTGTTTTGATCCAATTTTATCTGTGAGAACACCAAATAAATAGGCTCCGGCAACACTGGTGATCTGGACAATGATCATGAATATGATGAGCTGCATCTGATTCATACCAACCAATACGCCACCAATAATGGCCGCAAAATCAAGTGTCATCATGATGCCATCGTTGTAGATAAGGAATGCAACAATGAATTTGATGAAATCTTTGAAATTCTTTAATTCTTTGAAGGTGCTTCCCAGGCGTTTAAATGGAATGGAAATGTATGTCTCGCCAGCAGGCATTATTTCTGGTTCAGCGCGCTCTTTGATCCACAAAAAAGTTGGTAAGGAGGAAAGTGCATAAAAGACAGCTGTGATCAAGAACCCATAATGGATGGTGGAATTACCAACCAGCATGATGAGTCCCATCACAATCGCCAGACAAACAATTCCACCGAAGGAACCGATTGCCCAGGCATTCCCTGAGATCCTCCCCATGTCCTTAGGGGTGGAAATTTCGGGAAGCAAGGAGTTATAAAAAACCTGTGCTCCGCGATATCCAATTTCAGCCAGAATGAAGAACAACATTCCCATCCAGATATCCCCAGGACCTACAAAGAAAAGCAATGCAGTGAACACGCAGGATACAATAGTAAATATGAGCAGGAATCGCTTCTTTGTACCGGAAAAATCTGCCAATGAACCGAGGATGGGAGAAATGATCGCCACAACCAACATAGCAACGCCTACTGAAAGACCCCATAACCGGGTTCCTTCCGTCCCACCTACCACGGTATTCTTAAAGTAACTGGAATATACAGCAAGAATGACTACTGCTGCATATGCAGAATTTCCGAAATCGTAGAGATACCAGGCCCATCGTTCGCGTTTGGTTGCTGGTTTGTAATGTGCTCTAGTTTTTACTTTTGGAATGGCTACTTCCATATTTTTTTTGTTCCTCGAATTCTATGAGATAAACCATGGATAGGTACAACTAATATTTAATTGAAAACACACGAAATGTGGAAAAGTTATGAAACGAACCTGCAATTTTTTCAGCATCACGATATAGATTTTAACAGATTGCTGAAGAATCAACCATACATTTCGGATAATTAATGCCACTTAAATTTTATGTACGATGCGAAATTGGGCCATCCATGCAAACCAGCCAGCCTGCCGGTTCGCCAAATTCCGCTTCCAATTCACAACTTCCACATAATCCCATGCCACAGCGCATTAATGCTTCCCAAGATAGTTGACAGGGTACCATTTGGGCTTTACACACTGCAGCAACTGCCTGAAGCATTCTGGCAGGGCCACATGCGTACACCATTGTGATCGGATCTTGAGCCAGTGTTTTCTTCAACCCTGCAGTGACAAGCCCTTTAATGCCAAGACTGCCATCTTCTGTTGTAATATTTACATCTATCCCCGCCTGTTGCATCTCATCCGCCAGAATAATATCATCAGAGCTGTGTGCCCCAAGCCAACATGAACAATCACATCCAGAATTCACCAGTTCCTTCCCGAGAAAGAGCAATGGCGCAGCGCCATATCCACCTCCCGCCATAACAACCTTTTTCCCTGACTCAACATGAAATCCATGCCCTAACGGTCCGCGGATCCATAGTCGGTCGCCTATACCTAATGAATGGATTGCCTGGCTGAAAGGACCAACATTTACAATGGTAAGCCGTAACGGATTAATACCTGAGATGCTAAAAGGTTTTTCTCCTATATCTGGAAGCCATGCCATTACAAATTGACCAGGATCAGCAGAAATACTTCCCTCTAAAAACAAAGATATGGTGCGAGAATTTTGCCTTGTTATTTTTTGTATTCGAAATGCTTTTGGGAGATTGGTTTTCTGGTGACAGTTATTATTTATATTCATCGGATTGCCAGCCCCCGCATTTCATTAAGATTGGTATATCCTTCTCTTTTCATAAATTCTTTCATTTCATCCCGGATTATTCCAAGCACTTCCACACCACGATACCAGACTGCTGAACCTACCCCTACTGCCGTTGCCCCTGCCATGATCATTTCGATCGCATCACGCCCGGTGGAAATCCCTCCTGTACCGATGATAGGAACAGAAACCGCTTTGGCTATTTCAGCTACACAACGTAAAGCGATAGGTTTAAGTGCTCTACCGGATATTCCACCCACTTTATTCGATAAAACTGGTCTACCGGCTTCTGCGTCGATGATCATCCCGGGCATGGTGTTGATTGCAGTAATGGCATCTGCGCCAGCTTCGACTACTGCGGCAGCAATCCGCGCAATATTGGGCACATTGGGAGCCAATTTAATGCTTATGGGAATTGATGTGGCTTTTTTTACCGCTTCTGTTACAGATGCGGCACTTTCACAACTTCCAGCAAATGGAGTGCCGAACTCATCACTAACATTAGGACAAGAGATATTGACTTCGATCATGTGAGGATTTGCCAGAGTTACGGTTTTTGCTACTTCACGATAATCATCTACTGTGCCTGCGAAAATGCTTGCAATGACCGGTACTCCCATTGAATCTAACCTCTGGCGGGATGCTTTCAACAATTCTATTTCAATCTGCACTCCAGGGTTTGTTAATCCAATGGCATTGATTACGCCTTCTCCCCAATCCAGGACAACCGGATTGGGATGCCCGGTGCGTGGTACGGGTCCACAACTTTTTGCGGTAACTGCACCAGCTCCACATTCTGCAGCGCGCTGAAGAAGCGTTTCACTGGTACCAATCACACCAGATGCCAAAATGATAGGGTTTTTTAACTTCAAGGAAATAAAGTTACAGGAGAGGTCAACTTTTGCCATTTGCTTACTCCATTAATTCCATCTAATTTTACCAATCGAATGGATAAAAGGGGTAATTTGCCTGAGTAACCAGGATTGATTTTAGTCATCAGCGATAGGTATAATCAAAAGGGAGCCACTTCCATTCTCTGGGTGGATGCTTCAGATTCGGAAAGGAGAAAAAATGAACCATAAAATATTCATTATTGGTTTCGTTTGCTGCCTTTTATTGACTTCCTGTATTGCTCCGACGACGCAACCTGTTGCCACTTCAATCTCTCCAACTGTTCAGGAATCTCCTACTGAAACAAAAGTCCCTTCTGATACTCAAGAACCCACCCTGATCCCTGAAGTAACAGAGGAGGTTGCGCAAAATACCATTATCCAGTCTTTTCCTGGCAAAGTGGCGGTTGAAGTAATCAATTTACGGACTGGACCTGGTACTGCCCATGATGTTCTTGGAAAATATGCCAAGGATGCACCAGTTTCGGTTCTTGGGAAAGCTCTGGGAGATGGATGGCTGCTGGTGGAAACTCCCGCCGGTCAATGGGGATGGATGAACGCCGAATTTGTGACGATAGATGCACCAATTTCCACCCTACCCGTGATCTCTGTAACATATAGTATTATGGTGCATGGTAAGGTGACCAATGTGGATGGAACCCCTATCAATAGCATTACTGTTGCGGTATATCAGCAGACGGTCTCTGGTGAATTACGTTCAGATGATGCCACTGATGCGAATGGTGATTTCTATGTATTTATGCCCAATGGTTCTCAAGGAAGATTTTCTGTGGCCGTTGTGGATGTAGGTTGTGATAGCAGCATTGTGGATTCTGAATGTAAGTATGCAGGTAAGTTTGATGCAAATGGTATTGCAGAGATCACCCTTCCTTCCTCTGAGCCTGTAGATTTTGTGTATCGTCAGTGATCATAATTTTGGATAGTGTATGAAAAGATTGAGTGGATAAAAATGAAAAATTACATCATGAATCGATCTCAACTTCGAAAAACCAAAGCTTTGCTGTACCTTTTCTTAATAATTTCGCTGATTCTGGTTGCAACACCGGCAAAAGCTCAGAATTCGAGTAACCCTGAAGTAGCAGTGTTAACCGCAGAAACATCTGTCACACCAGTGCTTGCAACATACATTGAACGCGGCATAAAAATCGCAGAAGGGGATAATGCCAAGCTGGTGGTAATTGCGTTAAATACTCCTGGCGGTAGCGTTGATTCGATGAATGAAATAGTTCAGCAAATTCGCAACAGTAGTGTACCAGTGGTTGTATATGTTACTCCTTCCAATGGTATGGCAGCCAGCGCAGGGGCGATTATCACCCTTGCAGGACATATCTCTGCGATGGCACCTGAAACTACTATTGGTGCAGCCAGCCCGGTTGGTAGCCAGGGAGAAGATATAGGCACAACGATGGAAACCAAAGTAAAGGAGATTCTGAAAGCCTCTGTTCGTAACCTGACCATCAATCGGAATGAAGAAGCTCGTAAGCTCGCAGAAGAAATGATCGAATCTGCCCGTGCAGTTACAGTTGACGAAGCGATCGAAATTGGGTTGGTTGATATCAAAGCTACAGATTTAAACGATCTGTTATATCAACTCAATGGTAGAACGGTCAATGTGAATGGCACTTCTATTACATTGAACATGCGCGGTGCCACGATCAAAACAGTCGCAAACACATTTATCGAACAAGTGCTTGATCTGCTTATTAATCCAAACCTTGTTTTCATCCTGCTCTCTATTGGAATTCAAGCAGTACTGATCGAACTTTCCAGCCCGGGAGGTTGGGTTGCTGGTTTTATTGGTGTGGTCTGTATTTTACTGGCGATCTATGGGATTGGAATTCTTCCGGTGAACTGGTTTGGTATCATTTTTATGATCGTTGCTTTTGTGTTATTTATCATTGATATAAAGGCTCCAACGCATGGTGCGTTGACGATTGCTGGTGTGGTTTCCTTTATAACAGGGGCACTGGTGCTATTCAATACGATCCGCCTGCCTGGAGTACCTCCAATTTCTGTTCCTCTAGTCATTGGCACTGGTATCTTTATTGGGGCGACTTTCCTCGTCATCATTAGGGTCGCCATACGAGCTCAACATGCACCTGTAAGAATTGGAAGTGAAACCCTGCCTGGAAAATCTGGTGTTGTAAAAACAGCACTCGCTCCAAACGGCAATGTACAGGTCGGTGGTGAGTTATGGGGCGCTACTCTGGCTGAAGGAGAAACAGAAATATTGCCAGGCGAAGAGATTGAGGTTATCAGATTAGATGGGTTACGATTAGTCGTTAGGAAAAAACAGAAGCATTAAGCCCGCCAAAAACCTCGTCGAATAGGACGTACATCTTCTGCGGTAACAAATGCTTCGGGGTCGGATTCACGAACGATTACTTCAACTTTATCGACATCACGTCGGTAGACATTCACCAGAAGTACTGATACCATGCCGCTTTTCCCACGAGCTGGTATATCGGTAACACCAAAACCGCTGGATCGAAGGTGATCGGCTACGGCATTTCCTCGTGATGGTGAAATGATCGTGAGATGAACATGACCAATCGCCAATCGCTCTTCGATAAACATTCCTAAAACATTACCTGTTGCAAACCCTGCAGCGTACCCAAGAATTTTTAAGGGGTTTGCCACAATATTATCCAATACTGCTGTGATTGCAACTACAAAGATTAATGATTGAATAAAGCCAAGAATCCAGGCAAGGGCTTTCTTACCACGAACTACGAACAAGACGCGTATGGTATCCATAGCCATATCCGCTACGCGTAAAGCAAAAATTCCTAACGCTGCCAGCCAGGCAGCTGGACTGAGTAAAAATTCCATTTTTTCTCCGAAAAGATAATTTTATTACATATCAGATTGCATAGCAGGTAGATACATTTGTTGCATATATTCTTTGACCATGCGTTGTGTGCAAAATTGGGGTGCAAGCGTGCGTATGGATTCTTTGATCATGGCAATCCATTCAACAGGAAGAGAGTCTGATGTGCGATTGTGATAGAACATCGGGATAATTTCATTTTCTAGAGTGTCGTACAGCGAAGCCGAGTCGATCTCATCCTGTTGTTTTGGATCAGAATAATCTTTGTCATCTCCAATAGCCCATCCGTTACGTCCATTGTAAGCTTCACGCCACCAGCCATCTAATACAGAGAAATGAAGCACTCCATTGAGTACAGCTTTCATTCCTGACGTGCCAGATGCTTCGTTGGGGCGTCTGGGGGTGTTCAACCAGACGTCAACTCCCTGAACAAGGTAGCGAGCTACATTCATGTCATAATCTTCCAGAAAAACCAACCGTCCGGCTGTTTTAGAATCTTTTACCGAGCGATAGACCTCCTGGATGATCAACTTCCCAGGTTCATCGGCAGGATGAGCTTTCCCTGCGAAAATGATCTGTACTGGCATAGAGGGATCATTAATGATCTTCAGCAATCGTTCAAAATCATGAAGAATGAGATCGGCGCGTTTATATGTTGCAAACCGGCGGGCAAATCCAATCGTCAATGCGTAGGGTTCAAGTAAAACACCACTGGCAACCACCTGTACTGGCGTCACTCCACCGGTAGACCAACTTTGACGGGCGCGCTCATTAGCAAACAGAGTTAATTTACGTTTTAAATGATTGCGAACAGCCCATAATTCACCATCCGGGATGTTCTCTACTCGTGCCCAGGTATCCATATCATCCAGGTGATGAATCCAATCAGTACCCAGATGGCGGTTGAACAATAATCCCATGCGTCGAGCAATCCAACTTCCCGTATGGATGCCATTGGTGATATGCGTAATCGGGACATCCTCTGTGCTACGATCTGGCCAGAGGAAATTCCACATTTTACGAGAAACCTCTCCATGCAATTCCGAGACCGCATTTCTTCCATCAGAATGCTTAAGAGCCAAAACTGGCATGGAGAACATATCTCCCCAGCTTTGAGGTTGACGACCAAGATCGATGAATTGGTCGAAATTCAACCCTAATCCCTGGGCGATGCCGCTGCTGTATTTTTCCATAAGCCAAAGCGGGAATTGGTCGTTTCCAGCTGGAACAGGGGTATGGGTTGTAAATACATTCATGTTGCGAGTTTTGGCGATCGCTTCGTCAAAGCTTAACCCTTTTTGTACCAACTCGTGAGCGCGTTCTAAAATTAAGAATGCAGAATGACCTTCATTCATATGCCATACGTTAGGATCATAACCCAACTGGCGTAACGCTTTTACACCACCAATTCCCAACATAATTTCCTGGCTTATGCGTGTTTCGAGGTCATTGGAATAAAGTTTAGCGTTCAACTGCCGGTCAGCAGGATTATTTTCTTCCAGATTGGTGTCAAGGAGATAGAGAGGAATCCGCCCTACTTGAACAAGCCAGATGCGGGCTGTTACACTTCTCTCAGGTAGATCAACAGAGATCGTTAAAGGTTTCCCATCTGGTGTAAGAATTGGAAGGATTGGTTTTTCCTTGAAATCGATGTACGCGTTGCGAGTTTCCTGCCAGCCATCCTCAGTAATCCTCTGTGTGAAATATCCCTGGTTATAGACAAAACCCACTGCTTCCAGTGGCAATCCCAGGTCGCTGGCTTCTTTTAAATGGTCACCTGAAAGCACTCCCAGTCCACCGGCATATACCGGCAGACATTCATGAAGGCCAAATTCAAAAGAAAAGTATGCAATATTTTTCTTTGTATACTCGGGATAGGTACGTGAGAACCACGTATCTTTTGTGGAGAGATGTTCGTCGAACGCATGGAAAACGCGATCATACATCTCTAGATAATATCGATCATTCAAGACAGCGTTAATCGCCGGACGGCTGACATTATGTAAAAAAGCAACCGGGTTATGATAAACCTTTTCCCAAAAAGTACGATCAATGAATCTATAAAGCAATTGCGCTTCGGGATTCCAGACCCACCAAAGATTGTAAGCCAATTCACCAAGCCGGTTGATCCGTTTTGGTAAATTGAAGTGATTGGGTAGTTTAACAGTATAGGTCGAACCCATGCTTGCTCCTGAAGGTAATTTACAGTTGATCAGACATACAAAATTATACCATCTGCAGGTCATAACCTTGCGGTACAATATTATTCATGAAAAATTTTCTTCGATTGATAGTTTCCCTAGCGTCAGGGGGTATTGTGGGCGCAGGGATTGCTTTCCTATTTCCTATAGGTAAGTTTTGGATCAGCTGGTTGAGCAGTACTGTTCTGTTGATTGCCGCTATGGTTATCCTATATTCTATCTGGAAATGGCTTGGAAAAATCAAAACTGTAGGATGGATGATCATTGTTGCTTTTTGTTTGCGGTTGATTGTAGGTTTGGGTATAAGCTATGTTTTACCCTCCTGGGGATGGGATGAACCTGCACAAAAAGCTGGTTACCTCTTCTATGATGCTTTTCGGCGTGATGGTCAAGCATGGGAGCTGGCACAATCAGGTGAGTCAATCTTGAACCAACCGCGAGAAGAATTGTACACAGATCAGTATGGGGGAATGTTGGCGATCAGTGCAATGATCTACCGAAGTTTGAGCCCTGAAGCTCACCGTCCTTATCTTATAATCATTTTCTGTGCTTTTTTCTTTGCCCTGGGAATTCCTTTCTTCTATCAAGCAGTTCATCACCGGTGGGATGAAAAGTTGGCAAAACTGGCTACCTGGTGTCTGATCCTGTACCCTGATGGCATCCTGTATACCAGCTCGCAAATGCGTGAACCCATCATACTTGGATTGAGCATGATCGCTTTCTGGGCGATCATGACCTGGACGAACAAGAAGCGTTGGATTTTGATCGTTTTGTTTGTGACAATGGCATTCATGGCAGTGGTTTCTTCTCGCATTGCCATTACTGTTCTTTTGTTCTTATTGGCTATTTTCTTCCTGGATCGAATGGATTCCATCCCTGTAAGGTTAAAGAAGGCTTCCTGGATGTTCTTTGTGGTGGTGTTTATTGTGATGCTTATTGGAAGTTGGGCATGGTTGCGATCTTCTGCAGGATGGGATATGCTGGTAACCGAAACTGGTTCGGGTTGGGTAACAAAGGTCATTGAAGAAATTGGCACACAATTCCGGATCCCATTCCTGACGGTGTATGGTATTGCCCAACCGGTATTACCTGCTACTATTGCTGAACCAACACTACCATTCTGGAAAGCCATAAATATTGCCCGTGCAAGCGGCTGGTATCTGTTGGCACCGCTTTTGATCTACGCTGTCTTTTCACTGTTTAAACAGAAACAGCCTGCTGAACGCCGTATCTGGGTGTGGATGGTGTTATTCTCATTGTTTTGGGTTGTTATTTCTTCTGCCAGAGCGGGGGGGGATCAATGGGATAACCCACGTTATCGGGCAAATATGTTACCCTGGCTGATTTTGGTGGCAAGTTGGGCGATTCAGCAGGCGATCATTCATCGAGACGCCTGGTTACCTCGCTGGTTACTGGTCGAAGCAGTGTTTCTGGGTTTCTTTACCAACTGGTATTTCAGCCGGTATTTTCTGACCTGGAAACGGTTATTCTTCTGGCAGATGGTCGCCTGGATCGTTGGGTTGAGTGTATTGATCCTGGTAAGCGGTTTTGTTTATGATCGTTGGGTTAAACCGAAGTTGCTAAAAAAGGAAAACACGAATAACGATACTGCTTAGATAAGGGATGATCAATAACTATGTACTGGTTCCGTGAAAGCATCCTGTTCTTTATCCCCTGGCTTTTGATCATGGGAATCACCACCCTTGGTGGCTGGATGATCATCAGTCGTGCATTCAATCTTGAATCGAAGTTTCGTCTTCTCATTGGAATGGGTTTTGGGTTAGGCCTTTACCTTTTCCTGGCCAATCTGTGTGGATATGTATTCCCAGCAAAAGTTGCTTTCACGCTTCCCGCTTTCCTGATTTTTATTCTTGGTTTTACCCTTGTTTTCAAAAGGCGAAAATTACAGGTGGAATGGAAAGACTTGAATCAGTGGAAGATCCTGACATTTGCAACGGTCATGGTGATCTTTTCTACACGAATCGAGCAGGGACTTGCCATTTCGGACGATCCAAAAAACCTGACATTGATTTCGCAACTGGCGGTCGGTAATATCCCCCCCCATCATTACCTGGATGCAACTCGCATCTTTTCTTATCATTATGGCTTTCATCTACTTGGGGCTTCCATGATGAGCGTTGGTAATGCCATGCCCTGGAGCGCGTTTGACATCAGTAAAGCCATACTCACCACTTATTCATTAATTTTGATTTATTTGCTAGCCAGCCGGTATATCAAAGCCCGTTGGGGAGCAATCATCACCACTGCGCTGTATTCAATATTTGGCGGCACTCGATGGCTATTCTATCTGGTTCCGCTGACCATTATTAAACCTCTGGATAAGCTAATTACATTACAAGGCACATCCGCACTGATGAATGCTTCCTTTACTCAGGCGATTTATCAGACTTGGACTATCGATGGGGGACCTCCTCTGGGGTACCTCTTTGGTTTCATGAACAGTCTGAATGGCTTTTTCTTCAACTCACATGTGGGTACCGGAACACTGGGCGGAATTTTATTGCTCCTTATCTGGTTAACCCTTAGCTATTCCAGGTCGTTTGTTTCTTATTTACTATATGTTCCTTTACTGGCGTTATGTGCTCTTTCCACTGAAACATCTTATGGTATGTTCGCATTTGGTGTGGTTGTAATTGCATTGATCGCGATTATCCGAAAGAAACGTGACAAACGGGTTGAAATGGGTTTGCTTCTGGCGTTGGTGATCTCCATCCCAATTGTCGCACTGCAGGGAGGAGTTCTAACCAATAGAGCTGCCTCGGTGTTTTCTGGAAATCCGCTGGTTACTGCTACTACTGAAGAAAGCGCGACTGAAGACAATAGCTCGATGAATATTTCGAATTTTAAATTGATGGGCTTTTCCTTGCGCTGGCCTCCAGCTATTCCCAATGCTCATCTTGGAGCGCTCAGTCTTCTCAATCCATACACACTTTTGGCAGCATTCCTTGAAATTGGCCCATTTTTATTAGTCATTCCCTGGGTAATCGCTTATTCCTGGAAAAAATATAAAGAAGATGACATTTACTGGGGCATTATCACCGTGGGATCGATTTTCGCTTTCCTGGTCCCTATATTTGTTCAATATTATGTAGACAGAGATATTACTAAAATAATTAGTTTCGCCATTTCAAACTGGAAATTACAGTTTTTAATCTTTCTCTGGGTACCCATTACTGCAATCAATTGGAAGAAGTACATGCAAAAGGCAGTCCAGGCCTTCGCAATCTTCTCGACTATCCTGGCAGCAATGGGTGGGATTGTGGTAACCATTTCTAATTTTTCTGCAATATCTCAGCCAATCCTCTCGCATCGCATCAACAGCCTGGATGCCTATATATCCAGTGATACCTGGAATAAACTGACACCTTCTGCACTCATCTTTGACAGCGCTACATGGCGTGCGTCTGCCCTTACCGGTTTACAGACAAAATTCGGTACCAACAGTACCGGTACACCAGAATGGAATGAGATCAACAAAGCTGCCACAATCGAAAACCTGACTGCTGCGGGTTATCAGTATGTGTATATTGATAAAGAATGGTGGTATAACTTGCCTGCCAGCTCACGTGAATCTCTTTCTCAATCCTGTGTTTCGGTGGTAGATGAGTATGTGGACGATTGGCCTCTGGACATACCTGATTTTCGGCGATTGATTGATATTTCTGGTTGTGTGAGATAATAAGCACATCTTACGGAGTATGCATGAAACTTTCCATAGTCGTACCTGTTTACAATGAAGTAGAAAATATACCCCTGTTGCATAAGGCATTGGTCGAAGCGGTCGCGCCTTTGCAGCAATATGCCTGGGAGGTCATCCTGGTGGATGACGGCAGCAAAGATGAAAGCCTGCCCGCATTGGAAAAACTGGCTAATGATGACAGGGAGCATGTTCGGGTTGTGGCTTTACGTCGCAACTTTGGACAGACTGCTGCTATCGCTGCAGGGATCGATCATGCGGATGGCGATATCATCATCCTGATGGATGCGGATATGCAAAATGACCCGGCAGATATTCCGATGATGGTGCAGAAGATCGAAGAAGGGTACGACCTGGTAAGTGGTTGGCGAAAACATCGACAGGATGCTTTTATTACCCGTACGCTGCCTTCCAACATTGCAAATGGTTTGATCTCCTGGGTCACGGGAGTAAGGCTACATGATTATGGCTGTACCCTGAAAGCCTACCGGCGCGAAGTAATTACAGGTTATCGTCTGTATGGTGAAATGCACCGTTTTATTCCTGTTTATGCCAATCAGGTAGGTGCAAAGATAATCGAGGTGCCTGTGCACCACCATCCGCGTATTCATGGGAAAGCCAAATATGGTCTGGAAAGAACTTTTAAAGTAATCCTTGATCTTTTCACAGTGAAATTCCTTAGCAGCTATGCCAATAAACCAATCTACCTGTTTGGTGGTACGGGTGGAGTGCTCATTCTAGCCAGCCTGCTGGTGCTGCTTTACCTGTTTATTCGACGAGTTTTCTTCCATATTTCTGTCTTTTCATCTCCACTATTCCAGATGAGCACCATGATCTTGATCTTAGGTTTTCAATCCATTCTCATGGGCTTGATCGCTGAATTGTTGGTACGAACGTATCATGAATCGACTGGCAAGCCAACCTATACTGTCATGAAGACGATCAATATAAAAGACTGATGCGAATACTTGTTCTGTGTCATGAATATCCGCCCCTGGGTGGCGGTGGTGGAAAAGTTGCCCAGGATCTCTGCCGTGGTTATATAAAGCATGGACATCAGGTAAAGATCCTCACCGCCCATGCGGGCGATCTGCCATTTGAACAGAATGACGAGGGTGTGCAGGTCATCCGTCTAAAATCGCTTCGACGACATGCTTTCAAGGCAGATTTGCGGGCAATGGCGGGGTATATATGGGCTGCATACTGGGCAGGATTAAGAACAATCCGAACATGGAAACCAGATGTGATCCATGTTCATTTTGCAGTTCCGGCAGGGGCAGTGGCTTATGCTTTATCAATGTTTACTGGTGTACCGTATGTGTTAACTGCTCATTTGGGTGATGTTCCAGGTGGGGTGCCTGAAAAAACTGGGCGATGGTTCAAGTGGGTATTCCCCTTCACGCCACCTATCTGGAAAAAAGCCAGCCACATTGTGGCTGTCAGTGAATTCACTCGTCAGCTGGCTATAGCAAAGTACCCGGTTGTCATTGATGTTATTCCCAATGGGGTAGACCTGAAACTGTTGGACCCTGGAGAGATCGTTGTTCATGATCCACCTGTGATCGCTTTCGCTGGCAGATTTGTGCCCCAAAAAGACCCGCTACAAATTGTTCGCAGTCTTGCTGAGGTAGATGATCTTCCGTGGAAGGCGGTATTGATCGGCGATGGTGCGTTGCGCGTAGATATTGAAAAAGAAATTGCCACTTTTCATTTAGAAGATAGATTCTCACTACCTGGCTGGTTGACACCTGAGCAGGTTATTGAATGGTTCCGAAAATCAGATATTCTCTTCATGCCTTCGCTTTCTGAAGGGCTGCCTGTCGTTGGGGTGCAGGCACTTGCAATGGGATTGGCGATGGTGCTCAGTGATGCTGGTGGAAATCCCGCTCTGGTCAGGCAAGATGTCAACGGAAAGCTTATTGAAAAAGGACAAAATGCTGAATACAGTCAGGCATTACGGACCTTATTAAGCGACAGGCAAACCCTGTATCAGGCACGGCTTGCAAGCCGAAGCCATGCCAAAAGTTTTGATCTTGACGCTGTGGTAGAATCCTATGAGAAGATACTTATTCATGCTACACCAGGGAGTCTGAAATGAGTTTCTTACAAAATCTCTTCGGTGGGGGAATGCCCTGCCCATCTGACAGGCGTGCTGAAGTAAACAAGATGTTTGATGATCTGGTGCGTATTGGTCAAAAAGAAGGCTTCCTTTCTGAACACTCAGGCGGAGGGTTTAATACACAATGTCGGAATATTCAGGCAAGGCAAATTGGACAGCGCCTGTACGATATTGGAGGCGTTGAATTAATGGATTATATTATGCGCAAGATTAAGCGCCCGCTCGGAAAAGAATTGAGCGCACATTTGGAATACTGCTGGGCAGAAATTGGCACCTGGCTCTCGTAAAAATTCTTCTTACCTCCCTGCAGCTAATGATTTCTTGATCTGGTCAAAATGACCTTCGATATGCCTGGATACACTCATGAGAGAATTACCGATATTCCACCATGTGCCCTTATGTACCAGGAAATTTTCTGGAATACTTTCAACCAAAATAGCAATCTCTTCAATGCTTGAGTGGAGCGCATTGAGTAATTCTTGGTTTGTTGGGTACACCTTTGTTGTTGCAAGTACCATCGCATATGCATTATCTGCATTTCCCGTGGGAAAGCTGGTTTGATCGGAAAGCAGGTCATGAATATACTGCTCTAATCCACGCAGCCCATGAATAAGATGAGCGATGACTTCATTGGCACTCCATGATTCGTGTTCTTTTCTGGCATTGCATTGTTCAGCAGATGTGCCATGAAAAAGTTCTTTCAGATTGTTATAGGCTTCTTCAATGTTAGAACGAAATTGCCTGGCAAGAGCATGGGGATCGAAAGGAATATCGCTTACCTTAAAAAAGCTAAATGTTACATCGGTAGTAAAAGTAGTATTTCCTCTGTATACTGTGAATTTAACAGTATCCCCTGCATGATACGTATCAATTACCTGGCGAAGGGTGACATTATCAGGTACAGGTACTTTACCTATTTGAACAATAATATCACCTTCCATAAGGCCTGCTTTTTCTGCTCCCATGCCAGGAATGACTGAATCAATATGGACACCCTGGTCAACCGGATAATCTTTTTTCTTTGCCAGTTCCGGAGTAACATCTGATGGGTAGATGCCCATCAATGGTCTGCGCGTAACTCTGGCATCCTCTCCGGTGGTCAGGGTCAATTCAAGGTTGAAAAATCCCTTTTCCCAAAATTTCTTGATCTTGTTATATGCATCTTGCCATGCAGGTTCTTCACCGAAACCAGAATGATCCAGGGTGAGTTGTACCAAATCATCCTTTGGAGACAGTGTGATGCTTACCAGAGTTTCTGCAGGCTCCTCTCCATGCCATGTAAATACCACTTTCTGGTTTGGCTCAATTGTCTGAAATTTACCGGTGTAGACCTGTCCTTGTTCCATGAAAATTGCTAAATGGCCACCAACTTTCAGCTCTGCAAAAGCTTTTGCGCAAAACCACTCTGACAATGCAAGGGGCGATGTAAAGGCGCGATATACTTCGGCGATTGGAGCTTTCAGAGCTTTTTGAAAACGAATCTTATTCTTCGCCATATTCCACTCCTATATTCATAGTTTCTTTGAAACACATATATTCATTATAAATTTTATTGAGAAGCTTTCAATATAAAATCCATATGTGTATGAATGAAGGTGCTCTATCATTCTGGAGGTGAATAAGGTTATTGTTGTTACGTTAAAATCAACATCCCCTGAAATAATTCAGGGGATGCTATCTTGATTTTTGGTCTACAAACTTATTGTGCCATGAAATCTTCCATACCTTTGATCAGGGCTTCGATATCGCTCATCTGAGTTTCGCCCATTGTGGCAATGCGCATGGTAACTTCTTTCAGTTTGCCATACCCATTGGCAATACGCATTCCACGCTGTTGCAGGAATTTATTCAAATCACCGACCACCCAACCCTTGGTATTGTTCACAGTAACAACCGTCTTTGACCTGTAGGGTGCTGGAGCTAGAGGTTCCATACCGTGATTGATACACCAATCCTGCACACGCTTTGACATGGCTGCATGACGTGCAAAACGGGAATCCAATCCTTCTGCCAGAATACGATCGAGTTGGAGATCCAACGCGTAGATTAATGACATTGCAGGGGTCATGGGAGTTGAATCTTTGGTACGATGTTTCTCCATAAGCAGCAGATCAAAATACCAGCCCCGATTGGCAACCGTTTCTGCCTTTTTCATTGCACGGTCAGAAGTGCCTGCAAAAGAAAGTCCTGGTGGCAAGGCAAAGCATTTTTGAGATGATGTGAGCAGGAAATCGATTCCCCAGGCATCCATCTCAATTTTCACTCCAGCCAATGATGAAACTGCATCTACCAGGATCAATGTGTCTGGGCTAATCTCCTGGACGACTTTGCACATGTCTTTCACCGGGTTTTCAACACCGGTAGAAGTTTCATTATGAACAATGGTAACTGCTTCATAATGTTTTTTCTTCAGAGCATCTGCCAACATATCAGGGGTGATCGCCTGACCCCAATCAACGGTTAAGGTGTCTGCTTTCTTGCCGTTACTGATGGCAACGTTATACCATCTGTCAGAAAAAGCACCATTGACACAACAAAGAACATCCTCGTTTACAAAATTCCTGATACCGGCTTCTTGCATGCCCGAACCAGAATGAGAACCCTGGAAAACACGATACTGCGTATAAAATATTTTCTGCAGCTTCTCTCCCGTGCGTTGAAAGATTGCTTCAAAATCTTTACTACGATGGGGGATCATCGGTTTCGTCTGCGCAGCCAGAACCTCTGGTGCAACATCAACGGGACCGGGGACGAACATTGGTGACATTTTTACCTCCTGTTTTTGTTGAGTTGAATACGTAGTGCTTGCGAAAGGTTATTCTTTACTGCGAGTAGCTTATGTTAAGGTTACAAAAAGAGAAAAGACAGTTTCCTGTCTTTTCATTAACTTCACGATTAACTTATCTCAAGAAGAATGCCAATGCGATCAGAATTACGAAGAATGAACCTGCCATGATACCAATACGCGTCAGGTCTTTCTTCACTGGCGTATAATCAGGGTTGAAAGTGGTTCCAAACCGGTTACTGCTTACGGTTGTTGCCTGAGGTTTAACTGCCACATTAGTAGAATTGGCTTTAACTTCGGCCGCTTTTGTTATAGTTTGTGTTGATTTCGAAACATTTCGTTTATATTTCTTTGCCATGGTATCTCCTGAATTCAGAGGTTATTCCTGTAAATTTGCTATCACCACGATCCGCTTGTTATCTACAAGGTAAGGATAGCAAGAAATTAATGTTACCACACCATCATGAGTTGGTGATAGAACTTCGACCTGAGTTGGTTCAACAATAAGGGTTTGATCGACAATATATGTGTAAGATTGCAGACTGGTGAAGAGAATGATTTCGTCGCCGGGCTGCAGCCGGTCTAAATTGCGAAAGATTTCACCGAACACATCATTGTGAGCTGATAGGATCACATTTCCTGCTTCGCCCGGGTTGGCTGAACCAGCATGTTGCCCAACTCCTTTTTTCAACTGTTCCCAGCTATCACCTTGCACTACAGAGGCATCTACATCAATGGATGGTATTTGGATTCTAACCGCCTGTTCAGGTCCTGCCGTAGGAATGGGTAAATTTGCAAGGCTTTGCACTAAAGGACGGAGATGTTCCGGGATTTCTGCATCATTTGGTTGTACCCCTTCAGGTGAATTTGGAGGGGTGTGGCCTGAAGGTAAGATTACGGCTGAGATCAAGGCGGTTGGAGCCAGAGTGGGTTGTGTGATAGAAGAAGCTACTTCACGGTTTAAATTACGCAATACATTAGCGCCGTTGAACAGGATAAAAGCCAGCCCAACCACCGTCAAAATTTCAACCCCGAGCAGAAAGCGATCAAATTTTCCGCGTACTTTCTTGGGTTTTTCAGGGGCTGTATCATCAAGGAAAATTTCTTCTTCAGCAGCTGAATTTTCGACTGGAGCTGAAGCCGAGATAAACTTTACTACTCTACCTGTCTGGCGAAAGTGATTCAAGCGCTCTTCCCGTTCTTTGCGCTGTTTTTCAACCAGAAGGCGGCGTAATTCTGCTACTGAAAGATCATTGATCGAACGGCGTTTTGCCATAGGAACTTTCTGTGATTATACACCTAATAATTGTCTGACAAATCTTCATCAGCGTCAAGAGATTTTTATCACCCAAAAATATTGATAGCCTTCTTTATATTTTAATCACAATTTACTGTAACCTTACTTCATTGATATAATTTTATTAATGAACATCTATTTTTCTTGTTCCATTACAGGTGGCCGTCAAGACCAGGAAGCTTATTCTACAATTGTCAGTTATCTGATAGATGGAGGACATATTGTCCCTACTGCTCATTTATCAAGCCCAGATGTTCTTGATCTGGAAAAGGTTGCATCTGCAGAAGAGATTTATGCAAGAGATGTTCAATGGGTAAGGGAGTGCGATGCATTAATAGCCGAAGTAAGCACTCCATCTCATGGAGTGGGGTATGAAATCGCGTTGGCCAATTTTTATAACAAGCCTGTTTTATGTTGTTATCGCAAAGATAGAAAAGTTTCCAAGATGATCCTTGGTAATCCCAGTCCTTTGCAACAAGTTTGTACCTATCAATATCCTGGCGAATTAAAAAAAGTTGTTTCATCGTTTTTAGATGCTTTGCAAAACGGGCGTAAAGCTTAATTGATGTTGAATGACCTGTTTGAAACCAGAACTCAGTTAAAAGTAATGGAAAAAGCTTTTCCAAAACAAATCCATAACAAATTGTCAGACAGATTTGGCGTAAAGTCACCACCCAAAGGGTGACGAAATTCTTATCGCTTCTGGTAGGATTCGAGTATTATTCAACTGGAGACGTATCAATCGGACCGCTCATCTGACATCGTGTCTCCTCCTTTGGCGAGTGCCTCCACTGGTATTATGGCTACCAGTGGAGGCATTGTGTTTTACCTCCAATGTTGTGGAAGAGCTTTGAATATAGTAAGAATTCTGTTAATAATTGTCTCTTCCCCTTGACTTTGGACATGGCAAAGCTAAAATGAATTCATGGAATATCGAGATTACTATAAACTATTAGGGGTTGAAAGAACCGCCAATGATGATGAAATTAAGCGTGCCTATCGGAAATTGGCAATGAAATACCACCCTGACCGCAACCCTGGCAATAAACAGGCTGAAGAAAAATTTAAAGATATCAATGAGGCATACGAGGTATTAAGCGATAAGGCGAAACGTGCCCGTTATGACCAACTAGGCGAATCTTACCAGAGCTGGCAGCAGCATGGTGGGCAGCCTGGGAACTTTAATTGGGATGAATGGGTTACCCGATCTGCAGGAGGTCCAACTGGAGGCAGAACGCGGGTAGAAGTGGGAAATCTGGAAGACCTGTTTGGAACTGGCTTTTCTGATTTCTTCCAGTCAATTTTTGGAGGAATGGGGATGGGAGACATCCCCTATACAACTGGTAGAACTTCGACTCGCCGTTCAACCCAACCTCAAGTATATGAGCAGCCGATCAGTATCAGTTTATATGAGGCTTATCACGGAGCCAAACGTATGATGCAGATCGATGATCGTAAATTGGAAGTATCCATTCCCGCAGGTGTAAAGACTGGTTCAAAAGTACGAATAGCTGGAATTGGTCCAAAAGGACCTAATGGTAGGGCGGCTGATATCTATCTGATTGTTCATGTAGAACCAGACTCTCAGTTTGAAAGAAAAGGGAATGATCTTTATACTGATGTGGAAATCGATCTTTATCGGGCTGTATTAGGTGGTGAAGTAACAGTACCTACCATGACCGGAAAAGTAGTATTAACCATTCCAGCAGGTACCCAACCTGGTCAAACTATTCGGTTGGCAAAACTAGGAATGCCAGAATTAAAATCAAAAGGGCAATTTGGCGATATGTATGCTCGGATCAAAGTCAATCTTCCACGGAAATTGACTGATTCACAACGAAAATTATTCGAACAATTACGGGAAATGAGCTAATTCTCTTCCCTGTTGGAGGTAAAAATGCGAAAAGTTAAAGCCCTAGCAATCTGTGCAATACTTCTGCTTGTTGCAATGGCATGCACCATAAGTGGCACTGAGGGGCTACTCTCAACCAAAGCTTCTGACGCTACAGCAACAACGGCACCGGTGATCCCCACCCCAACACGTAACCTGACACCAGTGGTTACTGGTGATCTGAGTGATCTGGATGCTGCCCTTACTGGGTTATATGCACGGGTGAATCCTGGTGTGGTTTGTATTCAAACCATGACCGCTGGTGGCGGAGCATTGGGATCAGGTTTTGTTTATGACACAGAAGGTCATATCATAACGAATTACCACGTTGTTGAAGGTGCAGAATCAGTAGAAGTAGATTTCCCATCTGGAATAAAAGTATACGGAGACGTGATCGCTACGGATGGTGACACTGATCTGGCGATCATCAAAGTAGATACCGATCCGTCGAATCTATTTCCCTTAACGCTGGGCGATTCTGATGCTTTACAGGTAGGGCAAACCGTGATCGCTATCGGAAATCCATTTGGCTTGAATGGAACGATGACAATGGGTATTGTCTCAGCTAAAGGAAGAGTGTTATCTTCAATACGCGATGTACCTGGCAGTGCAGGTGGTAAGTATTCTGCTGGTGACATTATTCAAACAGATGCATTGATCAATCCTGGTAATTCGGGAGGACCGCTTCTCAACCTGAATGGCGAAGTGATTGGTATTAACCGGGCGATCGAAACAACAGGAGTTACAGTAACGGGAAGTGCGATAAGCACAGGTATTGGGTATGCAACTTCTATCAACCTGATCAAGCGTGTAGTACCAGACCTGATTTCCAAAGGTTACTATGATTATCCCTATCTAGGAATAACACCAGTGGATGAGTTAAACCTTACCCAGATGGAAGCATTGGGGATTACGTATCCGAATGGAGCCTATGTTTTACAAGCAGTTGCAGGTGGACCGGCAGCCAAAGCAGGTATTCGCGGTGGAACGACAGAGACATCCATTTCTGGATTATTGGCTGGTGGTGACTTGATTATTGCAGCAGATGACATACCTGTATACAATTTTTCGCAATTGATCAGTTACATGATGAATAATAAATCTGTAGGTGATACAATAAAATTAACGATCGTTCGTGATAACAAACAAATGGAGGTGACAGTTACACTAGAAAAGCGACCCTGATCAGGTCAAATGCCTGCCGAGAAACAATTTCGGAGGTAAAAAATCGAACACCAGTAAAGCGGTAACCGTGTTTCTTTAGAAGGAGGTATCTGTGTTTGCTGATAAAGATTTAAGTGATTTATTAGCTGTGTCATCAGTGGAACCGGTATTAAGTGTTTACTTGAACACGGACCCCACAGCCGGAAATGCGGATTATTATAAACTTCGCCTGCGCAATATGCTGAAAAGAATCGACCTGCCAGCAGATGTGCAGGCGATTACGCATTATTTTAATGATGAATTCAATTGGGTGGGTCGTGGAGTTGCAGTTTTTTCATGTGCTCCACAGAAGATGTTTAAAACTTTTTCCCTTGCCATACCGGTAAATGACCTGACAGCAGTCGGTAACCGTCCTGTAGTAAAACCCCTTATCGATCTGCTGGATGATTATGGCGGTTATGGCGTTGTTCTGGTAGATAAACAAGGAGCCCGTCTATTCTATTTCCATCTAGGAGAACTTCGCGAGCAGGAAGGTGTGATGGGAGAAGTTGTAAAGCATGTCAAGCGAGGCGGAGCTTCTACTTTCCCGGGAAGAATGGGGGGTGTGGCAGGGCGAACACGTCATGCAGAAGAGCTGGTGGATAGGAACATCAAGGATATTGCCGAATTTGCAGCCCACTTCTTTGAACAGAATAATGTGCGTCGCGTCATAATTGGCGGTACAGATGAGACAGTGAACCAGTTTCAAAATGCATTACCAAAATTCTGGCAGGCTCTTGTGGTCGGTACTTTTGCCATGGGAATGACTGCAAGCCAATCTGAAGTTTTGGCAAAAGCTATGCAGATTGGCCATGAAAAACAGATCGTTCATGAACGGAAAAAGGTTAATGAGTTGATCACCCAGGCTGCCAAGGGTGCGAATGCCAGCGTTGGGCTGGAAAAAGTGTTGCAGGATGTGCATCAGGGTAAAGTGCAAACTTTAATTATGAATGAAAAGCTGCATTCTGAAGGTCATACCTGCCCATCGTGCGGATGGATCACTTCATTGCAACGAAATACCTGCAAGACATGCGGTACAAAGATGGATAAAGTTGCAGATATTGTCGACACTGCAGTAGGTATTGTGTGGCGGCAAGGCGGCAGTGTGGTGGTTACACAGGAAAACGAGATTCTGGAAAAAGCTGGCAATATCGGAGCGATGCTGCGATATTAAGCAGATTCAAGCAGGGGTTTGGCATCTGTAATTTATTATCTTCGAGGATGGTTAAGAAGTCAGCAGATGCTGAACCCCTTCGCAACAACGAAAAAATCAGGAAAGTATACAATTAGTGAATGAAAAAGAACGGATTGAACAACTCCGCGAGGAAGAAACGCGGATCCTCAACCAGCAAATTTGGAACTTCATCACGCATTAACCACGATTCAACCCAGTATTACAATGCTCGTCTTTGTCAAGAGATGAAAGAAAAAAAGCAGCGAGATGGTCTCGGGCAGGAAGAAAAGCCAATTCCCCAGGAGTTAATGAATTCGATCATTCTTGGCAGTGCTGAAGATATGGTTCAACTTCCTGATCATTGTGTTCACTTGATGGTGACCTCACCACCGTATAACGTTACGAAAGAATATGATTCTGATCTTTCATTGCAGGAATATCTTGATCTGCTTAAAAATGTATTTTCAGAAACTTATCGCGTGTTGGTGAATGGTGGCAGGGCGTGTGTCAATGTTGCCAACCTTGGGCGAAAACCTTATATTCCTCTCTCTGATTACATCTCAAAAATGATGATGGAACTTGGTTTTTTAATGAGGGGAGAGATTATATGGCATAAAGGCGCAAAAGCGGGTGTTTCTATGGCCTGGGGAAGTTGGAAATCAGCCGCCAACCCGGTTTTACGTGACACTCATGAATATATTTTGATATTTTCTAAGGGCGAGTTTTCACGAAAGAGAACTGATGGGAAAGAAAATACCATCACCAAAGATCAGTTCATGGAGTGGACAAAATCAGTGTGGCATATGAACACGGAATCTGCAAAAAAAGTAGGGCATCCTGCACCCTTTCCGGTTGAGTTGCCGCATCGGTTGATCCAGTTATATACATTTACGGGCGATATTATTCTCGATCCATTCATGGGGAGCGGAACAACCGCGATCGCCGCGTTACAGGATGGCAGGAAATTTGTGGGGTATGAGATAGATCCGGTATATGTCGAATTGGCGAAGAATCGAATCTCAAAGTTGAATTTGTAGGCAGTTGTAATGGGGAAACCGTATCATCGCAGGCTTTCGATATGCTGGGAGTGATTCATACCCCACCTAACCTTCCCAAAATTCTGGCGAATTTGGGGAATATGGAGCTATTATGTTTTCCCCTTTTCAATATTTTTGGATGAAAGTTTTGAATTACTAAAAAGGTTCCAATTTGCCAGTTAAGAAAATTTTCCTTCCCTCAATTTCGTAGAAATTTGGAGAGGGCAGAGAGGGGGTAATTTTCAATCAATCATTAAACACCTACAACAAAAAGCATGCCAAATAATAACCTTTTCAAAATATCCATAGGTCGGGTAAAATGAATATACAAGTGGGATGAAGAACAAATATGATAATTTCAGGAAGTTTTTCCTGTTTGAGGATTTGGAATGAAAACTGATACATTGCGGATTATCCCCCTCGGTGGTCTAGGCGAGGTAGGGAAGAATATGATGGTATATGAATACAGGGATGAAATTTTGATCGTAGATGCCGGCTTGATGTTCCCTGAGAATGACATGCTGGGGGTGGATTACATCATCCCCGATTTTAATTACTTGCTGGATAAACGAGATCGGGTGAAGGGTATTGTCATCACCCACGGACATGAAGACCATATTGGTGCAATTCACCATGTGTTACAAGAAATTCAAGCGCCTATCTATGCAACCCCATTAACGATTGGTTTGCTTGAGGTTAAATTAGCTCGCACAGGCGTTGGCTCAAAAGCAGCACTCAATACAGTTCAGGCTGGCGAAACGGTGCAAATTGGTGCTTTTCAAGTTGAATTCTTCCATGTTTGCCATTCTATTCCAGATGGGGTAGGACTGGGTATTCAGACACCTGCCGGCCTGGTGGTTCACACTGGTGATTTTAAATTCGATCACACACCGGTGGATAACTGGCCTACAGATTATGCAAAACTAGCGGAATTCTCACGGCGTGGCGTTCTGTTGTTGATGTCGGACTCTACTAACTCTGAACGGGCAGGGTGGACACCTTCAGAACGGGTGATCGACGGGGCATTTGAAATGGCATTTCGCAAGGCTCAGGGAAGAATTATCGTTGCCAGTTTCGCATCGCTCATCTCTCGTATGCAGCAGGTAGCAAACGCTGCCATCAGGCATAACCGTAAGCTGGCTTTTGTTGGCCCTAGTATGGTAGATAATATGAAAATTGCCCGCAAGCTGGGATACCTGGATATCCCTGACGAGGTAGAGATCAGCATTGACCAGGCTTTGAATATGCCTGATGATAAAGTGGTTATCATGTGTACCGGTTCACAAGGTGAGCCATCTTCAATTTTGGGCAGGTTAGCAGTGGATGCTTATCATCTGTTTGATATCAAAGTGGGTGATACCGTTATCCATTCTTCCCATGCTATACCGGGCAATGAAGAGAAAGTATATGGGACGATCAACCGCCTTATTCAACGTGGAGCAGATGTGATATATGAAGCAATAGCTCCAGTACATGTTTCAGGTCATGCCAGCCAGGAAGAGCAAAAAATGATGCTCAACCTGGTGAAGCCACGATATTTTATTCCTACGCACGGTGAACTGCGCCATATGCGGCAGCATGCCATGTTGGGATTGCAGGTTGGTATTCCAGAAGAAAATATAGCAGTCGTGGAGAATGGACAGGTTATCGAATTTACTGATGGCAAAATGCATATCGGTGAGCGTGTACCTGGAACATATGTGTATGTAGATGGCAGCGTGGTTAGTGATATGACCCCCAACCTGATTCGCGAAAGAGAGATGTTGGCAGAAGATGGAATTATGATTATTCATGTTGTTCTGGATAATGAAACAGGTCGGTTGTTAGGAAATCCAGAGATTACCAGCAAAGGTTTCATTATTGGCAAGGAAAATGCCGCTTTAATCAATCGACTGCGTAACCGGATTGGTGAGCTGGTCAGCAAACAAAACGGCAATTTACAGAAAGATATCGAGCGATCTGTTCGCGATATGCTGTACACCGAAGTCCGGCGTCGCCCAATGGTGGTTGTTACTATTCAGAAGATATAACCCTTTACAGGAGCAAAGATGCGGGCAATCATACAACGAGTAACTCACAGCAGTGTCAATATTGATGGTAAAGAAATTGCCCACATTGGAAAGGGATTGAATATCTTGCTTGGCGTTGGACCTGATGATACAGAGGAAAATGCACGCCAGATGGCATATAAGATCGCCCATCTCCGCATCTTCAGCGATGAGGCAGGAAAGATGAACTTATCGGTATGTGATGTGCAGGGACAGGCGATCGTTGTTTCGCAATTCACTCTGTATGCTGATACCCGCAGGGGGCACCGCCCTTCATTTGTTGGTGCAGCGGGTCCTGATATAGCCAGCCCGTTATGCGACCGGTTTGTGGTATTTCTGCAAGAGCAGGGCGTGCCCTGCCAGACGGGGGTTTTTGGCGCTCATATGCAGGTTGAAATTGGCAATGATGGTCCGGTAACCATTCTCCTTGAAATCTAACTTAATAATTGGTGGTCTGATCGATCAATCCGCGTTCCCGTGCGCGATGATCCAGCCGTTTAAAGATCAATGAAGATGTGACAGCAAAGACAAATGTCATGATAATGAGAATGATCATGATCTGTGAATTTGATAAGGTGGAAAAAGTGGGAAAAGCTGCAGCCACATTGCCAACCATGGCACGGCGCATCAATTCCAACCAGTAAGAAATGGGTAAAACATAGCCTATCCATCGAATAGCAACGGGCAAAACGCTGAGTGGGAAGATGGCTCCACTGAATAGGAATAATCCACCTGCGACCGCTTCACCTATCATATCAGAATGGCGGGCAGTATTCATAGCAATACCTGCCAGCAGCATGCCTAATGTCGCGAGCATAGCGATGCCAACGAAGAGTGTGGCGATGAAAAGTCCCCAATGCACTTCAGCGAAATTCAGGGGCATTTTCAAGAAGATCACGCCAAAAGCTATAGTAACCACCACAGCAAATGTGGTGGTAATGAATCGTGCTACACCGCGTCCTAACAGGTAATAGGGCACCAGTACTGGTGCCACATAAATATATTTTAGGGTACGATAATGCTCCCTATCATCGATGATCGCCCAGGCTAAACCTGACATTACAGCACCCACATACTGGTAAAAAGCGTTTCCAAGGTATAGATATGCAAATATCGGTGAAGTGAAATCACTTTGTGCAATGATGCTATACATGATGACCAGAATACCTGCAGATGCGAGCGGTTTTACGATCGAATAAATGGTAAAAAGAAACGGATCCGTCCAGTTGGATTCAATCTTCCAGCCTAGCCAGGTTGCAGTTTTGAATGAACGTAAGGCTTTATTCATAGTAGTATTTCCTGTTCCCTATCGTCGGCCTTCAGTAAGTCGACCTTCACGCACTGCCAGTTTTTCGATATAGGCTAACAGATAGCGTGCTGCGATCACAAACACAAAACACAGCACAATGAGAATTGCCAGTTCCAGATTGACACTTAAGAAGCCAAGGCTGGCGCCCGAAGCAAAAACCAATTGGCGCATTGCATCCAACCCCAACGTGAGGGGGATGATCGATGCACCCATAGCTACCCAGAAATTCAAACTCTTGATGGGGAAGTAAAACCCTGAGACCAGGTAGATTGGTTCCTGCGCAAGGTTGGCAATATGCCAGGCCTCTCGATTGAATAACAGGAATAACGAGGCAGTCATCATCCCCATGCCATACAATGCGACCATGCTGACAAAGAATATCGCCAGCAACATCCAGAAATTGGTCACCGCATAATTTACCTGGAAGAGAAGACTGCCAAGGAGTACGACAATAAATGCGCGAATTGTTGTGGCAACCAGCCCACCCAATGACATCCCCAGCAAGATTGCGGGCATGGGGGCTGGGGAAACAATATAGAGAGCCAGATTGCCTGCCTGCTTTTCCCAATATAACTGGCTAGACATGCTCCACAGGATATTCATCCAGAAGGCGGTCATAGCACCACCCACTACAACAAACCCGATATAGTCTTCAGGAGCTTTAATTGCGCGGTACACAAAGACGTAGGCGCAAACTGAGAGCATGGGAAAGAAGATATCAAAAAACATCCATGATTTTTCCCGTTGCTGTCCAACCAGGCGCGGGTAAGCGCGTCCATAAACAGTCATCCAGAATAATTTCCAACCGGTAGCTTTTTTACTCACTGGCGGGAGCATCGGCATCTTCCACCTCCTCCATGCGTTTCCCAACCAGTTCGACGAACACATCTTCCAGCGTTGGTTGGCGTTTTTGCAAGCTCATGATTCGAGCTTCCTGTTCGGTCAGTTCGGTGATCACACCAGCAATAGCTTCGTCTGCCTTCATGAAAACTTCAATGTTCTTTGTGCCGTTTTCAGCATGGATGCGAATATTGTTCAATCCTGAAATTGTCTTGAATTTTTCGAGTTCAATGGAATGGTTGCATTCAACGTCAATGGAGAAGATCGCCTCATGCTGGAGGTCTTTCTTGAGATGTTCAGGCGTATCGCATGCCAGTACTTTCCCTTTATTAATTATGGCTACCCGGTCGCAAAGTTCATCCGCTTCAGCCATGTAATGGGTGGTAAGAAGTAAAGTACGCGCAGGGTTATCAGTCATCCAGGTACGGACGAAAGCATGCACATCACGTGAAGCACTCACATCCAGCCCCAGGGTGGGTTCATCCAGGAAGAGGATCTCGGGATCTGTCAGAAAACCACGCACAATGTTCATTTTTTGTCGCAACCCAGTGGAAAGGTCAGCAGAGCGCATGTTGGCACGGTCAGCAAGCCCAACGATTTCCAGTAGTTTCTTGATGCGCGCATTTGCTTCTTTTGTGGGTATGCCATAGAATTGTGCAAACATCCATAAGTTTTCGCGTACGGTCAATAGCCCATAGCCTGAAGATTCACCACCCGAAACCATATTGATACGGGTTCGAACCTGATTCGGTTCCTGGTGTACATCAAAACCTGCAACTCTCGCAGAGCCACTGGTAGGGGATAATAAAGTAGTTAGGATTTTTATGAGGGTTGTTTTACCTGCTCCATTCGGTCCAAGCAACCCAAATAATTCGCCAGCTTTAATGGATATATTGACATCATTCAAAGCGGTTAACTGTTTTGCGTCACCTTTTTTGGCATCGCGAATTTTATATATACGACCAAGGTTTTCGGTTTGGACACTGAAGTTGTTTTCCATAATAATTCCAATCCAAGTTAAATTGTGGGGTATACGTAGGGCAATCGTAGGGTATGCGTCAAGTAGTACTAGAACAAAAGTATTATATTACTAACAAGGGCGACTTCTCTTCTTCTCCTCCTTAGTGAGAGCGCCGGGGTCGGCGTCCCCGGCGCTCGATGATTCTACCACCTTTTTCATTTTATTCTTATGTTCAGTTGGGATGCTCCTGGGTTGTTGGGAGCATTCGACATTCCATAGAATATGGGCTAAAATTACACCGAATTTTACCAGCGAGATTATCTGGACTTCCAGGAGCATGAATGGAATTTAAAACGATCTGTGTGATGGGGTTAGGATATATAGGATTACCAACTGCCTGTACTTTTGCAGCTCACGGGATGAAAGTAATTGGTGTAGATGCCAATCAAAAAGTGGTGAAGAGTCTGCAAAACGGGCATGTGCATATTGTAGAACCCGGGTTGCGTGAGCTGGCAGAAAAAAGCTTGAAAAGTGGTAACCTGATTATTCGCAACGAACCGGAACCAGCAGATGCATTCATCATTGCAGTACCAACCCCCTTTTATGATGATAAAAAAGCAGATATGCGATTTGTTCGTTCAGCGAGTGAGGCAGTACAGCCACACTTACGCGAGGGCAATCTGGTGGTATTGGAATCTACCTCTCCACCACTGACAACCCGTGATATTGTTGCACCTATCCTGGAAAAATCAGGTTTGAAAGCAGGAAGAGATTTCCATTTGACATATTCTCCCGAACGCGTATTACCAGGACAAATTTTACGTGAATTGATCGAAAATGCTCGAGTAATAGGTGGTATAGATCGGGCATCTGCAGAAGCTGGACGTGATCTGTATCGCATTTTTGTGAAGGGCGAGATTATCCTTACTGACAGCACTACTGCTGAAATGGTGAAATTAATGGAGAATACGTATCGTGATGTGAATATCGCTATTGCGAACGAATTTTCACGCCTTGCTGAACGATTTGGCATCGATGTTTGGGAAGCAATCAAAATTGCGAACCTTCACCCACGCGTTAAGATCCTCAATCCGGGTCCTGGGGTAGGTGGGCATTGCATCAGTGTAGACCCATGGTTTTTAGTAGAAGCTGCTCCGGATATCACCAAACTCATTCATACCACCCGTATAGTCAATGATGAACAACCTGAATATGTTATTCATCTGGTTGAAAAGGCTCTGGGAACCTCTCTTGAAGGTAGCCATATCGCGGTATTAGGATTGGCGTTCAAGCCTGATGTTGATGATCTGCGGGAATCTCCTGCTGTGGAGGTTGCCCACCGGTTAGCCAAAGCGGGTGCTGTCGTAAAAGCCTTTGAACCAAACAAACCCGATGCAGAAATGTTCGGATTTGGAGTTGTGGATACAATGGAAAAAGCAATTTCGGACGCTGATCTGGTATTGGTTCTGGTGGGACATAAAGAATTCCGTAATATGGATATCGAGAAATTTGCTAACCAAACTTCTGCCCGGTTGCTGATCGATGCAGTGAATGCTTTACCTGCTGAAGCCTTAAAATCGAAAGGTTTTCGCGTTTTTCGCCTGGGAGTAGGACACGAGCTCTAAGATATGCGGATCGCTTATGTTTCACTGCATTGGCCCAGAACGATACACAGCGGAGTTGGCAAAAAGATCGCCGCACAGATAGGTGCCTGGCGTGCAGCCGGAAATGAAGTGACGCTCTTCCTTCATTCTCATACAATAAAGAATGTGAGTGATCTACTGGCTGGTGTGATTGAGTTATATGAAGTTAAATCGGGCTTTGTGGGGAAGATTCTTACAGAGTTCAACCGGAATAAAGCACTCGCCCGGTTGATCGGAAAAATTCAGACCTACCAACCGGATATCATATACCTGCGTTTTAACGTATTTGCCTACCCATTGCAGCGCTTATTTCGCTGTGCACCTGTTATCATCGAAGCAGTGACGAATGATATTCAGCAGCATGAAACACTTGGCAAATTCTATGCTTTATACAATCGCCTTACGCGGCGTATCAGCCTGGAACGATGCTCTGGCATCGTGAGTATTTCACACGAGTTGGCAACTTTACCGGCTTTTGCAAATTTTCATAAACCAACCATCGTTGTTGGCGATGGAATCGACCTGTCGAAATATCCTTTCATCCCAGCGCCAAAAAATATACAGCCTCACCTAGTATTTATTGGTTCACCGGGGAATGCCTGGCATGGGTTGGAAAAACTGATACCTCTGGCACAACGGTATCCTGACCTGGTGATCGATGTTATTGGTTATGATCACATGGAAGGTGTGCAAAATCCTCCCGTAAATATTGTTCTCCATGGTTATTTAACGGGAGAAGCCTATCAACAGGTTTTGGCAACCGCAGATTCAGCCATCAGCAGCCTGTCTCTGCATTCCATTGGGATGGAAGAAAGTTCTCCCTTGAAAACGCGCGAATGTGTTGCAATGGGTATTCCCATTATTTTGCCTTACCATGATACTGACCTAGAGCCAATCAAGCATCCCTGTATTCTTAGAATCCCAAACACTCCGGATAATGTGCAGGCTCATGCAGAAGAAATTTACCAATTTGTCTGCTCGATGATGGGCAAACGGCTTGATGATCCACAGATACGAGATAGCATCGATTCAAAGAATAAAGAATCCCAGAGATTAGATTTCTTTCGAAAATTTGTCAAAACGGTATCCGCAAAATGAAAACGATCAATAAAAAATGGTTGGTTATCTGGTTTCTGATTGGAGGGTTCTTTGCCTTTTTCCTGTCTGGTTTTGCAACCGGCTTCCTGGGAATGATTGAAACCCTGACTTTTGCATCCAAAAGGTACATTCTTTTCCTCGTAATCTGTGTACTAGCTGCCATTGCCTGGCTTTATGGATTGGTGGCAGTTCTGCATGGAAAAGAACCTCTTAACCTGTATGGGCGTCTGACGACAGTTCTGGAAAAGACCCCAACATGGACACATTGGGTGCTGGCAATCTTGATATCTATTTTCCCTTCATATATCCTCTTGTTCAATAATTTTGGTTTGATGGAATTTGGATATACTTTCCGATTGGGCTTGATCATCATCGCAGGATTATTTGCTGCGCTGTTGGTTTTTCTTCCACATCATACTTCTCCCTGGCTGGTATATGCTGCTGCATGGATCTGCGTTTCGGGCGCTTTTTTCGCCATGGGTGGTTGGTTGAACCGGGTAACCAGTTATCCATTTTCACTTTCCTGGTCTGAAGGCAACCGATTATGGGATTACTCCATCATGTTTGCCAGTAACCGGTATATCACCCTGAGTGATAAACCAATTTTTGCCTTTATTACCGCGGGTAGACAATTCATCTGGGCATTGGCTTACCTAATTCCCAATATAGGCATCTTTGGAGTAAGGTTATGGGACGCATTGCTCTGGATACTCCCTACATTTTTTGTTGGTTTTTTAACCGTAGCAGGTGTAAAGAAAGGGAAATTAGGTTGGTTGATTGCTGTGCTTTTTGGGCTATGGAGTTTTAGCTTTCTTTCACAAGGACCTATTTATGCGCCAATAGTGATCAGTGCAATTCTGGTAGTAATTGCGGTACGTTTGCGTTCACTCGCCATTAGCGTTCCCTTGATTTTGCTGGCAGCTTTTTATGCAGACTTTAGCCGGTGGACCTGGCGATATGCCCCAGGGCTCTGGGCGGGGATGCTGGCATTACTGGACATTGTGCAGCCAGAATTTAAACAAGGAAAATGGAAACAACTTATACGACCTATAGTGCTGGGCATCACCGGATATATTGGCGGGCAGTATCTTTCTGATTTCATCACCTGGGCACAAAGCGGTTTTGCTCAAAAAATTGCAGTAAGCGCTGTGGTCAACCCTATAGGTACTCTTACACGACAGCCACTCCTCTGGGATAGGCTACTTCCCAACACAACCTATGCCCCAGGTATTCTGCTTGGGGTGTTATGGGCAGGGTTGATGTTAATTGTTTGGATCATCATGCTTCGTATAAAAAAATACTGGAAAACCAACTGGCTGCAATCTATTGCGATTGCAGCTGTTGCAGGGATTTTCCTTGCGATTGGGATTGTAATCAGTACCAAAATTGGGGGAGGGAGTAATCTGCACAATCTGGATATGTTCTGGATCACCCTGGCATTAGCAGCGGGATGGGCACTTCGCAGTTTAATCAAAGAAGGATTTACCTTTCAGGGAAAACCCTGGCTGGTCACAGCTATGTTCTGCCTGGCATTGGTATCTCCAGCAACGTACCTTGCTCAATATGGTGAACCACTTGTTCTGCCAGAAAAAGACCTGGTTGATGAATCTCTTCAGGTCATTCAAAAACGGATCGCTAAAGTAGATCCTTCCAGCGAGATCCTGTTTATCGATCAGCGTCAATTGCTGACCTTTGGGTATATCAAAGGTGTACCTCTTGTATCTGATTATGAAAAGAAATACTTAATGGATCAGGCAATGGCCGACAATGCAAAGTATTTCAAAGGTTTTATCGACGACCTTGCAAACCAGCGATTTGCCTTGATCGTAACAGAACCCATTCATGAGATATATTTCACTGACAGTGAGCGGACTTTTGCTCAAGAGAACAACTCCTGGGTGAAGTGGGTTTCTGCTCCTTTATTATGTTATTATCGCGAAGCTGAATTGTTGCCCTGGGTGGGCGTTCAGATTTTAGTGCCTCGTACACCGGAAGAAATGCCTGATACCTGTTATTTACCATGAGGTATTCATGAGTTCAATTTCCTATCTCGTTCCCCGGCTCATCCGCCATTTCTTGCCCGAATCTGTGGTGCGATTTCTTCTTTTACATGGCTGGATCATCCGTCCAGGCATGGAAACCAGCAATCCATCAGGTGCGGTGGAACGATACCAGCAGGTTTTGCGTGAACATGGAATTGAGCTCTCTGGAAAGCGAATCCTGGTTTTAGGATATGGAGGTAGATTTGAAATCGGCTGTGCTTTGATTAGTGCCGGTGCCAGCCATGTAATTTTGTGTGAATATAAAGTGAAACCGGATCATACTTTTAACCGGACATTGCTTGAAAAATACTCTGATTCATTAAAACTGATCGATAATAGGGTAGAAGTGAACCCAGAGAAGTTGACATTAGTAGAAGGGGATATTCGACAGGTTGCAATTGAACATGTTTTGCAACCAGTAAATATCGTGTTAAGCAATTCCGTTTTTGAACATCTGGTAGATGTGCCTGGAATTACCCGCGCGCTGGCTGCATTGAGTACTGAAGATGCTGCATGTCTGCATTTTATTGATTTGCGTGATCATTTCTTTAAATACCCTTTTGAAATGCTGCGCTTTTCAAGCCGGAAATGGTATGGCTGGTTGAATCCTACCAGCCATCACAATCGCCTGCGCATTTGGGATTATCGGGCAGCTTTTGTTCCCGTTTATAATGAGGTTGATATCAAAGTACTTGGTACGGATATTCCTGCGTTCCAAAAAATTGCTGCTCACATTCAACCGGAATTTAAACAGGGTAGTCTGGAAGAGAATGCAGTAACCCATATCAGTGTTTTTGCTCGTGACCTAAAACAGGGATAAATATGAATAATGTCGAACTCGCTGATGTGTTCGAAAGAATTGCCAGCCTGTTGGATATCAAAGGAGAAGTAGTTTACAAGACTCTTGCCTATCGCAGGGTGGCGGAGAATCTACGCAGCCTCCCATCTGATGTAAACATCTACTGGCAAGAAAATCGACTGGATGAAATTCCAGGTGTTGGGAAGGCAATTTCGGAAAAGATTGATGAATTGTTACGCACCGGGAACCTGGGATTCCTCGAAAGGCTCGAACAGGAGGTCCCTCCCAGTCTACTGGAAATGTTGCAGGTGCCCGATGTAGGACCGAGAAAGGTCGCTCTTTTCTGGAAACAGGCTGGGGTGAAGACCCTGGCTGAATTGGAAGCTGCTGCCAGAAATGAAAAACTTCGCAATCTACCCGGGATGGGTGAAAAATCTGAAGCTCGCATCATTGCTGGTATTGAAGCTTTGTCGCGCCGCAGCCATCGCATGTTATTGGGAAATGCCTGGATCATCGCTGATTCTCTTCTAATTGATCTGCGAAAACAACCTGGTGTAGTGCGGGCAGAAGCAGCCGGCAGTCTTCGCCGCTGGAAATCCACCATTGGTGACCTTGATCTGGTAGCAGGATGTGCAAATCCTTTACCTGTGATGGAGTGGTTCACCCACCATCCTGATTGTCACAGGATACTGGCATCAGGAGAGAATAAATCCAGTATCGAATTGAATAACGGCATTAATGTTCAGCTCTGGATCCAACCTCCTGAACGATTTGGCACTTTATTGCAATTTGTAACCGGTTCAAAAGAACACAATGTGCATTTGCGCGAGCTGGCACAAAAACAGAACCTTTCTCTCAGTGAACAAGCAATTGTGGATGCTTCAGGAAAAGAATTTGTATTTTCCCATGAAGAAGATGTTTACAAGGCATTGGGTTTGCCTTACATCATACCTGAATTGAGAGAGGATCGAGGAGAAATTCAGGCAGCGCAAGAAAATCGCTTGCCCAACTTGCTCAAACTCGAAGATATCCGCTCAGATTTTCATATGCATACCACCTGGTCTGATGCAGCCAACTCGGTAAAAGAAATGGCATTAGCTGCCCGTGAACTCGGGTACCATACGATTGCCATTACAGACCATACCAGTGGGTTGGGTATTGCAGGTGGGTTAACAGTTGAGGGGTTGGTTGAACAGCGGAAAGACATAGATGCTGTACAAAAAGAGTTGGGTGATTCCATCCTAATATTGCAAGGTGCAGAAGTCGAGATCAAAGCAGACGGCAGCCTGGATTATCCGGATGATGTGTTATCAAAAATGGACATTGTAGTGGCATCTCTTCATACAAGCTTGAGGCAGCCGCGTGAACGGATCACGGAGCGTTTGGTGAATGTCATTCGTAATCCACATGTCGATATCATAGGTCATCCCAGTGGAAGATTGCTTCCGAATCGTGAAGGTGCTGATCTGGATTATGATGTAATTCTGAAAGAGGCACGTAAAGCAGGGATCGTATTGGAGATCAATGCCAGCTATTCACGTCTAGACCTGGACGAGGTTCATGCCCGCCTGGCTTCGGAAATGGGAATACTGCTTGCAATTGACGCAGATGCTCACACTATCGATCAATTACAGCTCATGGCTTTTGGGGTTTCAGTAGCAAGGCGTGCCTGGGTCAATCCAGAATTGATTATCAATACCTGGAACCGAGAGAAGCTCTTGAGTTGGCTGGCATCACGAAGGTAGAAATCGGGTATGCAGAAAAGTAAACATTTCCGGTCATGTTTCCGACTGTTGTTGATCTTGATGACAGTGGTCTTCCTGCCTGCATGTGGAATGAGCCCATTTTCAACAGAAGAAACCATTCATGAGATACAACCGACCTATATTGTTCAAGAATCTACACCTGATATTGTTTTGATCACCCAGGTTTCTCTTCCTACGCGCCCATCTGGTCAATATCCTGAAGATGCTGAAGGTGTGGTGATCGCGTTCCTTACTGCATACCAGTCTGACCAGGAAGGAATGGCACAATACTTGAGCCAGGCATACCAAAAAATGATACCGGATGGTGGCGCCGGGATGCTTCTGCAATTCCGCGATATTCTAGAGGGTTATGCAGTGACTTCTGCAGCCGTCAGCAAGGATCCTCCTGCAGCGATCATCACTGTGGCAGTGAAAGTAGCTGGCACTGCTGACAGCACGCGAGAGTTCACCCTTGCCAAGGAAGACGGCAAATGGGTGATTACAGGTATTGAAATTCCAAAGTCAGAAGATTAAAATCCGTCCAGAGCTCTTTCCGCTCTGCGCTGCCATGTGTATTGGGCAGCATCCTGACGTGCCTGCATGCACAGGCTTTCTCGTAATAGTGGATTCCCAAGAAGTAGAGATAATTGTTTCCTCCAGCTTTCTGTATCTTCTGGAGGGCAAAAGACAGCATTTTTCTCATTCAGCACTTCATGGAAAACTGGCAGATCACTGGTAAGGATCACCCTGCCTGCAGCCAGGTAATCGAACATCTTCATTGGGCTACAAATTTCAGCAGAATTTCCACCACCACTACCGGATATGGATGTTTCATATGGCATAACCAGAATTTCGGCTGCAGCCTGATAGAGAGGCAGTATTGTATTGGCAATAAAGCCGGTCAGAATGATGTTCTGCACAGCTTCCCGTTTAAGTTTTTCACGCCATTGCTGGACATTTGTTGGATTTCCACCTACCCAGAGGAAATTTACATCTGGAAATGCCTTTGCTAACGAAAGCAATAATTCAATTCCCCGACCCTGATAAAAATGACCGGTATATCCGACAGTCATTTTCTCTGGCAAAGATAGCATCTGCCTGGCGGTTTTTGCGTCTGGCAAGTCTTGATACTGGGATAGGTCCGTTCCATTTGGCGCGATCTGAACCATTTCTGAGTGATAATCTTCTCCCAGTAGTTTCTCCAATTTAGTTGCCAGAGCCTGGGTGATGCATAACAGCCTTTTTTTCCCTTCGATCCTGAAAAAATTTCTTAAAAGGATAGGGCCAAATTTCCCTGTTGGGAGGTCATGCACTTCCAGTATAGTGGGCATCCTGTACCATAATCCAATCAGTGCAGCCTGTGAACTCCAGGTATAGAGTAATTCTGCGCCAGTCTGATGGGCATTTCTTACTGTAGACCAGGCAAAATCATACCGTTTCAGTATTTTCCAGGCTCTCCGTGTTTTTACTTGAAATTGTTGCTGCAATCCATATTGATCAGCCAGGGATTTCCATTCAGGCATCTCTTTACCCGGCACGGTCAGACTGATATTATGACCATTTTGAGCCATGGCATGGCATACTTTCATCACCTCGATACTGTTGGCAGTGGTTGCAGGGATGGTTACAGTGGTGATTGCTGCGATTTTCATGCTTCCATTCCTGTAGCGTCTGGATAAATTTTTTCAGATTTTAGGATTTCTCGTAAACCTCTCGCCACGATTAATCCCACTGAGATTACAAAATATCCAGCCAGTAAACCCGCCTGGGCAAGGATTCCGAAAGGCTTCACTAATATAAACATTAACCCGGTTTTAAGGGCACCGGTGATCGCTGAGACCACTAATGGATACACTGGTAATCCAAAAGAAAGAAGCAAAGGTCTATTCCAGAAAAAGACATTTGCTGTCCCAAAGCCCATGAGAAGGATTAGGATGGCTGCATAAGAAGGGAGATAAACACCATCTTTCAGCCATCCCAAAAGAGGTTTTCCAGCCAGTAATAAACCGACAGCACAGGCGGTTGTCCAGACGGCTGCAATGATCGTTGTGCGGTTCAAAAGCAATTTCAGGCGTTTCCATTCATGCCGAATAACCGAACTGCTGATCTGAGGGAATGTGGTATTGATGAAAGGTGATATTGGCATCAAAATGATGTTCATGATTGCCAATGCGAACTTGTAATATCCTGCATCTGCTTTGGTCAGGAAAAACCCAACCCATAGAACTTCGCTATCCCGGATGACCATATTGATCGTACCACTTAAATTAGTTGTAATGGCAAATTTTATCAGGTCACGCCAGTCTTTCACCTGCCGCATAGAGGCTTTCAACCAATCTTTTCCCAGGATTTTTGGCGCATGAACCAGTGCAAGCAATACTGTGCCAATACCAAAAACCATCTTTCCTAATAGATAACCAAAAAGGATGGAGCCCAGGCTGCTTTTTGTAAGGAATGCCACGCCTACCCAGATAGCGGTGGTGAGGTTTTGCAGAAGATTGAGCACTGCCTGACTGCGATAATGATTAGTAATCTGAAGGACCGCAGTGCCAGTTTCAGCCATCAGGTTCCCCAGGATCATCAATCCATAAACCAATATCAGGGGAACGACGGAGGCATCTTTTATAATGAAGCGAGCTGCCCAACTGGAAAAGCCAACCAGAATACCATAGGCGAGGAGAGATGTTATCCCTTCGCTGATTCCAGCAAATTTGATTACAGCTGATGCGCGGGATTTTTCATTTAGTGCCAGAGCCTGACCGGCATATTTCACCACCAGTTCACCCATGCGGAAAGAAAGCAATCGGTTTACGCTCGATGCAAACAAGGTGATCATTCCCAATGTGCCATAATCAGAAGGACCGAGAACAAGAGCAGCGACCAATCCAACCAGACTGGATAACACCATAGAAATAGAATTGCTACTGAACAGGTAGCCGCTGTTGCGGATGACCATGCCGAACAGGCGGTCCTGCTTCCAGTCTTGCCAGATCTTTTTTAACATATCAGAGTGTTTCTACCTGACTTGCCCAGGAGCGTTCTTTTAAGTACCAATCTACCGTAGCTTGCATACCTTCTTCAAGACTAACCTGAGGTTGCCAGCCTAACATTTCTTTTGCTTTTGTTACATCTGCCCAGTTTGTCATCATATCTGCAGGATGTGCTGGATGATGGATGACGTCTGCTTTTTTGCCCAGCATTTTTTCTAAGATCGTGATCATATCGTTTATGGTGATTACGTCATGACCACCCAGATTGATGATTTCATATCCCAATGGTTTCAACCCGGCAATGGTGCCTCGGGCAATATCATCTACATATGTAAAACCGCGTGATTGTGTGCCATCCCCATTGAGATGTACTTTCCTACATTCTGCGATCCATTGTACAAAACGAAACATGACCATATCTGGCCGTCCAGCAGGTCCAAAAACTGTAAAGTAGCGAAAAACGGTCACATCAATTCCATGCAAGAAGTGATAAGAATAGCACATCGTTTCAGCCGCCTTTTTTGAAGCAGCATAAGGTTGGAGAGGATGGCTGCTATCTGCTTCTTCGGTGGTGGGTAAAGGTGCATTTGATCCATAGATGCTGGAAGTTGATGCCAACACAAATTTTGGAATGCCGTATTTACGAGCGATTTCCAAGAGGTTCAAAGTGCCTGTTGTATTGGTTTGCAAAAAGATCCACGGATTCTCTACGCTGGCGCGCACACCCGCTCTGGCTGCCAGATTAATAATGGCATCGATCTTTCCGGATTGGCAGGCGATCTCTTCCAATGAATCCAAGTCTGCCACATCTTTCTGGTAAAACTGAAACCCCTTATGATTTTTCAAGCGCTTTAGGCGATATTCCTTCAGGCGAATATCATATGCGTTATTAATATTGTCTATGCCAACGACAGAATGTCCATCTTCTAATAAAAGATCACATACACGCGAGCCTATAAATCCAGCTGCGCCAGTCAGCATGTATTTTGCCATTACAGCCTCACAACTTTTGGGTGCCCCTTACCAGAAACACCCAATGCATTTCTCGTATCCACAATCAATTTGGCAGAATCCAGAATGGCAGCATAGTTATAAGATGAGTGGTTGGTAACAATTACCACACAATCTGCTTCGCTGATCGATTTCATGAGGTCTGATACAGAGGTAAGTTTCCACTCATCATGCGAAACCGTCTTGATGTATGGATCATGGTATTGCACATCTGCACCCTTTTGCATTAGCAGTCCTATCACATCCATGGAAGGACTTTCACGCAGATCATCAATATCGGGTTTATAGGCAGCACCTAAGACAAGCACTTTGGAGCCTTTGAGGGATTTACGGTGATCGTTCAATGCATCCTGTACTTTACTGACAACGTAACGTGGCATGCCGGTATTGATCTCTGACGCTAATTCGATGAACCTGGCGGTGTAATTCAATGAACGCAGCTTCCATGAAAGATAGAGTGGATCAATCGGAATGCAGTGTCCACCCAATCCGGGTCCCGGGGTGAATTTCATAAAACCAAATGGTTTAGTCGCTGCTGCATCGATCACTTCCCATACATCCACTCCTAGCCGGTCACACATCAATGCCAGTTCATTTACCATGCCAATGTTGATCATACGGAAGGTGTTTTCAAGTAATTTCGCCATTTCCGCTACTTCGGTGGAAGAAACAGGAACGACCTTTTGCAATGCCTGGCTGTACCAGGTGACAGCTGCCTGTAAGCATGCCGGGGTGATTCCACCTACTACTTTAGGAGTGTTCTTGGTGGTGAAATCTTTTCTGCCGGGGTCAACCCTTTCAGGTGAGAAGGCAAGGAAGAAATCTATTCCCACTTTCAAACCAGCTTGCTGCTCGATTTTGGGGAGGATTAATTCACGTGTGGTACCAGGATAGGTAGTAGATTCCAAAACGATAACCTGCCCGGCTTTGACATAATTTGCCAGGTTTTCGGTGGCAGAAATGATATACGATAAATCTGGATCCCCTGTTTTTCGCAAGGGGGTGGGAACGCAAATGCTGATGGCATCCACGTTGGCAATTTCTGCAAAATCAATTGTTGCGCTGTACTTGCCAGAATGAATCAGTTGAGAAATTTTTTCCGAAGTTACATCCAATACGTAGCTTTCACCGCGGTTCAATGCATCGATCTTGCGTTGATCGGGATCAATGCCCACTACTTCGAAACCAGCATCCGCAAAAACAACTGCCAGCGGAAGCCCAACATAACCCTGCCCCAAAATGGCGACACGGGCAGTCTTGTTCTTTAATTTATCAATCAATTGATCGAAAATTGGATTAATCATAGTATCTCCAGACTTACCGGGATAGTTGAATTATAACTGACTGGCTGGGATGATGCTATTGTGGTCAAAACAGTTTTAGTTGAGTTGCATCCTGATTATGCGGCTTTTCTTCTTCTTTTACTGGTGTTACAGGTATTGGAGTATGTACAGGCGCTGGTGATATTGGAGTGTTTTTTTTCTTGCTTTCCAATATATAGTTTGGAAGCTGCTCGAAATCATGGATGATAGTCGCTTTTAATGCGGGCTGATGTAAAGCAGCAGCCGGGTGATACATTGCTACCACCAGACGATTACCTACCCAGCGTGCTTTACCATGTATGTCGCTGATGCGAACATTGGGAAGAAATTTCGCCATGGAGAACCGCCCAAGGGTGACAATTATCTTTGGATTGATTGCTTCGATTTGTCGCTCGAGATACGTATCACATGCCTGCAGTTCATCTGGCTCAGGATCACGGTTAGCAGGTGGGCGGCACTTCACTACATTGGCGATAAATACATCCTGACGTTTCATACTGATCCGGGAAAGCAGGTCAGAGAGGAAGTTACCAGCTGCTCCAACAAAAGGTCTACCTTGTTCGTTTTCATAAAATCCGGGGCCTTCACCGATGAACATGATTTCTGCGTTAGAAGGACCTTCTCCGGGGACTGAAAGCTTGCGAGAATGGTACAGTTTGCACTTCGTACATGACTTAACTTCTTCTGCTATTACATTGAGAGCTGATTGCCCATCCAATTTGTGCCTCCTGTATCCAATTTCTCATTCATTATTCTATGTTTTCGAGTTCCGAATCTTCTTGAGAACACGTACATTGCTCCAGCCACTTATGCCTTAATTCATCCAGAGGATGGAGTATTCCATCATTATCTTGAAAGTACCAGTGTTCCCATCCATTGCATGGGCTTCCTTTGCTTAAGAAGGATCCTACAGCATGGATTGATCCCACCATTGTATCAATGCTGATTTTACCATCAGCTCGAAGCTTTGCACTGATTGATAAATTCTGGCGGAAATAAAGGGCTTGTCCTGGATCAAGATATCCAGCTTCAATCAAAGAACCGACTGCAACGCGAGGTAGTCTCTTTTTTCCACCATGAACATCGTAGGTATTATCATCATATGGGTCGGGTTGAATGGCATCCAGACGTTTTTGTGCTATAGTGATGTAGTCTTCTCTCCCTTCGATACCAATCCAATGGCGATGCAATTTTTTTGCAACAGCGCCAGTAGTGCCACTGCCGAAGAAAGGATCGAGTACCACATCTCCAGGATTGCTGGAAGAAAGAATAACTCGATACAGTAATGCTTGAGGTTTTTGTGTGGCGTGTACCCGTTTTCCATTCTCTCGTATCCGTTCTTTACCGCTGCAAATTGGCAACAACCAATCGCTACGCATCTGCAAGCCGTCGTTCAGACTCTTCATGGCGTGATGATTGAAAGTGTAATGAGCTTTCTGCGATTTACTGGCCCACAGTAATGTCTCATGGGCATTGGTAAAACGTACACCCCGAAAATTTGGCATGGGATTGGTTTTGATCCAGACCACATCATTCAAGAACCAGTACCCCAGATCTTGCATGATCGAGCCTATTCGATAGATATTATGATAAGTACCGATCACCCAGATGCTACCATTGTCTTTTAATACTCGCTTGCATTCTTTCAACCAATTCCGGCTGAATTCATCATACGCTTGCAAACTTTCAAAGTGATCCCATTCTTCATTGACAGCATCCACCAGTGTCATATTGGGTCGCCAGAGGTCATTTTGCAACTGTAAATTGTAAGGGGGGTCTGCAAAGATCAGGTCAATGGATTTTTCTGGGAAGCTTTTCAACACTTCCAGGGAATCTCCATGAATGATCTGATCCAGTGGCAGTGCAGTCATTTTCATGGGTTGGTAACTCCCCTAGCTGTATATCCTGCCTGGATCATGTCCAGATCCATCAGTAGTGCATCCTCACCATTATCCACGTAATACTTTGGCCGAATACTTACTGTGGAATAACCAAATTTTTCATACAACTTAATGGCTGCCAGATTTCCAGCGCGTACTTCCAGGCGTGACACTACAGCACCTTCTTTCCCGGCCTGAAGAAGTGCATGATCCAGCAACTGGCTGCCAATATGCATTTGCCGGAAAACCGGGTCAACTGCCAGTGTGGCGATATGGACTTCGTCAAGGATCATCCAGGCACCAAGAATACCAGCGACTTTCTTATTTCCCGTCAAATGGTTGGTAACTTCAGCTACCCACAGCCGTGAATTCACATTCTGTGTCAATTCATACATATACGAATTTTCCGACCAGGTAAGAGTAAAAGAATGGCGGTCGATCTCTCTGACTCGCTCAATATCCCGCACTTCCATCCGGCGGATCGTAATAGGAATTTTTGTTTGACCGTTCATTGAATTTGAATGGGTTCGTTGATATGCAAATAGATCGGTGCGAGACTGATCACATCATCCGTCTCACCCGATTGCCAGCGACTCCAGGCTAATTCAGCCAGATAAGCCGGCCTTCGTACTGATAATGCAGGACTTGCAAGGATTACATTTTTCTTTTTTCGAGCAAGCGCTGCTCTCTGTTCAGCATCCAATTCACCACAAACCAATGTGGGCTGCTTGAATTGTTCTGCCAGCTCGTTGAAAACCATGACTTCCACCTGGCTTCTTGCTTTCCAGGTATTTGCGGACCAGTCATACCATCCTACTGCCAATCGTGACCTGCCAGAACGCAAGACAGCAGCCAACGGATAACCATTCACTGGTTGGATCGCTGCAGCGGTAATGTCCAATGTCGGGATACCGATCACAGGCAGGTGGAGCGTAAGCGCTATGCCTTTAATGAATGCCAACCCGATACGAAGGCTGGTGAATGAACCGGGACCCAACGCAACCCCCAAGGTAGTGAGTCGTGCAGGCGCAACTCCACATCGCTTCAACAATGACTGTACTGCAGGAGCAAGTTCGATGGAATGGTGACTCTGCGTTTGCCATACCATTTCCGCCATGATCTCGGTTCCATTATATAAAGCCAGACCAACTGACTGTGTTGATGTATCCACTACCAGTAACATCTTAACCTCCAAAAGCTGCCCGGCGGAATTCTGCCATGATGTGAATGTATCGCTCACCTGCTGGCATAAATGCCATATAGCGCACTTCATCTGCTATCCAGCGCATCTCAATCCATAATCGTTCAACTGGCAATGCTTCGATGATCTTTTCTGGCCATTCTAATACCAGGCAACCGCTATCCAGCATTTGGGTCAGGTCAAGGTCTTCTGCTTCGAGAGCATTTTGCATACGATAAGCATCCAAATGGTACATAGTCGATCCATCTGGTCGATGGTATTGATTTACCAGAACGAAAGTCGGGCTGGTAACCTGTTCCAATGAACCCCAACCCTGTGCCAAGCCCTGGACCAGTGTCGTTTTCCCTGAACCCAGGTCACCATGAAGGCAAACCACATCGCCCTTATTTAGCAGAGATCCCAGCCGCATGCCCAATCTGCGGGTTTGTTCGGGACCTCGACTCTGAAACTCAAGCATATTGCGATCTAGAATTGGCATATACCCATCATTATATAGCAATCTTTCACACCATGAAAAATTAAATTTATTGCAATCCTTTCGGAGGAAGAATGTAAGGAAACAAATGAGTATTTAATTGAAGGCGGATATGAGTCGTATTCTGGCTGCATCGTTATGGTTGCCTCTAATTGAGCTTCTCCCTACGGGAAAAAGAGATATTTTGATCAGGTAAGGGTCACTGATCTTTAGGTTGTGAGACTTTCCCTCATTTTTCATTTACATCAGGGAATTTCGTTTGCGTTGGGATTGCGTTCGACAATGGTTTTCATACGATGGGTAAGTTCTCTCCTGGTTAACATCACTCGCCGCTCACAGGTCAGACAAACCAGTCCAATATCTGCACCCAGCCGCACAATCTTCCATAAGTATCCCCCGCAGGGATGTGGCTTGCGCATTTTTATAACATCGCCTAATTGCAAATCGATCAACATAAGCGGATTATACCATCGGGGTTAAACCGTTTAGTCTACAAGATTATGTTCGAATATGACAAAGGAATACATTCCAGGTATAACAGGCGAATAGGATATAATCCTATAGAAAGGTGATTCGCTTCAGGTTATACACTATGCTTGGTTTGACCTTCCCTACCCTTTTTTCCCGTATACTCACGTTGCTGGTGGCATTTAGTGTGCATGAGTTTGCTCATGCATGGACAGCCAATGTGTATGGCGATGATACTGCTCGTAATGCTGGCAGGTTGACCCTCAATCCCCTCAAACATCTGGACCCTATTGGCACCCTGGTGCTCATCTTCGCAGGTTTTGGTTGGGCTAAACCAGTACCGATTAACCCTTATACACTGGAGAGGAAAAGCCCATCAGCGGTAATGTGGGTCTCTCTGGCAGGACCTTTTTCCAATTTCCTGCTTGCAATTATTGCTGCCATTCCGATCCGTTTTGGATGGATACCTTATGCTGCAACAGGGAAAATACTTCCATCACCTTACACATTCCTGATCGAATTTCTTACGATCAATCTACTGCTATTTCTTTTTAACCTTATCCCATTGGCTCCCCTGGATGGCGAAAAGATCATCGACTATTTGCTTCCAGAATCTTGGAGACACGGTTTTGAACGAATTCGACCATACAGTATGTTTATTTTGTTGCTTATCATCTTTGTGTTACCCATGATCGGTGTGGACATCTTTGGATGGATCATTACTCCGGTTCTTACCAATCTATATAAACTTCTTTTAGGCATACCTTTATGAGACTTCAGGTTACTGTTGTTGGTTGCAGGCAAAAGGGGATTTCCATTGGGCTGGCACTGGCAAAAGCAGATCCAGAGATAATGCGGATTGGGTATGACACTGTTCCGAATCAATTGCTCAGTGTGCAGAAAAACGGTGCTTTTAACAGTACCACCCTTGATTATCGAAAAGCGGTTGAAAATTCTGATGTTATTTTCTTTTGCGTTCCACAAAATGACAAACCTGAATTACAAAAGAGCATTCTTCCTTGTCTGAAAAAAGGATGCCTTGTATTGGATGATCCAGCACCTGTGCAACGGTCCTTTGAGAAAATTAAAGAATTATTGCCTGCAGGTGTGGATTACATACCTTTTCTCTCAACTATTAATCCCAAATACCTTTTCGGTGAAATTCTGCCTGAGAAAACGGGTGTTGCCGACCTGTTTATCAATGGTGTCACTTCTATTTGTGGTTTTCCAACCACCAGTTCAACAGGAGTGAATCTGGCAGCGAAGATATGTACGCTCTTAGGTTCAAAACCTATGTTTGCTGATCCTGCTGAAGTTGATGGATTTCATGCGAGCATGATTCAAATGCCACAGATCTTGGCAGCCGCGTGGATGAATTTTGTGAGTACTCAACCTGGCTGGCGAGATGGACGCAAGTTCACAGGACAGGAATTCTCCTCCTGCACAGCCGCAGTAGAAGCTCTGGTACCTGGTGACCATCCAGCTTTATCTATGATTGAAAATAAAGATAATTTGGTTCGTCTGCTGGATGGATATATTTTTGTGATGCAGCATATCCGTAATGCTCTGGCAGAACAGGATGTAGAAAAAATGGATGTTTACCTGGAACAGGCGCAAGATGCATATACTATCTGGCGACACCAGCGCAATTCCAACGAATGGGAGTCTGCCCCGGGAAAATCAAAATATCCCACCTTTGGTGAGCAACTCTCCAGTATGTTTCTCGGAAATTTGAACAGGAAGAAAAAAGAGGATTGAACTCATCTATGCGGTATTTCTGTTACATCTTGCAATGTGCAGATGGCACGTTTTATACAGGGTGGACGACTGATCCATCTCGTCGTGTAAAGAAACATAACATGGGTATTGGTGCGCGATACACCCGGATGCATAATCCTGTTAGAATTGCTTATTTGGAAGAGGTAGAAGGAAAAAGCCAGGCGTTAAAACGCGAGCTGCAGTTAAAGCAGCTTCCCCATGCCAGGAAAGCAAAACTCATTCAGACGCATCAGCCTGAAGTACTTGCCACATTACCGCAAGCTGACTGGTTGATCACTGCACCTGGGCGTGTAAATTTACTGGGTGAGCATGTGGATTACAATGGCGGGTCGGTTTTGCCAGTCGCCATCAATCGCTCGATCCAGGCAGCGGTGGAAAGAAATACTGAAGAGGTACATGAAATTCATGCGCTTGATTTGAATGAAGTTGTTGTATTTAGCAATTCAAGCCTGCAGCAAAAATCTGATATTAATGGTAATCTATTGCCAGCCTGGGCGATGTATCCCGCTGGTGTGGCCTGGGCGGCTATCCAGCATTCTTTGCCAGTATCTCCCATAAAAGCATTTTATAAGGGTTCCATACCCGTTGGAGCGGGGTTGAGCTCTTCGGCAGCAGTAGAAGTAGCTTTTGCTCTTGCCTGGCAAGCTGCAGGCAATTGGAAAATCGACAAGATGACAATGGCGAAATTATGTCTGCAGGCTGAATCGGATTATGTAGGGCTGCGATGTGGTTTGATGGATCAATTTGCCTGTTTGTTTGGGAAAGCTGGTCATGTAATGTATTTTGACACGGCATCATTAAAGTGGTCTTTGTTGCCTTTTCCTGAAGATATTTCATTGGTCATTGTAGATTCGGGGATCCGGCATACACTCACTCATTCTGGGTATAACCTTCGACAGGCGGAATGTATGGAGGCACTCAAGATCATCCAGCAGTTTATCCATCCTGTTCCACAAAATCTGGCAGAGGTGACACTTGACCAGTTGCAGGGCGTAGCAGAACACATTCCTGATCATTTATTCAGACGTGCAAAACATGTAGTGGAGGAATGTGCACGTGTCCAGCAAGCAAAGGACGATTTACAAAATGGACAAATATCTGATTTTGGACAACGAATGATTGAAGGGCATCTTTCGTTAAGGTATTTATACGAGGTCAGCCTGCCAGAGCTTGATGCTTTGGTTGCAATTGCAGACCAAATTCCGGGGTGTCTGGGTGCCAGGTTGACTGGCGCAGGCTTTGGGGGATGTACTATTAATCTGGTGGAAAATGACCAGCTAGAAGCTTTTATCGCTACTTTTTCACAGGAATGTCAGGCGAAAACGGGGAAAATACCGACCATTATGGTATGTAAAGCGTCTGATGGGGCAAGTGTTTTAACGCTAAGGTAGATCTTAAATCTAGGTTGTGATTTACATAAAAGGCACAACTATGGGAAGGGTGTGGTCGTCCTATGACGCACTAAAAATAATCGAATAATTGGTGCGGTCGTTTTCCAGACCGCACCTGTAATAAGAATTCTTTTTAGCTATATAGAACGCAGCCCACGTAATGATAATTAATCTATCATCCATGGCTACCAAAAAAACACCTCTCTTATGAGGGAGGTGTAAAATGCTTCAATCAGTAAATAAGGGAAGGTGCCCCAGCGAAACGATGTTTCGCCATTTCGCAAGCTCTCCTTCGGTAAAAATAGCTGCTTCACCAACAACCTGTGCACCGGCTTTCTGCATCACCAGGCGCATACCTTGCAGGGTAGAACCAGTGGAAATCACATCATCCAGAATGATAACTCGCTTTCCCCTTAATAAATCCTGGTCTTTTTCATCCAGGAATAATGTTTGTGGTTCACCGGTTGTGATCGAAAGGGTTTCAGCGCTCAATGCATTTCCCATGTAGGGTTTATATGATTTTCTTAGAACGACATAAGGTTTAGAAGTTTCGATGCTCAGCATGTGCGCCAGAGGGATGCTTTTTGTTTCGGCAGTAACGATAACATCATACAATACCGTTTTTAACTTTTCAGCCAGTTCTTTGGCGCAGGCTGAAACAAACTCCGTATCACCTAAAATGTTGAGAATGGCGATTCGCAGTCCTGGTTTTACTTCAAATAAAGTCAATTCGCGATGCACACCAGCAATATCGATTCCATAGGTTTGTCGTGTGGTCATAATACCTTCCTCCCAGCAAGTGTCAAAATGAGAGATAACAACCTGATAGTTTATCACAATTTCAATTTATAAAGATTATACAATGTGATGTATGGGAAAATACCATCCACTGAAAACAAATTTTCTTGTCGTGGTGAAATATCAGCGGAAGGATTACAATCTGGTACACTATATTTCGATGCTGATTTAAAAAGAAAGATTCTCCGGGGAAGCCTTCTGATGATGGATACTATTCTTCTTCTAGCAAAATTCACAGGCTGGATCCTTTTGTGGGGCTGGGGTGGCTGGTGGATCACCCGAAAAACATTTCATCTTCAATCAACTGAACAATTCCTGGCAGGGATGGGGTTGGGTTTGCTACTGGAAAATTGGTTGGCAAATCTGCTGGGACGCTGGATTGGTGTGCCTCTGGCTTTCTGGCTGGCCGCTTTGATTGTTTTTTTGGCTGGTGCACTGATCAATTTATTCCCATTAAAAGGTCAGTCCTGGCGGATTTGGCTTGCAATCCCGGTGAGACCCTGGCAAATAGCTCTTCTACTGGCATTGGCAGTCGTTTTTACGCAAGTAGGGCGAGGGCTGGCGATTTTCGACGATTATCAGAATCTTCCGGTTGCATCTTTTCTAGCTGCTGGTGACATTCCCCCTCATTTCCCGCTAGATCCGACGGTAGATTTTGGCTATCATTATGGGGGATTGTTGTTGACTGCCCAGCTTATGAGGATCATCGATTTACCACCCTGGACGGCCATTGACCTTTCACGGGGTTTTACTTTTGCTTTATCGTTACTGCTTTTGGCTCTCTTTGTCCGGCGTATCACGCATAGTTCATTAGCAGCATTTTTTAGCGGGTTGGTCACTGCTTTTGCAGGAGGGACTCGCTGGCTGCTGCTTCTACTGCCAGCTTCAATATTGGAGAAAATTTCCCCCGCAATTGCGATGATCGGTACATCGTCGGCTACTGCCAATGACCTGGTTTCTGCCCTGACGGCTCCCTGGGCATTTGAAGGGGGTGGTAGTTGGGGGCTGCCCTTTGCTTACGTGAATGGGATTGCGAATACAGGGGTTTTGGGGTACCTCGGTGGAGCCGGACGTCTGGGCAGCGTGATCGCAGGGTTGTTATTATTAACCCATAATCGTTGGCGGGGCTGGAAAGGTGCAATGGTCACTGCCATTGTTGTGGCTGCATCTGCATTGAGCAACGAAGTTGGTTTTCTGGGGATCGGTGTTGGTCTGGCTATTGTTGCAGTGATTTATATTATTCAACACCGCACTTTGCGTTTCCCCAAAACCTTATGGATGTGGATTGGTATCTACTTTATTGCCTGTATTGCAGCTGCTTTTCAGGGTGGAGTATTGACTGGGGTGGTCGGAAACCTCCTGACACCTGCTGTTGAAGGTACAAGACAGTCTTATTTTTCCTTTGGCTTCAAGTTGATATGGCCTCCTGCTGTCTTGTCCAGCCATCTGGGTTCCCTTTCACTGGTAAGTCTTTCACAACTGCTGGTTGCGCTTGCAGAAATTGGACCTATCATTCTACTGATCCCATTGATTGTGGTATGGGGGATCAAAGCGTATCGTTTTCATCGATGGTATGAAGCAGCACTTATATTTACCGGTCTGGCATCCATGCTGCTTATCTTTGTGCAATATACAGGCAATGCAGGGCCAACGGCCTTGATTAGAGTACAAAGTGATATTTTGGGTGTGTGCAAAACCTTTTCGATACCATTGCTATGGTTCTGGGTAAAGCGGCGTTCTGAAAGCATTAAAGCGTTAACTGGTGGATTAGTTTTTCTCAGTCTTTTTGGTGGAATGGTGTTGTTTGGCTTTCAACTGCTTTCTGTTCCAAAGCCAGTATATTCGACATTTCTATCTGCTCTGGATGATCAAATGTACCGGAAATACTGGAACAAACTGCCAGAAGGCAGCCTGATCTTTGACCCGACTGCGTCACGATCACCCACGATCTTCGCACGGGCAAACAATTCTCATATCACCTGGTACAACGAAAAAGAAGACTGGCAAAAACTGGTATCAGTGCCGGATCCATATGTCATCCGCTCTGCAGGATTTGATTATATCTATCTGGATAAAAATTATTGGGATCATCTTGATGGAGATTATCAGAAAAAGCTGCAAGATCCCTGTGTAATAATCGTGGACGAAGTGTATCGCACTCGTTATCCTGAAGATTTTCGCAAACTACTGGATATTTCTGCCTGTACACCTTAAAAAGGACAACGCTGATGAAGGAAATCATTTTACTTGCAGGTTGGGCTGTTTTATGGGGGATTGGTGGATATTGGATCGTCCAATCTTCGTTTACTCTTCGTAAAAACGAAATTACTCTGTCAGGGATTACAGCAGGGTTATTCATTGAAACCGTTTTTGCCAATATGCTTACCCGGTTTATTGAACCTCCGCTTTCCTTCTGGCTGGCTGCCATTCTGGTGTTTTTGGCAGGGGCAATTCTAATTATCATAAAAGATTGGCGCGGGCTTTATCGGTTCCATTTCCAGCCGGGGCAGTGGATAGCATTTGCATTTCTGTTCGGCATTTTCTTTGCCATAAGCCGGGGGCTTTCGATATTTGATGATTATGCACACCTGCCAACAACATCCATGATGGCAATAGGGGATGTTCCCCCTCATTTCGCTCTCAATCCTGAAGTGACTTATTCATATCATTATTTTCTGATGTTATTTGCCGCCCAGGTGATGCGCATAGGTGATGTGTTCGTGTGGACGGCATTGGATCTTGCCCGTTCTCTGGCGTTTGCATTAACTGTGATGATGGCTGTGATTTGGGGTCAGCGGATCACTTTCAGCCAACAGGGAGGAGTGGTAAACGGCATTTTTCGCATGTTTGCTGGTGGAGCAAGATGGTTATTGCTTTTACTGCCCACTGCTGTTATTGCCTGGATATCGACTCAGATCTCCATGCTTGGCAGTGCTGCTCAGAGTGCACCCGATTTTCAGACAGCCCTTACTGGCTATTGGCAGGTGGATGGGGCAGGACCATTACCTTTCCCATTCGCATTTGCTAATGGAATCATGAACCCCGGAGTGTTGGGGCATGGCCCTAATGGGATTGTAGGCGGGGCATTGACGTTCTTCTTACTGATGACTTTCAACCGATGGAAAGGTTGGAAGGGTGGAGCAGTAACCATTATTCTCCTGGCAGCGATGCAATTACTGGGTGAAGTTGGAATCGTGTTGTCTGTTGTTAGTTGGGGGTTAATGACCATTATTTATTTACTCGATCATCGCACATGGCGACTGCCTTCCACCTTATGGCATTGGTGGGTGGTGCTCATTACAGGATGGGTTCTCGGATTGGCGCAGGGCGGAGCTTTAAGTGGCGCATTGCATGAAGCTCTAGCGGAGGGAATTCTTGGGTCTGAAACAGGTTCCTATCAAACCCTGGGCTTTCAATTCGTCTGGCCTCCAGCAATTGTATCTTCGCATCTTGGTGTACTATCACTAACCAATCCGGCACAATTGATCACCGCTTTATGCGAAATCGGGCCATTGATCCTTGTCTTCCCATTGGTGATCATTTGGGGAATCAAATCATACCGGTCGAAACGATGGTATGAAGCAAGCCTGATCCTTTCTGCCTGCATCAGTTTTTTCTTGATCTTCTTCCAGTTCTCTGGCTCGACTGGAGTACGGAACAGTTCACGATTTTATTCATTTTTAGGAATATGCAGCATTTGGGCGGTACCTCTTGTCTGGCGCTGGTTCTCAAAACGCAAGTATTGGGTAAAGACTGTAACTGTTATTTTGGGCTTGGTTTCATTGATCAGCGGGGTGGTGATTTTTGGAGTTGAATTGGCAGCTATCCAAAAACCTGTTATGAGTACCCTGGTTAACAATCTGGATGCCCGGATGAGTAAACAGTTCTGGAATAAACTCGAACCTGGAACGATGGTTTTTGATCCGATGGTTTACCGGGCTCCAACCATATTTGCCCGTCCGAATGAATCCTCTGTTACATGGTATGAACGGAAACCAGAATATATAAATTTATATGAAAAAGCAGACCCATATAAACTTAACGCAGCGGGCTATTCATACGTTTACTTTGATGAAGAGAATTGGACGCAAATAGGTAACAAAGGACAGCAACGATTTTCTGATTCTTGCGTGGTTGTACTGGCAGAATATACTCAGCCTGATCCACGTGACCTTACGAAAACTGAAATGCGTAAACTGTTGGATATTCAGCAATGTAAATAAGAATCTTCTGAAGATAAATGTTGATTGTATAAGCGAATGGATCATAATAATCATACAACATGATGCTGTTTGCCAGGAGACCAGATTGCAGTATGCTATAATCCCCCCTGAAAGGGTATTCTATGTTTAAAAATATCATGCAAGCTCTGGGGGGAGACCCTCATAAACGTGAAATTCAGAAAATTATCCCAGTGATCGAAGAGATTAATTCTTTCGAAGCTGAGTTTGAAAAACTGTCAGACGACGCCTTACGTGCGAAAACGAATGATTTTCGTAAAGTGATCGCAGATACCATTGAGGGAATTGAGGATCTCAAAGATCGAAACAAAGCAGAACAGAATGCACTGGATCGTATCCTGCCTGAAGCCTTTGCAGTGGTGCGTGAAGCCAGCAAACGCACTATTGGTCTGCGTCATTACGACGTGCAGATGATCGGTGGATACTCTTTGCATAAAGGGCAAATCAGTGAAATGCGCACTGGTGAAGGCAAAACCCTCGTTGCCACATTGCCCCTATATCTGAACGCGTTGACAGGCAGGGGAGTTCACCTGGTAACCGTAAATGATTATCTGGCACGGCGTGATGCTCGTTGGATGGCTCCAATTTATCAATTCTTGGGTTTGAGCGTGGGTGTGCTGCAGATGGCGCACCGTACGAATAATGGAGTGAATGCCTTCCTGGTTGACCTGGAAAAAACATCACCACTTGAAGACCAGAACCAGTTAAATATGGTTCTGCGGCGTGAAGCATATCAGGCAGATATTACGTATGGCACCAACAGTGAGTTTGGTTTTGACTACCTGCGAGACAATCTGACTATGAGCCTCGCAGAGCGAGTCCAACGTGGTCATTACTATGCCATTATCGATGAAGTTGACAATATTCTTATCGATGAAGCAAGAACCCCATTGATCATTTCCGGTCCTGCTTCTGAAGATACTGAACTGTATAATACCATGGCAAAAGTAGTGAGACAGCTCAATCCAGATGATTATGAAGTGAATGAAAAAGACCGTTCGGTTAGCCTGACAGAGATTGGTGAAGCACATGTCGAAGAAATCCTCGGGCAACCGTTGCGTGATCCTGAACGTCCCGAAGATATCACACCTGAACAGGCTCGCTTGCTTGGTCATTTGGAACAGGCGTTGAAAGCTCAATCTCTCTACAAACGAAATAAGGATTACCTGGTACAGAGTGGGAAAGTGGTCATCGTAGATGAGTTCACCGGCAGGCTTATGCCTGGTAGGCGATGGTCAGAAGGGTTACATCAGGCAGTGGAAGCTAAGGAAGGGGTGAAGGTCGAAGCAGAAAATGTGACCTATGCAACGATTACCCTTCAAAACTACTTCCGCATGTACCAAAAACTGGCTGGAATGACTGGCACTGCTCTTACTGAAGCTGAAGAGTTTGCCAAGATTTATAAGCTAGAAGTGCTTCCCATTCCCACTAACCTGGAATACTCTGCTCAACAAAAAAGTTCAAACTTGATCGAATTAGAAGGTAAGGATGACGAGGGGTATAAATTCACCTATTATGCCGAACGATCCGATCCAGAAAAACATCCGGTTTTCTGGAAAAGGAAAGATTACACCGATATAGTTTACCGTACTGAAGAAGCCAAGTTTCGTTCGATCACACGAGAAATCATTTATAACCATATAATTGGTCGGCCATTATTGGTGGGTACTGCTTCTGTAGAACACTCAGACCATCTTTCTGACCGGTTACAGGCAGAACCGGTGCGTAGACTGCTTCAGACTCTACTACTGCGGCAATTGTGGATGGAGAAGAACAATACTACCGTCATTGAAAAGTCAGTGCCTGAACTTCAGATATTAAATAAGCCATTGTCAGAGCTTAATCCTTCTGATCTACGTCCGTTGGCAAAAAGTTTTGATATTTCTTTGAATATGGAAGAAGAGGGAAATATCGCTCGATTGCTTGAGATGTTTGGACTGCCCTCTGTCTACAATGCACGTATGGCACAAATTGTGAGAGGCGGTGTACCTCACCAGGTGTTAAATGCCCGCAAACATGATGAAGAATCTATGATTATTGCCCGGGCTGGTGCTTATGGTGCAGTAACAATCGCTACCAATATGGCTGGTCGTGGTGTAGATATCAAATTGGGCGGCGAATTGCCAGACGATATTTTACGGGATGTCAATCGTGTATTAACGAAGGTGACCGAAAACCCATATGACCTAACGAATGAAGAACGGCTGGACCTGCTCAAGAAGATGGAATCCGCTGAATATGGTATCTATGAACCATCCGTCAATGAATTCTTTACCTATATAGAAAATAACAAGCAAGTACGTGCATTAGGCGGCTTGCATGTCATCGGGTCAGAACGGCATGAAGCCCGCCGTATCGACAACCAGTTACGCGGTCGTGCTGCCCGTCAGGGCGACCCGGGTTCATCCCGTTTTTATCTTTCTCTGGAAGATGACCTGATGCGCTTGTTTGGTGGAGCTCAGGTTGAAGGTATCTGGAAGCGCATGATGATCGATGATAGCCAACCAATCGAGCTGGGTATTTTAGGCAGGTTGGTTGAACAATCACAGGAGCGCGTGGAAGGATCGAATTTTGATATCCGCAAACATCTCCTTGAATATGACGATGTGCTTAACAGCCAACGTACACGTATTTACAGCCAACGTGATAGGGTATTTACCAAAGAGGATCTTAGTGAAGATATACTTGATATGCTTCACACCGAACTGCAGAACAGGGTAAATACCGCTCTCAAGGATGAAGAAGGCCCCTGGAAACTACTTGCATTTCTGGAAGAAGTACAACCTGCATTCGAATATGAGGAATTTGCTTATCCCTCTTTCGCTTTCCGGCTTTTGATCGATGAGATCAGGAGTTCACTCCCTGAAAAAGAGGCTGCTCAGACAGAAGTGCAGCAGGCTGTACTTTCACTGGCAGAAAAGGCTTTAGTTGCAGAGCGCGAGCATACTTTACGCAGTGTAAAAGACCTGTTGGAAAAAACCGAAGAAAATTTACAGAACCAGATCAGTGAACGAGTGGAGGCGCTGGATAACTTTTTTGCTTCGATCAGTGATAGCGATGAAGAAGTCGAACCCCGCCGTCCAGCGGAACTGGTCAATGAACTTTCGGAAGCCTTGCGCATTCCCGTGCGATTGACCCAGGAGCAGACGAAATCTCTGGCTTCAGCGGATGAAACACTGAGAGCAGGCATCCAGCAGCAAATCGATCAGTTATTTACCACGCTCACAGTTACCCGATTGATCGGCACTCTGGAACGACGCCTGGGTGAATCCATCAATCTGCGACCTGCCGATCTGGTCAACTTAACCTGGCAGGATATTTCCAATCGTATTATCGATGCGGTCGAGGGTATTTTTGAGCAACGAAGCAGCCGGTTATTGGGAGAGCAAGGTGTCATTCAACGTGACCTGGAATTGTGGTTTGAGCGGGAGAGTTTCAAGATCGATGACGACCGTTCTTTGACCCGGTTACTAGTCAACATTTCTCAGGGCACCAAGACGGTGTTCGATGCAAAAACCCATCGAAAAGCAACCAAACGATATAACCGATTGAATTATGTGTTTCTGGCAGCTAGAATGGTAGAAAATTCATCCTCTGAAGAGATCAATAGAAGAGTTCTGGAACATTTCGAAAATGGTCTTGATGTTCTGGAAGCTGCTCGTGGAAAAGCAGAATGGAATCGGCTTCTTCAAGCAGATGTCACGTTGGGTCAATTGGATCCACGTGTATTGCAGCGCCTGGCTGCAACTCTGGGAGAAGACCAATTAAAAGAATTATCTGGGATGAAAATTACCGATATTGACCAGCAAACCAGTCAGTCAATCATTAGAGTATTTGGACAGTTCATCCAAAATGAATTGAACCGTCAGTTGTTGTTGCGAGTCATATCCGATCAATGGGTTGATTACCTGACCAAGATGGAAGCATTACGCGTCTCCATTGGTCTCGAAGCGTATGCGCAACGTGATCCATTGGTACAGTACAAGGGTAGAGCATCTGATCTGTTCAAGGAATTACTCTCTGATGTGCGCATGGGTGTCATTGGTCATATATTCACTTATCAGATGCGTCGGGTATCCTATCTGGAAGCAGAAGCTGGTGGAGAGGAACAGCCAATAGAAGCACAAGAAACCGCAGGAGCGAGCGCAAGTAAGGCGCAACAACAGACTGCTGGTAAAAAACGAAAACGACATCATTAATGAGCGTGCTTCTCATTTTATCAACACGCATGATTTATTAAGTAGATAATATCTGTCTATTTGTTTTCCCCTTTGCTAAACCCCTACACAAATCGTCATTGCGGGGGATGTGATTTTTCATCCCGAAGCAATCTTGTTTTTCGTGATGAACCATTTGTTATCCAACGGGTTTAAAGTATGGGATGTTACCCTGAACGAACAACTCAATGGTTATTCCCCTGCAAAAAAAAGTAGTACTCATTATTAAAGGAGAACCTTTTTTATGCAGAAATTCGTGTGGTAAAATTGCGCACTTGCTTTATAATTTAGTATTGTCAATTACCCATTTAACTTTTATAATGATGCTATCTTTATTCTGGAGATCAGATAGTTATGGAAAATAATGAAGCCCGAGACGAACGGGACCAAATGCCCGAAAACGATATTCACAACAACATGGAATCCTTACTGGCGCAGCAAGGGGATATCGATTTCCCACGTCAGGGCGAAATTCGTACTGGTGTAATAGCCAGTATCAGTGCAGGTCAGATCCTGGTCAGCGTCGGAACCAAATCTGAAGGTATCATCAGTGGTCGCGAACTGGAACAAATTAGCAAGGAAGATCTGGATCAACTTCAGGTTGGTCAATCTATCCCTGTTTATGTCCTCAACCCAGAGGATCAAAACGGAAATGTGGTTCTTTCTTATAATCGCGCTCGCGAAGAGAAAGATTGGCAGGATGCTGAAGCACTTATTGCCAGCCACGAGAGTTTCCACAGTCAGATTGTTGCTTACAATAAAGGTGGTCTGATTGTCAAATTTGGTGGTTTGCGTGGGTTCGTGCCTGCATCGCAGATCAGCTTAAGCCGTCGTGCCTCATTGAGTGGTGACTCACCTGATAAACGTTGGTCTGAAATGATCAACGAAGAAATTGATGTGTGCATTATCGAGGTCGATCGAGAAAAACGCCGTCTGATCATGTCTGAACGGGCAGCCAGCACTGAAACTCGTGAGACCGTCAAAGAGCGTTTGTTGGATGAGATCAAAGAAGGTGATGTTCGTACTGGTCGTGTGACCAGCCTCGCAGACTTCGGTGCATTCGTGAACATTAACGGTGCAGATGGTTTGGTTCACCTTTCTGAGATCAGTTGGGACCGCATCCAGCATCCCAGTGAAGTATTGAAAGTTGGGCAGGAAGTAAAAGTCAAGGTCATCAATATCGATCGTGAAAAGAAACGCATTGGTCTTTCTATCCGGCAATTGAAAGAAGATCCATGGATGGACATGGTAAAGGATTATCAGGTAGGGCAATTAGTGGAAGGTACCATTACCCGACTGGCGAAATTTGGTGCTTTTGCCCGATTGAGCGATGACATCGAGGGCCTCATCCACATTTCTGAGATAAGTGAAAAGCGGATCGAACATCCCCGCGAAGTGCTCAAAGAAGGTGAAACTGTTACTCTTCGTATCATTAAAATTGATCCTGACAATCATCGCATTGGTTTGAGCATGCGCAAAGTCGAATCAATGGCTTACGCAGATATGGACTGGCAGACGCTGTTAGACGAGATGGAATCAGAAGATGACAGCGAAGAAGCACAGGGAAAGTAAATATTTTTGATAGAAGGGACGCACCTTTCATTATATAAGGTGCGTTCTTTTTTATGTCATGATACCTTATCTCATTGACGCACACGAAGACCTGGCTTACAACATCATTGCTTTTGGCAGAGACTATACCCAATCTGCTGCAGCTATTCGTATAAAAGAAACCGGAACTGACATTCCAGCAATTGCTGGTCAATCCTTGCTTGGATGGGAAGATTACCAGGCTGGGCAAGTTGCCCTGGTGTTTGGTACGCTATTCAGTGTTCCTGCACGTTATCAGGGTCATCAACCTGATTCGGTCACTTACCATTCGACACTGCAGGCTTATCAAATCACAAAAAGCCAGTTGGATGCTTATCACCGTCTGGTAGAAGAGAATCCTCAGAAATACCGGTTGGTTTTAAACAAATCAGATCTGAAAGAGACTTTACAGCCCTGGCAGGATCGCAAAGAAGAAACCTCTCTCAAACAATTCCCTGTAGGAATTGTCATCAGTATGGAAAGCGCTGAGGGTTTGCAGCATGTTGAAGAAGTAGAAGAATGGTGGAACCTGGGCGTTCGCCTTATTGGACCAGTTTGGGGTGGTACACGCTTTTGCGGAGGAACAAAAGAGCAGATGCCCTTTACCAGTGAAGGGTTCGCGCTGCTGGATCGAATGGCAGAAATGGGTTTTGGTCTGGATGTTGCGCATATGACTGATCAATCGATTCAGACTTCATTAGATCGCTATCCTGGAACAGTTATCTGCAGTCACGGGAATGTTCGCAGTAGATTGAAAGGAGGAACAGGGGAAAGGCAATTAACCGACCTTGCCATCCGTCGTATAGCAGAACGTGATGGGGTGATCGGGGTGGTTCCCTTCAATCATTTCCTCAAAGCGGATTGGGTTTCTACGGATCCACGCGTGCAAGTGACACTGGATCATCTTGTTGCGCATATCGATGCGATCTGTCAGCTTACTGGCAGTGCAGACCACGCCGCCATAGGGACTGATTTTGATGGCCTTTTTGGCTGGCCGGACGTACCTTTGGAGATCAACACCATTGCGGATATGAAGAAACTGGCTTCAAAACTCCTTGAACAGGGGTATACTCAAGATGATGTTGAAAAAATATTTCATGGGAATTGGCAGCGAATGTTAGAAAGGATTCTTCCTTCTTGATGACAGGCACAGCTCCTCAACATCTGCAGGAATCTTCTGCTGCAACAGATATCAAGACAAAACCATTTTCCATCCGTAGAATTCGAGTGGGATTAATCATAACCCTGATTGGTTTCTTGATCTTTCTATTAGGAACCACTCCCAGTCTGTTTGGATTGGATCGCAGCCCGGTTATTGGATTTATTCAAATTGCCGTCTTTCTTGTAGGTTTAGCCCTGATTTGTCTGGGGGGGTATTTCAGCATCATGGCGCTTTGGAAGAATCGACCTATCAGTATCGCAGTGGATATAGGTCTACGCACAGTCTGTACTGGATATGTGATCGCAGTTTTTTCCGGAATGGCAGATATTTTTGGCTTTGGAAGCCATTTGCCCCCGAAGGTCCCGTACTTTGGAGAGTGGCAGGCAACTGGTGTAATGATAGGGCAGGCTGTTATTGCCCTGGGATTTCTTTTATTAATCCCATGGAAGCGAGCATCTGATCATTCGTCGGGTAAATAAACTGCAATAAGTTTTTCTCGATTGCAATCCTGCGCTCATTTTTTTCCAACTCTTGAATATTTTTCCAAGTAACAACTGGATGAGGTAATTGTTGCAACCTGTCATTCAACCATGCCATGCAATCGCTTTTACCGGGTTGGCGGCTTGCCAGATATTGAATGACTGCGTGTGCGCCATTCACTCCATCTTTTCTGGCATGACCGACCAGCCCTTCTGAAGCTTTACGTGACCAGCCTGCCAGAAATACACCTTCGATGGGTTTATTCTGTACGGGGTCGAATGCTTCGTAAGAGAGATCCTCAATAGGAAATTCAGGAGTGGGATTCTTTGCATATTCACCTTTGATCACAGGCAGCCCAAGATCCGATTCCACCTGATTACCAATTGCCAGAATGACCGTATCAGCTGGAAGGCACATTACTTCTTCAGTTGGTATGGCTTGAACTTCGCCATCTTTCATTGTCAGAATATTCTTTGTCAATTCAACGCCAATCAATTTCCCGTCTTTGTTTCCAATGAACCGGTAAGGGGATGCCAGAAAGCGAATAAAAAACCTGGTATCTGAGTTTTTCTCCTCAGCTTTTGGCAGGCATTCATAAAAAATATTCCGGGCTTCATCAGGATCTTCGCCAATGGACCGCAGTAAAGGATCAATGGTTCTCAATTGGTCATCAAAGTCTTCCAGATTGAGATTGGCAGAAATCCGTTCAAACTGTTTTTTCTCGAACTTTACCTGTAAAGGACCACGACGAGCCACTACCGTAACCTGATCAATCTTCAATTCATGGATCAGATAACAGGTAATATCCGTCATCACATTTCCCGCACCAATCACCAGGGCTTTCTTGCCAATTTTAGGACAAGCATGGCTAAATGGAGGCATACTGTTATAGTGATATACCAGATCATTAGCGTGATAAACACCTTTCAGATCTTCACCTGGCAGCCCAAGATGCCTGTTACGCTGTGCCCCTGCACAAACGAGAATTGCATCGAAGCCAGCTTGTTGAAGTTCAGCCAAATGAAGATCACCATGATCACCAACAGTGACATTTCCATAATAGGTAATTTCGGGAATAGAAAGGATCTGCCTGAACTGGTTTCGAAGTCCCTCTTTAATCTTTAGTTTTAGTGGGTAAATACCATATTCAGCTAGACCACCGGGTCTGATATCACGGTTAAGTAGAGTAACCTGGCAACCTGCTTGCACCAGCTCACGCGCTGCAAAAAGCCCGGCTGGACCTGCTCCAATAACTGCTACTTTCCCTGAATCGTTAATAGGCTTTGAGTTCATTATTACAATGCTTTCCAGTTGATATGTACTAGACGATAGGGATTTTTATTTGAACACCTGGTGTTAGGTATAATTATATATCAATATGAAAAATTCAATTACTTCTCATCGATTATCGAATGGTTTATTGGTGCAGTTAAAAGAAATACATACTGCGCCGTTGATTAGCCAATGGGTCTGGTATCGTGTTGGTTCACGGAATGAGGTGAAAGGCAAAACTGGCTTATCCCATTGGGTAGAACATATGCAATTCAAAGGAACCCCTGCTTATCCTGCGGGGGTCCTGGATAAGGCAATTTCCCGCTATGGTGGTGTCTGGAATGCCATGACATATCTGGATTGGACGGCATATTTTGAAACTATGCCGGCAGACCATATTCAACTGGCTCTTGAGTTGGAAGCCAGTAGAATGCGCGACAGTTTATTTGATGAAAAAGAGGTTGAGTCTGAACGAACGGTCATCATTTCAGAGCGTGAAGGAAATGAAAACATTCCGATCTTTCGCCTGGATGAATCTGTGCAACGAGCCGCGTTTGATGTACATGCTTATGGAAATGAAGTGATTGGCGAAAAGAAAGACCTGCTTTCTATCAAACGAGATGATCTTTTACTCCATTATAAGAAGTATTATTCCCCAGCCAATGCCGTACTGTGCCTGGCAGGTGATTTTAATTCTATAGAAATGATGGATAAGGTTGAGAAGGTCTATGGAAGATTGATAGGCGATGAGGCAGGGCAGCCCATAATTCAACCCGAGGGGTTCATTCAAGGGGAACGTAGAGTGGAAGTGAAAGGCCCAGGGGAAACGGTGTTTGTCAGGTTATCTTACCGCGCTCCAGAAGCTGATCACCCGGATTATTTTGCCTTCACCATCCTTGATAGTCTGCTTGGAGGCCCAAGCCCACTAAATTTGTTTGGTGGTGGTGGGATTTCCAACAAGACCAGCCGGCTTTATCAGGCTCTGGTGGAGAAGGAACTGGCGGTTGGAGCGAATGGCAGTTTACAACCGACCATCGACCCATACCTGTATGATATAACCGTAACAGTACATCCCAACAGGAATGCAGAGGATGTATTGACAGTACTTGACGATGAGATCAAGAAGATACAGGATACCTTTGTACAAACTGATGAGATTGCCCGGGCTGCCAAGCAAGCTCGAGCTCAGTTTGTCTACGGCTCAGAAAACATCACAAACCAGGCTTTCTGGATGGGCTATTCTGAAATGTTTTCGCATTATGATTGGTTCGAGGAATATGTTGATCGACTACGTGGAATCACTCCTGAAGAGGTGAACAGGGTTGCGCGCACCTGGTTGCAACCCGATCATAGGGTGATAGGTATTTACATTCCCGAGAATGGCAGGCAGGAAGCATGATGAATAATTCTTTGATCAACTGGAAACACCTCCCAGGAGCAGACGATATTGTACGTAGCGTCTTTCCAAATGGAATTACAATATTAAGCCGTTCCAATTTCAGTAGTCCTTCTGTTTATATTACCGGATATATCCAATGTGGAAGCCTTCAGGATCCACCAGAAAAACTTGGGTTGGCAAATTTTACTGCTCGTTCGTTAATGCGTGGAACAGAAAAACGCAATTTTCGTGAGATTTATAATTCTCTGGAAACTGTGGGAGCCAGCTTGGGTATGGATGCCAGTGTGCACACCTCGGGTTTCAGCGCCAAATCATTGACAGAAGACCTTCCTCTGATCATGGATATTCTTTCGCAAGCACTGCGATTCCCGACATTTCCAACGGATCAAATTGAAAAAGTGCGAGCACAATTGCTCACTTCATTTGCGATGCGCTCACAAGATACCAGTGAAATGGCAGACATGGAGTTTGACCGCCTTTTATTTCCTGATCATCCCTATGGGCGTCCGGAAGATGGATTTACCGAAACGGTTCTCCCTATACAAAGAGAAGATATTGTGTCTTTTCATCAATCAGAGTATGGACCCGATGGAATGGTGATCGTAGTGGTTGGCGGAATTGCTGCCAACGAGGTCATTGATCTGGTTGAAAAGTATTTCGGCGATTGGAAGTCAGACATTCATACTGAGCGAAATGGAATTGCAATGGTGGAAAAGCCAATGCAATCCATTCGTAGTCACATCACCATCCCTGGAATGAGCCAGACTGATCTGGTGATGGGCACTCTGGGACCATACCGAACTTCACCCGATTACCTGCCAGCCGCTGTTGGAAATAACATTCTTGGACAATTTGGCATGATGGGGCGGATAGGCGATGTGGTGAGAGAAAAAGCCGGATTGGCATATTACGCCAGCACTAGCCTGAATTCCTGGAAACAGCTTGGCTCATGGGAAGTATCTGCGGGTGTAAATCCCGAAAATTTACAAAAAGCGATTGACTTGATCACATCAGAAATTGCCCGGTTTGTGAGTGAACCAGTAACCGAAGAAGAAATTTCTGACAGCAAATCCAATTTTATTGGGAGATTACCATTATTGATGGAATCAAATGGTGGTGTAGCAGGATCTTTACTGAATATTGAGCGATTCCAATTAGGATTGGATTATTATCGGCAATACCCTGCTAATGTACAGGCCGTAACGAAAGATCAGGTATTAGAAACTGCAAGAAAATATCTGAATCCAGATGCGCTGGTGATCGCAAGCGCAGGTATTGCAAAAGGTCAAAATGGTCACAATCCATAATGGGATTGATCTCGTTGATATCACACGGTTGGAAAACCTGAAACCAGAAATCCGAACTCGTTTTATTAAACGGGTTTTTACCCCAGGTGAACGAGAAGAAGCTGGTGAAAACTTGAGCCGTTTGATGGGAAAATTTGCCGTAAAAGAAGCGGTTGCCAAAGCACTCGGTTGTGGCATAGGCGTGATCGGATGGCAATCCATTGAAGTATTAACTCAAGAAAATGGCGCCCCCTTTATCACATTGCGGGACAAGGCAAAAGCATACGAACAAGCTGAAGGTATAACAAACTGGTCAATCAGCATCACCCATGAAGGAAAATATGCGGCCGCAACCGCTATCGCCCTGGGTGAGAGTGCCTCATCACAAGAGTCCTGAAAAGGTGAAAGGGTATCATGCGTATCCTTGCTGTAAGTGATGAAGAAATGAGCGTCATTTATACTCCTCAAATCCGAGAGAGGTTCAATGATGTGAACCTTGTCGTAAGTTGTGGCGATCTTCCTTATTATTACCTTGAATTCATTATCTCAATGTTAGATATCAACTTGTATTTTATACGGGGGAATCATGCCCACGAAGTTGAGTATAGTGAAGGTGGTCAAAAGTTAGCCCCCTGGGGAGCAATCGATCTGCATCGCAAGGTTGCACAGGACCCAACAGGTTTACTTTTGGCGGGTATTCACGGTAGTTTACGGTATAATTTGGGGCCTTACCAATACACACAGGGAGAAATGTGGAATATGGTTTTGGGGCTTTGCCCAAAGCTCATGGTAAACCGTATTCTTTACGGACGTTTTCTTGATGTGTTTATCACACACTCTCCACCCTGGCAAATCCACGATAAAGCAGATCTTCCACATCAAGGCATTAAGGCATTCCGCTGGTTTGATAAAGTCTTTAAACCTGCATATCATCTTCATGGTCATGTTCATGTATATCAAAAAAATGAAATCACCGAAACGCAATACTTTGATACAAAAGTGGTCAATGTTTTTGGATATAAAAAAATTGATTATGATATCGAACATCTACTCAAAAGACCTCAATTGACGCAGGTGAACAAGTAGGAATTAAAAACTTTATGGATGAAAAACCTGATCTTTTGAAAAATCCAATGGTACAAGCAATTGCCAAAACAGATTTTGAAACCGCCGTTCGCAAGGGTTTTTGGTTATCTGTCAAGAATTGGCTGACAAAAAAGGATGATCAACTCCTTCCTTTCGACGAGGTTATAAAGACACTACCCATCAAAGGGCAACACTCGATCGGTACAAAAGAAATTCCTATTGAATCGATCATTGGAAGCGTGGGAAGGTACCACGATTTCGATCGCGCCTTTTTACCACGCCAGACCCACACCAGACATCGATGGATGAATATCGATGTTGCACATCTTCAAGATATTATTCTTCCTCCCATTGAAGTTTATAAAGTTGGTGAAGTTTACTTTGTAAAAGATGGAAATCACCGGGTTTCAGTAGCAAGAGAAAAAGGACAGGTGTATATCGATGCAGATGTCATTGAATTGGATGTGATCGTTCCGATTGATACCAGCTTGAGCATCGACGACATCATTATGAAACGTGAACAGGCAATATTCTACGAAAAGACACATCTACCTTCTTATTTACCTGGCGTTACGATTGAATTTTCTGTCCCTGGGGGATATGAAAAACTAATCGAGCATATCGAAGTACACCGGTGGTTTATGGGTGAAGAGCGCAAGGCTCCAGTATCATGGAAAGATGCGGTTACTTCTTGGTATTCTGAGGTGTATGACCCGCTGGTCACGATTATTCAAGAACAAAATATTCTCAAAAATTTCCCTCATCGTACAGAAGCAGATCTGTATTTGTGGATCATTGAGCATCTTTACTATCTGAAAGAAAAATACCAGGAAGACATTTCTTTGGAAGCAGCAGCAACACATTTTGCTGATGAATTTGCACCTAATTTCTTCAGGCGATTCTTTGGGATTTTTCGAGAAGATACAAGTTTAATCAACAGAGAAGAAGCGAAAAGGAAAGCAGCCCTACAACAGGAAGAAAAGCATCCTGATCAGTCAGAGGAATCAACAGCCTCGTGAATTCCCAACCATAAATGATTTGGTAATACCTGCTTTGCACTACGAATCTCAATTCCATCGGGCCGTGTTCCTTCTGTAGGGATCATGGAAGGGTGAGCGAAGCATAAATCTGGTTTTTTCCCGTATTTTTTTTGGTAATAACTGGCAGCCTGCAATACCTTATCGGTAAAATTTGTTTGTGTATTATTATCAAACCAAAGCATTCCAGTTAGCATGTTTCACCTCATTAATAGGAAAAATGTTCTATATAATATTATAGTACATAATTTCTATTTGTCAATAAATATTCTATTGTTTTTAAAACGGAGGATTATGATTTCCTCTTATAAAGTAGTGGAATTGTTTAAGAATGAACATCGTTATGAATGAATATTCAGGCTGTGTTACAATTCAAACGTAAAGCGAAACTATCTAAAAACTCATTACTATCAAAAGGAGAATGCTGTGATAAAAGACGCACTTAAAGAAGCTGAAGGTCGAATGCAAAGTGCCATTACAGCACTTGAGGAAGATCTGGCAGGTATTCGAACGGGCAGGGCATCATCTGCTCTGGTAGAAAAAGTCCCCGTAGAATATTATGGCTCAGCAGTACCTTTACTCCAATTAGCAACCATCAGCGTTCCCGACGCCCGTTCTTTACTCATCCGTCCCTTTGACCCAACCACATTAAAAATCATTGAAAAGGGGATTTTAGCTTCTGAACTTGGATTAACCCCCAACAATGACGGTAAAGTGATCCGGTTGAATTTGCCTCCTCTTACAGAAGAACGACGCCGCGAACTTGCTAAGGTTGTTCATAACCGAGCTGAAGAAGCACGGGTAGCCATTCGTAATGTACGGCGCGACCTGATCAAAGACTTAAAAGAATTTGAACATGAAAAGCTTATCTCTGAAGATGACTTAAAACATGGTGAAGAAGATCTCCAAAAAATGACAGATCGATATATTGCTCAAGTTGATGCTACAAGTGAGAAAAAACAAAAAGAAATTATGGAGGTCTAGCCGTACCTAATGCCCGAAGAACCTGTACTTCACCCCCTGAAAAAAGTGCCCACTCATGTTGCAATCATTATGGATGGTAATGGACGCTGGGCTACCAGTCGAGGTTTACCTCGTCTTGCAGGACATCGCGCTGGCACGGAGAATTTACGTCGAATCATTCGCGCTTCGGTTGAATTTGGTGTGAAATACCTTACACTCTACGCATTCTCTACTGAAAATTGGGATAGACCCCGGGATGAAGTAGAAGGGCTGCTTCACATACTGGAAGATGTCATTGATAAGGAATTAAAAGAGCTTGATCAAGAAGGCGTGCGACTACAACATATTGGTCACCTTGAACATCTTGGACCTAAATTGATTGAAAAAATTAAGCATGCAATTGATTTGACAAAAAACAATGATCGCCTGGTTCTCAATCTTGCATTCAGTTACGGGGGAAGAGACGAAATGATCTGTGTGATAAAGCGAATGATCCAGGATGGATTAAAACCTGAAGCAATTGATGAAGCTATGGTGGATAGATATTTATTCACTGCCGGCACACCTGATCCTGATCTGATTATTCGTACATCAGGAGAGATACGCATCAGTAATTTCTTGATCTGGCAGGGAGCCTATTCGGAATGGTACTTCACACCTGTTTTATGGCCCGATTTTGATCGTCAGGAATATCATAAAGCATTAGTTGCATATGGAAAACGCGAAAGACGTTTTGGACGTGTATCATCATTAAAAACTGTTCCATGCAAAAACGAAAATGCTGGGTAAACGCATTCTGGTTCTGATTTTCTTAATACCTACCTGTGTAGGATTCATCGCGCTTGGTGGTTGGTACTTCGCTGTATTTATGGCTATTATTCTATCGATAGCAGCCTGGGAATGGGGAAAGATATTTCAACAGGGTAATAATCATCCCTCTGTGATTGTTATGATTCTGGGTGTTGTTTCTCTTGTTCTTTCAAGGATGTTTACCATTTCTCATTTAGTGGATGGGATTCTGGCTGCCAATATTTTTCTTGCAACACTGGTTCACCTTATCCAATATGAAAAAGGATACGATCAGGCCGCTACAGACTTTACGATCACGATCTGCGGAATTGTTTACCTGGGCTGGTTAGGTGGTCATTTTATCATGCTGCGAGATCTGCCTAATGGTTTATGGTGGATGCTTCTAGCCATTCCTGCGATTTGGATCGCAGATGCGGGGGCATACCTTATTGGGCGTAAGTGGGGGAAGCATAAGTTATCTTCACGAGCAAGTCCGAATAAATCTTGGGAAGGGTATATAGCTGGAATTATCAGCGCAACTCTTCTGACCCCCTTAATTGCATATTTGTGGAGTTTGCGTGCTCCTGAGATCTCTATGTTTCAGGGCTTGATGTTAGGATTGGTAGTCAGCAGTTTGGCACCACTTGGCGATCTGGGCGAAAGCATGATCAAACGCCAATTTCATTTGAAGGATTCATCTCATCTTCTTCCAGGGCATGGAGGGATACTTGACCGGTTAGATTCCTGGTTATGGGCTGTACCTATCGCTTATTATACGATTTTGCTATTATTTGCTTAACCGTTACAACCCTTAATATACTCTATAAGGAGGTCAATAATGTTTGAGAATCGTCCCACCCGAAACCTGGCTTTGGAACTTGTGCGTGTGACAGAAGCTGCAGCGCTGGTTGCAGGTCGTATGGTTGGTAGGGGAGACAAAAACGCAGCAGACCAGGCAGCTGTCAATGCCATGCGAGTGGTGCTGAATACGATCGAGATGGACGGTGTCGTTGTGATTGGTGAGGGTGAAAAAGATAATGCCCCTATGTTATACAATGGTGAACGTCTTGGCACTGGGGATCTACCTGAGGTGGATATTGCTGTAGATCCTATTGATGGTACACGCACCTGTGCGAATGGGCTTCCTAATTCGATTTCTACTGTTGCGCTGGCTCCTCGTGGAACTATGCTTGATCCGGGACCTTTCATGTATATGCATAAGATAGCAGTAGGTCCGATTGCAAAGGATGTCATTGACATCAACCTTACTGTAGAAGAGAACCTGCACAGGATTGCTGAAGCCAAAGGAGAAAAAGTTGAAGACTTGATGGTGGTTGTGCTGGATAGGGAACGGCACAAACAATTGATTGAAGAGATTCGTGCTTGTAAAGCACGCATCCGATTAATCCCTGATGGGGATGTAATTGGGGCGTTGATGACCGCTGTTGAGGAATCAGGCATAGACGTTTTGTTGGGTGTGGGTGGAACACCAGAAGGCGTACTGGCTGCATGTGCACTACGCTGTGCTGGTGGTAACATTCAGGGAAAGTACTATATCCGTTCGGAAGCTGAACTAATGGAAGCCAAGAGACGAGGATATGACCTGGATAAAACTTTGACAATGGATGATCTGGTTTCTTCTGAAGATGTTTTCTTTGCGGCAACTGGAATTACAGGTGGATATTTGCTGGATGGAGTAGATTACATCCCTTCTGGTGCGCGCACTGATAGTATCGTAATGCGTGGATTAACTGGAACCGTACGGCGTATTCAAGCAATCCACCGGTTGGATAAGCTTGCGAGTATAAGCAGCATACAATACTAGTTATTATTAAGAGAACCCCCGTATTCACATATTCAGGGGTAGAAAAAGAACAGGTTGGTCTGAAAAATTGACCAACCTGTTCTTGCTATTCCTTACTTGATCTCATATGTAAGGTCTGCATTAACTGTTAGAACCAATTGCCCTGATGAAGTAGGTACTGAACCTGCTCCACCCCCAATACCATACCCTTTTACATCATATAGAGGCACTGCACTTCCGCTGGAATATACATTGATGTAAATCAATTTTCCAAGCTTAACACCAACTGCGGATGATAATTCGTTTGCTGTTTTCTTGGCATTGTCGATAGCCATCTGACGAGCCTCATTGTATGCGGTATCTTTATCTAAAACATCATATGTCACACCATTAATACTGTTCGCTCCAGCTCTAACGACTGCATCAAGGATATCGCCAAGTTTCTGCAGGTCGCGAACGGTAACATATACCGTGTTATCGACGACGTAATTATTAGAAATTACTTCACCATTGGGACCATACTCACTTGGAGTAGGGTAGATATTGAAAGCACTGGTTTGAATGTCTTTCGCTTCAACACCCATTTCTTGCAGCTTTTTGTTGATGGCATTTGCAAGCACATTGTTTTCACTCAAGGCTTCTCCAACATCCTTTGATTTAGTCTCAACTCCAATGTAGACATATGCCACATCCGGGTTTAAATAAACCGTGCCAGTTCCTGATGCCGTGATTTGTGGATTAGGGGCATTGATCGATCCACAAGCGGTAAGGGCAAATAGCGTAACCAGCCCGATGAGTAATATAAAGATCTTCTTTTTCATTATTTCCTCCGATCAAGTAACCTTTCTTAATTATAGACGAAAGTTATCCAGAATAGTTCCCAGGAAGGTTGCAAAAAAAATCATCCACCTATCAGGTGGATGATTTAAAAGAATTCTGAAGATCATTTAGTTTGAAGATTAACCAGGGAGGTTTTTATGATCCAATGTTTTGGGCTAATCTTCCTGCAATCAGTCAATATATTTAATCGTGATAGTTCCAATGGGTACTTCCAATTCAATGTTCATTGGATCTACTGCTTTTTTTGCTCCAGGGGAGTAAATAATACTTCCTTCACGAACGTAACCTTCGGCTGGCAAAATGCTTGTGAGAGCAGTATCCAAAGAAATAATTACGGGTTTGTCTTTAGGAACATAAAGCACCAATTCGCCAATTATCACGCGTGCACTGCCGTTAACAACTTTATCTTCGGGCAAAGTAAGGTTAAGAGTACCAACAATAGTTTCCACTGCGAAATTCTTGATATCCAACCCGGTCATGTCAATCACCTGGTCTCCAGTGATCATCTGGCTGGAAAGCATTACAGGCACTTCGGATGTCAGAGCCAGATCCCAAAGGGCAGTCTGGTTACCACCCACAAAAGGAACAGGATAGGATACACCATCAGAATCGACTTTAAAATATCCAGTACCATCCTGAACAGAATAATCGGTGGAAGTCGTTTCAGATGAAGAGATGGCGATACTTCCATCAACAATGTTTTTGTCCTTTGCGCCATCATGAATTTTTAGGGTGCCTACAGGAGACACAACAGTAACATTGCCTTCCTTTGCATTTTCCAATTCCTGGCTTATTGAGACTGGAGTAAATTTTTGTACTCCAAATGGACTTGATAGGCTGAACCACACAATTCCGCCAATAAGAAGCAGCCCTAGCATCAGGCTTATCACCGTGGTTAAGGTATTGCGGGGACGTAATAACAGGTCAAAGCCCCAGCCGATCAAGAGAACAGGCCACAATCTAAAAAGAAGCTGAAATGCGCCAATGTTGAGATAACCCAGATTTGCCAGAAGGAATACCGTGCCAATGCCAATTCCAACCAATGCGCCAGTATAACCTTCACGTTTGTATAAACTATCCAGACCACCAGCAATGAATAAAAGCGGCCACATACGGACCAGAAAATCCCAGAATGAACCTGGAAATATCTTCATGGCATTGAGGAATAGCAAAATCCCCAATACAATAAGCAGAATTGGTCCAAATATTCCGTGTCGAGTCTTTTTCCCTTCTTCCATTTTTATCTCTCCTTAATGGCGCGATAAAGCAAAAATCCGCCTGCTAAAAGCAACAGCAACGGCAAAGTTACCCGTCCGTCAAGCCAACTCAACCATGATATATCTAGTGATCGCAAAAATACTACGACGCCTGCCAGGATTAAGCCTGCGCCAATGAAAATCGCAGCATGGGGATTTGGTTTGCTCACAGCTTGACCAAATTCAGTTCCGATATCCCGTGCCCGATCAGATATGTTTAGCGTATCAGTTGTAGCATCTTCTTTTGGCATGACGAGCCATAATAGCAGATAGATCAAAATTCCTGCACCGTCAAAGATCACCAAAAGTACGAAGAAGATCCTGACTATTACAGGATCGATTCCTAGAAAATTTGCCAATCCAGCACAGACTCCCCCTAACATTACATCTGTGCGACTGCGAGCTAAACGTTTATTCATTTTCTATCCCTTCTTTACCAGAGCTCGAATTACAAGATATGCACCTGCCAATACCAGAATAATCGGGAAAACGTAGTTGCCGTAGGTAGTTTCAGCAAAACCCGCGATCAGGCTCACTGCAAAAATTATACCTGCCGGAATCCATGCCCATTTAGTTTTATGTTCTTTTGCAGGAAGGATTGCCACCAGACCAAAAGTGGCAGCTACACCAAATAAGAACACTCCGCCCAGGTTGATGAAGTTACTTTCTTCCGATAATCCTGCGACATCAAGTCCAATCAATGCAGCCAGGCTAAGCGTAATACCAGCAGGTATCAATGCCCACCAGAAATTGCGGTTGAGAAAATAGATCACCCAGAACGACAGGCTGATTCCCAGAAAAAGGAAAACCGCACCAAATTCAGCCCAATCCTCACTGATTGTTCCAACACCGATTAAAAATCCTAGCCCGAGTAAAGTAAAACCAGGTATTGCTGCCCACCACTGTTTACGATCGCTGACCAGAACAGCAAGGAAAACTAAGCCACCAAGGAGGAAAAGCCCTCCAAAGAAGAAAGCCCATAAGTCGCCTCGGAAAGAAATTACATTCAATGCCTGTAGCAAGGCAACGACTCCAAGGAACAACATTCCAACACCAAGAAAGATCCGCCAAATTGTATTTTTCATTTTATTTCCTTAAAAATTGTTTTATTGAATATTTAATGATCCCACTCCGGTGGAAACAAAAATATCCACTTTATTGGGAGCAGTTGCATAACCGGGTGTTTCATATACACCACCCACGGCTGGGAAACGATTGTTATTAATGTTAATGCCTGACAGACCACTTTCCACACGAATGTGACCCGCTACATTTTCTGGCACAATAATATCTACTGCAGCAGCCCCATACTTTACCTCTACTCTGGTCATGCCGGCATTCGCTGGCAAGGTCATTGTAGTTTTGCTGGCGCCAGTTCCGAGAACTACTTCGGTAACTTTCAGATCACGCAGGTTGATAATGGATTCACTGGCACCCGTTTGAAAATTCAATCGGAGTGTGACAGACCGATTCAGCCCTACCGACCACATTAATCCCTCTCGACTACCAAAGGGGATCAAAATATCTGATTGGGCATTAAGCTGAACTTTCGCCTGGTTACCATTTCGCAAGACCTTTTGTTCCACCCCTTCAGTGAAGTCGCCTTCCAGCAGGATAGTATCCAGGGGAGATGCTTCTACATTCAATATTCCCGCGCCATGTTTAAAGGAAATCTCAGCATCCGTGGTGTTTTCAATAGGTAATGAAATATGCTGTGTAACGAGTTTTGTTTCCTTGCGAAGAATTGACCTGAGAATAAACCAGATACCAAAAATGATCAGGGCTGCAGGCCATAGCATCTGCCAAAAATTAACTCTCAGTATCCCAAATGTACTAAGCATGAGCAAAAACCCAAGGACAATCAGCACCAGGCCCCAAAAAATTGAAGATCTACGCATTTCTCCTCCTCATCTTTATTCATCACTCACGATTTTTGATCACATTCCGCACAATAATGATAATACCTGCTAAAACCAGCATTAATGGCCAGAAAGGACCAAGCCAGGTTAACCCACCCAGAAAAGAGCCAAAAATGACAAAGAGGAGTAGACTGACCAGTATCTGCCACAATCCTTTTTGTAGTACACGATGTTCAGATGAGCCAAGTAATCCGGCAAGGACTTGACCAACCCCGCTAAACCCAGGGATCAACGTCCATGTATAAGCCCAGCTTGTCCAATTACCTGTCATGTTCTGCCAGTAAAGTAATCCTCCGATACCTCCAAGAATACAGGCAGGTACAAGCATACCAGGAGAAGCCACCAATAACCCAAGAACAGCCAGAAATACACCAACCCCGATAATGATCAAAGGCCATGAAGCAGTGAGGTGAACAAACTGCTTTAATTCAGGGGAAATGATCAATGCAAGCAAGAATAAGCCACTTAAAAGTAATAAGACACCAATAGCCAGTCGCGATTTTTGATTTGAATTCATTTTTTCTCCTCCAATAAATGCTTCATTCCATATACGGAGAATATATATAAACGTTGCATAACTGGACAATATGAATGATTGTGGTTATGCAAATCAATTTGGACTGTATTGTGCTGGTCTGTTTATGGAAATGGAGCATCAATGGGTGTTTTCTATAGTTTTTCAAAAATATTTTGATAAAATTAAGAATAACATTAATATTATAACAAAAAATTATCCATCTATTGACTTTGATCCATTTCGATATATAATAATCGCAAATATGACAAAAATACTCGTGATTGGATCTGTTTTCAATAATAGTTGCATGTGTTTGGGGCGGGGTCTGTAACCTCCGCCACAGCATCGCCTTATAGATTCCGATCAATGGTTGTGGCGGCGGGCAGGTTCCCGCTTGTTCTTTTTATTTGCCACATTGAAGCCATTGGTCGGAATTTTATTTATACACAAAGAGGTGATCGTATGAAAATAGCGAATGATGTTACAGAATTAGTTGGAAACACACCACTGGTTCGTCTAAACCGGATTGTAAAGAATTCATATGCAGAAATCTTAGCAAAAGTTGAATACTTCAACCCTGCCAATAGTGTAAAAGATCGCATTGGTGTGGCAATGATTGATGCAGCAGAAAAAGCTGGGATCATAAGTCCTGGGAAGACCATACTTGTAGAACCCACCAGTGGGAACACCGGAATTGCCCTTGCGATGGCAGGTGCTGCGAAGGGGTATCATATCATCTTGACTATGCCTGATTCGATGAGCAAAGAACGTCGGATGTTACTTCGTGCTTATGGTGCTGAACTTGTCTTGACACCTGGGATTGATGGGATGGCTGGAGCCATTCGAAAAGCCCAGGAAATTGCTGAGTCAAACGAAAATGCCTTTATTCCTCAACAATTTGAAAACCCTGCCAATCCAGAAATTCACCGAAAAACGACAGCAGAAGAGATCTGGCGAGATACAGACGGAAAGGTGGATATTTTTGTTGCTGGAGTTGGCACAGGTGGAACTATTACTGGAGTGGGCGAAGTCCTAAAATCTCGGAAACCTTCTGTCAAAATAGTGGCAGTGGAACCGGATACCTCGCCAGTCTTATCAGGTGGGCAGAAAGGGTTACATTCAATCCAGGGGATAGGTGCGGGCTTCATCCCTGAAGTCCTGAATACCAAAGTATATGATGAAGTTATTCGTGTGAAGAATGTAGATGCTTTTTCGATGTCTCGCATTTTAGCATCAAATGAAGGGCTGTTAGTGGGCATTTCAGCAGGTGCGGCTACCTGGGCTGCGGTTCAACTGGCAAACCGTCCTGAAAATGCCGGCAAGATGATCGTCGTCATCATTCCTGACAGTGGTGAACGGTATTTGAGCACCCCCTTATTCGCTGACTTGGCAGAATAAGATCAGAAAGCATGAGATAAAAATGAGTTTTTCGATTCTTAGAAGAATAAAAGAAGATATTGATGCAGTATTTGAACGAGATCCAGCCGCCAGGACAGGTCTTGAAGTATTGTTCACTTATCCTGGGCTCCATGCGATCTGGGGGTACCGTGTTGCCCATTGGTTGTGGACACATCAACTAAAGTTTTTCGGACGATTGTTATCTCATATTGTCCGATGGATGACGGGAATTGAAATCCATCCGGGAGCAAGAATTTGCTCAAGTTTCTTCATCGATCATGGTATGGGTGTTGTAATCGGCGAGACGGCTGAAATAGGCTGCAATGTAACCATGTATCACGGGGTGACATTAGGCGGTGTAAGCCTCGAAAAGGGGAAACGACATCCTACGATCAAAGATAATGTGGTTATTGGGGCGGGTGCCACGATATTAGGTGCCATTACTGTGGGTGAAAACAGCCGCATTGGTGCAAATGCTGTGGTGGTCAAAGATGTACCTCCTGATTCAGTTGTGGTAGGTGTGCCAGGGCAGGTTATTGCGCGCAAGCATCAACCAGAAGCAAGATTAGACCTGCAGCATAATATGTTACCTGATGCCATAGGCACTGCCATCACGGTTATGATGAAACGCCTTGAAAAAGTAGAGAAGAAGGTATCACATCTTGAGGCAATTCAAAATGGAAATGGATATCATCAGGAGGAGGAGTTGCCTGGTATTCATGTTCCTAAAGAAGGTTACTGGCAGGGTGAGGATTTTATGATCTGATCATCTCTTAAGATAGGGTGTGATGCGGTCCTTGACCGCATCATAATTCTATTGCTCAGCTAAGTAGGGTCTGGAAAATGACCGCACTTTACAAGAACTCTGACCATACCATGCTACAGTCGAAGATCACTTCTCTGCATTCATGATGACACCACTGCTGTCATTGCGTACCCTTGTTCGTAAAGAATGAAACAATCCCTCGTATTAAAGGCTGTTTCGCTTTGATCGGAGTGAAAACTGGCAAGTGAAATCGTTTCGTTTTATTACAGGAATAATTAGTGGTACCAACTTATGATCAACGTCTTTGCTTGCCGCTGAGAACTAAAAAGACCAATCCGGCAGCACAGATCACAATGATACCAAACCCAAGGATCCGGCGGTTTCCCTGCATGAATGTAATCTCAGGAAACAGGGGCGCCCTGGTTGGTGTAGGTGTCATCGATGGAATGGGGGTTTGAGTGGGGGGTAGCGGCGTGCTGGTTGGTCGGGGTGTGCGCGTGGCAGGTTTGGGTGTCTCTGTGATGGTAGGTGATATAGTTGGTGTAAACGCTGTCCGGATGATTAATTTTTGGTTCGGATAGATGGTATCGACTGTCATACCGTTGAGTGCTTTTATTGTGGCTGCATCCACTTTATATGTGTCTGCAATTCCCCAAAGCGTCTGTCCTGGCTGGACTACATGAATGATCGAACCATCTGAATTTGCTGTTGCGGTTACAATTTCAAAGACACGTTGATCGGTGGTGGGTCCAAATGTAGCGGTGATTCCTCCTGGGAGGGTTGGCACTGTCGTGCTGGCATTATAAGAGCCGCTGGTATACCCTACCTGAAGCACATAGTACCATTTGCCAGTAGAATCTTGTGCTGCACCTGCGCCCGCATGGGTGTATAGCCCAGCCTGTGGACCATTCACTGGACGCAAGTGTTCGTAATCAGCCCAATAAGTAGAATACAGGTCGGGAAACGCACTGACACCACAGGCGATATTTTCGGTCACAAAAGCTGTTGCACCGCCACCATAGCCAGCCGCCATCGCCCGGGCAGAAGCATTTGGATAGCCCATACTTGCAAGGTGCGTGCAGCTTTGATAACTAGCCATAATCTCTGCAGTAGATTGTGCTGTTGCCATCAAAATACCATCAACGGTAAGATCAGCATATCCATAGGATTCTCGCCACACATTTGTTTGCGAGATGATATCCCAGGGAGAAGTTGGAGGAGTATCCTGCGCTGATGCTGTAGAAGAAGGGAAAAGCATCAGAACTAGAAGAAAAATGGAAAGAAAAAAGATTCGTTTGTACATAATAGAAATATCCTTTCCAATTATAATGCACGCTTTTTTGATTTTGAGTGATATGTGAATAGACAAACAAAAAGCCGCGCTGGAAAGCGCGGCTTGAGAGAAAGATATTTAGTTTTAGATTGACATGGCTTCTGCAACAACTAAAAAGTCTGTTGCTGAAATCATGCCTATTAATTCGCCATTATCGCTTGTTACTGGTAAATGGTGAACTCTAAGCTTTTTCATAATTTGTGCGCATTCTTGCAAGCTGGTACTTTCAGAGACAGTTGTGATGGGTGTGGTCATGATATCACGCACCAACATTTCTGCTGGATTGTGGCGAGAGGCGATGATCTTATCACTGATGTCTGTTGAAGTGACAATCCCGTATTCAGGGTTTTTTTCGCTTTTCTTTACGATAAGGCTATGAATATATCGACGACGCATTAAAGAAAGGGCTTGCTTTACGGTAGCGTCAGGGTCAACATAGACGATCAATGTGACCATCCACTCACGTACAGTGAAATCCATTGGTTCCTCCAGTTGTGATTTTTGGTTCATTTTAGCCAACCTTTCTTTATTATAGAAGTGAAGAGGAGTGAACGCAAACTTTTGTTGACAAAAGGTTCATTCCTGATGATTTTCTTCACCCAACCAATCCCATTGCGATAATGGTTCTATGAACTGATGTGCAGTCAGATCAAGTTGAATGGGAGTGATTGTTACAAAACCATCTGCAAGGTCTCCTATATCAGTGCCTGGTTCGCGCACGCCTGTAGGTGCCTCACCACCGATCCAATAATATGGCTGTCCGCGCGGATCCTCACGTCGTAGAAGTGCATCTTGGTAGATGCGTAATCCCTGGCGTGTAATGTGAAAACTCGTTAACTGTTCAACAGGTAAATAGGGCACATTTACATTGAGAATGATTTCTTTGGGCAATCCATTTTTGATTACCATTTCAGCCACTTTGCTTGCCACCCAGGCTGCACCGGTATAGTCAATGGGTCCTTCAAGATATTCCGGGGCATCCACTGACATGGCAATCGCTGGAACTCCCCAGATGCAGGCTTCCATGGCAGCGGTTACAGTTCCAGAATAAGTGGCATCGTGTCCAAGATTAGCATTAGGATTGATCCCGGTTACCACAAGGTCTATTGGTTCAGGAAGCAACCCAAGCATGACCAGTGCCACACAATCTGAAGGTGCACCATCGCAAGCATACGCCTGGACACCATCTGAAAGGTTAACTGACTTAACACGCAAAGGTCGATGCAAAGTTTTTGAATGACCAGAAGCTGACCAATTTCGATCGGGCGCTACAATGATCACTTTACCTAATGGTTCTAATGACAACGCCAGTGCAAGCAGCCCGGGTGCATGTACGCCATCATCATTGGTTACTAAAATATTCATAATGTCTCCTGATAGGGAACTTACAATAATTCTATATTATATTACCAGATTTTTCTTTCTTGATTTGCCTGCATCATCATATTGGCGATAAGATATCTTGCCAACCCTGTGCAATACGTTCTGCCAGAATAAATTTTTCATTTTGTGACAGAAAGGAAGCATGCGCAGCTGCAATCATGCATTGGGCAATCTGGTATCTGGTAAGATTTCTCTGGTATAACGCCAATGCACATTCTAAAGAAAGGGATGTTTGTTGAATGGAAGGGTCATCAGTATTGATGGTAACCTGCAAACCTTCAGCCAGCATTTTTTGAACAGGGTGATGGCTTAAGTTATTTACCGCACCACTCAAATAATTACTGCTCAGGCAAACTTCAAAGGGGATATTCTGCTCTCGAGCAAATTCGGATACAGCAGGATTATCTATGATATGACAGCCATGACCAATGCGTTCTGCACCAAATTCATGAATGGCAATTTGAATATTTTCTGCTGGTCCCCATTCACCAGCATGCGCCGTTAGATGCAATCCGCTTTTTTTTACTTTTGCAAAGAGAGGGATAAAAGCTTCTCCAGAAAAGGCTGCTTCATCACCAGCCAGGTCGATCCCACAATATCCTTCACTTTTTCTCTCGATCACCAGATCAACAATTCTTGCAGCTTCATTCAGAGATTCATGGCGGTTTATCAAAACAATGAATTGAACTTGTAAATTTAACTGCTTTGCATATGGTAATGCTGCCTGCTGCACCCATTCTAACACTTGTGAATAATTTCCTGCACCTGCAGCACTCAAAGCGGTAGGAGAGATGCGTAGCTCCAGATATATCACATGATCCACGGCTGCATCTTCCAGAACTTCCACTGTGGTTCGCTGAATGATCTCTTTGGAAACATAGAATTGACGGAGGAGGCCAAATTTGCTTAAGAATGCGCTTGAGGTATGAGCATCTTCGGGTTGAATTTGTACCATGCGAATGATCTCATCTCTGGTGTACGCAAGATTGGGAATCGAAGGAGCAAGCTCCAACAGTGTTGCCAATCTAATAGCTCCTTCACGATGCCGGTGCAAATCGATCTTGGGCCGCCGAAAAAAATCATCCAGAAGGTCACCAGGAATAGTGCCAAACAATGGGGTTTGCAGGGAGGAAATCTGGCTCGTATTTACCTGCCTGGGTTTTGTCGCCGCACAATGGCATCTGCCATGCGGGCAATTTTTACCATTACTTCAACATCATGCACGCGGATGATATCCACTCCACGTGCAATGCCAATTGCGATAGCGGCAGCAGTACCCTCCAGTCGTTTTTGTGGTTCAGCATCCAGAGTGTACCCAATGAAAGATTTTCGTGATGGACCCAGAAGGATGGGATAACCTAACGAGCAAAGCTCATTCTGCCGGTTGAGCAGTTCAAGATTATCTTCAACTGACTTCCCAAAGCCAATGCCGGAATCCAGGATGATATGATCAGAGCGGATGCCAGCCTGATGTGCCAGACTGACACTGGCAAGCAGTTCAGATTTTATGTCTTCGATCAGGTTTTCGTATCTTGCTCCAAGGTGAATTCCGCCCAATCGTTTATCAAGAAACGCATTATCAGGTTTACTGCGGTTATGCATTAAGATGACTGGTGCTTTATGCCGAGATACCACAGAAGCCATGTCTGGGTCTGCCCGCAATGCCCATACATCATTCACCCAATCAACCCCGGCTTCTAATGCTTCATGCGCAACTTCCGCCTTATAGGTGTCAATTGAGAGGATCACATCTAATCCAGAATCGCGAATTGCTCTAATTACTGGCAGCACACGCTTTATCTCTTCCTGGGCGGTCACCGAAGTTGAACCCGGTCGTGTGCTTTCCCCTCCAATATCAAGAATATCTGCGCCAGCCTGAACAAAATTTTGAGCTCGTGCCAGTGCAGCTTTGACGACATCGACCTGTTGGATCAAACCATCACCCGAGAAACTGTCGGGTGTGATATTCAAGATACCCATGATAAAGGTACGGCTTCCCCAGGGAAGTGGATAAGTAAGTTTTGGACTCATTCTTCCCCCCTACTTTTCTTTTTTGCTGGTTGGTAAAGTGTAACTCCTGTGATATCGATCTGTTGTGCAATTTCATGCATGGATAATTTCTTTTCCGGGTGGATCAGATCAGGGGCTATGGCAACAAGTGGAACCATCACAAAGGCGCGCTCTGTCATGTGTGGATGAGGAATGGTGAGAGTATCTGTGTGCATGACAAGGTCATCATATAACAAAATATCAAGATCGATGATTCGTGGACCATATCGGAACGTCGCTTCACGTTTGAGTGAAGCCTCAATGTGTTTTAAATATTTGAGCAATGCCAAGGGTTCCAGAGAAGTCTTCGCTAGAAGCACCTGATTAAGGAACTGTGGTTGTTCAGAGAATCCCCAGGGTTCCGTTTCGTAAACATCCGAAAATTTTGTGACCTGTACTTCAGGGGAGAGGAGAACGACTGCATCATGTAGATTTTGCAATCGATCTCCCAGGTTGGTTCCAATGCCCAAAACGATATTTGCCATTTTACCTGGTTTGATAAATGTTTAGCATATCTGCCAGCAAACCAAATGCGGTAGTTACCGGCCCTGGATTTGATTCAAGAACTCCAAGTCCGGGAAGTACGTCGGTTTCAAAAACTATGAACGAACTGGTGCCATTGACACTATAGAGTGGAGAGGCAGAAGAGACTTTTTCGGGTTTCACGCTCGCCTGAACATGGTCACCCTGGCGGGTGGCACGGCAAACTAATTTCCAGCGTTCACCAGATTTCTTTGCTTCAGCAAGCATCTGAGGGGTGATCCCGCGAATACCTTCCCGATCTACTTCCTGCGGTTTGAGTGGGATGTCCATCAAAACAGTTACCAGCGCCGCAACTTTAATGGCTGCATCCCAACCATCAATATCACCGGACGGATCGGTTTCAGTGATGCCAATCGAAGCGCCATATTGCACTGCTTCATCGAGTGTTTCACCATTTTCCATCCGTTCCAATAGCAGATTGGTGCAGGAATTGAGGATCCCCATGAAACCACGCAATTCTGCTGAAGGCAAGGTGGAGCGATGCAAGGAGAAGATAGGGGCACCATCCATGACGGTTGACTCAAATCGAAATTGCTTACCCTTACTGGCAGCCAGGCTGGTGAGTTCTTTATACCCATGCACCACCGGACCTTTATTGGCAGTGATGATATGCATACCCATTTCAAGAGCTGTACGCAGGTGTGTGATGGCAGGTTCACCCGTGAGATGGTTCACCGGGCTGTTTTCGAACAGGACGTCGCCGGGGCAGGCGCGAATGAAAGCCGGGATATCAGCAGGTTTCTTTACAGTCGAAAGCTGATCCAATGATTGACCAGATTCGACAAGTTCAATGGCTTTATCCACATCAAGACCATCAGGGTTGATCGCCATGCCGTGTTTACCAGTTGCGATGCCGGTAATTTTCCAGGTCAGATTGTATTGTGATTTCATCAGCACAGATTTTCGTTGTAAAAGGCGGGCTAGAGCCCTGCCAACATTTCCAAATCCGACCAGGACTAATTTAATCTCTTTCATGATTACCTCTAGTGTGTGATGGGTTTATTATAAAGCATTGGGATGGGATGTACCTGTTGGAATATCAATAAATCATAAGAATGTTTTGTGCCTTTATCGGGAGATAATCCGAAAAATTTTCCCTCAAGAGTACCAGGGACATGAAGGAAGAAATTTTATATTTTTAATGCTTTTCATGACGATTGGTCAGTTACTCGCCTGGTCTAAGAATGATCGAACCTTTCACTGCACAGCCTATATCGGAGGCCAGGGGTATGGTCTGCGTTCTTTGGTGGGAAAGGGAAAGATTGGATTCATGATATAGTACTCACAACGTTTCACCATCGCGCGAATTTCACTCACTCTGATCAGCTTGCTAAATTCGTTATACAACTCACTTTCAGGTTCCAATCTATCAATCAGGCTTTGTATATCCTTTAACAGAACTACCGGTATTTCCTGCCCAGCAAAATCCCATATGACAGTACGTAATTTATCTTCTACATGAAAACAAAGACCATGATCGATCGCCCAGAGATGATGCCGGGCATCAAAAAACACATGCCCTCCCTTCCGATCTGCATTGTTGGAGATCAGGTCAAACAGTACCAGAGGTCGTAGAAGTTCCTTATCTTCTTTGCTAAAGCGAAAAAAGTGATAATCAGGATCATGCTCAACAAATACCTGCAGCGAGCCTGCCCCTAAAGGGGTTTTCCGGTTGCGATAGATGCACGGGGGCACAAGATCCCATCCCAGCGTATTGCTGAGGAGATACGATGCTACTTCACGCCTTGTGAGAGTGCCTATCGGAAAATCCCATAAAGCTTGCTCACCTTTGCGGGGTTTATATACCACCCGAATCGTTTTCCCTTCAAAGGTTAATCTTCCGAGAAATGTGTAATTAGAGCTATTTAAGAACTGACCCTCCAGTTGAAGGATGCCATGCTGGAGGGCGGTGATCATTTCATGATTGCCAGTGAATGAATCGCTGAAATCAATGCCTGTGTCCATTTTTCTTTGGGCAGAGATGATCTTTTTCCATAGGCTGATTGCATAGTGGGCAGAGAGGTCGTCCGCGTGATACGATCTCTAATGCCCAACTGCTGAGAGAAGCCATTTGCTGGCGAGAACATCGTAAACCAAGCTTTTGGGCATTCTCGGAGTTTACATCACCAAATTTTACCTCTTGTAAAACAAGAACTACCTGGTCGAATTCTTCATCATAAGCCATTCCCATTTCACCGATTCTAAACAAGGGATCAACCGGGGGTTGGATATGCATTTTCTCTTCTTCGAAGTCGAAGCTTACTTCTTTTACATTTGGTTTTTTACTGGCGAGTTCTGTCAAAAGCTTTGCTAAAGCAACTGCCAGAGTTTCAACTTGAGCTTTTTCTAAAAGCAAACTGATCGTCTGATCTTCTGTTTTCGCCTGTAAAAAGAAAATCCGTTCCCCTGGTTCACCAATGGCATCTACTGTAATAAAATTTACTTGATGAAATGGCACATTTTTATCAGACATTCATTTTTCCTTGTGCAACATTAATTGCATTGTAACATTTTCAATTTATTGTTCAGTACTTTTTTGCTCGATGATAAGATTTTCCTCCCAGTTTACCTGTTTTACGGGAAATTTTTCTGGTAGAAGGCTTGGCAGAAGTTGCTCCAGGGTGGAAATTGAGCCACTGGTAAAAATCGTTACATCAGCAGGGGAGTTCTGCTGCCCTTGCCAGCCTATCTGGTTGATCATTCGCTCTGTCTGTCTGGCAATGGCGGGGGAGGGATCGATGACTTCTACATTTGGTCCTATAATTTCCCTGATCTGTTCAAGGGCGAAGGGGTAATGTGTGCATCCCAGAACGATAGTATCAACATTCTGTTGCAACATGGGATCCAATGCCTGATGCAGTATCTCTTTTGCACGAATATCATTAACACGCCCGGCTTCGATCTCTTCCACAAGCCCGGGGCAGGTGGATTTCATAATCTTGATGCCCTGGGCATAGCGTTCTACAACAGAAGCGAATAGCTCACCTTGAAAGGTTGCCGGTGTAGCCAGTACACCAACCACTCCGGAAGCAGTGTGGCTGGCGGCGGGTTTAACAGCGGGTTCCATCCCTACAAAGGGAATATCTGGGAATTTTTCCCTCAAGGTGTGCAATGCAGCAGCAGAAGCTGTGTTGCAGGCGACCACGATAACACGAGCACCTTTTTTCAATAGGAAGCGTGTAATAGCGATGGAAAAAGCTCTTACTTCTTCCAACGAGCGGGGACCATAAGGAACATGCAACTGATCAGCCAGGTAATAGATGGAATGTGTAGGAAGTTGTTTGCGAATATGCCGCAAGACGGATAATCCTCCTACGCCAGAGTCAAATATTCCGATAGGTACCGGTGAAGAGTTGTTGTTTTTTAAATTTGTTGATAATGAATCAAGAGGATGATCTGTCATGATGATATTGTAATGCAGCCTCGATGAATGCATGGAATAATGCCTGGGCGTGCGCGTGCTGCATCAACCACTCTGGATGCCATTGTACACCCAAAAAGAATGGCATTTTTTCATTTTCCACTGCTTCAATCACACCATCCGGAGCAACTGCAGTGGAGTTCAATCCTGTTGCTGGGTAGTTGATCCCTTGATGATGGTGACTGTTCACAGATATTTCTTCCTGGTTGATGATGTGATAAAGCTGGCTGCCAGGTGTAATATGTACTGTATGAGCCAAAAAATCGCGGGGTAAGCATTTATCGGTACTATGCTGTAGTGAGTGAGGAACTTGATCCAACAGGTGAGTATACAATCCTCCCTGCATGGAAACATTCATTACCTGGATGCCACGGCAAATACCCAGCAAGGGAATGCCAGTTTGCAAAGCTAGTTTTGTCAACTTAATCTCTTGTTCGTCTCGTTCAAGGTTGATCCCATATATACTGGGGTGGTGTTCGCCAGTGAATAATGAGGGTTCGATATCCCCTCCCCCTGCTAAAAGTACTCCATCGATCCTGCTGATCAATTCAACAAGATCGTTTTCAATCAGACCGATGGGGATCAACAGGGGAATCCCACCAGATTCGATGATTGCTTCGATGTATTTATCAGGCAATTCCACCCGTAAACCATGGGTGGGAGAAGGAACGCGATCTGCAGCAATGCCGACTAAAGGTTTTTGCATTCAGTTCTCCTGGATTTTCCAAATCTATCAGGGTCTTGTCCTGTTAATTGGGCGCTAATTTCCCATAAATGAAGAGAAGCTGTTTTATTATAAGAGACTTCGGATGAAGCTATCGGTTTGCAGTTGACAAAATATTTGCCAGAAACCCCTTCCACTTCTGAAGAAGAAGCCAGGTAAATACTCGTTTGGGCTCCTTCCTGGTTGGTAAGAGTGCCCGATACCCTTAGAGGGGTAGTGGCAAGTTGCTCAGGGGTATTATTTTTACCGATGTTCGAATTGACAAATCCGGGGTGAAGAGCGTTAACAGTAACGCCACTTCCATCAAGCCGCGAAGCTAATTCGTAGGTGAATAATAGTTCGCACAATTTTGAACGTGAATATGCCTGCCAGCCCTCATAATCATTTTCAAACATGGGATCGTCTAGAACTTCAAGTCCGGTATAACCATGTGCAGAAGAAGAGACATTGATGATTCGAGAGGGTTTACTGGCAAGAAGAAGGTCTGCCAGGCAAAATGTGAGCAGGTAATAAGCCAGGTAATTCACCGCAAAAGTCATTTCGATCCCATCGGGGGAGAGCTGGCGTGTCATATTTACCGCACCAGCGTTATTGATCAAAACGTCAAGGTTATCCGTTTCTTGACAAACAATTTTTGACATCTGATGAATATTTGCCTGGCTTGAAAGATCTGCTATCAGGGGAATGAGAGCATCATTACCAGTAGAACTATGAATATCTTCTAATGTTGCATCCACTTTTTGAGGATCTCTGCCATGGATGAACAGTCGGGCACCCATCGCCGCCAATCCACGAGCAGTTTCCAATCCTACTCCAGATGTTGCACCAGTGATCAGGCAGGTCTTTCCATGCATAGATGAATTATTTATTGGAGATGCTGATATTTGCACTGTAAACCCTCGAATAAATGAAATATAATCAATTATTCTAATGGGAATAGGCTGGTTTTACCAGAATGTGGGGGCATTTAAAAATAAAAAGGGCACAACCCCGGCGTTGGGCTGTACCCAGGTATAGGAAAAATTTGTGATTTAGTATTTCTGTTTAAGGCGGGCGGCTTTACCTGTAAGATCACGCAAGAAATACAGGCGACCACGGCGTACTTTGGCGTGCCGTTCTACGACCACTTTGGCGACGCGAGGTGAGCGGGTAAGGAATGTTCTTTCCACACCGATACCATTGCTTGCCAAACGGCGAACAGTAAATGTAGAGCTGTTGCCATTATTATGGGTATATAGAACGATCCCTTTAAATTCCTGAATACGTTCGCGGTTTCCTTCTTTGATTTTTACATGTACTGAAACACTGTCTCCAGGAGCCAGTTCGGGAATTTCTGGATTGACAGGGGTTTCTACTGATTTCAAAATATCATTCATGATAACCACATCCTAGCTTGAATTCTCATTTACAGCGAACGAAGATTATAACACAAGAATCAAAGATATGGGGGAAATTTATGTGAGATTTCGTATGTACTCGTTTTCATGTTCATTCAAAAATTATACCGTCGACAGTTTCATTCAGTACAAGTAAAATAAATTACAATGGAACAATATTCGACATACCAATTAACACGACGAACTCACTGGCAGAGTGTCGCAAAAAAGATGCAACATTGGAGAGGATGGGGGAATGCCTATCATAACCGTCTGGAAGAAGTTGTAAAAAATTTGGTTGCTCCCGGGCTGCGTGTTCTGGAATTGGGTTGTGGAACGGGTGATCTGCTTGCTGCTGCTAAACCGTCTTTTGGTGTTGGTGTGGATTTTTCCTTTGGCATGTTGCACATGGCTAAGGAGAAGCACCCTGAAATTACCTTTGTTGCATCTGATGTACAACAGTTGTGTCTTTTTGGTGATTTTGATGTGATCATCTTGAGTGACCTCATCAACGACCTGTGGGATGTGCAGGATGTACTTATTCAATTAATCCCATTGTGTAATCCTACCACCCGGATTTTAATCAATACTTATAGCCGTTTGTGGCAACTTCCTCTGTGGATTGCAGAAAGAATTGGATTAGCCAAACCTAATTTAGAGCAAAACTGGTTTACCGTACAGGATGTTAATAATCTTTTTCAATTAACGAATTTTGAAAAATTGCGATCATGGACAGAGGTGCTCTTCCCAGTAAGAATACCAATAATTTCGCCATTTTTTAACAAGGTGCTTGTGCGATTATGGCCATTCACTGAACTTTCATTGACCAACTTTATTTTAGCAAGACCTGCTACGATAAAAGGGAATGATAAATATTCAGTAACAGTTGTTGTACCAGCACGAAATGAAGAAGGGAATATTGAAGCGATTGTAAAGCGGGTTCCAGAAATGGGATCGGGAACGGAAATCATTTTTGTCGAGGGTAATTCATCCGATCAAACGTATGCAAAAATCCAGCAAGTTGCAAAGTCATATCCAGAACGAAACATTAAGGTGTTGCAGCAGACAGGAAAAGGGAAAGGCGATGCTGTAAGAATGGGATTTGCACATGCTTCTGGAGATATCCTGATGATACTCGATGCGGACCTTACTGTTCCTCCTGAAGATCTGCCAAGGTTTTATGAAGCTCTGGTTTCTCGCAAGGGTGATTTTATCAATGGAGTACGGCTGGTTTATCCCATGGAAGAGAACGCCATGAGACCACTTAACTTCGTGGGGAATAAACTTTTCAGTATGGCTTTCACCTGGCTGCTGGGACAACCAGTAAAAGACACCTTGTGTGGCACGAAGGTTCTTTGGAAAAGTGGTTACGAGCGAATTGCTGCCAATCGGGCATATTTTGGTGATTTTGATCCCTTTGGTGATTTTGATCTTTTGTTCGGTGCAGCGCGCCAAAATATGAAAATAATCGACTTGCCTATCCGGTATAGAGAACGAAAGTATGGAACTACAAATATCCAACGTTGGAAGCACGGCTGGTTGCTGGTGCGAATGGTATTTTTCGCGTTGATCAGGTTAAAATTTATTTAATAATTCGAGGCAATTATGGCAAAACTTTCAAGTAAATATTGGACCTGGGAACTTCCTCATGTCATGCAGTGGAGTGAGCGTGGGGCACATATTCAATACGAACCTAATCCCATTATTCATAAGGATACACGCATCATTACGATTGGAAGTTGTTTTGCTCAAGAACTTGCTGAAGCAATGGAACGACTGCATCTTAATGGTACGATGCATCCCGGAGGGCTTTATTACAATACTTCATCAATTAGGCAGGAGTTTGAAAGAATTTTCAACTGTGAAGATGGAACGGTAGAAGAACCTTTCTGGAAAGTTGAACAGGGGTACGTACATCCATATAAATCGTATACGAAATTCTTCGACACTCCAGAAAAACTGGAAAAATGGAGTAATGAATTAGATAAACAAGCAGATGAGATCTTCCAATCTGCTGACTTATTTGTGATCACTTTAGGACTGATAGAAGCGTGGAAAGATAGCAAGACAGGACGGATATACCGGCAAATTCCACCTCCATCGATCTTAGAGGAAAAAGATATCTTCTTCTATCGGCTTACAGTAGGTGATATGATTTCTGACCTTGAACGCATTTATCAAATCATCAAAACAAAAACTAAGGCGAGGTTATTATTGACAGTTTCACCTGTGCCATTACACGCCACGATGACAGCCAGTGATATTCGGGTGGCAAATAATGAATCGAAATCAAGGATACGGGCTGCTGTTTCAGAATTTGTGGAAGCACATCCAGATGTTATGTATTTTCATTCCTATGAAATTGTTGCAACCGCTGAACGGTCAAGTGATTTTATGCTTGAAGACGGCAGGCATGTACAAAGACGGGGAGTGGATTATATTCTAAATCAATTCCTCCACATGTACTCTGGCAGTGATATCGAAGTGGCAGAAATTGACACCTCATGGTTGAGTGCACCTGAAAAACTGGCGGCGAAACCAAAAAGCAATTACCAACGCATGGCTGCGAAATTATGGAAGAAGATATTTCGTAGGGTCAAATGAGTTGATTCTAAATTCCCCGTTTTTGTAAACGGGGAATTTTGAAGATCGAACCATCCAAGAGAAAATCGCGAATCCAATTGAGGAAGTGTTTGAAAAAAACTAAGTACATCATTTTTGTAAATTAGTTCTTTCGTTTTCATTCCTCTTCCTGTAGAGGCATTGGAACTGGCGCTTGTACGCAGTAAAAGAACATCATGCGATCATAATATCCATCGAAACATCAAAATCAGTAAAGATGCCTGAAAAGGTTAGTTGTGTTCGTGCCTGTGAAAATAAAGGCACAAACCGGCTGCATCAGGTTCACCCAGATCAACCAGTTTTATGTGATGATAAACTTCACGAGCTGAGATCCATTTATTGCTGTGGAGGCATAAACCAGCGAACAGGTTCGAACAGCAGTGTCAAAAGTGATTGTAGAATATAAACCTTTACAAGTTCAGATGACTTCTGAAGAATCTCTGGTACCATGGGCTTATGCTATTTACTAGCATGTAATCAATATTATCTGCTGCAGTAGAAAGAGCAGTTGAGGTGATTCAGCAGAGTTTATGAATCCTGATCGTTTTTTATGTTTCTTCCAACGTCAAATCTGCAAGCGGGTTTCAAGTTTCTTCACATATTCACTTTCATCTAACGAAATTCGAGCAACATTGCTGTTAACGGCTGCTTTGGCAACTGCAGGTGCTTCCCATAAACAGACTCTTTTATCCAATGGTTTTGGAACCACATAATCCTTTCCAAATTCGAGATGATCAAGGTTGTAGGCTTTTAGTACTTCTTTTGATACGGGTTCCCTTGCCAAAGCAGAAAGGGCGTTCGATGCTGCAATTTTCATTTCGTCATTGATCGATTGCGCTCTGACATCCAGAGCCCCTCGAAATATGTACGGGAATCCAAGCAGATTATTTACCTGATTGGGGTAATCAGAACGTCCGGTTCCAATAATTGCATCTGGACGGGCTTTTTTGGCAAGTTCATATTTTATTTCAGGATCGGGATTTGCCATTGCAAAAATCACAGGAGATTGCCTCATACGAGAGAGCATTTCACCCGATACGATATTTGCAGTCGAAAGCCCAACAAACATATCTGCACCTTCCAAAGCTTCAGCTAAAGTGCCTGGATGATCCCCCTGAGCAAAGATTTCCTTTTCAGGAAACATCTCTTCCTTACGCCCCTCATAGATGAGACCTTTTATGTCACACATCCAGATGTGGCTTCTAGGTACGCCGATCTTCACAAAATGATTAGCAGATGCAATAGCAGCTGCCCCGGCACCAGAAAACACTATTTTTATTTCATCAATCTTCTTACCAGAAATCTCAAGGGCATTAAGTAAAGCTGCTCCTAAGATGATCGCAGTTCCATGCTGGTCATCATGAAAAACTGGTATATCCAGCATGTTTTGAAGTTTTCTCTCAATATAGAAACATTCCGGAGATTTAAAATCCTCCAGGTTGATCCCGCCAAAAGACTGCCCAATCGCCGCAATAACATCGATCACCCGGTCTGGATCATGTGAATCCAATTCAATATCAATACTATCAACATCAGCAAATTTTTTGAAAAGGACCGATTTTCCCTCCATGACGGGTTTGCTTGCCAAAGCACCGCGATCTCCAAGTCCAAGAATGGCAGTTCCGTTTGAGATGACCGCTACTAGATTACCTTTGTTGGTGTACTCATAAGCAAGCATTGGGTCATTGGCGATCTCTATTACTGGGTAGGCGACACCAGGGGTATAAGCCAATCCGAGGTCCAATTGTGTTTCCAGAGGTTTCGTTGGAATAATCTCAAGTTTTCCGGGTATATCGTTCAAGTGATGATATTGAAGTGCAGACTCTTTCGTGATAGCAGCCATTTTTTACTCCATATTTTTGATGTCAAAGAAATCAGGAGATGTCATTTTCTCATACTAATTTGAATTTCCTCTCCAGGTTTTCTGTTATTTCGAGGGATGAATCAGCATGACCTGCATTTTCAAGGATTTCCAGTGTTATATAAATTTCCTTTGGTTTCGTGTCAAATTTTTCGTAATCCTCAGCAGATTGCTGAACTGGTACCACTGGTTCAATTTTTCCATGTCGTAAGAGCATGGGTGGAAAAGTGTCATTAATTTTATGTTTCAGGATTGGCAACTTTTACTCGCTCCTGTATATCAGTGATTTTACCCCCCTATAGAAGTGATTCTGTAGGGTTTTCACTGTTATTTCTCTATTGGAAAGATCGAATCTTAAGAGCCGCCATTTTCACCCATCTTTACTATCAAAGTGTAATAAAAATTGATTGTCTGCACCTACGTTAATTCGTTTGAGAATCGTAAGACAATTGATTTTGGATATACCGATCACTTGTTATCAATTACATCCCTTGTGATAAGAACTATCAAACTTAATGTGTGATCAGTTAGGTTGTTTTCCTTGAAAATGATCAGAATGACCAGCTAGCATGTTTTGATTTCATTAAGATATGCTATAAATAATCATACCTTGCATTTCACATACAGATCACTCTTATTGGTGGGAAAATCTGATCTGCGACTTTGCCCCCGACATTTATTCATAGAATAGTAATAAAGATTAATTGTTTTCTCCTTCAAACATATTGTAGAAAGAAGCCTTCCTGAATATGAAGAAACCTCAAAACTCTTTCCTTGAACGGCTTGTTGAATCTATCACAGTTAACTTAAGTGGGAAAAGCGTTCCAAAAAGAGAATCTTCTCCAGATCTATTGGGTAATGGTTTTTTTGAACCGGCAGAAAATTTTAAACCTCTGGAAAAGTTACGAAAAGCGACCAGTTTATTTATGAGTGGGATAGATCAATCAAAATTTAGTAATTTACTGGATCTATCCCCATCTGAGTATGAAGCGCTGACTTCTGAACAGAAACAGTGGGTGAAATATTTAAAGGGGAGAACCTTCTATTCCGTCAGAAATTGGGATGAAGCTCTTAAGATTTGGGATGAACTCAACAAAGAGCCTTTGGAATTGCACCTTCAAGCTTTCCTGGCGAATGATATTGCTTTTATTCATTATCTTTCTGGTAAATTTCACGAAGCGATTGAACAATTGCAGACCGCGTTAATTGCGACTCGCAAAACCTTGAACCAACCCTTTGAGGCTCAGATTTTAAATAACCTTGGCGTTGTGTACGGTAAAGCGGGAAAGTTGTTGGATGCGGTTGCCTATCATAGAAAAAGCCTTGAAATTCAAACCAAACTCGGAGATCATAAGGGTGAAGCTACCAGCAAGTTTAATCTTGCCAATCTTTATTTTCTTCTGGGAAAATGGAGAATAGCCAAACAACTCTATGGAGAGAGCATTTCAAGGTTTCATCTTGCAGGTGACCTGGAAAACGAAAGCAAGGCCAACAGTGAGCTTGGTTATCTTTTCTTATGTCAGGAGAATAATGCAGAAGCAATCGTGCAATATAAGTCAGCACTGCAGATCATCCGCAAATTGGGGAAAAAGGAAGAAGAAGTTCAAGCACTAATCATTGTTGCCACAATCCAACAAAATGTTCATCAATGGAAAGATGCATTAACTACACTTGAAAAAGCTTTGCAAATTTCTCGAGAAATTAAAAATATTCCGCTGGAAATCTCTGTCGAAATAGCGATGGGAACCTGCCATAAGCTGCAATATCAATGGAATGATGCAGCTGTTCATTACCAGGTCGCGTTGAAAAAATCTAAAGAAGCTGGTGACCGGCTTCTTGAGTATGAAGTTCTATCTTCTATTGGCTTACTATATTTTTTGCAGAATCGCTGGGATGAGTCAGTTTCGTGTTTTCAAGAATGTCTCCAAATTGCCAGAACGGCTGCAGGAAAATATGAAGAAGCTCAATCAATAGGTGACCTTGGAATTGTTTCTTTACAACAGCGAAAATGGGATGAAGCAATCAAATATTTTGAGCAGGCAATAGAGATCGAAGATGAGCTGGCTTATCCCTATGGAAAAGCAAAAATCCTTGAATTCGTTGGAACCACGCTTGAAAGAAAGGGAGACCTGGAACAGGCACTGACTAAATTTAGTGCTGCATTACACATTTTTCATCAAGTAGATAGCCCGGTTGATGAAATGGCGGTGAAAAATAAAATTGGTTGGATTTACTCCTCACTGGGGAAATGGAAAGATGCGGCTAATACTTTTCAATCGAATCTTGAACTTGCCAGAAAAATCTCTGACCAACAGGGACAATATAGTGCGTTAGTTGGTCTGGCAGAGTTCAATAAATTAAATGCAGATTGGGAACAGGCAGAAACTCATTTTCATGTTGCATATCAAATTGCCCGGGAAATGAATGCGCTTCCTCAAGTTGTCTATACTCTGAATTGTCTGGGCAATCTGTATAGCAGCCAGGAGAAGTGGGATATCGCACTGGAAAAGTATCAAAAAAGTTTGACGATACAGAAGCAGATTGGAATTCAAATTGATGAAATCGATACTTTGGTGCATATCAGCGATCTATTTCAAAAGCAGGGGAAATGGTCTGAAGCAGAAAAATACCTTGAAATCAGCTTGCAGATTGCTGAAAAAGACCAGGGAGAATATGCAAAAACTTTTGTGCTGGTTAGAAAAGGACGCCTTCTCGAAAATCAGGGAAAGTGGGAAGAAGCATTATCCATTTTTAAAATTGCACTTGAAAAATGTCGTGAATATGATCAACGTCAAGATGAAGCCATCCTCCTTCAGCAGATGGCTGACATTTCCATCGAAGCAGGAAATTGGACTCAGGCTGAAGATCAAGTAACATCTGCTTTGCAGATCATGAAGGAACTTAATATTTTATTTGGTCAGGCAAGTTGCTTTGATGCGTTAAGTGTCATTCAAAGATTAAGAGGAAATTGGGATGAGGCGATAAAACTGGAAGAGTCGGCTTTGTCCATCTATACAGAAATGGGTTTCTTAGCTGGTGAAGCAATTGCTTATTCAGGGATTGGGCTGTGCTATTACAGTAAAGGTGATTTGGTTAGCGCGATTGAATATTATGAAAAGAGTCTGGGAATCAGGCTCAAGCTAAAGGATAGCAAATATATCGCCAATACATATATTAATTTAGGGCTTGCATACGAAGCACAGGGACATTACGATCAGGCTTTGGGAAAATATGAAACTGCGTTCAAAACGTTTCAAGAATTCAATGACATTTATGGGGAATCCATTACCCTGATCAATATTGCAAGTATTTATCGTATACAGGGAAGATGGGCTGAAGCTTTGACAAAATGCGAAAAAAGCCTTTCCATCAGCCGGTATTTGGGAAACCGGCATGGAGAGGCAATTTCGTTGAACAGTATCGGGATCATTTATTCTGTTCAGGGGTTGTGGGAAAAAGCTTATACCAATTTAGAAGCTAGTATGCTGATAGCCCGTGACCTGGGTGATCTGGACCTGGAAGGAAGCATTCTAATCAACATAGCTTCCATCCATTACACAAAAGGCAGGTGGGACGAGTGCAGAAATTGTTATCAGACCAGCCTGGAGATAGCCTGTAAACTAGGAGATCATCGAAATGAAGCGATTGCGTTGGATGGTTTAGGATCAGTTCTTTATCAACTTGGGAAATGGGAAGAAGCGAAGGATACTTTTTATGCAAGCTGGGAAATCTCTCAAAAGTGGGGATATCGCCAGCTAGAGGCGGATTCTTATCTATCTTTAGGAATGATCTCTGAAGCACAGGGAAATTGGGATATCGCATTAGCTAATTATCTGAAAAGTTTATCCATGAAACAGGAGGCTGGCGATCGTAAAGCGATTGCGCTGGTTCATGGGAATATTGGACATATTTATGAGCATCAAGGAAAATGGGATGAAGCGTTAAAAGAATACAGCATTGAGATGAAGATCAAACAGGAGTTGGGGGATAGACGGGGAATTGGGGGAGTATATCAGGATATGGCAATCATCTATGCTAATCAAGGAAAGCTGGATCAGGCGCTTGCAGGGTATCAAACCAGTCTGGCAATTAAACGTGAATTTGGCGAGAGGAGAGGGGAAAGTTCACTACTAAACAACATGGGCAATATCTATCAGGAAATGGGCAAATGGGATGATGCTCTGAATTGCTTTGAAACAAGTCTGCAAATAAATCGCGAGTTTCAAAATCTTGAAGGCGAAGCAAATGCTATTTTTGGCATGGCAAACGTTTTTGCTATTCAGGGTAATTGGGATAAAGCATTACAACAGTATATTTCCAGTCTGGATATTCAAGAGAGATTAGGTGACAAACCAGGCAAATTAAATACCTTGAACAATATTGGTAATATCTGTATCGCACAAGGGAAAAGGAACAAGGCGTTGAAATATTACCAAGATAGCCTTACCCTGGCACGTGAATTAGGTGCACCGAAAAGTGAGGGAATAACTATGAACAATATTGGAAATATCTATGAATCGCAAGGACAACTGGTAGAAGCGCGCAAGAATTACATTGAAAACCTGTCGATCCGCAAAAAATTAGGAGATAAACGCGGAATAGCTATTGCATACTCCAACCTGGGCAATATTAACACACTGCAAGGGCTTTGGGACGAAGCCAGGCAGTATATTGAGGGTGCGCTTAACCTTTTTCGCGAGATAGGTGATCGTGCAGGTGAGGCGTTGGCATTAAACAATCTTGGTCGTTTTTATACCGACCAGGGCAAATGGCAGCCAGCAATGAGTACCTTTCAAAAGAGTCTCCAGATAAAAGAGGCAATAGGTGATGAACCCGGGAAAGCATATACGTATCATGATATTGGTCGTCTGCAATCGAAACGGGCAGAATGGGATGAAGCAATAAAGTATTTTCAGCAAGCTCTGACTATTCGTCACAAATTGAATGATCTGATAGGAATGAGCGAAACCCTCGCAGCTCTATTTGAGATCTACCGCAGGTGTGGTAAATGGGAAGAAGCCATCCAGGTTCAAAAGGAACTGGGCAAGATTTTAGTGGATCTTGTCAATGCTAATAGTGAAAAATAGGGAGATGTATAACGATCTTTCGGAAGAAACAGCCAGGATCGATCTTCATTGTTAAAAAACAAACATCCTTCGTGAATGAAGGATGTTTGCATCTTTCCATAATTCAAATGGAACTATGCGTGAATGAGGTGCCCTTCGGCATCATGAGCTGCTTCGAGGATGACTTCACTCAGGGTAGGGTGAGAATGTACGTTGCGTGAAATCTCTTCAGCGGTCAATTCCATACGTTGAGCCAGGGTTAATTCAGGTAATAATTCAGATACCTCTGGACCGATCATATGGGCTCCCAGGATTTCACCATATTTAACATCAGTGATGATCTTAGCAAAGCCAACACCTTCTCCCAACCCCAATGCTTTACCATTTGCCATAAAATTGAAACGGCCAACTTTAATTTCATATCCAGCAGCTTTTGCCTGGGCTTCGGTTAATCCGAAGGATGCAACCTGTGGATTGCTGAAGGTGGTACGCGGCATCATACGGTAGTCCAATGTGATGGTATCTACACCGGCGATATTTTCGGCACAGATAATACCCTGGTTAGATGCCACATGTGCAAGCAGCAGTTTGCCTGTCACATCACCAATTGCCCAGATACCAGGTACATTGGTCGCCATTCGATCATCCACATCAACAAACCCACGCTCAGTAAGTTTGACACCCACGGTATCGAGCCCAAGGTTGGCAGTATTGGGTTTGAAACCAATCGCCATTAAAGCCTGTTCAGCTTCAAGGGTTTGTTCACCAGCTTCAGTGGATACTTTTACCACGACACCTTTATCGGTTGCCTGGACGGATTGTACTTTGGTGCCAGTCATTACAGTGATACCGCGACGTTTATATTGTTTTGCCAGTTCTTTACTGACCTCTTCATCTTCCAAAGGAAGGATGTTTGGCAGCATTTCCACCAATGTTACTTTGGCACCAAAGGAACTCCATACCGTGGAGAATTCAACACCAATAGCTCCACCGCCAATAATAATGGCAGATTCAGGCAACGTTGTCTGGAGGATGGCCTCTTTGTAGCTGAGTACATGTTTACCATCCACTGTGATACCAGGTAGGGAAATGGAGTAAGAACCAGTTGCAATGATGATATTTTTTGTGGTGAATTCCTGGACTTTCCCCTCAGCATCAGTGACCTGTACCCGGTCTTTGGCGAGAAGTTTAGCAGTACCCATGTAGACATCCACCTTATTTTTCTTCATCAGGAAGCCTACACCTTTAGTAAGCCGGTCGGAAACCTGGCGACTGCGGGCAACCGCTTTACCATAATCCAGTTTCAGATCAGTAAAGGAGATACCAAATTCATCCGCACGATCACGCAGGGTGTGCGCCAGTTCAGCATTCTTCAATAAAGATTTAGAAGGAATACAACCAACATTTAAGCACACTCCGCCCATCCACTGTTTATCAATGATGGCAACCTTAAGCCCCAGTTGTGAAGCGCGGATGGCGCTTACATAGCCACCAGGGCCAGCACCAATAACAATCACATCATAATCGCTCATAATACCCTCAGTATTTATTTGATTGACGGGATCATCCCGAGATCTTTTTGATTATTATAATCATTTTCTCTTCTCCCTGCCGATGTAATAGAGAATGTGCTATATTTAACCTCATCAAATTATCCCGAGGAATACATGAAAACTATTACTGCACAAGATTTGTATCAGATCCAATTTCTGAGTGGTGTGCGCATATCTCCAGATGGAAAGAAAGTCATCTATGCACAACACAGAGTGGATAAAAAATCAGAGAAAAAGTACTCCAACTTATGGCTTGTGGATACCGTTGAGGGAAATCCAACACAATTCACCTGGGGTGATCAGGTTGACGTTGCACCAGCCTGGTCTCCAGATGGGAAATTTATTGCTTTTCTCTCCAATCGTCGAAACGCTAATCGTCCCCCTCAATTATTTGTCATATCGTTAAATGGAGGTGAAGCAAAACCGTTGCAGGATGTGCCTGCAGAAATTGGTGCTCCAATTTGGTCTCCGGATGGAAAGTATCTTCTTTGCATGGTGAGAAAGATCGACAAAGAGGATCTGGAACGTGAAAAAGATGAAGAAAAGAAGAAGTTAGGAGTGGTTTATCGTCATTATGACCGCTTATTCTATAAACTGGATGGTAAGGGGTATCTTCCGCATGAAAGATGGCATTTGTGGAAATTTGATGTAAAAACTGGTAAAGGCACGTAGCTTACGGATCATAAAGTTTATGATGAACAACAGCCAGCCTGGTCACCTGATGGGAAAAATATTGTTTTCCTGTCCAACCGAACGGATGATCCAGATGGAAATCCATATAAGGTAGGCATCTATACCATTTCTGCAAAAGGTGGAGAGATTCACGAAATTCCAACAACCTCAGGGAATAAAACTTATCCCAGGTTTTCTCCTGATGGAAAATGGGTAGCATATTTTGGTGCTGAGTGTGAAAAGGAAGAATACTTAAATGATAGTTTATTCATAGTACCGGTGGATGGCAGTGCTAAACCGAAAAACCTGACCGACAAATATGATGTGCATGTCTCAAATTGGACGATCAACGACATTGCCAATCCAGAACCAATGGGTCCAATATGGTCAACCGATAACAAACGGATCATCTTCCCGGTTAGTTATCATGGCAGTAGCATTTTACAAAGTGTGGATATTGAGGGAAATGACCTGCAGACAGTGGTTGGGGAAGGCGGTGTCGTCAATAGCTGGACAGTGGATAAGCAGCAGAAAACCCTGGCATACAATTATGGAACCATGAGCGATCCCGCACAGGTGATCGTACAGGACCTGGCGACAGGAAAGCGGAAGACTTTAACACAGGTTAATAAGGATATCTTTAGCAAAGTTACCCTGGGGAAGGTTGAAGAAGTCTGGTACAAGGGTGCAGATAATAACGATCTACAGGGCTGGATTATGACACCGCCAGATTTTGATCCCCAAAAGAAATATCCATCCATTCTCTGTATCCATGGTGGCCCGCTGCTGCAGTATGGTTTCTATTTTATGCATGAGTTCAATTTCTTAGCAGCACACGGGTATGTGGTTTTCTTCACCAACCCTCGTGGTGGACGAGGCTATGGTTTTGCCCATACCAAGGCAAACTATGCCAATTGGGGTGGAGTTGATTACGCTGATCTGATGGCATGGACTGATTATGTAGAAAAGCTGCCGTATATCGACAAAAACCGGATGGGTGTTGAAGGTGGCAGTTACGGCGGTTATATGACACTTTGGATCGTTGGGCATACTCAGCGTTTCAAAGCTGGTGTATCACAACGTTGTGTGAGTAATTTCATCAGTGAATGGGGCTCCTCCGATGTGAATTATTCTTTTGAGCAGGAATTGAATACCGGAGCGCCATTCGACAATCTTGAAAAATATTGGGCAATGTCGCCGATGAAGTATATTGGCAATGCGCGTACACCAACATTAATCATTCACAATGAGAATGATATGCGCTGCCCGATTGAGCAGGGTGAACAGGCTTATGTGGCTCTCAAGCGTATTGGTGTAGAGACAGAAATGGTGCGTTTTCCAGATGAGTTTCATGGGTTGTCGCGCGATGGTCGTACCGACCGCCGGATCGCTAGATTGAACCATATTTTGCGATGGTTTGATAAGTACCTGAAACCATAAGGATTACTGTTGCAAGATGGTAAAAGAGCGCAAGAGGTATTCTTGCGCTCTTTTCCTTAAAATATTTACCAAAGAACACAAAGAATTTTTTCGGGTTTGGCTTCGGGGAAGACAACTTGAATTCACAACCTATTCGTTTTCACCTTGTGGTAAACCCCTACAAAATGCCATGTTATTCTGAAGGAGTGCAACGACTGAAGAATCTCGCACCGAAAACCCAGAGCAAGACCCTTCGGTCGTTCCTTCCTCAGGGTGACAAGTAAAGTTTAGTCTCTCCTACGAAAAGCCTATCGTTATTGTGAGACTTCCATTTTCTGCAAGTCGTGGCAATCTTCGCAAGCGAAACTGCTTCATTTTTCTCCAGTGACAACGGACTGTCATTGTTATATCTGCGATCTATGCGGGTCGAAGCTATCTCATGTGTAAAATAACGCGTTATGAACGCAATTAAAAAATGATTTGACTTCCGAAATTATTTGAAATTTCGGAAGTCAAATTCTCATGTATTTGCTTCACCCCCAAAAAGCGGGATCTGTATCAGAAATTATTCTGGAAGACCAATGGCTTTCCGTACCAGGGTCATGGTTTCCTCAGCCAGTACTTTGGCACGCTTATCACCGTCATGCAATATGTCCCACACCTGATCAGGGTTCTTATCTAATTCCATCCGCTTTTCTCTGAAGGGTTCGAAATGGTTATTGATATTCTGTGCAAGGATTTTCTTACAATCCACACAACCGATTCCAGCCACACGGCATTCCCGGTTCACCATTTCGATCTCTTCTTTGCTCGAAAAAATTTTGTGGAATGAATAGACATTGCACACATCCGGATTTCCCGGGTCGCTGCGGCGCTGGCGAGCAGGGTCGGTGACCATGGTCATGACACGTTGTCTGGTTTCTTCAGCGGTGGATGCTAGTTCGATATGATTGTTCAGGCTCTTGCTCATTTTTTGCTGACCATCGGTACCTAAAACTTTTGGTACCCTGGTGGACTTCATCTGGGGTTCGACCAAAACATCTGTATGATACCGGTAGTTGAATGAGCGTACCAGTTCACGGGCGAATTCGAGATGAGGCGCCTGATCGACGCCTACCGGCACTATGGTTGCACGATAAAGCAAAATATCAGCAGCCATCAAGATGGGATAACCAAGTAAACCATAATTAACATTATCTGGATGCTGGCGAACCTTTTCTTTGAAGGTAGGAAGGTCGGTCAGTTTTCCAATGGGGGTTACCATGGAAAGATAAGTATGTAATTCGGTTACTTCAGGCACATGACTCTGAACGAAAATGATCGAATCTTCCGGATTCAGCCCTGCAGCCAGCCAATCAAGCGCCATTTCATAAGTATTCTGACGCAGTTCCTGGGTGTATTCCATCGTTGTCAACGCATGAATATCTACGATGCTGTACACGCAATCATAATCTTTTTGGAGAGCTACATAATTCTTGATCGCTCCCAGATAATTACCGAGATGCTGCCTGCCAGTTGGTCTGGCTCCTGAAAAGACTCGTCCTTTTTTAGTGCTCATTGATGTCCTTCTTTCAAATACTTACCTACCAGTGCGTTCACTTCTCCAGGTTCGGCATGGCGTCCATTAGTTAATTTCGAATAAAGGAGCCTGTCATTTACTGTGATCTCGAAAGCTCCACCACTGGATGGTATTAGGGTTAAACTTTCAATTTCAGGTTCATAATTCTGAATCAATTCTGCTGCCAAACTGACAGCACGCGGAGTATAGTGTCAGGCGGTGCAATATTCGATGGAAATTTTCATTAACATGGGCTTTTCCCAAAGGTAAGAGATTGACCAGTTTTCTGGTGCCTGAATTATATCAAACCTTACTGTATGTTTATGATATGATACCCAATATAATTCACCATACCACGAAGGGTTATGAATATTCATGGGTAGTATCTTTCCTCAAGGTGTACCGGCTGGAAAAAGAATATTCGATCTCATCATCTCTCTTTTGGGATTGATCATTCTATCTCCATTATTGCTTATCTTATGTATCCTGGTGAGGATCAAGTTAGGGAAGCCAATATTCTTTCAACAACTTCGACCGGGGTATAAAGGAAAGGTATTCAGAATCTACAAATTTCGAAGCATGCGCGATGCGTATGATGAAAGGGGCAATCTACTGCCAGATGAGCAGCGGTTGACGGGATTTGGCAGATTCTTGCGATCATCCAGCCTGGATGAATGGCCCGAATTATTCAATGTTCTGCGGGGAGACATGAGCCTGGTTGGACCTCGCCCGTTGCTGGTGGTTTACCTGGATCGCTATTCTCCAGAACAAATGCGTCGGCATGACGTTCTGCCGGGTATCACCGGATGGGCGCAGGTAAATGGGCGCAATGCCATCTCTTGGTCAGAACGATTTCGGCTAGATGTATGGTATGTCGATCACTGGACCTTCTGGTTGGATATCAAGATCCTGTTACTCACCTTATGGAAAGCATTCCGGCGGGAAGGGATCAATGAACCGGGGTACGCCACCGTATCTGAATTCATGGGGAATGATGATAATGGTGTAGCAAAATCTGGTTAAGGATTATCGGGGGAGATCAAGCCAGCTTCTAAAGCTTTCTGGATATTTGCAACATTCGCCTGCTTGCCAGTGCTGAATAAATTCTCGTTAATGTCTCGCACCGCCAGCGGTGCAATGATCTCGCTGGTTTCTTGCGTACTATTCATGAATCCAGACAAGTTTTGTAACGGGGTTACCAGATCAAAGCTGATCGTAGCTGCCCACATCGAGCGAATGGTATCGGGAGGAGTACGCTTCCCTGTCAGTATGACCCCTTTGGATGCAAGATCAGAGAGAAGAACTGGATCACTGGCAAATTCATCAAAATACATGGTGTAGACCACGTTCTTGATCAATTCATTAGCTGTGGTTTGCCAGGCAGTAGTATCAACACCAGCAGGCTGATACCCGACCAATGGAAATTGCACCAATGGCGCATAGTAAGGGTAACAGGTTCCACAATAATAACTCCCCCCGTTTTGAAAGGCATAAACCTGGTTATATCCTACCTGATCGTCCGCACGGAAAAGACCAGCAGAACGAAAATCGGGTGAAATGATGGTTGAAAGATACCCTGCTAAAAATGCCTGTTGTGTTTCTGGCAGCTGGATGATCGCCAGGTTCACGGCAGTGGATTGCTGTGTACTGGTGACATAGATGAACCGTGATTCCGGGGCAGCCGTGGCAAGATCAAGAATATTTGGGGTTTCAACGAAAACAACGACTACTTTTGCATCGCTGCTGGCAGTAGCAATATCGGCTGCACTTTTTTCTACCATAGTAAGCCCAGCAGATGCTGCGATGTTTTGTAAGGTACCGCGAATTTCTCCTTGCTGCCCTGGGTCCCAGGTTTCCAATCCAACGGTTACCAGATTGGTAGGTACTGCTGGCAAGGTTTCAGCAGGTTGTTGGGTGGGGGTTTCAGTAAAAGAGATTGGAATTGCTGTAGGCTCTGGGGTTGTGCGGTCGCATCCAGCAAGAAGGGCCATTGAAAGAATGAGTACCAGAATGAGAGAGGATAATCGAGTGCGGTGCAACATGGTACTTATTTTACCTTACTTGAGGAAAGCTGAAAGGTTAAGAAAGTAATCCGACAAATTTTGTTATAATTGGCGACATGACAAAGTATCATATTTGGACTGAAGGCTGCCAGATGAATGTGGCAGATTCCCAACGTGTGGCATCAGCATTGGAGCGATTAGGGTATCAAGAAACCCGTCAGGTGGATGAGGCTGATGTGATCGTCTTGAATACCTGTGTGGTAAGGCAAAGTGCGGAAGATAAAGCTTATGGAAGGCTGCAATCTCTCAAACCCTTGAAAGAAGCAAAACCATCGCTGGTGATAAATTTAATGGGCTGCATGGTGGGCACCCGAACACCAGAAAGCCTGAAAAAACGATTACCCATGGTGGATGTATTTTCTCCACCCTCTGACCCAAGCCCGCTCATTGCGTATCTGACCCAGCAAGAAAGCCAACAAATGGAATTAAGCGAGACAGCCCGCCGTTTTGCCTGGATGGATGGTGAACTGATGTTGCCTGAAAAGACACGAGGCAAAATCGTGAGCGCTTTCATCCCGATTGTTTATGGCTGCTCACATGCCTGTGCCTATTGCATTATCCCCTACCGTCGTGGAGGAGAGCAGTCACGACCGCCGCAGGATATTCTGGCAGAAGCCCGCACCCTGGCAGCACAGGGCGTGAAGGAGATCACACTATTGGGGCAGATTGTCGATCGGTATGGCAAGGATAAGCCTGATTTTCCAAAATTAACTGGTTTATTGGAAATGCTGCATGAAGTTGAGGGGATCGAACGGATTCGGTTTTTAACTTCTCATCCCAACTGGTTGACAGATGAACTGATTGAAACGGTGGCACGTCTACCCAAAGTCATGCCTCATATCGAAGTGCCTGCCCAATCAGGTGATGATGAAATACTGGCTTCCATGCGCCGTGGTTATACCGATCAGCAATATCGGGCTCTGATAAGACGGATTCGGGAGAGGATCCCTGGAGTATCTATCGCCACAGATATCATTGTGGGTTTTCCTGGAGAAACAGACTCACAGTTTGAGAACACCTACCGTCAACTGGCTGATCTGAAATTGGATGTAGCTCATCTGGCACGGTATTCTCCTAGAATTGGAACTCTTTCTGAACGAAAGATGGTTGATGATGTACCAGATAAAGAAAAATGGCGCCGTTTTCGCATGCTGGAGGTCTTACAGGAAAGCATTGCTACAGAAATCCATGCGAAGTATCTAGGAGCGACTGTAGATGTGTTGTTCGAAGATAAAACAAAGCAGCGTTGGCGCGGAAGAACACCAACCAATAAACTTGTTTTTGTTGAAAGCGAATTGGATTTAAGAGGCAAGATTTTACCTGTCAAAATAAACTGGACAGGTCCCTGGTCTATGATCGGCGAAATTTCGCAGGTTTTATGATCCGGCTTATCGAAATACCTCTGGTAAAATACAGCACGGAGCAATCATCCCTTGTTTGAACTTATCTTTTTAGGAACCTCAGCCTCTGCCCCAGCACCACGCCGGAATCTGCCTGCATTGGTTATCAAACATGATGAATATCGCTTTCTGGTAGATTGTGGCGAGGGAACGCAGCGTCAGATCTTACAGACGGGCATAGGGTTTAAGAGATTGAATAATATCCTCATCACTCATGGACATTTAGATCATATTCTGGGGCTTGCCGGGCTGCTTTCCACCTATATGCGTTGGGAAATGATTGACGAGATGAATATTTATGGGGGCAGGAACGCATTGGATCGTATCCATGAATTACTGTACGGAGTGGTCTTGCGAGGTGCACAACCTCAGATAAACCTGCAATTCAATGTATTGACCAGTGGAATCTTTTTCGAAAGCAATACGTTCACCATTTCTGCTTTCCCAGTGCAGCATCGAGGTTCTGATAACCTGGGATATGTCTTCGAAGAAAAAGGACGCCGTCCATTTTTGAATGAAAAAGCTGAAGCATTGGGTATCCCTCCAGGACCGATCCGCCGACAGCTTGTAGAGGGTATATCAGTTACCCTTGCTGATGGAAGGCTGATCACTCCCGAAGCTGTGCTGGGTGATTATAAAGCTGGCACCCGTCTTGTGGTGGTTGGCGATACTGGGAATACCGAAAACCTCATCGATGTTTGCCGAAATGCCGATGGATTGGTAATCGAATCCACTTACCTGCAGGAAGAAGCTGAGATGGCAAGCCAGTTTGGGCACCTGACGGCAAAGGATGCTGCCCTTCTGGCAAAAGATGCTGGAGTGAAACAATTATTTCTGACCCATCTTTCGCGCCGTTACCGTGAAAAAGATGTTCAAGCAGAAGCGCAGCAATATTTTGAAAATGTGCAGGTTGCTCGGGATTTTGATACTTTTATCGTTAGAACGGATTAGTTAAAATTTTATGTCTTTGAGGTTACCTTCGTGGAATAATGTGAGGCATTCGTTCAACCTGACTTATGTTTTCTTGCGGTATGTCTCCTCATCTGCGATAGCTGCATCTGCTGATTATTCTGTTTTCCTGATAAGTTTCCACATAACATGCAGTGCCATATTCAGTATTTTCGCAGGACGGATCGTTTCACTTATCATCAGCTATATCATGCAGAAAAGATTTGTCTTTCAATCACAAGCTCAATTCCTTGAATCTTTTACCCGATATGCCGCGCTTGTATTATTAAATGGTTTGATTGCCAGCATCAGTGTAGACTGGCTTGTACAAGAGATCCATATTTCTGCTTTGATCGCGAAGGTCATTACAGAGATTCTTCTTTATGGTGTGAATTTTTTGATTTTACGTCGAGTATTTATGCCAGTGGTTAAAGAGAAGGCTTGAAAGAAGCTGGAATGAATGATCCTGAATTGAAAGCAATTGTAATCATCCCCGCGTTCAATGAATCTCGATCCATTGAAAGGGTTGTTCGGGCTTGCCTGTCATATCTTCCTGTGCTGGTGGTTGATGATGGTTCGAAGGATGAAACTGCATACCTGGCAGAACGTCAGGGCGCTATAGTTATTCGGCAGGTTCCTAATCAGGGAAAAGGTGCAGCTTTACGAAAAGGATTTCAATATTGCCTGGAAAATGGGTATGATGCAGCAATCACGTTGGATGCTGATGGGCAGCATGAACCATCAGAAATCCCCTTATTTTTAGAAGAATATCAGCAGCATTCTCAAGGATTGATCATCGGCAGGCGAGATTTTTCTCTAATGCCATTTATCAGAAAGTTTGCTAACTCAACAGGTAAAATTTTGATCTCGATTGCTGCAGGTCAAGAGATCTACGACAATCAAAGCGGGTATCGTTTGATCAGTATGCCTTTGGCAAAACTGCTGCTCGATTCAACTGAAAATGGTTTCGAATTTGAAGTCGAAATGCTTGCACTATGCCTGAAACATTCTCTGGGATTGGGTTGGGTACCCATCAGTACCATCTACGCTGGTCAGCGTAGTCACATTCGTCCCCTTCATCATTTAATCGAATATTTTCGAATCTTGCGAAAAGTAAAAAGAATCATCCATAATTAACTAATAGATCTGTTTGGAGTAACACGATGCTACTTGAAAACATTTCTTCTATAAATCCGATCATTCAGGCGTTATTGGCGACACTGTTCACCTGGGCGCTTACGGCGGCAGGCGCTGCAATGGTATTCTTCTTTAAGAACATCAAAGAATCTGTTATGAATGCTACCCTGGGTTTTGCTGCTGGGGTAATGATCGCAGCGAGTTTTTGGTCTCTGCTTGCGCCTGCCATAGAAATTTCAGAAAGTATGTTTAAGCAAAGCTGGTTGCCTGCGATCATTGGTTTTTTAGCAGGAGGTGCATTTCTATTTTCCGTTGATAAGACATTACCGCATATGCACCTGGATATGAAAAGTAATGAAGCTGAGGGTATTTCAACCCATTGGCAGCGAAGCGTACTTCTTGTGCTGGCAATCACACTACATAATTTTCCTGAAGGATTGGCTGTAGGGGTTGCATTCGGTGCGGCAGCAGTTGGTTTGCCCGAAGCCAGTCTGGCAGGAGCGGTAGCACTTGCGTTAGGTATCGGTATTCAGAACTTCCCCGAAGGCGTGGCTGTCTCTGCGCCTTTACGCCGCGAAGGGATGAAGGTTGGCAAAGCGTTCTGGTACGGGCAGCTTTCCGGTGTTGTAGAGCCAATCGCTGGTGTGATCGGGGCATCTGCAGCGATGTTCATGCGTCCAATTTTGCCTTTCGTTCTGGCTTTTGCTGCTGGCGCAATGATCTATGTGGTGATCGAAGAGCTTATTCCAGAATCACAAAATGGAAGACACAGTGATCTGGCAACCATTGGAACCATGATCGGTTTCGCAGTTATGATGGTTTTGGATGTTGCATTGGGGTAAAACTCTTATCAATTATTAATAAGGATTGTTTGACATTAGATTGCCTTTGTGATAACATCTCAAATGCAAACATAGCCCCTAAGGCGCTTCTATCCAGAGAGGTGGAGGGACCGGCCCGTTGAAACCTCGGCAACCTGGAACAATCAAAACATGTTCCAAGGTGCCAATTCCGGCAGTATTTTTTTTCTGGAAGATAGGAGGGTACCGACATGATAATTGCCCCTCTATCCAGATGGGGCAATTTCTTTTTTTGGAGGTTCTTTTATGGCGACATCATTTATGAAGGCACCCAAATACCTTTTCACTTCTGAGTCAGTGACCGAGGGTCATCCGGATAAACTTTGCGATCAGGTAAGTGATGCAGTATTGGATGCCTGCCTGGCAGCAGATCCTGCTTCCCGGGTTGCATGCGAAACAGCAACAAAAACAGGATTCATCATGGTTTTAGGTGAGATCACCACCAATGCTCACCTGAATTTTGATGACCTGGTGCGTAAAGTAGTAAAAGAAATCGGTTATGATAGTAGCGATAAAGGTTTCGATGCCGATACCTGCGCAGTGCAATCAGCCATCGCCAAACAATCTGGTGATATTGCCATGGGTGTCAATAAGGCGCTCGAAGCAAAAGAAGGCAAGATGAGTGAAAGCGAGATTGAAGCCATTGGTGCCGGTGACCAGGGTATGATGTTCGGGTTTGCCTGCAATGAAACACCAACCTTGATGCCAATGCCAATTTACATGGCTCATAAGCTTGCCCGCAGGCTTTCTGAAGTGCGCAAGAATGGAACACTTCCCTGGCTGCGCCCCGATGGAAAAACGCAGGTAACTGTAGAATATCATTATGGAAAACCTGTTCGTATTGATACTGTCCTGGTGAGCACTCAACATGATCCTGATATCTCACACAATGAGATCGAAGAATCATTGACAGAGCATGTAATCATGCCAACACTACCCAAAGATCTGGTTGATAATGAAATGAAAATCTTTGTCAATCCTACAGGTCGTTTTGTGATTGGTGGCCCAATGGGTGATGCTGGATTGACCGGCCGCAAGATCATTGTAGATACCTACGGTGGTATGGGACGGCATGGCGGTGGTGCTTTCAGTGGTAAAGACCCGACGAAAGTTGACCGTTCTGCGGCTTACGCTGCCCGCTGGGTTGCCAAGAATGTTGTGGCTGCTGGATTGGCTGAACGCTGCGAAATCCAGGTGGCTTATGCAATCGGTGTTGCCCGCCCATTGAGCATTAATGTCGAAACATTCGGCACTGGTAAAATTGCTGATGAAGCTATCGCTGACCTGATCATGAAACATTTTGACCTGCGTCCAGGTGCCATCATCCATGATCTTGACCTGCGCCGCCCGATCTATCAGAAGGTGGCTGCATACGGTCACTTTGGTCGTGATGATCTCGATCTGACCTGGGAACGAACGGATAAAGCAGAGATCCTGCGTAAGGCTGCGGGAATTTAGGGTTTATAGAATTACTGACACCCGAAGTTTTTGAAAACTTCGGGTGTTTTGTTTAATGGGGTGAAAATGGTGAGTTATGATCTTGCCCTAGATTGTCATGTTGAGCGAAGCGACGTGCACCACACACTCTGTAATGAACATCTTACAACAGCATTATAAGCTATAAGGTAAGATAAGATTATGAACCTGTTGTGGCATAAAACTGGCAAACATCCTTTACCGGGCAGCGAGGACATTCTGGCTTGTGGGGATGGCAGAGCTCTCGCCCCAACCGGATCAGGTTAAGGTGGGCAGGGCCATATTGTTCAGGCCGAAAAAGACCAGATAAATGGGAATGCGCCTGTTCCGCATTCATCGCGTCCGGACGCAAGCCGATTCTTCCACTGACACGATAAATATGGGTATCCACCGGAAATGCGGGCATACCCAGGGCGAACTGCATCACGATGGATGCGGTTTTTGGCCCAACACCTTTGAATTTCACCAGCCAGGCATACGCTTCGTCTCGAGGAAGTTCTTTGAGAAAATCCAGATTAAGGTTTCCACGTTCTATGGTGATCTCCTGCAGTACCTTTTGAATGCGGGCACCTTTCTGGTTCGCCAAACCGGCTGGACGAATGGCATCGATCACCCAAGGTAAAGGCGCATCCCGTACTGCTTCCCAGGTGGGTAAAGCATCACGCAGCCGGTTGAATGCGATATCTCGGTTGTGATCGTTTGTGTTTTGCGAAAGGATGGTTGATATTAGCTCATCGACTGCTGATAGAGGGGTACGCCAGACTGGGGTACCAAAAACCGCAAGCAGTCTTTGATATACCTCACCTGCCAGTGCTATCAGTTGGATATTTTCATCCATTGAGCTAACGCACCAATGTAAAGCAGGGACGGATCTCTCCCACCACCAGTTTTCGGAAATTCCTGATGGGTCGGCGGTCAAAGACACGCATGGCAGTTGCGACATCTGGGGTTAGAACACCTAACTGGCGTAGAACTTCAATGGCAACAAGCGAACAGCTTCTTCCACCCGAATTTACTGTCAATAATTCATTTGGATCGGTTGGTTCTTCTGTAGGAATAGTACGCCTTCCCAGGTCGCCATCGGAGGTTTTGATTGTAATTCCAATTCCAGGACTGTCAGGAGAGAGAACACCAGGTAAAATGCCTATGATCTGATACCCTTCTGCACCCGCTTTGGAGATCCAGCGATTGGATCCCGCCTGCATCAGGCGGGTGTCAAATTTGCCGGGTCCAGCTATCATGGTGGGATAGGTCAGCATCGCTTTGACAACAATCTGACATGCTTTTTGCATTTCAGCAGGTGCATAACGGGGATCGACCAGGCGGGCAACTCCCAGGGCTGCACTGCGCATTGGCACAGCAAACACCGGGGCAGAACAACCATCGATGCCAGGCTGTATATCTTCGACAGTCAGGTCACAGAAGGCAGCAAAGTTTTTCAAGATATGTTGCTGAATTTTATTTGTTGGATCAAGGTAATTGTCGAGAGATTCACCTAACATGGTGGCAAAGCATAAGAATCCCGAATGTTTTCCCGAGCAGTTATGGCGAATGGGGGTGGGAGACTGTCCGGCAAGGAACATTCGCCTGTAGGTGACCTCATCAGAAGGAGCATGAGTACCACATTGCAGGTTGGCTTCACTTGCACCAATTTTTGAAAGGATACTGGTTGCCACCCTTGCATGTTCATCTGTTCCCGAGTGAGAAGCGCACATCAAGGCAACTTCTTCAAGGGTCAGATGAAAATGTTGCATACCACCCATTGCTAAAAAGGGCAGGATCTGAAAGGGTTTAGCAGAAGAGCGTAAAAAGGTAACGGTATTCGGGTTCCCATAACTGGCAATCAATTTACCATCTGCAGAGACAACTGATACTGCTCCATAATGGATCGATTCGGTAACCATTCCACGGGTTACTTCTATGATAGGTGCACAATCATTGAATTGCATAGATCATCCTGTTTGATAAAATACCTTCAAAACTTTTTCTATCCGTTGGGCTGCGAATAATTCCTGGTGAAATACTGGTTCAATCCGAATTTCAGGCGGCGCTTAAACATGGGCAGTTCAGGGATGTTTTGGTTATATTCACGCAGTAGAAGTGGGATCATTTTTTCTGTATCATCCGCTGTCCCTTGTGCGCTTGCCAGATCATTCAGCTTTTGCTCAACACGGGTCAACCATTCGATCTGTTTTTTAACCTGTTCCTGTCGGATGATACCGCCCCGTCCACTGACAATGATATATTCACGATATTCGGGTAGCAACAATTGCTGTAAAGTTTCCACCCAGGTTGAAATGTTCGAAAATGCCAGAAAAGGAGGTTGGTTCACAACCACAGAATCGCCTACGAAGACTATTTTCTCCTCAGGCATCCTTACCCAGATGCTGCCAGAAGCGTTGCCAGGGCGATATTCCAGAATGATGGAAGCGTTTTCATCATTCAACTGCATTTCCTTCGAGAATGTAATGTCTGGTGGAGCCCAGCGAATGCTGCCAATGGAGTCGTACAATTCAGATAAAGCACCAATCTCGGTGGATTGTGATTTGAAAGTAATCGGACGATTATGAAAAACGCTTGCCATTTTCTCATGCCCAATGATGGTGCAATCCATCGATCGGGCACCTACTGTGCGATCGTAATGTGCGTCCAGGTTGATCAGCAGCCGCTCTGACCCAGCTCCCAGGTTCAACAAGGTGGAACGCCAGGCACGGATATCTTCCAGGCGTAATGGTGCATCAATCAAAACCATGCTGTGCTTCCAATTGATAGCTCCCAGTGTTACACCCGGGTAATCAGTTTCGATAAAAATATTATGGGCTAATTCTTTCATTATCTTTTCTCTCTACTCAAAATCAAAATTCAATCAACTAAGAAATACCTTCAATCTTCTCTGTTGGTAAAGTAAATTGAAAGGTACTGCCTTGACCCAATACGCTTTCCACCCAGATTTTTCCGCCATGGGCTTCAATAGCGAGCCGGCAGAAAGCCAAACCAATTCCCAGGCCACGGGGTGAACGCTCATTTTTTAACCGGATAAATTTCTCGAATACTGTCTGCAATGATTCCTTGGGAATTCCAGGTCCGGTATCTTGTACAGCAAACCGGATATTTTTTTCTTCCTGTTTGACATATACAGTAATCTTACCCTGGGCTGGGGTGAATTTACTCGCGTTATCCATCAGATTAATCATGACACGCTTGATCATATCGGGATCAAAATTGAATTCCATTAATCCCGGTTCCAGATTGACAATGAGTATCTGTTCTCTGTTTTCAATTTCCGGTTGGGTGGCCTGAATGGCTTCCAATAATACTTCTGAAAAGGAAGTCTGCTTACAGTTTAGTATAGATTGACCTGCTTCAAGCCGGTTAATATCTAATAGTGAATCAATTAGCCTCTGCATACGATCTGTTGACCTTGATGCAATAGTTACCAGAGAAGAGACTGATGGGCTACTTTTATCCAGTTGAAGAGCTCGCAACATATCCAGGCTGGAAATAATATTTGCCAGAGGAGCACGCAGATCGTGATAGATCATGGAGATCATATCTTCACGTAGCCCATCCAGTTGCTTACGCTCAGAAATATCCCGAAAGATCCACTGAAGGTATGTATCATTATCCAGAGTAATTTGCCGGACATAGATCTGAACGGGAAAACTTTCATTATTGCTTTTGATCCAACGGGCTTCGAAATTCAAAGTCTCATTTTTCCGGAGCCTGTTAAGATTTGCCTCATAATCACTGCTTTCAAATGCTTTTTCCTGGCTGGTTCTGTGCAGTTCAAATACCGATTTTCCCTTGATCGATTCTTTATCAAATCCAGAGAGCAAGATTGCCTGGCGGTTGGCTTCCATGACATTGCCGGTAATGTTTGTAATAATGATGGGATCGATATTATCCTGAAATAATTCTTGGTATCGGGAATGAGCGGCTTGCAAAGAATTAAACAACCATGCATTGTTGATCGCAATTCCAGCCTGATCTGCTATGGATTGAAGTACATTAAGATGGTCTTGAGTAAAATATCCTGCTTTTTTATGTATTACTGTCAATACACCCGATACCCGCTCTCCAGCCATCAGAGGAACACAAATTGCTGATTTCACACCAGTTTTTTCTTTTTGATCATCTTCCCGTTTCAGCCAGCGGGAATCCTTGCTGGTATCTGGGATAAGAGCAGCCTGGCGGTTATTCACCACCCAGCCTGCCAGACCCTGTTGTAAAATTGGTTGCATTTGTTTATTCGTATCGGAGTATAGCTCGTTTTCAATCACAATCGCTGTATCTACAGGATTCAAATCCTTATCCAACACGATCAAGCTACCGCGTTCAGCATTAACTGCAGAAGTAGAAAGATGGAGTACTCGCAAAAGGGTAGTATGCAGATCCAGTGATGTGGCCAGTTCACGGCTGGTTCTGATGAGTAATTCAAGGGAGGCGCGGGTTGAGTCGATCATATGCAGAATATATTGTATCCTTTACCTTGAAAATTGAAACGGGAAGAGTCTATCTATAAGGGGCGACCCCATATTTTTATCTTTGGTGCCGAATGGATGCTCGAACGGCATTGCAACGTTCGCAATCCAATCTGTCACAGAGCAATGAAAAAGGATCACGCCGGAGTCGAACTACCAAAAGGGGGATCATTTCTGCAAGGGGAAGCGCCTGAATCTTTGCTGATCCTATCGTTACGATCCGAGTGATAGGTTCCACCAACGAAGATGCTTTTTCGAAACCGTCAGAGCAGCCAGGGATGGCAGGGCATTCAACAACTTTCCCTCGAACCATTGCCCAGCGAATGAATTGTTTACGTCCTGCCAACCTTTCTGCCTGATGGATGCTGGTATTCGCAGTTAAGTCAACCCCTAAAAGGATGACCCACCCCTGGTTTTCATGAAGAATGCGGATTGGTGCCAGGGGTTCCTGGATAGTTTGTGCCGCAAGATATTTATTGGCGTTGACGCCAACAAATGAAAGGATGGGGTGATTGGAGCGGGATGCGTTGGGGTGGATTCGAAGGTTGTCGGGAATGACTCCAATCAGACGGTCAACAGGCATGTCGGAAAAAAATGGGGTGCTTTGCTTATTCACATCCCTTCCACTGCCATATTTCAGGCCATTATTGGGGGGACCTTGTTCTGGAATTACCATCGTTCTGTACGTGAAGGATGGCATAAGCACGGTATTCCATGTGGCAAGCAGTGAGCCAATGACTGTTCGCGCTCCTCCATGAACCGAACCAAATGAGGAGAGAGATGCATGCACAATCACTGGATTTTCCCAGGAAATATCCAGCCGTGCCAGTCCATTGACAAGGTCGCGATATGAGACCATTTCACCTGCATTCCCGATTTAAAAAATACCCCTGGAAAGATTATACTGATTTCATATGGAGGGTGCAATTCAAATTATTTACTTGTAGTTCTTCCTGGGCATTAGTTTACGCTAAATATTATCTAAATAATCCAATCACCTTATAGCTCTTAACTTTTGTAAGAAGTAATTAAATTTGCGATAATACCCTATAGAATAATCTGAACAAGGCAGGAGAGGAAAACACATGAAAGCAATACGTTTAATCGTCTTTGTACTTGTTGTTTTTGTTTTGGCTTCATGCGCTGTCAGCCCAATAGCCAGGGGCACCACTACGACGGATAGTGAGCTGACAGAAATTCCAAAACAACCTACCCCAACAAATACGTTGACGCCAACGATTACTCGAACCTCAACCCCTGTCCCAATTCCAACGGCAACACCGACTGTTGTTCCGTTACCAACATTAGAAGGCCGGACTACCGTTGGAGGTTACATGGAAAGGCTTGCATCCGATCTGGGATTTACCCTGGTTGTAGGTCCTCTTCAGGTAGATAATGTTCCTACACATGTAGGAGCACTTCGCTATCAAATCGTTGGGAGTCAGGCTTCTTGGATAGACGCCCGTTTGCTGGGTTATGAAATAAACTCCGATGCTCCTGGTTTCTTGCTGATCTCATATGGAGATCTACGTGAAGGAAATATGTCCTTATGGGGAACCTATGGCTTTGGGCTATCGATGTATTACGGGTCGATACCTTCGGAATGTCAAGGTACTGACCAAATATTCCAAGAGGCATTGTTATGGTGCATGAGAAACATACAATCAGAGTACAGTGTGGTATCAGATGACAATTTGTATTGGTATCCCGCTGTGGCTTATCCTCTCAATGCGTCTCAGCTCCAAGTTTTAAACGATCAGTACGGTTTCAAACTATATCCAGAGTTAACCAAGGTAATGGGTGTAGAGTGGGAGAAAAAGTAAAAAAGCGATGCCTGATCACATTGGGAGTTAGCCCAGTGGGATTGTTTATTACTTAATTCCGGATTACGGTTAAAATGATTTTTTTGAATCTGCTTATTATTTACTAACAGGGCAGGTAACAATTTCATCTGGATTTTCTTTAGCATTCAGTCTTAGCCCAAAATAAGGGGAAGGATCAATAGTGTTGTTGATCTCCAGCTCATTGCGGAACTTGCCTTTTCCATCATCCAGTACGATGGAAAAATGGAGGTGTACGCCAACAGGCTGGTCTGGATCACCGGAAAAATTTCCCTGATAGCCTAATAAAGTGCCGGCAGGGATCCACATATCCGTTGTTCCGGAGGGGAAATTTGCCGAGATATACGAATTCCCATTCGCGTCTGCCATATGCGTATAGTATGTCCATATTTGGCGGTAAGGTTGCAGTGGGTCTTGGGGAATGCGGATGATCACACTGGATTTCCAGTCGGATAGCCGGGTGAGGTAACCGTCATATGCGCTATAGACGGGTGTCAAGCCTGGTGGTTCTCCTCCAAAAATATCAATCCCTTGATGATGATGCCCGATCCGAAAAGAATCATTCCAGAGATACCCGATAAACCCATCAGTTGGAATGATGAATGGGGCATTATTGCAGGATTGTTTGGATGTTACTGTCCATTCTGGGTGAGCTGATGGATTACGGATCCATTGAACCACTTTGGAGCTACGGCTCATGCTCAAGGGATTTCTCAATAGATAATAACTGATCACCAGAATGACAACGATAAAGGCAGAAGAGATGAACCTGAATGACTTGCTCATCTCAGCATTATACGACACGACGAAAGAATATTTACTATTCTTCGAGAAAGTGCAAAGAATCTTTTATTAGTTAATCGATGGAGGTAATATGAAAGATCAGAAGATTTAGATATTGGTATCCACCCGCCTGACCCAGATGTTTTCCTGACCCACAAGACCGCGAAGCCTGCCTAACAGTTCATCACAGATGCCGATAGTTTGATTGGGGAAGTCGATCTGGTAGTCATTTTTCCCCTCTTTAACCTGAATAACAAACCTGTCTTTCCCGGGTGATGATCTTAAGACACCAAAAATATGCTCCATGCGTCGTTGGTCGCGCAAGCGATCTCCTGTGGCGAACAAAGAAACCACGATCACCTGTGGTGGATTTTCATCATTAAGGGGTGAAACGAGGTAATTGAAGTTTTTTCGCACGTTAGTTAATGCATCCCAACCTTCGGAGGAAGATTTCGATATTTCTTCACCTGAAGATGGGATTGGCCCTGCTGGTTCGGTTACAGAAGCAGCAGTAAATTTCTCTACTGGTGCTTCTTGGATTTTATTTTCCTGGCTTTTCTGGCTCGCAGATGGAGAACCTGATTTGTTTTCTGGTTTCTTTTCGGGAGTTTTTGGCGTGAAGGGTGGTTCCTGCTCATCTGTCCAATCATCCCAATCGGGCATGGGAGGTACATCGTCAAGGGGAGGCTCGGGTTCAGGTTCCGGAGTGGAATCGGTATCACTCAATCCTATATACTCATCCAGAAATGCCACCTGACTGGCAAATGCATTCCCGTCTGGTTTTTTTTGCTCATCTTGCTGCATGGTATCTAATTTGATAGGCGTAATATGGTCAGCGGTCACAGAAGGTTCGTTATTCCTACGCCCCAGTTTGCCATCCACCAGGATTACTTGGTCAGGAAGGATGAATTTACTGTATTTCTCCCATGTACGGGGAAACAGTACCAGTTCTATTGTTCCTTGAAAATCTTCGATGGTAACAAAAGCCATCATACTGCCGGTTTTTGTCTGATAGGGGCGGAAAACCGTAACCATGCCTGCAACCGTGATCTTTTCCCCATCTTCGACATCCGCCAATTGGCTGGAGAAATGGGTGACTTTTTTGCTCAATTCGTGTTGATAGGCAGCAAGGGGATGGGCAGAGATATACATCCCAACCAGTTCACGTTCCCAACCCAGAATGGTCTTTCTGTCTACTTCTGGACAATCGGGCAACTTAATCGATCCAGAAAATGTCTCTATCTCTTCGAAGATGCTCAACTGCCCGCTATTGCGTGCGCGGATGTTGGAGGAACTGACAGCAATGATCGAATCCAACCCTTCGAGCAACGCACAACGGTTACCGAAGCCATCCAAAGCGCCTACTTTAATCAGGCACTCCAGAGATCGCCTTCCAACCTGCCGCAGGTCAACCCGGTTAGCCAGATCGTACAGGTCTTTGAATGTACCTTCCTGTCTGGATTGCACGATCAGTTCGACCGGCGCAATACCCACATTTTTGATGGCACCTAATCCGAATCGGATAGCGGCTGTACCATCCGGGCGATCTTCGATGCTGAAATTCCACTCACTAAATCGGATATCCGGTGGAAGAACTTCAATTCCCATGTTACGGGCTTCAGCGACATACAGCGATACTTTTGCTGAATCACTCATATTTACGGATAACAGCGCGGTCAAGTATTCAACAGGATAATGGACTTTCAAATAGGCTGTTTCAACTGCCATAACTCCATAATCTGCAGCGTGGGATTTATTGAAACCATATCTTGCAAATTCTTCCCAATCCTCAAAAATAGAGGTGGCTGTCTCTTCGTCGAGGTCATTTTTCACTGCACCTTTGACGAATTTTTCTTTATGGGTTTGGATCTTGGCGGCTTGTTTTTTAGAAATAGCTTTTCGAAGGTCGTCCGCTTCTGCCAGAGTATAACCTGCAATATCTACGGCTGCCTGCATGATCTGCTCTTGATAAATGCCAATACCATAGGTTTCTTTAAATATTGGTTCCAACAGTGGATGCCGGTAGGTGACTGGTTCACCATGAAGCCTGTTGATATATTGCGGAATGAATTGCATAGGACCAGGGCGGAAAAGCGCTACCATGGCGATGACATTGGAGAGGTTTTCTGGTTTCATTTGAACCAGGAAGCGGGTCATTCCAGTACCTTCAAGCTGGAAAACGCCAGCGGTTTGACCTTTGCCCAGCATTTCAAATACCAGAGGGTCATCCAGAGGTATGTTTTCCAATGTCAGTTTCACTCCATGCCGCTTTTCAATCATGTCGCAGGCGCGCTGCATGATGGTCAGATATGCCAGCCCCAGGAAGTCAACTTTCAACATCCCCAGCGAGTCAAGTATAGACATCTCAAACTGGGTGACTGTTTTGATAGGGGAATCTTCAGAACCGCTGGTTGGGCGGTGTAATGGCAAATATTCGACGATTGGTTTGTCAGAAATAACGACCCCAGCGGCGTGCGTACCAGCATTCCGTATCACACCTTCCACCTTGCTGGCAGTATCGATCAACTCTCGAATATAGTCTTTTTCGTCATAAGCAGCTTTGAATTCGGGGATAGTTTCCAGAGCTTCATTGATTGTGACAGGCTTTCCTGGTGTGTTGGGAATGAGTTTGGTAATCTGATCGATCTCACCGCGATCGATATCTAGAACACGGCCTACATCACGTATGGCTCCCCTTGCTGCAAGTGTACCAAAGGTAATGATCTGAGCAACTTTATCATCTCCATACTTGTTACAGCAGTATTCAAGCATCTCTACCCGCCGGTCGTCCTGAAAGTCAAGGTCGACATCTGGCATGGAAATACGGCTGGGATTCAAGAAACGTTCAAATAATAATTTATGCTTGAGCGGTTCCACCATGGTGATATGCAACACATATCCAACCAGTGAACCTGCAGCAGAACCTCTCGCTTCATACCAGATACCCTTTTCGCGGGCATGGCGGCAAAGATCCCACACGATCAAAAAGTAGGCGTCAAACCCCATCGAATGAATGACACTAAGCTCATACTCCAATCTTTCGCGCACAGTCGGGTCATTGCAGTTGTCGCCATACCGCATCTTGCATCCTTTTTCGCATAATTCACGCAAGTATGTTTCTGCGGTATGCCCTTCGGGAACTTCAAAAATGGGAAGGTGGTATCCAGAAAACTCGATCTTTACATCACAGCGTTCTGCAATTTCCAGGGTGTTTTCGATGGCTCCAGGCACATTGCCAAACAAAGAGCGCATTTCATCTGCAGAGCGCAGATAATAAGTCTCATCGGTCATCCGCATCCGGCGCTGTTCTGAAAGTACTGAACCGGTTTGTATTGCCAGCATCACATCCTGTAAATGGGCATCTTCGGGTTCGATATAATGCACATCATTGGTTGCGATAAGGCGGGCGTGCCGTTTTGTGGCAAGCTCGATTAAACTTCGGTTAAGCGCTGGCAATTCAGCAATATTGTGACTCTGTAATTCCAGAAAGAAGTGGTCTTTACCAAACAGATCCAGGTAAAAATCGAGTTTTTTCAGGGCTTCTGCTTCCCCTGATTCCAGCAGTGCTCGGGGAATTTCACCTGACATACAGGCTGATGAAGCGATGATACCTTCAGCATGATCCGCCAGGTATTCGTGATCGATACGTGGGGAATAATAGAACCCTTCCAATTGTGCAGCGCTGGCTATCTTTAATAAATTCTGATATCCTACAGGGGTTTCTGCCAGCAGTACCAGATGACTGAGCTGTTTATCCAGTTTTACTTCTTTATCTGTCATGCGCCGTGGAGCTATATAGGTTTCCAGACCAAGAATAGGCTTTATCTTGGCTTTTTTTGCTGCGTTGTAGAATTCGATGATGCCGAACATGGTTCCATGATCAGTCAAGGCGATGGCTGGCATACCCATATCAGCTGCTTTTTGGGTAAGCTTCTTTAGATTGCTAAAACCATCCAGCAAGGAATATTCAGAGTGGACATGAAGATGCACAAAGGACATGACTGATCTGTTCGCGGAAAAGGATGTTACCCATGGGTTGAAGCATGCGTCGTCTTTAATAAAGAAATACGTATAATTATGGCGTTTTTGAGTTGCTATCCGCCATATATACTGGATTGATTACTGAAAATTATTATAGCATGATGGTTCTCTCTGCTGCTGAAACTTTAAGGATGGAGATGAGAAATTTAAGGGTTCTCATGAATCATCCCTGGCAAAATTAGAAAAGTTTTTATACAAGCCTGAAGTGTAATAAGCATTCAGCCCACAGCATAAGTATAGAAATTATGAATGATCGGATTCCATACCTTTTTTTGCTTCATGCTACAATCTAACACATGCAAGAGGACATACCCAAAACTGGTGAACTTGAAAAAAACCATGTGAAACTGGAAATAGACATCGCAACAGGAGAACGGGTGGAAATTGTTGTCGAGAGTCTACCTGGAACCGGTGAATTGCGCGTACTTCGTTCTGATCAACTTTCTGATAAAAAGGAAGAAAAGCCCTCCCTGAAAGCAGTTCACGGTAAGGAAGATTTCTGGAAACATCCGATTGAAACTATAAAGAAAAAATGGAAATTCTGGTGGGAAAAGGCCAAACAACCTGTTACACTCCGTCCTCAGATCCTCTTTGCTGTTGGAGTAATCCTCTATCTGGTTATTCATTTCTGGGGACTGACAGAATTTCCGATTTATTTCTCCTGCGATGAAGCTGTAAATCCGGTGCTTGCCAGTAATCTGGTTCGCGATAACTTCAAATCCACCGATGGTGAATTGTTACCAACGTTCTTCCGAAATGGTGGGCAGTATTGCATCAGCACGTCTGTCTATACTCAACTGCCCGTAGTGCTATTATTTGGAAAATCAGTGTTTGCTACCCGGGCAACATTTGCATTACTTTCCACACTAACCGTGTTTTGGGTAGGATTTACTTTACGGGATATTTTCAGGAACCGTCTATGGTGGCTGGCACCCTATGTGATTGCGGTTTTACCTGCCTGGTTTTTGCTTTCAAGAGCTGCTTTTGAGTATTCTCTTCAGGTAACCTTCTTTTCGGGATTTTTGTATTATTATCTGCGATACCGGAAAATCAATCCAAATGCTATTCTCCCTGCCATCATCTGCGGGGCGTTGTCTTTTTATTCCTATACACCCGGGCAGATAGTCATGGTCACAGCAGGTGTTCTCATACTCTTGATCGATCTACCCTATCATTGGCAGCAAAGGAAAACCAATTGGAAAGCAGCTATCCTTTTGTTGGTCTTTGTATTACCTCTGGTACGTTTTATATCAGCTCATCCAGATCAGTACATCGATCGTCTTTTGATGTACAAATCATTTCTTGTATCTGAAATGACACCATGGCAGAAAATCCTTCAATATATGAAGGGTTATGTTGCCGGTCTCAATCCTCTTTACTGGTTTTTGCCTAATCAGGTTGATAATCCTCGTTATGTAATGAAAGGGTATGCCTATCTCAACTGGTGGCTTTTGCCATTTGTTCTTGTTGGGTTGGGTATTGCCATCCGATACATTCGTAAAGCAGAAATGCGGATTTTGCTAATTGCCTTATTGGCTGCACCTACTGGTGCTGCCATGGTTGGATTGACTGTTCACCGGGCTTTGGTCATTCTGGTTCCAGTTGTCTTCTTTGCGTTCATTCCATTTCAAAAAGTGTATTCCTGGTTATGCAAACGCAGGTACATAAGAGAAGGGATGGTGTCTTTTTTCCTTGCAGTCTCATTTGCTGCAGGCGCAAGTACCATGACAGTGGATGCCCTTCGGAATGGGCCGACCTGGTATGAAGATTATGGGATGTCTGGTTTGCAGTATGGCGCACAACAGGTATTTCGCGCAGCCGAAGATTATCAGGCTAAACATCCTGATATGACGATATTCATCTCCCCCAATTGGACTTTTCAGTCGGAAGTGGTGCGCGAATTTTTCACTCAAAATCCACAGGTAAAAATGGGCGGAGTAGATAGCATACTGGAGCAATACGACCCGGGGTTGGATAAGAAGGCTTTTGTTCTTCTGCCTGATGAGCTGAAAAAAGTTCGTGATTCTGGGTTGTTCAGCCAGGTAATTGAGGATATGGAAATCCCATATCCAAATGGCAGCCAGGGTTTCACATTTGTGAGATTGGTATATCGCGACAATATCGAAGATGTATACAACGAAAAATGGATCGAACTAACCAAACCTGTTGAAAGCAATCTGGAATGGAATGGAATTCCAGTGATCGTGAAACATTCTGCACTGGATATGGGTCCTATTGAAAATATTTTTGATGGTAATCGAGGAACCTTGATCAAAAGTAAGGGGATCAACCCGCTTGTATTGGAATTCAAGTTCTCGGAACCCATTCAGGCAAGCAGTCTGATCTTTTCTGTAGGTTCTGAACAGGTCAAGTTCACCATTGGGATACAGCGAGAGATTGATGATACCGTAATCGAATACGTTCAAGAAGCTGGAGAAGTTGAAGGGTATAAAAATGTCACGGTTGATCTGGGAAGAAAGATGGAATTTCAAGTTTTGAAGGTTGAAATGTTGGACACCCTGGCTACCGAGACCATGCCTGTGCATCTCTGGGAGATGCAAATACTCCCGTAGAAGTTGAGACTTCAATTATTCTTTTTACAGTGCTGGGCGTAAAAGAATAATCCAATTCCTGCCAGGATGATTATGATTGCACTCAGGGGGAGAAGTATTTGCCAAAATCGTTCGCCTAAATTTTTTCCCCCGATACTGGGGGTAAGAGTGATAGTTGGAATTAAACCTTCTGTGACCACTGGTGTGGATGTAGGAGAAGGAAGTGCAGTACCGGTAAGTGTCACCTCTAGGGCATAAATCGTTCCGCCCTGGGTGGGAAGTGGCAAGCTGGTTGGCAATCTGGTGAGGGTTGGAGCCATTGGTGGAATACTATAGAGCAGAGTGGCAGTTGCAGAGGGAGATTCTTCAGGCATCGATGTGGGTGTAAGAACGATCAATCCCATCGCAAGCATGATAGCTTTATCTATTTGTAACAACCCATACCCCGAATAAGAATCTTTTCCATAAGGAGGAATGTCCAAAGCAGTGGTCAATAATTGCTGGCGCACCAGGCTGGGCGCATTATTGCCTGGCAATCCCAGTAAAATGGCTGCTGCGCCAGAAACCATTGGGGCTGCCATTGACGTGCCACTGCGTGTTGCATACCCTTGATCAGTATTCGTGCTGAAAATATTTTGCCCGGGTGCAGCAATATCGACTTCAGGTCCGTAGTTGGAAAATGATGCGATCTGATTCCCGGAATCTGTAGCGGATACTGCAATTACACTACTGTACTTAGCTGGATAGAGTACTCCGGATGTTCCATTGTTTCCTGATGCTGCAATCACCAGCACACCCGCAGATGTAGCATAGTCTATTGCTTGTTTTAAAAGCTCTGATGGTGCTGAACCCCCCAGACTCAAATTGATCACCGCTGCACCCGCGTCGGTTGAGTAAATGATCCCAGCAGCTAAATCTTCATAACTACCCAAGCCAGCCCAATCCAATACCTTCACCGGTAGGATGCGGGCGCCCCAGGATACTCCAGCAATACCAATGGAGTTATTGGTTTCAGCTGCAGCAATCCCCGCCACTGAAGTGCCGTGACCATTGTCGTCACTGGCATCAGCATCGCCATTCACAAAATCCCAGCCACCAATAACCTTTCCATCCAACTCCGGATGACTGTAATCCACTCCAGAATCAACAATTGCTATAGTAATCGAGGAGGAACCGGTCGAGTAATCCCAGGCTGCGGGTGCTTTTATCCTGGTCAACCACCATTGATCTGGAAAAGTAGGATCATCAGGGTAAGTCTCCAACGCCCATACCTGATAATTTGGCTCCACCCACTCAACGTTGGGGTCAGTGGATAGCTGTGCCATCAATGCTGGCAATTCTTCGGGTTTAACATCCAGGATGGTCACTCCTAAAGGATCAATCGTATTAGATTCTTGAAGTTTTCGACTGTTATTCACGGTGCGCTGTGAAGCGGACCCTGCCTTGAATTTAACTACGATCTGATCGGTAACATGGGGAAAATCAAGGCGGGGATCATACGGCACAGGTGTGATAGAACTGGTAGTTGCTTGTTGTTCAGGTTGACTGGTGGGGGTTACTATGGCGGTAAGGGTTTGAGTAGCAGTCCCGGCAGAAGTAGCTGGGATTGCAGTGATAGTCTCTGTAGCAGTCGCATTGTTAATGGCTGTTTGTGTGGCGGTTACAGTAGGGGATGTCTCAAGCGTTGGCTCATTGGTCGTTTCTGGCTGATTGTTGGCATGAATGAGACCACTGTTAAGGGGAATCATCAACAGGCAAAGGATCATACCAGGAAGGATAAACCGTGTTTGGAAAGACATTCTATTGCAATAATCTTACAAGAAAAGAGATGCTTTGCATACCACCAATATAAGAATATTATATGAAAAAAGAAGTCTTCTTGCTATTCAATTGTAAGAGGACTATAATAACAAATTGCAAGATATCGAAAGAAGGACATATAGGAAATGCCAATTTATACTTACCGGTGTGAAAACTGTGGAATACAGTTTGACAAAACTCAAAAATTCAGTGATTCACCACTGGTACGTTGCCCTGAATGCAACCATAAATCGTTGCGGAAAGTATATGTACCAGTAGGGATTGTTTTCAAGGGTAAAGGTTTTTATTCTACCGATAACCGCTCGCCATCTGGTCAGACCTGGTCGAGCAGCCATGAAGATAAGAGCAGCACAAAAACCTCTGAAGTAAAAACTGAAAAAGCTACAGACCAGAAAAGCACCACGCCGAAAAGTGACAATGTCGAATAGATCCTATTTATGATTCTGATGCTCCCCTTCTGATAGCAGGAGGGGAGTTTTTGATAGATTTTGAGAGATAGAATGAGCGCATCTGGTGAAAACCAGACTGCATGGGAGAAAAAGAGGAAGCCATGCCACAATCGAAAAATTCAAAAGGAGTGCGTCGTGATCGGCGTCAAGTAGATTGGCGGAGATGGATGTTAGTTCTTCTGTCTATCCTACTCATTATTTCCTGGATTTTTGCGCTGATCGCCAAATAATTTCATGAAAACAAAGAATTCAATAATTGTCTTAACCGGGCTGATCCTCGCCTGGGCGGTAGACTATTTATTCTGGGGGAAAACACCGGGGATATCATTTCCCATCTGGGTCGTCGCAGCAGCAATATCATTGTTCATTCTCGCTCTAGTGCATAAACGAAGAATACCCATTGCCAGCATAATATTGTTATTTTGCAGCGTCGGGCTTTCCACTATTGTGTTCTTTCGGGATGAACCAATGACCCGATTTATTGCAGCTGTATTATCGTTGGGATCCTTATCTCTGGCTGCTGCCAGTTTCCTTTGGGGTGATTGGCTGCAGTATGCCTTTCGAGATTATGTGATCGTTTTTGCAAAGATGATTGCAGGTGTTTTAAGCAAGCCTTTTATTGCGCTATCCAATGCTCAAACCAACGAGGAAGGTACACGAAAAGAACCAGGTTTGATGAAAAAGCTCTCTCCTCTTCTGGTAGGTTTGTTGATCGCAATTCCTGTTCTTTTAATAATGACTTTACTTCTAGTATCCGCAGACCTTGTATTTTCCAATCAGGTAGAACATCTCCTGTCATTTATCGATATAGAAAGATTGCCAGAATATATCTTCCGTCTGGTGATTATTCTGGTTCTGGCATTTGTCTTCATTGGAACATTCCTCCATGCATTGGAAAAAAACGATCTTGAGAAAGCCCAACAAATCGGGAAACCCGTTTTTTCTCCATTTTTGGGGTGGGTGGAAGGAAGTGTAGTATTGGTTTTGGTGAATTTGCTGTTTGTCTCCTTCGTTACTATTCAGGTTCGATATTTATTTGGCGGGCAGGCGAATATCACTGAGACGGGATACACCTATTCGGAATATGCCAGGAAGGGATTTAATGAACTGGTGATTGTTACGGTTTTTAGCCTGATGATCTATCTGGCATTAGCAGTTATCAGTAAATTCTCAAAGCGATGGCAAAAAAGGGTTTTTTCTGGCCTGAGTCTGATGCTATTCGGGTTGGTACTTGTCATCCTGGCATCTGCTTTTCAAAGGTTGAGTTTATATGAAGAGGCTTATGGGTTTACGCGGTTGAGGACCTACACTCATTTCTTTATCTTCTGGATGGCTGCACTGTTAGTGGGAAGCGCATTGCTTGAAGTATTCAATGCCCGCAGGCGATTTGCTCTGCTTCTGGTAATATTTGCTATTGGTTACAGCATAACCCTGGCTATTGTAAACGTAGATAGCTATATTGTTCAACAAAATATTGGGCAAGCACAAAAGAATCCTTCTATAGATTTCGAATACCTGAGTACTCTTTCCAATGGCGCAGTGCCAACAATGGTTACAAGGTATGAAGATCCTACCTTAGAAAAGTCCATTCATGATGGGCTAGGAGCAGAGCTGGCATGCCGGACATATATCTTGCAGCATGAAGCAAAACAACCCTGGCAAAGTTCAACATTACAAGGATTACAAGCTGCTCATTTATTACATGGAAATCCATCATTTCTTGTTAATTATCCTGTAATGGAAAAAAATGACGGGCTATATGTAAAGATACAGAAGAATTGGAATCTATGTAGTAAATATGGCGAATCGATGGATTAATGATGTTTGTCCTGTCTTTTAGATTGAGATAGGTTATAAAGTGACAGACTCCCTATCCTGTTGTTTTGTCAGGATGGGGGGTCTTTTTCAAGAGATGATCCTGGTATGGACATGGAAATTCATGGTTCTTTGATGCATAAGGTATAATGACGCAATGAAACGTTGGCAAACCTGGGTAGGAATTGTAATCAGTATTGTATTCTTATATTTCGCATTAAAAGGGCTTCAACTTGAAGAAGCCTGGAACGCAGCAAAAACCGCTAATTACTGGTGGTTATTGCCTGGTGTTGCCGTTTACTTTATCGGCGTTTATGTACGTGCCTGGCGATGGCATTATATGCTGCGCCCTCTAAAAAGAATTTCTACAAAAAAGATGTTTCCTATCGTAGCTATTGGTTACATGGGGAATAACGTCTTTATTGCCCGCGCAGGTGAAGTGTTGCGGGCAGTTATTCTAAAAGATCGTGAACAAGTACCTATCTCTGCTTCGCTGGCAACGGTAATCGTTGAACGGATTTTTGACGGGGTGGTGATGTTGGGTTTTGTTTTTCTCAACCTGGGTGCACTTACTCATTTAACATCCGATTCGGGTTTTATTGGCAACATCCGTGAGTTGGCGGTCTGGGGTGCTGTGATCTTCGCTGCAGCACTGATTGTTTTCCTACTGGCAGCCATGTTTCCCCACCAGACTGAAAAAATCGTGACCTTGTTGATCAACAAATTTATACCAGCAAAGATTAGAGAAAAAACATTAGGAATTGCTTTGAAATTTCTCAATGGTCTAGAATCTTTGCGTTCTCCAAAAGATGCATTAATGATCCTGGTTACTACAACAATCATCTGGTTATTAGAAACTGGGAAATACTGGTTCGTGATGCATGCCTTCAATTTTGAGGTAAGCTATTTTGCCTTAATGTTAATGAACGGTGTGGTTAACCTGGCCACTACCATCCCCTCAGCTCCTGGATATATCGGAACATTCGATGCTCCTGGAATTGCAGTCTTGGCAGCTTACGGAGTTTCAAGAGAAGTGGCAGCAGCTTATACATTGGTACTGCATGTAGCTCTGTGGTTCCCCATCACGCTGCTCGGAGCATATTACTATTTTCGCCAGCCTCTTCGCTGGGGGAAAAATGTATCTAAGGCATCGGTTGAAGAGGCAAGCTCATAGAGTGAAATATCAGCCTGGTTTATAAAGACAGCTTGATCGATAATACGGAGAGAATCTATTTTTCTAAAGAAATATCTATCCATAATTTGGTGATGCATTTTTATGTAGAGGTAATCTTCATTTTCTAATAAGTATTTAAAGGAGTGGAAATGAACATTGCGGTTGTCGGTGCTGGAATCGGCGGAATGGCAGCAGCTTATGACCTGATAAAGCAAGGACATACGGTAACGATTTTTGAAGGTTCAGATTCTGTTGGTGGTCTGGCAAAAGGTTTCAGAGATACTCATTGGGATTGGTCAGTAGAATATTTTTATCATCACTGGTTTACCAGTGATAAATACATGCTTGGACTGATCAATGAACTGGGTCTGACAGATCAGGTTGTAATACCCCGTCCAACCACCGTTATGTATCACAAAGATAAATTCTACCCTTTCGATTCCATCCCAGCTGCGATCATGTACCCTGGGCTGGGGTGGGGGATCACAAAAATACGATTTGGCCTTGTTACAATCTACCTAAGGCTTACTACAAATTGGAAAACACTTGAAAAGTACACCATCGATGAATGGATGCGCAAGTGGGCAGGAAACAAGGCATATGAAGAGATGTGGGAGCCGATGGTTATTGGAAAATTTGGCGAAGAGTATGCAAAAAAGGTTACTATGGCATGGTTATGGGCACGCCTTCATGCTCGAACGACGCGCCTGGCAACCTTCAAAGGTGGATTTCAAGAATTTTCCAATAAATTCGCGGATAAACTTAGGCAGCTTGGTGTAGATATTCAGCTTTCAACAACTGTTAATCAGATCAGGTCTGCACAAGAAGGTGGAATATTTCTTACTGTAGAAGGAAAAACCGTTCATTTTGATAAGGTGCTGGTGACATCATCGCCTTCTGCTCTTGCGCGCCTGGCACCAGAATTGCCAGAAGAATATTTACATGGGTTACTGTCATTAAAAAGCCTGGGTGCGGTTGTAATGACTGTTGCACTCAAACACCAGCTTTCAGAAAAAGGCTATTATTGGTTCAACTTGCCCAAAAAAGCAGGATATCCATTTCTCGCTTTGGTAGAGCATACTAATTTCCTCTCACCCAAATATTTTGGGGGTGATCATATTGTGTATATGGGCGACTATCTCCCTGTTGATCATGAATACTTCAGTTTAAGCAAAGAGGAATTACTTGAACGATTTATGCCTGCCTTGAAGCGGATCAATCCAGGTTTCACACCAGAATGGGTGCGCGATAGCTGGCTGCATCGTGAGAAGTATGCCCAACCAATCCCTATGGTAAATCACTCGAAAAACATTCCTGCTATAGAGACGCCTTTACCTGGGTTATACTTTGCAAGTATGAGTCAGGTGTATCCCTGGGATCGAGGTACCAATTTTGCGGTAGAGATAGCAAAAAGGGCTGTTAAGATCATGATTGACCAGCAAGAATAGATTCCAAAAATGACATCAAATGAAGATGTCACATAGATTCTGATAGTTGATAAAAATTTAAGAATTCACTTGCAATTTCTCGGACAAAATTTCAATTAAGTAGAAAACACCCCATATATAGGGGTGTTTTATTGCAGTTGCCCACAAGTACTGTCATTTAATTCCTCGAATAACTCATTGAACAACAGTTCTGAGAATGGAATCGTTAAGGTAAGAATCCTTAAAAATCCGGAATTGTTTAAGTGTGCGTAGGGTAAATGGCTTGTTAATTACCTCCATTTCTGCTAAAATTTTGCTACTGAATAAGAACTGGTTTGTCGTACACCCCCAAAATCAAAAATATTTATTGTTATGTTTTGGTTAGTATAGCAGGAGGTTAGGATAGATATACCTATTGTACTAACTAAGTGAGTAATTGCATTGAGGAGGCATACTAATGATAAATCCACAACAGGCGTGGCAGGCAACTCTGGGACAACTGCAAATGGATATGTCAAAAGCAGCATATAACACCTGGGTAAAAGATACAGAATTTATTGCTTACAATGATTCGGTTTTTACGATCGGTGTTCGAAATGCTTATGCCCGCGATTGGCTTGAAAGCCGGCTTTCCGATACTGTTGTTCGTCTATTAACAGGATTGACAGGTGAGCCACAGGAAGTATCTTTTGTAGTCAGCCATTTTGATGAGAGTTCTATAGACACATCTGTTCAGGAGGATGTGTCTATTTCCAGTGAAAAAGATTTCATTGATAACCCCAGTATAAATGCCCGGTACACGTTTCAATCTTTTGTTGTGGGTTCCAGTAACAGGCTTGCTCATGCTGCATGTATGGCTGTTGCTGAAAATCCTGCGAAAGCTTATAACCCCCTCTTTTTATATGGTGGAGTTGGATTGGGAAAAACTCACCTGTTGCATGCCATAGGGAATTCTTTAACACAGCAGGGAATGGAAGTGGTGTACGCTTCATCTGAAGAATTTACTAATGATTTAATCAATTCCATTCGGACTCACAATACAATGGAATTTCGTGAACGATATCGTAATGTTGATGCGTTAATGATCGATGATATTCAATTTATCGCTGGGAAAGAATCCACACAAGAAGAATTCTTCCATACATTCAATGCATTGCACGGACAGGATAAACAGATCGTAATGACGTCAGATCGACCTCCTAAAGCCATGATCACATTGGAGGAAAGATTGTGTTCGAGATTTGAATGGGGGCTGATTGTAGATCTTCAACCGCCAGATCTTGAGACCCGCATTGCTATTCTAAGGTCCAAAGCTGAACGTGCAAATAAGGAGATCCCGGTAGATATTCTGGAATTGATTGCTCGGAAGATCCAGTCAAATATTCGTGAATTAGAAGGTGCATTAACGAGAGTGCTGGCATATGCAGAGCTAAGTGGATTACCCATCAACCAGGCTTTGGTTAATTCAGCTCTGGCTGATCTATTGCCACAGCATACTCAGATCGAACCCGATCAGGTTGTTGATGCGGTTGCTTCTGCTTTTGGGGTAACGATCGCTCAGCTCAAAGGTCGCGACCGTTCACGAGAGGTTGCCCTCCCAAGACAAATTGCAATGTACCTGTTACGTGAAGAGGGGAATGCATCTCTGCCGCAGATCGGTGCGGTTCTTGGAGGTAGAGATCATACTACCGTAATGTATGCCTGTGATAAAGTTGCTGACCTGATCGAGCGGGATGACCGATTACGGAAACAGATATTTGCCATTCGCGAGAATATGGGTGGTCATCCACAATATGCATGAAGGTGTAGATAAACAGTAAAGTCATGATAATAAAATAAAACCCCGTTGAGGGGTTTTATTTTTAACGAAAAATTGTGGAGGCAATTTAACGGTATTGAAAAATTGTTTTGATTTATAAGTCTTCTTTATTCATAAGCATTTCGGTAAACGTATTCACGATTGACTCATCAAAATGAGTACCGCTACAACGTTTTAACTCTGCAATAGCTTCATCTCTGGTCATTTCATGTTGATATGCCCGCCCTGCAGTCATCACTGTGAAAGCATCAACTACGCAAATGATGCGTGCACCCAGGGGGATGTCATCCCCTTTTTGCCCATTTGGATAACCTGAACCATCGAAATGTTCATGGTGTGAGAGGATAATGGGCAGAACAGGCTGAAATTTTTTTACTGGATGAAGAATCTTTACACCAAGCGCAGGGTGCTGCTGCATAATACTCCATTCTGCAGGTGTAAGATCTGATGGTTTTGTTAGAATATTTTCCGGGATAAAAGCTTTTCCAACATCATGGAGCAAGCCGGCCATGGAGAGTGTTTCCTGGTCTGAATGATCCATGCCAATTTTGCGTCCCATTGCACGCGCCAGTGTGGCGGTACGGGAAATGTGGGTGCTATTCTTTGTCCCTAACGAATCTGCGTGTCGAGCCAAAGCAATAACAGTATTGATATAGCTTTCTTCCAATTTCGAAGGAACAAATACTGGACTATAAGAATAAGCCACTATTTCCGAAATCGTAAGCAGCGAATCTTGCCTGTGATCGAAGTCCATTGGTTGAATTGTCATGATGTGAGATCTTCTTCGACTATTTGGCAGAGGTAAAGGAATGGCGTTCAAGGTGTTTCCTTAACTGCAAAAATAGTGATATTTATAGGTAAGCTATTTGTGCTGCGAAGTCGGAAAGGGAATTAGCATGAATTGCGCTAAGCCGTTCGCGTTCATCTGCTTTGAGGTGGAAAGATTCGCCACCGTATCCATTGGATAGAGCCTGAGCAGGATTGTTCAACAACATTTTGCAGAACTTCTTATTGACTACTGCAGCTGCGATAATTCGGCTATATTCATTAGCGCTAGTTTTTGAATAAGAATTTGTAAAAACCGCACTGAAACTACTCATAATGATCCTCCAATTTTTATAAGGCTGTGGTTTTAGGTGAAGGTTTTCCCAATGACCACAAGAAGAAAATAATACCAATGGCGAGAATTACATCTCCTATGCTGAATGCTGCCCGATATGGAAACCAGGTTGGAAGGGAGAAATAATCTGAAAGCCACCACAACCGGGTTTGATCCAGCGTCATTACGATATCTTTGGAAATTCCAAATCGCTGTCCGATTTCCCAGGATCCAATTGGTGCGTCTGGAAAGATTTTCATCAACAATTCGGGTCGAATTGGCATTAAACCGCCATTCAGACAAATAACTAAAAGATTCAGGAGTAAACCCAGTCCAAATAGCCAGAAGCCAAATTGCTGACGATTAATCCAGCAGAAAATCAGAAGAATGATCAGGCTGCTTATGAGGATTAGGCGTGCCCAGGTATCCGAGATGTGGGAACCGGTGGTAGGGACAAAAAAGGCTAAAATTTGAGGAACAATTGCTAGAATAATAAGCCAATCAAATTTCAACCAAACCGGTTGTAACTTCCGTTTGCCTATCTTTGCCCTGATAAATCCAGCTAACAGCCCGATGATGACAGCAGCGAGCAGAATCACCGGCTTGTAAAGTTCGGATTACCAGAGTGGTAAAACTGTAGTCGATAAGCTATTATTTCCACCAATACCACCAATTGCCAGAGGGGCACTTGCGCCAATAACAAATAAAGCAACAACAAGAATGAGAACAACTAAACGAATCTGATCCAGTGATAATTTGCTGAAGAATTTTTTCATGATTGCCTCCGGGTTAATTTCAAAATGTAATTTATATTATCGATCAACTGGTATCAGATCAGGCATTAAAACGGTCTCAAATATACCAATAACCAATTTTGCTTTATCCAAAAAATAATAGTTTTCTTGCTAAAAAGGGAATTTTATAAGACATAAAGCAGTATTAATTTGTTGTCGCTGTGAATCGGTTGTTCACTATTTGATTAGCGTTTGATAAAGAGCTTGTGTCTGTGATGATGGTGGAACTCCAATTTCATTCGCCAGGTATTGCACACATTTTTCGTATTGACGAGCCACCAGTGCGCTGTTACCCATCGCGGCATGAACCCGCATTGCTATCCGATGTGCAGCTTCTAGACTTCCATCCTCTGCCAGAATCCGTGTACATTCATCCAATGCGGATTGATATTGTCCTTGTTGAGCATAAAGTTCAGCAAGCTGAATTGCAGCATCATTATACAACTGTTGTAAATGCTCTCGTTCAGGGATCACCCAGGTTTCTTCCAGTTCGGGTAGATAAGCGCCTTTATATTGCTGAATGGCATTTTTCAGATGTTCGATCTTCATTTCAGGTGTGCTACCATTTTGTGCATCTTCAATTTCCTTTAAAAAATTTTCAACATCATAATCATAATCAAGATTGTAATTGAACTGATAATAATCATCATGCAGGATAATGGTTTCTTTCCCAGCAGCTTTACGAACGCGGTAAACCGTATTTTTAAACCTGAACCGTACGTCTTCGGAAGATGCATCTGGCCAGAAAACCAACCCAATTGTTTCTTTTGTCAATCCTTCTGGATGGGTCAAAAGCAGGAAGAAAAGATCGCGGGCATTTTGGGTTTGCCAGGCTGAGTTCCCGATTACTTTTCCATTGACTTTTACCTGCATTCTTCCTAAAGCGCGGATGTTATATTTCGCGGGCGCAAATGGTACCAATGTGCTTTTTTGCCGTAGTCTACGACGTAAAGAAGGCAATTGCTCTTCAAAGTCTGCAACTAGCTCTAACAATCTCTGTACAGATGCCTTTTGGGAGGTATTCTTCTTGAGAATTTCAAGCGCATCTGTAAACCGGCTGGATAACCAGATCAGCGGTGAAAGATTGGTGGTCAACATGAAATCTGTCAGTATTTTCTCTGCCTGGGCATAATCACCGAGATACACATGCGCTACCATTAGCAGAAAGTGAGTGCAATCTATCTGAACTTTATGACCACCATCCTCAAAGACCTTCAAACATTCGTTCAATAATGGTATCGATTGATGGCATTGTTTCTGTGTAATAAAAATTGCACCCCGCTCATATTGACATAATGCGGCTTCAAACGGGGCATTCCGCTCCCGGGCAGTTTGCTCAATTTCAGCCAGGTTGGAAAGAGCGGTATTGCTATCCTGGTTGAGCGACAATACTACTGCCTGCGCAATCTGCAAGTAGAGAAAAAGATATTGATCTTCAATACGCCTTGCAATATCCAATGCTTGTTGATAGACAAGCCCGGCTTCTTCTGGTGCATCCAAATCACGATAAATATCCCCGATACCGGCAAGTGCAAATGCTTCAAGCCGCTGATATCCGGTGATCCGTGCATGCTGTAAAGCTTTATCCAGGGTGGAGGCTGCAATTTCATAATCTCCCATCAAATGTTGCAGAACACCCAGGTTATTCAACAGATTTGCCTGCCACACAGAATTATGCGTTTCGCGCCAGTAAGATAAGGCCTCTTCGTAAAGCTTTTCAGCCTCTCGGTAATTGCCAAGGGTCTGGTGGATCACACCTGCTTCAAGACTGACAACTGCTTCATTCTTTTTATCTTTACATGACTTGGAAATCTCAATAGATTCCAGTAGCCAGGGTAAGGCTTCAGATGCTTTCCCTTGCTGGTAAAGGCTGACCCCAATAGAACGCATTGCATCTGCCTGTAAGTTTCGTAAAGAAAGGTCACCTTCGACCAGAGTGATGATCTTTTTCGCATCTTCCATGGCAGAATTATGATCAGCCATCATGCGAAAAGCGGCAGATCGCCGAGTAAGGGTACGAGCCATTGCTTCGCGATCTTCAGGTAGTTTCATTGCAGCCAGAGCCTGGTTGAACAGTAAGATCCCTTGCTTCATATCCCCTTGCATAACAGCAATATTTCCCTGTAATGAAACAAGAGCGGGGTGACGAGAGATCAATTCAATCGGTAGTTCATCCAGCCATTCAGCCAGCGTGGAAAAACGTCCACCTACCGTTAAAGAGGGACCAGCGCTCTCGATCAATGTAACCAACTCATTTGTGCGATTTAACCGCCGGTAGATTGCATAAGCCTCTTCCCATTCACCTTTGCGTTCATTGAGTAGAGCCAGTTGCTGCCAGATTTTCTCGGCTTCTTGTGGTCTTTCGCGGATCATTGTTGCCTGAAGGAAGTCTCTAAATAGATGATGGTACCTGATCCAATTTCCTTCATCACCAATGGGAAGTACAAACAGGTTATTACGCAGTGTCGAACTGATCAGGTTTTCCCAATCAATGTCTTGAACCCCCAATGCTAAACCAATGACATCCTGGCAGAGGGAGGCATCAAACTCTTCCAGTAAAGAGCTACGTAAGAGGAATTCCTGAACCGGCAAAGTGTTTTGAATGAGCACCTGTTGGAAATATTCATTTAAGCCAATTCCTGCAGTACGGCGTGAAAGACTGATCAAGTCTACTTCGCGATTGGGATTTTTGGCTGTTAACAGAACACCTGTGATCCAACCTTCTGTTTGAGATATAAGCTGAACCGCCTGATCATCATTCAATTCTGATTGGAATAGCTGTTTATAAAGATTCTTAATCTCGCTGAGATTGAACGCCAGCTCCTCAAAGCTTAAACCGCCTACCTGTGAACGGGCAACCATCAAAGGAAGATCAGGGAGAGAAAGCAAAGTTCGTGATGCAAAAATAACGTGACAATTCTCGTCCATATCTTGAACGAATCGGCTGATAAAGTGATTAACCTGTTCACTTTGATCAACCAGATGATAGTCGTCTAGAACGATGACAAAATGTTCATTGATATGGTCATAAGCGTCATTCACAATAACCGACACGAGATAGTCAAGGTCGGGTTTTACTTGAGTGGTGCTTTTTAGTGCTTCAAAGGATGAATGTCCAAAAGTAGGAAATCTTTGATGCAAAGAAGCAATTATGTAGGATATGAAACGGTAAGGATCCTGATCAAGAGTATCAATGGCATACCAACAAGCAGGGATCTCCAGACGATTCACAAAATCTACCAATAGTGAAGTTTTTCCATAGCCAGCAGGCGCAGAGACCAGGATAAGCTTCTTGTCAATCAAGCCATCCAAAATTTCCAGCAACCGAGGACGTGAAAGGAAATCTCCACGTACACGGGGAACGATAATACGCGTGCGGGTTATTGGGATATCCAGGTCCATAATGTCAAGCGTTAAGATACGAGAATGAAGGTGTAGTTCCTATCGTAATGTAGTGCTGTAGTGCCGTTTTATTCCATGTATTGAAGCAGAATAACAATGAAACATTTTTATTACATTCAATAAAAGTAATACTTTTCCCCACAAATATGAAATGTAGGGGTTTCAAGTACAATTATTATAGTATAAACTTTTTTATGTTGTCAGGTATTATATATTTCATTCTTGATATAATGTTTTCTGAAGTTTTTAATTAGGAATGTGTTATTAATGAATGAATATTTAAGAGACAATGCCATTCATACTTTCAAGCAGGGTGATGTTAATTCTGCCCGGCAGATGTTTCTTGAGTGTATCCGGCAAGATCCTAGAGATATACAGGCATGGTTATGGCTGGTTGAGACAATTTCTGATAATAGCGATCGGATCGCTACTCTAAAACTATGTCAAAAATATAACCCTGATTATGAGCAGGTTCGGCAGGCAATATCCATTTTAAGTGGTCAGTTAAACCCAAAACAGCCGCCAGTCACCTCACATGAAGCTGATTTTCCAAAAAAAGGAACAATTCCACCAGAAAGAACAGAAAAAGAGGTCCTTTCAGGTTGGAAAAAGTTGGCAGGGTCTGGTTCAGATCTATTTTCTGCATCTCAAGAAGATGAAAGAATACCAAAGAGTAAACTCGAAAAGCAACCTGCAATTCCAGCGAGGGGGTCTGGTGAAATACAAACTGAACAATCAACAATCAGCAAACGTTCGATTTCATCTGAAAAAAATTCGTTTGCTACAGATGCTTTACGAGATGGCTTGCTAGTTGAAAAGGAAATGACCGTAAATGATTCCCTTGAGGAGAAAAGGGAAGCAATTCTTGAGAGAATTTCTCAGCTTTCCTCGATCAATTCCACTCCAAAGGATGAAACCGGGTTAATTGCACCTGAGAAAGAAAAACCCGCGAAAGGGCGAATACCATTTGTTGTAAGTATGACCCTGATCGCGATATTAATCTTGGTGCTCTTTGCATTCACCTTCTTTGATTGGTGGGTATTATCTGGAAAAGACCCTGATCAAATACTTGCATTATTTAATGGGGGAAAAACTGTCGCAAGTGAAGTGGTTCCAGATTCAACAAAAGAAACTCAGACGTCAGGCGTAGTAGTCTACCCTGCAACTTATACACCTCAACCTTTACCAACCCTTACATTTACTCCTGCACCAACCATTAATCCGTTCTTCGCAGGGATATATCAAAATGATGTGCCGCCGGAAAAGCTTCTCGATTTACCGAGTATTGCAACTGTAGCAACCGGTAAGGGAATGGTAGCTTTTCAGGGAAGTGATGGGCAGATTTTCATCCTTGACGCTACATCTGAAAAACTCGCTGATTTTACCCTCTCCAGTTCACAGCCCAGTCAGGCATTGGCTTTCAGCGAGGATGGCCAATATCTCGCCAATGCTGAAATAAAAGGTAAGATCACTGTCTGGACAACATTAACAAGACCCTGGGAAGAAGCAACTACATTATCACTGAATTCAACAGGTCAAGCTGTTCTGATTAAGCAATTAACTTTTTCGCCTGATAATTCAGGACTACTGGTTGGTTATTGTAATAGCTTTGAAAATGAATGTATCGAATTACCCAGATTGGTCATGTTCGATATTCCAAGTGGAGCAGAACGCTTCAGTCTAATTGGCTATGACCATGGATTTTTTAGCAATAGTAGCGTTCTATTGGTATGGGGGCAGAATAAGACAGCCACAGAGATCCGTCTCCTTTCGCTTCAAAGTGGTACAACGATTGTTAGCCTGGCTTCATCTTTCCCCCCAGAGGGCGAAGGCTGGATAGTCGCCGCAACGTCTTTGGACTCTTCACGAGCAACAGCAATATCGACTAATGGATTATTGAGAGTTTGGGATACTACTACTGGCACAATTATGGCAGAATGGACAAGCAGCGTGTTATCCCCAGACCAAATCCTTTTCAGTCCTGATTTAACACAAGTTGCCATCGCCAATGACCAGTCTATGGCTGAGGTATGGGATATAGTAACAGCAACAAAACTGGTTGATTTCAACCTGAAGGCTGATTATGGACAATTCTTCTGGACTTCTGACTGGAAGCTGCTCTGTATACGGACTGTGAAACCATCCATGAGCATCTGGGATGTCATGACATTGCAGTCATTAACTGACATAACAGGACCGGAATCAAAGATCAAAGGGATATTGCTTCTCCCGAAAAATCATAAGATGCTTGTCATTACCGAAACGGGAAATATCTCGTTATGGAGAAGCGATTTTATTCGATAAACATCTGATTGCTTTTTGATCCTGGGATAAACCCAATAATCAATTAACCTTGAATTTTATATGATGCTCCTTATAATGAAAAATAGGTAACATTCTGTACGTCGTTCCCCTTTTGTAGATCCATCCAAATATCGTAGAGCAACGAGCCGATTGTTGGTAATCGTTTCTATCCTTTAAATGTGGGAGGATGAGATGAAAACTCGCATATTGCAGATCTGTTGTTTGATCATTATTCTAGCGATGATCTCTTTTTCATGTAGTATTCCAAAAATTGGGACGAAAACAACTGAAGAAACCAAAGGAACAGAAGCTACACAAGAGGAAACCGAAATCACTGAAGGCGCGGAAGTAAAAACCGAATTACCTTCTCCTACCGAGATAAAACCCACAAAAATATCCCCAACCAAAACTCCTGAACAACCTGGTTTCAGCAGGAGTAACCCATTGCCAGCTTCGGAATTGATCATTACCGAAAACTGGACAGTAGAAGTTTTGGAAGTTTTACGAGGAGATGTTGCATGGAGCAAAATAAAAGCTACGAGCAGTTATAGTATGCCTCCACAAGAAGGGAAAGAATATATAGCCATCCGGGTAAAAGCACAAAGTACTTATGCCGATTCCGAATCACATCAGATAGGCGCCTGTGATTTTTCTGTGACTGGAGATTTGGGAATCCTCTATGGGTGTATTTTTGTCGCGTTTATTGAACCTGCATTGGACGCTGAGCTATTCACGGGTGGTGAAACAGAAGGATGGATCATTTACCTGATCCATACTGATGATACCAATTTAGAATTGGTATTCAATGAGGTCATGCTATATCAGAATCCAGAGATACGTTATATTGAATTAGATCCCGGTGCCAGGATTAAAATGCCTGATCTTTCTATCATAAAACCCAATGATCTGGGGTTGTCGCGAGATAAACCGGCGAAAATTGGTGAGACTGTCATTTCAGAAGATTGGCAGATCCAGATTCATAGCTACTTACGGGGAGCAGATGCCTGGAATCAAATTCAACAATGGACAGATTATGCGCAAAAACCTGAGGAGGGAATGGAATATCTACTTGTTGATGTGAGTGTGAAGAATCTTAGCACTGAAGATGTTGCGATACGAGTGGATGGAATGTCTTTTAAGTCTTCAGGCAGCAGAAATGTGGTCTATGACATTCTGTATGTTTATATACCTGGATATCTTTTGGAAGCCAGCCTTTATCCAGGAGGTGAAGAAAGAGGTTATGTGGTATTACCGATTGCCATCGGTGAAACGGATATTGTTGTGATTTTCGAACCAATTCTTGAGTATGAAGGAGTGAATGTAAGGTATATTAGCCTGGAATAAAGGTCAAAAGAGAAGAATATTTCCTATTGTACCGCCGGGCTGGATGGAATATACTTGAACCATATTATTCCAAAACCATTGTTCATCATTCATTCATGACCATACTACCACGGAAAATTTCACCAGCCTGGATTGTTGCATTGATAAGCTTGCCAATCTTCATCGGTGCGCTTGATCTAACAGTTGTTTCTGCAGTTCTTCCCCATGTCATTTATGATCTCGAATTACCATTTCAGACTGGAATGGATGATGCATCTTGGATGGTAAGCGGCTATCTTCTGGCTTACACCATTGCCATGACATTCATGGGAAAACTTTCGGATATTCTGGGGAGGAGAAAAGCTTATCTCATTGCTCTGGCTGTATTTGCTTTTGGATCATACCTGGTGGCTGTAGCTGAAACCTGGCCAACATCTCTGGCATTAAAGTTTTTCTACCAGTTCTTTTCAGGACGACCAGATGTTTCCATGATTACTTTATATATCCTCATTGGTGGTCGCATGGTACAGGCATTTGGTGGAGGAGCTATGGTGCCAGTAGGGATGGCATTGGTGGGTGACCTGTACGCTCCAGAAAAACGAGCCCGTCCTTTAAGCATCATTGCAGCGTTTGACACGGGTGGTTGGGTGATTGGACATCTTTATGGTGGGGTCATCACCCGTTACTTCACCTGGAAACTAATTTTCTGGCTCAATATCCCATTTTGTATCATCGCTTTTGTTTTGATCGCCTGGGCATTAAAAGGGGTGATCAGTCAAATAGAAAAAATTCGGATGGATTGGTTGGGTACTCTGCTGGTTACATTAGCTTTAAGCTTTCTGAATATTGGGTTGGGATCTAGCGAGGGCTCATTTTCAACCACTATTGCAACCGAATCTTCTGGTTTACCACCCTACGCAATACCATTTCTGATCATATCTATTGTTTTTCTAGGATTGTTCATTTGGAGGCAGGCAAAAGCCAGATATCCTCTCATTCCCCTTCAACTATTTAAAAATCGAAATTTCACTGCAGCAAGTCTGGCGAATTTCCTGATTGGTGTCAGTCTATTCATTGCAATTGCCAATGTTCCATTATTCATTAATACTGTCACGGCAAATACCATCGAAGAAGCATCCTGGGATAGTGGTTGGATGCTTTGTGCTCTAACGATTCCCATGGCTTTTGCAACCATCCCTGGGGGCTGGCTGACAGAAAAGAAAGGATATCGTCTGCCCGCAATCCTGGGTGTTCTGATTGGCGTGGTTGGTTTTGCCATTTTGACCAGCTGGAAAGCGGATACTCCGTATAGAATGATGGTGCCACAATTAATGCTTACAGGGATCGGGTTGGGTTTGACAATGGCACCTATTACCACTGCAGTAGTGAATGCTGCACCTGAAGAATTTCGGGGTATTTCTTCAGCGTTGGTGATCATTTTTCGGCTGATTGGTATGACGGTGGGCGTATCAGGGATGACTACCTATGGATTGCATCGAGCTGAATATTTAAGCGAGTTGTGGCTGCAAGGATCAACAGACATGCAGACGATTTATGAGGTTGCCATCCGTTCTGCAGTACAGGTGATATCAGAAATCTTTTTAATCGCGGGAATCGTTTGTTTATTAGCTGTAATTCCAGTGCTAGTAATAAGAAACATGAATATGCGAGAAAATAATTAATCGCATGAAGCAAGCAGGGATCATTCGTAATACAATATATTTTTGACAGTGACTTATTAATAACCGAAATAGTTGTTTATCCAAGGAGGAAATGATGAGTTATCAACCAAATTATCCAAATTATTATGAGCAGTCACCTGTACCACCACCCCCACCACCTGCATCTCAAAACCCCAATAAAAAACGGAATACGATCATTGCGATCGTTGCAGCAGCAGTTGTCTTGATCTGTTGCTGCGCCCTTATTCTTGTTGTTCTTTTCCTGGATCCCTTCGGTTGGGGATTGCTTGGCTTACTGGGTGGAGGTGCTGATGCGACGGCTGCTATGGTACCTGTTAATGCAGAGGTATATGCTTCAGCTAACTTGCTTAATTTAACACCAGAAAAATTGAACCGTGTTATCAAGCCATTTTCTGATGTTCTTTCTGAAGCTGATATAGAAGACTCAGAGAGCGGTTTGAAGGAAATTGACAAACAACTGGATGACAAGTATGGATTTACTTTAACTGACGATGTTTTGCCATGGGTTGGGAAAAGTGCCGCTATTGGTGTTTTTGATCTACAGATGGATTCGTATGGCAGCGTAGAAAAATCAAAAATCATTGCAGCTGTTGCAGCACGTGATAAAAAAGCTGCAGACGAGTTTATCGTAAAGTTGGTTGATGGCATAGAGAATTATGAAGATGTTAGCTTTGATGAAAGTGAATACGAAGGCGTCACAATCTATTCTGTTAGCGAAGATTACTACGAGATGGCTTTGTGTAGATACAAAGGATTTGTTCTCTTCAGCAGTGACGAAGATACGTTGAAGGATACCATAGACCTTAAAAAGGCTGATTCGATGGCGAGTAATGCTGATTACAAAGCCATGTTAAGCCAACTACCAAAAGATCGCGCCTTAGCATTCTATATAAACAACACTGATCTGATTGAGGCACTCTCTGATAGTATCAGTTATGGTTCGGGAAGTTCAATAACAGATACTTTGGAAGGGTGGAAGGGAAGCGCGATGAGTGTGGCAATTGTAGATGCAGGATTGCAAATCGACAGTGCAACTGCCTATGATACTGAGAACCTTGATGAAGATATGAAGGTGATGCTTGAAGAAAGCGGATTGGAATCCAAGGCAGTTTCTTTACTGCCAGAAGATACTGTAGCTTTCATCAGTGGAACTCATCTTGATCTCACCTGGAAAGCGATAAGTGTAAGCCTGGCAGGAATGGGTGATGAGATTGGGTACGAAGAAGCCATGAATGAATTCGAAGATGTAGCTGGTTTCAACCTGGATTCTGACCTGATGGCTTACCTCGATGGTGATTATGCAATCAGTATCTTCCCATCCAATGATGGAATGCTTGCTGACAATGCCGGTGTAAACCTTGGATTTGTCGGATTGATTGGCACGTCGCAACAAGATGCGATTACTGATACAATGGACAAGCTTGCTGACGCTCTTGAAGAAGATGCATATTTAACAGTCGATAAGTCGTCGTTCGGAGACGGTCAATTGTATGAATTAAGCGATGTAGGTGGGGCATTTGCGATCAGAGATAACTATCTTGGTTTGGGTTCCAGTGAAAGTGTCTTGGGAGATGTGTATGATAAAGAATCCAGCATCAAAGATAATCCAAGATACCAGGAAATGCTGAAATCTGTTCCCAGCGGTATGGCACCAGTGGTCTTTGTAGATGTAACAGGTGGAATCGATATTCTGGATGAAATTATCCCGTATGGTGTGGATGAAGTCACCCAAGATGCATTAAAACCAATTCAATACCTGGTAATCAGTGGTTCTCCGATGAAAAATGGTATTTCACGAAGCAGTATCTTGGTTGCTATTGAACCCGTAGAATAAACACCATAGAATTAAGAGAAAAGGGCTCTGATCATTTAATCCAGAGCCCTTGATATTTCCTATGATGTTCACATTTGATCAATGGTTCTTGCATTCTTAATATTTATATGATATGATAATTACAATTAAAAGGGGTAAGAAGATATCCCATTATTGAAACCAAATCGCTCCAATTGGAGTGGTTTTCTTTATTTTAACAACCAATGAATTGTTGTTTTTTTGCTTAGTAGGAACTATCTTACAATCAAAGGAAATGAAGATGCCGACAACATTCTTAACCAGTGATGGACATCGAAAATTGCAAGAAGAGCTTGAATACTTGCGCGTTACTAAACGTCAGGAAATTGCTGAACGCTTGCATGAGGCGATGGAAGGTGGCGAGCTGATCGAGAATGCCGAGTACGAAGCTGCAAAGAACGAACAGGCTTTTGTAGAAGGCCGCATTAAAGAATTAGAGATTATTCTGGCTACTGCAAGAGTAATTGATGAGAAATCAGTCGCCCCCGATCAAATCCAGGTTGGATCAAAGGTTGAAATTCAAGAGGAGGGATCTGAGCCTGAAATGTATACCATCGTTGGTGCAGCAGAAGCAAATCCAGCCAAAGGATTGATATCAAATGAAAGTCCTCTTGGAAAAGCGTTATTGAATCACAAAGCTGGAGAAGTGATCCAGGTGGATGCGCCTGCTGGTTCATTCGTAGTGAAAGTATTAAAGGTGGAGTAACACTGGGGCAAGTTATTTCGCCCCGCCCAGCTTATTAAGGGCGGGGCAGTTTGTTAATAAGGATAGATTATGGAATTGACAGATTTAGAAAAAATCCGAATGGAGAAATTGCAGCATCTGGTGGCGAATGGCATTGAGCCATACCCTACCAGGGCAAATCCAACCCATACCATTCAGGAAGCGCTCGAACTATTAAACTCAGCAGAAAAAGCAGGTGAGGAGCTGCCTAAAGGGATCACATTAACGGGAAGATTGCGGGCTATGAGACCGATGGGTAAGCTAACATTTGCCCAGGTTGAGGATGGTTCTGGAAGGATTCAGTTCTTCTTTCGGATAAATGAAGTTGGTGAAGAAGCTCTAACCTGCTTGACCAACGATTATGATCTGGGAGATTTCATAGAAGGAACCGGTAATCTCATGCGTACCCGTACCGGTGAACCTACACTGCAGATCTTATCCTTCCGTATGCTTGCAAAATCCATTTCTCCGCTACCGGCTGCAAAAGACGAAATAGTAGATGGAAAAGTAATCCATCATGCGGGGCTTACCGACCCAGAAACTCGCTACCGACAGCGATATGCTGACCTGGTGGTGAATCCTGAAGTACGGAAAGTTTTTACCACCCGTGCAGCGATCGTTCGTACTTTGCGTAACTTTTTGGATGACCGTGGTTTTGTGGAAGTTGAAACGCCTATCCTGCAACCAATTTATGGTGGCGCTGCAGCAAAGCCTTTTACAACTCATCATAACCAATTGAAACAAGACCTGTATTTACGGATCTCTTTTGAACTGTACCTGAAGCGATTACTTGTGGGTATGCTAGATAGGGTATATGAAATTGGACGTGATTTCCGAAATGAGGGTGTATCGTTCAAGCACAATCCAGAGTTTACCCAGCTTGAATTTTATTGGGCTTATGCCGATTACTTCAAAGTAATGGAATTAACTGAGCAGATGATCGCTGAAGTGTGCGATAAGGTGCTTGGCACCCGACAGGTTGAATTTAATGGACAAACATTGAATTTTAATCCGCCTTGGCGAAGAGTGGAAATGCGTCAGGGTTTATTAGAAGCAACGGGTATTGATATCAATCAATATCCTACCGCTGAAAGTTTGGCTGCAGTACTTAAAGAACGCGGCATTAATCACAATCCCAATGAAACGCGAGGTAAATTAATCGAAGGACTGACCACAGACTTTTTGGAACCCAGTTTCATTCAACCAACATTTATGTATAACTACCCGCGCGATATTTCACCACTTGCAAAGAGTATTCCAGGTGATCCCAATACCGTAGAACGGTTTGAAGGGTTTGTGGGTGGTATGGAATTATGCAACGCGTTCACAGAATTAAATGATCCATTGGACCAGGAAAGGCGCTTTTTAGAAATGGGCAGAGCGTATGCCAGCGATGATGAAGAACGTCATCCAATGGATGATGATTATTTACAGGCAATGAAATATGGTATGCCACCCTGTGGAGGTTTTGGCATGGGAGTAGATCGGTTGACTATGATTCTGACAGATAACCGCACTATTCGCGAAGTGATCCTTTTCCCACATCTCAGGGAGAGGGAAGAAGAGAAAGAATAACTCTGATGGAAAAAGACACCCAAAAGGGTGTCTTTTTATGCCCCAGGAGGGAATCGAACTCTCAACCTAAGCGTTAGGAGTGCTTTGCTCTGTCCATTGAGCTACTGGGGCGCACCTGAATTATATCATGTTGGAGAGTGCAAACAAGAACCATAAAAAACATGAGCCGTCTCTCGATTCGGAAAATGTGCCTTAATCTAATCCTGCCAGCCAGCAGGCACCGCCTGGTCTGCGGTTACTCAAAGGCAAGAGATTATTATTAATCTCTATCCGTGCGTGCAATGCACGCCGTCCGATCCGAAATCCTGGGGTATTTCTGATTTGGAAAGGACGAGAAAACAGCTCATGTTAAATTCAATATAGCATGATAAATGAGCAAATTCAATAGAACATTATATTAGATTGCCAGTATAAGAAATGCGATTCGTTCTTAAATTTAAAGAATTGGATGTGATAGAATGAAGTTCCTTTATCAAGCTTCTGGTTAGCAATTAATTGTTGAAATTTTATTATTTTTGTCAACGCACTTAAGGTGGATTTCTAAGAAACAAGAATGAAGTAAAAACATGCAGGCCTGGAGATTTCATAATGATCCAATATTCTACTTCTGAAAGATTGAATTCCGATGAGTACCTGGAATTTCTCACCCGCTGCGACCTTGGGTTCCAATATCCAGAGGAAGATTTTCTCGAGCGGATTGATACTCTATTGAAGAATACCACCCTGGTGGTTACCGCACGTAATGATGAAGAGCTGCTTATTGGCGTCGCAATGGGGTTGACGGATTTTGCTTATTATCTTCTTTTAACTGAACTTGGTGTTGATAGGAGATATGTAAAACAAGGTATAGGTTCAACTTTAATGCACAAAATCTATGAAACCGCGGGTGGTGAAAAAAGAATTTGCATCATCCTTGATTCGTACGATCCTGCTAAAGGATTCTACGAGAAGTTTGGAATGCATTCTTCTCCATCCCTTATGTATTACGATAAATCTCCATGGACAGAATTCACTCTTACCCCTGAAAAGCTGGCATCCCTAAAGGCTAAATAGAGAGATGAATTTGGTTATCCTGGATACCACAGACAAACAAGTAATCTATTCGCGATCAAATTGAAATATCACTTTATAGACAAGCGATCTCTGAAAGATTAAGAAGGGAAATTACTTTATTTTCAAAGAAGGAATTTTTTCTCATAAATCAAAAGTTGTGGTAATATATGTGCACCGGATCGGAAAAGAATGATTTATTGATCCTTTGAAAATTAACAGGCAATTTGCGGGAGTCGCCAAGTGGTAAGGCATCAGCCTTCCAAGCTGATATTCGCGGGTCCGAATCCCGTCTCCCGCTCCTCTTTCCTGAAGCTGCTATTATTCATAATGGCAGCTTTTTTTATTGTGATTTATCGCCAAAAAGAATCCAATACCCAATTTTTACCCAGCCACCATGAACTTCTTGTCGCTGCAAAATCTGCGTTCTATACAGGATAAGGCAATCGTTTGTACTGGGATAACTTCATCTAGATACGTTGAGCTCGCAATAACAAGAAGGTAACTACATGAAAAACGAGGATTGTTATTATGAAATGCCAAACCATTCTCCCCCTTGAAACCAGCACTTATAAACTGTAAAATAAAGTAGATAATAATAATATAAATAGTCATAATATTTTGGAGGTCATGATGGCTGAAAGACATGCTGAAGCAACCTGGAAAGGGTCTTTACGCGATGGAAATGGAGTAATGAAATTTGGCACCATCGAAGGAGCCTATAGCTTCTCCTCACGTTTCGAAAATGGACAAGGTACAAACCCTGAGGAATTGCTTGGCGCAGCTCATGCTGGCTGTTTTTCAATGGCATTAAGTAGTTCCCTGGGAAAGGCTGGTTTTGCTCCAGAAAGTATTCGCACTATAGCGACCGTGAAAATAGAAACCGTATCAGGTAAAGCGATGATTACTCACATTCACCTCGAAACTGAAGTAAAGGTTTCAGGAATCACAGAAGAGAATTTCATTCATATCGCAAATGAGGTGAAATCTGCATGCCCTGTTTCAATAGCCCTTTCGAACGTGCCAATTTCTTTAAGCGCTCAATTGTTGCAATAGAGGTTTTTTTATTTACCAAGTATCAGGTTCATGAGCTGAAATTAATACCTGAAATTAGAATAATTCTTGACGGTATATAGACTTTCGGTTAATCTATTGATGGATTCCGTAACCATATCTGTTGAAGATTATTCAAATGACATTCTTGATGGAGGTGCGTATGCCACCAGTTGCTATTGCTTCCGAACTGTTCTGGGTGGGAGTGAACGATCATCAAACTGACCTTTTTGAGGGTTTATGGCCAATTAAACAAGAAGGTGTCAGTTACAACTCATACCTGATTCGAGATGAGAAAAACGCATTGATCGAATTAGTAAAGGCACCTTTTATTGATGAATACCTTCAGCAAGTTCAATCTTTGATTAACCTGGAGAAGTTATCCTACATTGTGCTCAACCACATGGAACCGGATCACACATCTGCACTATTAGCAATGGTGCAAAAAGCTCCGCAGGTAAAAATTCTGGTAAGCGAAAAAGCCCAATCCATCGTTGCATCTTATTACGGGTTAAAAGATGCTGTTCAGGTGGTAAAAGATGGTGAGGAAGTTCCTTTAGGCAGCCATACACTTCACTTCCATTACACACCTTTTGTTCATTGGCCAGAAACCATGATGACTTACATCCCGGAAGAACAGGTATTGTTTTCATGTGATGGTTTTGGTGGGTTCGGAGCATTGGATGGTATTCTCTTCGATGAACAGGTGGTCGATATGACCTGGCACATCAGCGAAGCATTGCGATATTATAGCAACATCGTGGCTGCGGTCAGCAAACCTGTGCTCAATGCCATTGAAAAATTATCTGACGTGCCCATAAAGGTAGTTGCGCCATCGCATGGTCTTATTTGGAAACAGAATCCTTTGAAGATTATCCAGTTGTATAAAAAATGGGCAGAGTATGGTAGTCAACCTGCTGAAATTGGCGTAACAATCTTATGCGCTTCGATGTATGGAAGCACTGCAAATCTGGTGCCTTCCATCGAATCAGGTCTTGAATCTGCTGGAGTTTCATATAAGCGTTTTGATGTGATACGGGATCATCCCAGTTACATTTTGCCTTCATTATGGATGAACCGTGGTGTGATCGTTGCATCGCCCACTTATGAAGGTTCCCTGGTTCCTCCCATGCGAAATATTCTTGATATTGCAACCCATAAACGCATTTTCAACAGGATTGCTGCATATACAGGCAGCTATACCTGGGGGGGAGGCGCAAGAAGGGATATAGAAACATTTGCCGAAGGGCTGAAGTGGAAGCTGACTGCCAGTTACGATTACCCTGGTTTTCCACATGACCCTGAATTGAAAAGAGCTTATCAATTTGGGGTTGATTTCGCAGCCCAGGTATTACAGGTATAAAGCTAAATTCCTTTTGTTTGGTCTGGTGTTGAAGATTCTTTTTCATTCGGATCGGTCTGCGGTTGAGGAGGATCTTTTTCTATTGGTTCGATCTCCACTTTTTCTTCCTTCCCATTATGCCTGACTTCAACAGGCTCTTTGGGATATCCGACCCAGAGCGCTTTAGCCTGCATCATCATTCCAATTTGTGCTGCAGCCATCCATAAGAAGAAAAGGATTGCCAGTACAGACAGGATTGTTAACCAGGTGCGAAAATTCTTTTGAATAAACTCCACCTTGTCAATGAGAGTATTCACAGTTGCAATATATTCCTGGGTTGATTTTTGAGTATCCTCGATCGAGCCAAGAATATTCTCCAAACTGTCAGCAAGTGTATCCAGACTGGAGCGGATCCCGCTGAGGTCTTCAGCGGTTTGTTTCAAGTCATCTCGTACCTCACCAAGGTTGTTTGTCATAGGATCTAGAGAATTAGAAATACCATTAATAGAATCTTCCAGAGTGTTTTCTGGTTCATAACGTGCCCCAATGATTGGTACTGCAGCAATGATCGCCAGAGTGTTATCCACAATACGGGCGGTTTTCCCTGCAACTTCCAAAGAGCTCTGGGTTTCATTAATCACAGCTGTAAAGCTATCACCAACAAGGCTGGCGATTGAAGTAGCCATTTCTGAAGTCGTTTTCAAGCTTTCAGAAGTATCACGAGCAGAATCGACTAATACTGTCAGGCTGCGATCCACTTTTGTGAGGGTAGTATCAATGGTGGTCAATATATTTGAGGTTGTAGTCAAACCTTTATGCGTTACTGCCAGACTTTCATCCAATCCATCCGCCAGCTTTGCACGAATCGGAAATACTGACGCAATGACAGCAATACTGAATAGCAAGCCAATGATTGAGCCAAAATACAGGAATGCTGCGGTCAATCGTGGAAGGAATCTTTTCATCATTACCTCCTTTTCATCCTGAAACAATATTATTATGACAGAATTTACAAATAAATCAGAAGAGTTCATGAGGTAAAATACAATCATTGTTTATCCAGGAGGAATAGGATGAAGAAAAAATTGGCATTTATCCTTCTCATCGGATTGTTATTGATGAGCTGCAGTTTGACCGGATTGTCCAACAAAGAAACACAACAACCTACACAACAGGTGACAAAGCAGAATATTCCCGAGAGCACCGGCCCCGCACTTATAACAGGTGAGTTCACCTATTCCAATGATATTATTGAAGTCTATTATGTCGAGCAGGCTGTCGCATTGCTCGATATGACGGGTTTCATCCTGCGGGATGAAGAGTGGGAACTGCCAGTTGATTCACAGGTTTTGGGCTACCTGGATCTGGATGAGGATAATAATACTGGTACATATGAACTTTCCCTTCCCGTATATCCTATTGGTGTAAATAATGATGTCGACCATGATGGGAAAACTGAACAGGGTGTACAGGTTTATGTAGTTGCTTACTCTCCCAATCTCACAGGAGGACCTTTTTCTCAAGGGGATGATAAATCTCGTGGTTGGCCATCTTACCTGACTTCAGTGGTGACAGACTCGGAGAACAATGATGAAGTCACCGGTGGTAAATTGGTTGTCTGGGCTCCCGATGATCAGCAAAACTTCCCTTCTGATTTTGGAAAAGATGGTTTATTGTTCACAGAGGATGATCCCACAGTCACTCTTGAAGCAGGATATTCGATCATTGATCTGGATTCTTCCCCCTTTGGGATTATCCGGGATAGTGAAATTGACATGACTTTATATGAGCCGACTGATGTGGCAATCAAAGATTTTTCAGATTTATCTTACACTGAAGCCTTTGATAAGATGTTCGAAATTGTTAGAAAAGAATATGCCTTTAATGGCGTTGAAGGCAAGCAACCGGATTGGGACGCTCTTTATAAGAAAGTAGCTCCCATGGTAGAAGAAGCTGAAAAGAGTAAAGATGTTTCGGCATATTATCTTGCCATCGAGCAATTTGTCAGTGCATTTCACGATGGGCATGTCGGTTTTGATGGAGGTGATATTGGAAATGCAGCCTTCTACCAGCGAGCGGCGGGCGGAATTGGAGCTGGTATTCGTGAACTGGATGATGGGCGGGTATTGGTAGTATTCATGTTGGATGGCAGCCCAGCAGCTTTGGATGGAATGCAGGTTGGAGACGAAATCATTGCTGTGAATGATACCCCGGTAGCAAGCGCTATTGACGCAGTTCAACCTCTCTTTGGGCCATATTCAACTGATTTTGGATACAGGTATGACCAGGTGCTATTCCTTTTAAGAGGTTCTATCGGTGCTCCCATTTCAATCACATATAAAAACAAGAGTGGTGAAGAAAAAACTACAACCTTCACTCGAATTCAAGAGTATGACAGTCTGTTGGCAACATATATTTATGGAAGTGATGACGTACATATATTGCCGGTTGAATCAAGGATCATCAATGGGACTGTTGGATACATCAGTATTAATTCGAACTATGATGACCTTAACCTAATCATCCGCTTATTTGAAAGAGCACTAAAAGTTTTCGAAGAGAATAATGTCGCAGGTATCATCATCGACATGCGTCAGAATTCTGGCGGTGCACCTTTGGGATTGGCGGGTTTTCTTTATGACGAGGAAATCCCAATGGGTCAATTGGAATACTATAGTGAAAAAACTGGCAAATTTGAACCAGAAGGACCTCGCGAAAAAGTCACACCCAATGAAAACCAGTATTCTTTTGACAAGATGGTACTCTTGGTTGGCAATGCCTGCTTCAGTGCCTGTGAAATCGAATCCTATGGTTTCAGCAAGGTACCTGGCATGGTCGTCATGGGGCAATATCCTACAGGTGGGGTAGAAGCTGAAGTTGCCCGCGGGCAATTCGAACTACCTGAAGGTTTTTCGCTTCAAATTCCAACCGGGCGTTTTACTTTGGAAGATGGCAGCATCTTCCTGGAAGGTGTGGGAGTTGTACCTGATGTAAGGATACCCATTGATGAAGCCAGTGTGTTATCCACACAGGATGTTGTGCTGCAGGATGCCATTGATTTAATCACAGGGGAGTAGGCATTTCTTTTTGACTTGTCACGCATTGAGGGGCGTGATACACTTTTTAAATGGATTTTTCGATCGTAGTCGCAACTCCAAATCTGGCACTTGCTGATCTGTTACTGCTTTCGCTGGAGGAAAAAGATACCTATCGAGTTCAGCTGGCACATGATCTGGCAGAGTTGCAAGAAGCTGTGGGTAACTTTCCTGTAGATTTGATGATCTTCGATGCAGACTTCTGTGATCAGTTGATCGATCCATTAATTCAAAGGATATTAATACAACATCCACGAATCAGGTGTATCTTCCTTTCACCAGAAAATAATCCTGAATGGATGCCTGATTTTCCAAATGAGCATTTTGTTTTGCCACAACCTTATTTCATATCAACCATCGTAGAACTGGCAGAAACACTGCTGGTGCCAGATTCTGAACGAGAAAAAGCTTTTTCTCAAACCTCTAACAACATCAAGCTTTCACAACCTGCATGGCTTCAAGACAGAGAATTGGGTAGCTTCATTCTTACATCTTTTCTCCGCGAATCAACTGCACATGCTGTCATGATCCTGATCGGGGGAAAAGTTCATCTTTCGCAAGGATACCTAAGCAATGCTGAAGTAATTGAGATCGCTACTATGATCCAACGCGAATGGAATACAATCAAACAAACTGATCTGGTTCGCTTCATGAAGCTACAAGCAAGTGGCGGTAAGTATCTGTTGTACATTCGGGAGTTTCAACCAGGAGTATTGTTGGTGTTGGTGGAAGATATCCGAAATCCTGTCAGCAACTCTAAAGTACAAATTACTCGTTTGCAGCAAATGCTAATTGAACAAACAAGATTGGATCCTCCGGGTTTAGAAGAAGATCAAAAGACTGCTGATGTTAAAACACAAGAAATACCGGTTATCTCTTCTGTGGAAATATCTCACCAGCCTGATACCCAATCAACAGATGAGGTTGAGGAACCACTCCAAGATTCTGAGATGCTGGAAATCGATGAAGAACAACAAAAAGAAAAAATCTTAAAAATACTCGCCTGGATGCCCAGCCCTAACCCTAATGATGAAACACCTGTATCAAGATCGCAAAATAGTCACAAAAAGCAAAAGACACCTTCTGAGCCACCTGAAGACAAGAAATCCAAACCAGTGACAGATGAGCAAAAAAGTTTTATCGAAGAAGAACCGCCCTTACTGATGACTGATCAATCAATAGGAACACCGGAAGAACAACCCGGATCGATCGTTGAGCAGCAATCTGAAGAATACTTTGAAGAACAATTCGAAATAACATCACAAGAGAAACCTGAAATAACACAAGAAGTAAAGACTGAGTTTCTCTTAAAAGAGAAATCTCAATTCACCGCTAAAGAGCGATTAGAAATTGCCCCAGAAGAAAGAGAGATAGAAGAACCTGAAACAGAAAAGATCACACCAGAACCACCATTGATTTCTGATAACATTTCAGACGAGTTATTGGAGCTTCTGGCACAAGAAGAGGATACTTCTGAAACCTTTCCAGAAATCGTGAATACATTACCCGAAACAACTTTATCCGAAGATAAAAAAAATACCGAGGAGATAATGCCTGTAACCGAACCAAAGCAAGCAGTGGAGGCATTTCCTGGAGCAATTCCGGTTTCACAACCATACGAGGGATCAATCTATAACCCTGAACCAGCAACTTCTGCGATGGTTGATCTGATTTATACTTTTGTGATCATTCCACGCATTCCATTGCATCATCTGAATGGTGAATTAGAAAAGCAGCTTAGTCAGTGGATCCCCGATCTGTGTATTGCCTTTGGATGGAAATTGATGCGGCTACAAATCAGACCAGAATACATCCTGATAAGCACCCAGGTTATGCCAGGTGTGTCACCTGCAAGTGTGATACGAATCCTGCGTGTCAAAACTTCTTACCGTATTTTCGAAACACATTCACGTTTACGCTCTCAAAATCCTTCAGGTGATTTTTGGGCACCAGGATACCTGGCATTAAGCGGTATGCAAATGCCAGACGAGGATTTGATCGCTGATTATATGCAACAAACAAGAATGAGGCAGGGTCTTCCTGCAACAAGATAATTTTGAAAGAAGAAAACTCATGCCACCTGTGCTTTATCTAATTGACGGACATGCGCTGGCGTATAGAACATACTATGCGCTGACCTCCGGGGGTACCAACCGGTTTCAGACTCATTCTGGAGAGCCTACCGCTGGTGTGTTTGGTTTTGTCAGCGTGTTGCTAAAAATTCTTGAAACAGATAAGCCAGACTATCTGGCAGTGGCTTTTGACACTGGAAAAACATTTCGTAATGAGCTTTTCACCGAGTACAAAGCTACCCGGGCAAAAATGCCTGATGATCTGCGACCCCAGATCGAACGAATCAGACAGTTGATTGATGCCTTTCCTTTCCCCCGACTCGAAATGGAAGGATATGAAGCGGATGATGTGCTGGGTAGTGTCGCCAGGCATGCAGTCGAAAAGGGATTGGGAGTGAAGATCATTACAGGTGACCGAGATTTATTTCAATTGGTTACGGACACTGTAATTGTCAATCTGGCAGGTGCAAAGCTGGCAGAAGCCAAGGATTATACTCCAAAAGATGTAGTGGAATACTGGGGAATTCGCCCCGACCAGGTAGTGGATTATAAGGCGCTGGTGGGTGATCCTTCAGATAATATTCCAGGGGTGCCTGGAATTGGTGAAAAAACCGCTTCAGCGCTTCTGGCTCAATTTCCCTCTCTGGATGAGATTTATTCTCACCTGGAAGGGATCACAGGAAAAGCCCGAATAAAACTAGAGGCAGGTAAAGAGTCGGCTTATTTAAGCCAAAAGTTGGCTGCCATACGAACTGACCTGCCAATCATGCTCGATCTAGAAAAAGCACGGATCGATCACATAAATAAAGAAGCGGTACTTGATATTTTTAATCAACTGGAATTCCGCACACTTACGGAGAGATTTATAAAAGTTTGTAACCGGTTAACTGGAAAAGAGCAGGGCAACCAATTGAGCCTGTTCGGTGAACCAGTAAAAACAGTGGGTGAACCAGCTCCGACTGAAATACAAACTATCATTGTGAACACACAAGCCAGTCTTAAGGATTTAATCACAACGCTGAACAATGCCAAAGAGATCTCCCTGGATACCGAGACAACCTCGACTGACCCCATGCGGGCAGAACTGGTTGGCATCTCTCTTTCAATTGATCCAAAGAAAGGGTACTACATTCCTGTGGGTCACAAGGGAACGGAAAAGCAACTTCCCTGGGCGGAAGTATGTACTGCCCTGGCTCCACTTTTTCAACAAGCAGACAAGAAGATCGTTGGACACAATCTTAAATATGATTGGTTGGTTTTAGCACAGCATGGTTTGGTCATTCCTACCCTTTATTTTGATACGATGATTGCTGAATGGTTAATCGATCCTGGCAGCCATAACCTGGGTCTGAAAGATATGGCAGAGGTATATCTCCATACCCGCATGACCCACATCGAAGAGTTGATTGGTAGAGGGAAGAATCAACAAACAATGGATACAGTACCGGTAGAGCAGGCCGCACCTTATGCTGCTGCCGATGCTGCAGTTACTCTGGCTCTGGTTCCAGAATTAATTGAACAATTGAAAAATCACAATGCGCTTGAGTTATTCCATAATCTTGAAATGCCTCTCGTTATAGTTTTGGGAAAAATGGAGCAGAACGGTATTGCTCTGGATGTTCCCTTCTTCGAGAAAATGTCTGCAGAGTTGACGGATCGATTACATCAGATAGAAGACCTGATTAAATCACAGGTCGGATATTCAGTGAATCTTAATTCGACCCAGCAGCTATCCAGGGCATTATTCGAGACATTAAAACTGGAACCTCCAGATCGCCGGCAAAGAACTGCAAGCGGGCATTTTTCAACTTCAGCAGAAGTGTTAGAGGTCATCCGTCATCAGCATCCAGTTGTGGAAATGATCCTGGAATACAGGGAGCTGTCAAAGCTGAAATCAACCTATGTAGATACTCTACCACTACAGGTAAATCCAAAAACTGGTAGAGTCCACACGTCTTTTAATCAGACTGGTTCGGTTACTGGCAGGCTGGCATCTTCTGAGCCAAATTTACAAAACATTCCCGTACGCACTGATCTGGGACGAAAAGTACGCAATGGGTTCATCGCCAGTCCGGGAACGGTGTTACTTTCGGTGGATTATTCACAAATCGAATTGCGTATTGTGGCACACATGGCGCAGGATGAATCTATGTTGAACGCATTTCGGGATGGGCAAGATATTCACGCTGCCACCGCTGCTGCGATCAATAATATTCCTTTGTCTGCAGTGACAAAAAGCCAGCGTAGCCATGCCAAGGCGATCAATTTTGGGTTGATCTATGGAATGAGCGCGTATGGGTTAAGCCGTTCTGCAGACATCACCCTCGCAGAGGCAGAGGATTTTGTCAGAATTTATTTTGATCAGTTTCCAGGTGTTAAACGATACCTCGATTCAATAAAACAGCAAGCTGCCCGCAAAGGATATGTTGAAACGTTGTTGGGAAGAAGACGCTACTTTCCGAATCTGCAAAATCAAACCAATGTGAATATTCGCAATCGTGAAGAACGTGAAGCAATCAATGCGCCAGTTCAGGGCACGGCTGCAGATATCATGAAAATTGCCATGTTGAATGTTCCCCCAGCTTTACAGGCTGCAGGGTTGCATGCAAAGTTGATGCTTCAGGTACATGATGAATTACTGCTCGAATGCCCGGAAAAAGAATTAGACCTGACGGCACAAGTCGTGCAACAGACGATGGAACAGGCGTATACTCTATCTATTCCTTTGGAAACAGAAGCGCGCTCTGGATTGAATTGGGGTGAGCTTGAAGTTTTAAAAAATGATTGAATACCGAAGATTTTAATATGACCAATGAGACTGCTGCCTTTCAAAAAGCTATGAAATCTGGCCATTCCGCTGCCTGGGACAGGCAATGGGAACAGGCTGCCAGCTACTATCGCACAGCATTAAAGGAGTGCCCCGATCATCCAGCAGCACTGGCTAATCTTGGTCTGGCATTATTTGAAGCCAGGCATCTTGAGGAATCACTGGTTTATTACCAACGGCTTAATCAAATTGCTCCACAGGATGGCTTAGCGCAGGAAAGAATCGGACGTATCAAGGAAAAACTGGGGTTGAATAGTGAAGCTGAACGGGCATACAGCCTGGCTGCTGATCTCTATTTACGTGCACGTGATGTAGATAAAGCCATTGAAAACCTGTTACGTTTTATTTCTCTTGAACCAGAACATCTAATGGCACGAATTCGGCTGGCGATGATCTACGAAAAGCTAGGTAAGAAAGAAGAAGCAGTAGGCGAGTTTTTAGCATCAGCCAGTATTTATCAACATATGGGAGAAATGGCACGAGCATTACAATCCGTGGAGCGTGCCTTGCAGATTCTGCCAGATCATCCTGCACCTAAGCAGGCTCTTTTCAAGTTACGCAATAATCAACTACTTCCCAGACCTTTGCAACCTCGTATTGGTAGTGGACCTGTAAAATTGCAAGAAATCCGAAAACCTTTGGATGCAGAACAAGAAACCGCCACAAAAGTAGATCCAATTTCAGAGGCTTCTGAAAAAGCACTTTCTGAACTGGCATCATTGATGTTGGAACAAGGTGATGAGGGTGAAAGTGGGATAAAGAGAGGAGTTTCTGCCTTCACGCGTGGAACAGGTGGATTATCTCTTGAACAGGGTGAGAGGCGCATTGTCTTGCTTCACCTGGGTCAGGCGATTGATTATCAAACTCAAGGAAACGATGACAGGGCGATTGAAGAATTAATCAAGGCATATGAAATTGGGCTTCACAATGCGGCTGCCCATTACACTATTGGTTGCATTCTATCCAGAAAAGTAGACAAGAAATGCCTTGTTCACCTGCAAAAGGTGACAGGCTCAGAAAACTATGCATTGGCAGCCTATCTACTGATTGGTCAGTATTATGAAAAAACTCAACAATATCAGGCTGCTGCACAGAACTATCTGCGTGCTTTGCGTTCAGCAGATTTGACTACCGTCAGCAGTGATATGATGGAACTGCTTTTTCAAGCCTATGAACCAATCATCGATAGTATTTCCAGCATCCAGGAAATGGATAAATTAACAGGGATCTGCTCGGCCGTTTCTGACCAATTAATCCGACCTGATTGGCAGATGCATGTTCTATCCGCTCGCCAAAATTTGCCTACGATTGAAGAAAATGGCTCACCAGCGCCATTGGCAGAATTGATCCTGGATACCAGTGCTGGGAGAATGCTGGATGCAATGGCGCGTATCCATTTATTGGGTACGCAGGGTAGGTTCTATTCTGCGATGGAGGAATCCTATCAACTTATTGCAGAATCACCTTATTATCTTCCCCTGCATATTCAGGTAGGAGAACTCCTGTTAGAGGATGGACGCACACAGGAAGCTGTGAATAAATTTACTCTTGTGGCGCGATTATTTGCATTGCGTGGCGAACCCGCACAAGCTGTGCGGATGTTAAAAAGGGCATTGCAAATTTCGCCGTTGGATCTCAAAGCGCGCAATTTGATGGTTGAGACATTGATCAACCAGGGGAACGTGAATGAGGCCATTCAACAATATATTGAATTAGCGGAAACCTATTACCAACTGGCTGATCTTGATCAGGCACGAAATACATATAGTCAGGCATTGAAATTGACCTCCCATCCTCGTACTGACCCCACATGGAAAGTACAGATCATGATTAAAATGGCAGATATCGATCTGCAGCGACTTGATCTACGCCAGGCTGCGTTGTTGTATGAGCAAATTCGCACTCAAGAGCCAGAAGACGAAAATGCCAGGCTGCAATTAGTGATCATCTATTTCCGTCTTGGTCAAGATATGAATGCATTTAACGAGTTGGATGGATATATATCTATGCTCGAAAATGTTGGAAAACGCAATCAGGCTATTGGGTTTATAAAAAATTTAATTATAGAACGACCCGAAAAATTGGAATTGCGCAAACGTCTGGCTGATCTACACATACGAAATCGAGAAATAACTGAAGCTGTACAGGTTTTAGATGAAATTGCAGATATGATGGTTCAAAAGGGAAATCGTTCGGGAGCTGCTTCTATTTTGTTGGCGATCATTGCTTTGAATCCGCCAAATATTTCGGAATATCAGGCAGCACTACAGCGGATTCGAGAAAGTAATCATGGATGAAATGGTTTTGATTCAGGATGCAATACAAGGGGATCTGAATGCATTTAACAGGCTTATCCTTGTGTATCAAGAAATGGCATTTAATGTTGCCTATCGTCTGTTATCGGATGAAGATTCTGCAGAAGATATTACCCAAACCGCATTTATTTCTGCTTATAAGAATTTAAATGGATTCAGAGGTGGGTCGTTCAAGGCATGGCTCATGAGGATCGTGACCAACGCCTGCTATGACGAGTTAAGACGTATCAAACGCCATCCAACCATTCCCCTTGAACCTATCGATGATGATACCGAAGAGGAGATCGAATCGCCAACCTGGTTGGCTGATGGCTCTGCAAGCCCTGAAGAAACTGTCGAGCAGGCTGATCTGGAGCATGCAGTACAACATTGTCTTGATAATTTACCTGAAGAATTTAAAGTTGTTGTTGTGCTGATAGATGTTCAAGGTTTTGATTACGATGAAGTGGCGAAAGTGGTCAAACGCCCATTGGGAACGATCAAAAGCCGGCTGGCGCGTGCCCGTTTAAAGTTACAGGATTGTTTGCAGCAGTTTTGGGAACTCTTGCCCGATCGATTTCGTCTTGATGATGAGGTAAGTGAATAATGAAGCAGCCCATCTCATCTAAAAATTTAATAGCAATATCCATGTACCTCGATGGGCAATTAACTGAAAAACAAATCATACAGTTGGAGAACCAACTGAAAAAAGATGCTGAACTGCGCCAGTTGTTGATGCAATTGAAGCGCACGCGCAATTTATTACATCAGGTTAAACCAGTAAAAGTCCCACGAAATTTTATTCTGAAGCCAACGATGATAACCAGCATCTCCAGAAAGACAGTTGCGAATCGCTGGTTGCCTGTATTCAGTTATGCCACTCTAGCGGCTGCAGTACTGATGGTGATCACTTTGTTTATTCGCTTCCTGCCGATACAGATGAAGACCGCTGAAGCACCGGTAGAATTGTCTGCATCTACACCAATACTTGAAGCAGCAGAAGCTCCCTCTACACAGGAGGGTATGAGTAACGCCCTGCCAATCATCATCTGGGGGGACGCATCTGCTGTCACCAACGCATATCCACTAGCAACCGGGAAAGGTGGTGGGGGGGCAGAAGGTTCTGGATTGGGTGGTGGTGGTTTGATGATCAGTGCGGTAACTCCTATAGCGAGTTCGGGTGTCAATGGATTTACCGTGATCATTCCTTCTGTGCCAGAAGTAACAGATCAAACACGAGCGGTGGTAACCCCTGAAGTATTATCAAAACCGTACAAAGTAATCTCCAGTGGTCCTATCCTGGGATTGAGGATCTCTGAACAGGTCGAACAGGAAACAGTATCAGAACCAGAACCTGTGTCTTCTAAAATGCAATTTGACCTCTCCACCTGGGGATTAACTTTGGGATTGGGATTTGTAACCCTTGGATTGGGAATAATTAGCCTACTGCTGTGGTTAAAGAAACGCCGTATATGAATCGAAAAATCCAATTCTGCCCCTATTGTGGGAAAAAAGTAACCTATAAACTACTATTCGGCTTGCAACGCCCAGTCTGTGAAGATTGCGATTGGATTTACTTTGCTGATCCCAAGGTAGCTGCAGCGGTGTTGGTGATACAGGATAATAAAGTATTGCTTACACGCAGGATCAACGACCCACATCGAGGTTGTTGGTCTTTACCAGCTGGGTTTATCAATGCACATGAAGATCCGCAGGATGCAGCCTGTCGTGAATGTTTGGAAGAGACGGGATTACAGGTTAAGATCACTAAGTTATTCGATGTGTTTTCAGTTCATGAACATAAGCGGGGAGCGGATATCCTGATCGTTTATGCTGCAGAGGTTCTAAGTGGTGCTTTATTAGCAGGTGACGATGCAGATAAAGCTGCATTTTTTGACCTCAATGATCTACCACCTCTGGCTTTTTCCAGTACAACGAAAATATTAGGTTCCTTGAACCAATAAAACACTTTTCTGTGCGTATGATAGAATAATACCGTAGAACGTTTGTTTATGAATTGAAGGTAAGTCATTCGCTTATGAGCCCATCCAGAAGCACGAATACCCGCACCACACGATCAACCTCAAGCCGTGGCACCATGGCACGCCGGGGAAAAAGCTCGCATCCCCGTGCGATGGGAAAAACAGCTCGGAAAACTACTTCGCAGCGCAAGCGTCGTGTGGTACAGGAAGTGGAAAGAGGACCATCTTTCTGGCAACAGATTTCACCGGAACGTAAATTAGATGTTCTGGGGGTTATTCTTGCACTGCTGGGGTTGCTAACCCTTCTCAGCATGATCTCGCGTTCACAGGGGACTCTCACGTCTGCTTGGGTAATGGTTCTCAGACAGGCTGCCGGGTGGGGTGCGTTTGTCCTTCCACTTTCTCTATTGAGTTTCGGAGCCTGGCTTTTATTTCGCCATGTCGGACGATTGCCACAGCTTTCTGCTGAACGCTTATTAGGAATCTTCCTACTCTTATTAAATTTCTTTGGATGGTTGAGTGTTTTTAAATTCGGAGACGACATCTGGCTGGCAGCAAAGAATGGTTCAGGGGGTGGATATATTGGTGGCGCAGTTGAGTGGTTGCTAATCGCCATGGTCGGAAAAGCTGGTTCGATTGTCATTCTGATCACCTGGCTGATCCTGGCATTGATTCTGACTTTTGACATCTCTTTTACAGATCTAATCCGCTCTTTGCGTAGAGGAAACCAGTCTGCTCCTTCCCGGGAACTGGAAGTACATCCGATTGCACAGCAGAAGAAATTGGCTATTGATAAAGAAACCTCTGAGAGGGTTGAATTACCTCCGACCTTTCAACCCCTTCGTCCATTGAAATCTACTCCTGGTCAAGATGTGGCAACAAAAAGTAAAAACAACCACTCACCAATCAAAAAAGAGCCAGTTGAAAAACCAATGGCACCTTCTATGGAACCAGCATTAGATATTCAACCGGAAGTGAGACTCCCCGCCAGTACAATCTGGAATCTGCCTCCGATAGAAAGGATCCTAAATTCGGTTTCTCCTCAATTACAGGCAGCCAACCTGGATAATGACCGGGCTCGCTTGATCGAAGAAACACTGCGTTCTTTCAGTGCACCAGCCCATGTAGTTGAAATCCACCGGGGTCCTACTGTGACCCAATTTGGGGTGGAACCTGAATTTGTGGAAAGCAGAACAGGAAAAACGCGGGTTCGTGTGGCTCGCATTGCTGCGTTGGCAGATGACCTGGCTTTGGCTCTGGCTGCTCCCCGAATACGCATCCAGGCACCAGTACCAGGTCGTAATTATGTCGGGATCGAAGTACCCAACACCAGTTTTACAAGCGTTTCACTGCGAGAAGTGCTTGAAAGCGAACCATTCCGTAAGCAGCGACCTCCATTGCGTTTTGCTCTTGGAAAGGATGTTGCAGGGAAACCGATCGCGGGTGATCTTACTTCACTGCCACATTTATTGATTGCAGGAACTACGGGCAGTGGCAAATCTGTTTGTGTCAATTCACTGCTTTGTTGTTTTCTGATCCATAATTCTCCCGAGACTCTCCGTTTGATTTTGGTTGACCCCAAACGTGTAGAATTGACTGGTTATAATGGCATCCCTCATCTTTTAGCACCGGTGGTTGTAGAACCTGAACGAGTGATCGGTGCATTGCAATGGGTGCTGCGTGAGATGGACAGCCGGTACCACCGATTCTCTCAAAACGGCTCACGTAACATTCAAGAGTACAACAACCGCCACCCCGATGAAAGGCTGCCATATCTGTTGGTGGTGATTGATGAATTGGCTGACCTGATGATGCTTGCGCCGGATGAGACCGAGCGCTCTGTTGCTCGCCTTGCACAATTAGCACGTGCTACAGGAATTCACTTGATCATTGCTACCCAGCGCCCATCGGTGGATGTGGTTACCGGTATCATCAAGGCGAATTTTCCCGCCCGCATTGCCTTCTCTGTGGCATCCAATATCGACAGCAGAGTTATATTGGACCAGCCTGGAGCAGAAAAATTACTGGGCAAGGGTGATATGCTCTATCAAGCGCCTGATTCACCGGCACCTGTACGTGTTCAAGGTACTTATGTGTCTGATAGCGAGATCCAGCGGTTGGTAGAATTCTGGCGGGATGAGACTGAACGGGTAAAAGCTATACAGCCAAATATGTCAGCACCCGATATGACTGAATCCTTACCTAAAGGGTTGCCTCTCGCACAAAAACCACTATTCGAAGAGATGAAAGCTGAAGTTGATGGTGATCCGTTGCTGTCAGAAGCAATCGATTTGGTAAGAAAAGAAGGCAGGGCATCGATCACCATGTTGCAGAGAAGGATGCGCGTAGGTTATACAAGGGCGGCGCGCCTGATTGATACGATGGAAGAACAGGGAATTATCGGACCTTCGCAAGCTAACAGCCAGGTACGCGAGGTGCTGGATTATGGGCCTACCGTTCCACCTGCGGATGATGGAATGTAACTCTGTTATTCTGGTACTGTTCCGTGATTTTTCTTATTGCCTGATCCCCTTTTGATTTAGAAAGGGGATTGTTTCATGTCAGATATTTTTAGACAAATTTGTGCTCAAAATTCCTACTTTGATCAAAAACTTTATTCTTACAATGTATGGAAAGCATTAAGCATCAGAACACAACCAACTATCGCTGCGGTTTCCAAACGAAAGATACGATTTCCCAATGTAATGGCGTGAAAACCATTATCCAGAGCAAAATGTACTTCTGTATCACTCAATCCTCCTTCTGGTCCAATAACAAGGATCACTTTTTGCGGAGGAATGATTTGCTGAAGTAACTGGTCGATTGTGTGTTGCCGATCAAGTTCCCAGGCAATACATTTCAGCGTATCAGCTCCAGAAGGCAGAGATAAGGCCTGTTGAATATGAAGCGGGAGGAGAATTTCAGGTACGTGCACCCTTCCGGATTGTTCCGCAGCTTCCATGGCAATCTGTTGCCAGCGGTCTTGCTTTTGTTGAATATCTTCTATCTTCTGCACAAGGCTACGCTCTGAGACCAAAAGACGGAAACTGGCAGCACCGATCTCGGTGCACTTCTGGATGATCCATTCGATCTTCTCACGTCGGCTGGCACACACCCATAATTCGAGTTCAACAGTGGGTTCGGTTTGTGGTTGGAGGACTGTTACGATCTCTCCCTGAACATCATTGCGCTGCACAACTGTCAGACGAACCTGATATTCTGCTCCGCTAATATCGAAAACATGAACCAGGTCTCCCGTTTTCAGGCGCAACACATTATTGATCTGTGAACAGCGATCCCGGGGGAAGGTAATCACCGGGAGCTGTATGTATTCAGGGGGAATATAAAATCGTGGGGGTGTCATTTACCTGCGATCACCACGCAGTATTCGCCTTTCAGTGTAGTTCCGGCAATACTGGCTGCCAGTTCCGAAAGCAGCCCTCGGCTGACACTTTCATAAAATTTTGTGAGGTCATTGGCAATAGCCGCCTGGCGATCACCGTAAACTTCTATGGCATCTTTTAAAAAGGCTTCCAATCGATAGGGGCTTTCATAAAATACGAGAGTATGGGGGCTATCTTTATCCACTTCTAAAAATCGTTTGCGTGGGCCTGCTTTGTGAGGGGCAAAACCCCGGAAGGTAAAGCTGTGTACAGGAAGCCCGGATAGGATCAAAGCGGTGATCAAGGCGGTGGGACCTGGGATGGCTGTGAGGGGAATATTTTCCTGTAGGGCAGCGCGAACCAGGATGAATCCGGGATCCGAAATGGCAGGAGTTCCTGCATTGGTAACAAGGGCAACATTTTTTTCATTACGAAGCATATCTAAAACCTGCGGCAGCACCTTTTTTTCATTGAATTCGTTGAAAGAGCATTGGGGTTTCTTAATGCCAAAGTGGTTTAGCAGATGCCCGGTTTTGCGGGTATCTTCACTTACTACCCAATCCACACTCCCCAATACTTCGAGGGCGCGTTGAGTAATGTCTCCAAGATTACCAATGGGTGTGGCTACCAGGTAAAGCATAGGGTTAGTATATCACGTCAATAAAATTTACAAGGGTGTCTCAATTGGCTATAATGACAACAGGAGAAAGCATGGCAAACAATCCCACCCGCGAAAGAATTGATCCTGAGAAAGTAAATACTACTCCGCAACGACGTCCAGATTATATTCGTATTCAGATACCCACTGGCGAAACCTATACCTGGCTACAAAGCTTAATGCGTCAGAAAGAACTACATACCGTATGCGAAGAAGCAGGCTGCCCGAATATGGGTGAGTGTTGGGGAAGGGGGACCGCAACTTTCTTAATCTTGGGTGATGTTTGCACTCGCTCCTGTGGATTTTGTGACATCAAGCATGGAAAACCCGGAGTACTGGATTGGCAGGAACCCGAAAGGGTAGCTCAAGCGGTGAAAGCTATGAACTTGCATCATGCAGTCATCACCAGTGTCAATCGGGATGAGCGCCGTGATGGTGGTGCGCCAATTTTCGCTATGATTATTCAACGCATACGCGAGGTTTTGCCTGGATGTTCGATCGAAGTATTGATCCCAGACTTCAAGGGTAGTGTGGAAGCCTTGAACATCGTGATGCAGGCTCGTCCGGAAATTCTGAACCATAATATCGAAACAGTCCCCAGGCTTTTTAAGATTGTTCAGCCTCAAGATCGGTATAGCTGGTCTGAAGCGATATTAACCAATGCCAAAAAGCTGGCTCCAGATGTACTTACCAAATCAGGAATAATGGTGGGGTTGGGGGAAACTATGGATGAAGTGAAGCAGGTGCTGCGTGACTTGTATTTATGGAATGTAGATATTCTTACAATAGGGCAGTACCTTCAACCAAGTAAGAACCATTTAAGAATCGAGCGATATTATACCCTGGAGGAATTCGCAGAGCTTAAGGCATACGGTTTGGAATTGGGTTTCAAGTGGGTGGAAAGCCAGCCTCTGGTTCGTTCATCTTACCATGCAGCGGAACAGGTGAAGGCTTTGAGTGAAGTCCATCGAAAACTTTATTCGCAAAAGTAGTCAGGCCCAAGAAATCCTTGGTCAGAGTATGATTATTCAGTTAATCATTGGGTTAAAGAAGGAAATTCATCCGATTCGACGGGCGCAGCTTCACCGGATTCAGTTGAAATCATCAATGAGTACTCGCTGTTTGCAGTAGTTACATTATAGAGATCGAGAACTGAATATTTACCCAGATCTTCTTCAAACACCATTTCATCGCCCAACCAACCATTTCCTACAGCCAGGTAAACTTCATAAGTGCTTTCAGGGATACCTTCGATAGTGTAGGTTTCACCCGCACGAATATATATCGCCAGCACGGGGTATCTGGACATATTGGTAAGAATGATCACTGCATCTGAAACCAAAGGGTTGGTCAATTTAAGAATACCTGCCCCTGCATAGGTGCGATAATCGATTAACCTGGTGCCATTTATTGGCTGGTAAGCGGCTTCAGGAATCTGTTCACAGGGGGCATTCAAAGAAACGTAGTAATCACCACCGCTCACCCAACCTTTTCTTCCGGATGGGGCAATTACTTTCAACCAGTTACAGATTCCTGACTGCCCGATCACCAGAAGGGTATTTGAAGTTGTCAGCAGTTCAATTGAAAGAAAATCCGTACCGGGACCTTCACGTAGATTGAGACCGGCTGATTTCACGATGGCAACTGGCATGGGGGTGGGTGTCTGCCAGGGGGTGGGTGTACCGATGATCTCAGGAATAGGTGTATTGGAAGGCAGGGGAGTCACCAGGGCTGCAGCTGCCGTCCAGGTGGCAAAAATATTATTCACTATAGCGGTTTCTGTAGCGTATGTATCAACCTTTTGTGCGCCGCAGGATGACAAAAAGATGGTGAAAAATAAAGAGAGGAAGGAAAGAATCTTTGTCTGCATTCTACAAATTAAGTGATATGAATTCTATATTTTTATTTACAATAAAACTTTTTTCATATTGGACCAGCTAAATTATTTAGTCCTCAATAATATTATATACATTCATATCCATAATTAGCTTTTTACCTTTAAAAAGAATTACCCTTCTACTAAATCTTGGAGACACCTAAATTGTTATGATAATGACAAAATATTGGTTCTAGAATAGAAGGGTACTCAGTTTTGCATTCCTGCATTTTTCTTGAGATGAATTCTGGGTAAAGTAGCCTTATTTCGCTCCATGGGATCAAAAGATTAATCAAAGATATCATCAAACTCACCAAAATATTCTGCAGCTTCTTCAGCATCCATAATATATAGATCACAATCGTCATCAGTATCATCCCAATCTGCATCTGGGTCACTTTCGTTATATTTATATTCTACGGGATCTTCCAAAATTCTTCGATTAATAGTTTTGTTACTTTGAATTATCCAATCTGCAATTGATGATTTTGGTTTTTCTGATAAAAAAATTTCAGGTTTAATTAATAGGGTTTGTTTATTGTGCAAGCATTTAATGCTATTTTGGATAGAAGTATCCTGGTAATTCTCTTTGTGTTGATTCTGTTCTAATTGACGTTTTCCCCATTTCTCAAATAAGGCTAAAATTCTTTTATTATTAATTATTGCGATTACCGTAAACCAGCCACCACATCTGGGATTTGGATAAAAAGCAATTTGATGAATCCTATATTTATGGTTGGGGTTGTATATCCAATTCATACCCATTTCTGGAAAATGATCAAGCATTTGAATATAACACTCATATGTGCTGATCTCTGAATTGTAATAACCGATTTGTGACAAATATTTTTCAAAGTTTGATTTTATTTCTTCTGTAAGCTGATCATTTTGAAATTCAGAAGAAGGTATGCTAAATAATTTTGCCAGTTGTTGTGCTATGTTCATAAACCCCTCAAAATTGTATAAAGTTCTATTTTACATTTTCAAACCATTGAATTAGTTCACAGTTGGCAAATCTCTCCTTCATCACCTCGATCGCCTGCGGATTATTATCCACCAGAATAAAACTTCGACCCAGTTCCAGGCATACTTCACCGGTGGTACCGCTGCCTGCAAAAAAATCCATTACTACGTCACCAGGGTTTGATGAAGCCATGATAATCCTGCGGAGAACTCCTACGGGTTTCTGCGTAGGGTAGCCGGTTTTCTCTTTGCCATTGGTTGCAACGATGGTATGCCACCATGTATCAGTCGGTAATTTACCCCTGGCTGCTTTCTCTGGTCCAACCAGCCCTGGAGCCATATAAGGAATACGTTCGATATCCTCTACATTAAAGGTGTATTGATTAGGGTCTTTAGCATACCAGAGAATATTGTCGTGTTTGGGCGGCCATTTCTTTTTTGTTCGGGCACCATAATCGTAAGCCCAGATGATCTCGTTGAGAAAGCTCTCACGGCCAAATATTTGATCCAATAATATCTTGCAATAATGCACTTCGCGATAATCGATGTGAAAGTATAGACTGCCATCCGGCTTCAAGATGCGGTAAGCTTCGATCAGACGCGGTTCGAGAAATGCCAGGTAATCATCGAATAAGTCATTGTAACCTTTTGAACCGATCTTGATTGTTTGATAGCGCTTACCTTGAAATCCAGTGCGATCACCATTGCTATTTTCCTCTGTGCGGATCTGAGTGCGTGTCTGGGATTTGCCAGTGTTAAAGGGGGGATCAATGTAGATCAGGTTAACAGATTCGGTGGAAAGGCTATGAAGGACTTCCAGGTTATCAGCAAAGTAGATGGTATTTGGCATGGGGTAATTGTATCAAGGAAAGGTTATTTTTGTGGTTTCAGTGATTTTCGTGGTGATCACTTCTTAAGGATTTGTTCAGGGGAAGCTAATTATCATTGTCTATCCTGTACCGTATCTCTACACCGAACCCTTACAGTTTCTTCCAAATCATGGTTTATATACAGGCTGGCGTATGATGGTTTTCAACTTTTCAGGGCTGGTTCGTCGCGGATCACTCATATAGATCTCGTGATGCTTTTTGTGTAATTCATACCCCTGTTGTCTGGCAAATGCATGCATCTTTTCAATCGTAGGTAGCTCATCGGCATAAGCTCCCAGATACAACACCTGGACAGAAGTCCCTTCATCATATACCTCGAAACGCGCAGTTGTTGCCAGTTCACTTTCCCCTTTTTTGAGAACCGCTTGTTGCGCAGATTTAAAATCTGACTGGGTGATGAATGAAGGTAGGACAATCATCATTGTCCAGAACCAATTATCTTTATTCTTGAAATCTAATTCAGCCAGGTTTTCAACCCACCATAATCCTTCCAGGGGCATCACTTTGAAATCTTGCCCTGTTTCTTTCTTTTTTGCGAACTTAATGGTATATGCCAACCCATAAAGAGCGGAAAGCGCTTTTTGATACATGGATGAGGTGTTTGGATCACCCTTTCCATCGATCATTAGAAATGAAAAAGCTGGCACTTCGACAATGTGGAATCCTCTATCCGAAGGGATATAGAGCGACTTATGAGTTCGAACAAGATCAAGTTTGTCAACCATAGGATATTATCCTTTTCTTTAAAAATTGTATAGAAACTTGAATGAATACACAAGAAGTGAAAATTAAGAATTGGTTACGAAACCCAATCATGAGTAAAATAAGGAGGTAACGAAAGGATGTAGTATGAAATCAGATTTATCAGAAGCATCGAAGCCATATATCAAATATATAGAATCCTGGTTGCAACAAATTCCTATATTACAAGCGAAAGAGATTTTTAGTCAGCCCGATGCTTGTGCAATTACTGCTGTAGATATTATCAATGGGTTCATCCGCTTAGGAGCGCTTGCCAGCTCTCGGGTGGAACCAATCATCAAACCTGTAACCCGATTGATGCAGACTGCCTGGGATAGTGGTGTCACGAAAATCCTCCACCTGACAGATACTCATAACCCTGATGCACTGGAATTTAAATCCTATCCGCCACATTGCCTGCGGGGTACCGCAGAATCTGAGCCAGTAGATGAATTGAAAGCATTGCCCTTTGCCGATCATATCCAGATCATTCCCAAGAATACGGTTGCGTCTGGATTGCAGACTGAATTCGAAGACTGGGTGATTGTTCATCCAGAGGTTGAAACCTATGTGGTGGTGGGGGACGTTACCGATATCTGTGTTTATCAACTTGCGATGTACCTTCAGTTAGATGCAAATGCCAGACACCTGACACGCAGGGTGATCATTCCAGAGAACTGTGTACAGACTTTCGATCGACCAGTCTCAGCAGCACAAAAAGAAGGTGGTTTTGCGCATGACGGTGATTTGCTGCATGTAGTATTTCTCTATCACATGGCTTCAAATGGGATTAAAGTAGTGAAGGCGATCGATTAATGCAGCAGCCTGGTTTATTTGGTCATGATACATTTTCTATCAGTGAAGTAACACGCGTCATTCAAGGAGTGCTGGAATCTGAACCAGTGCTACAGGATGTGTGGGTCAGGGGGGAAATATCGAATCTCAAATATCACACATCAGGACATGTGTATTTGACACTCAAGGATGACCTGGCGTCGTTACGCTGTATAATCTGGAAAATGTACGCTTCTCGACTGCGGGGGAAACTTCAGGATGGCATGTCCATCACTGCACACGGGCATATCAGTGTATATGAACGTAACGGAGATTATCAGCTTTATATCGACAATGTGCAAATGGCTGGCGAAGGGCTCCTTTTCCAGGAGTTCATGCAGTTAAAGGGAAAACTGGAAGAAGAAGGGTTGTTCGACATTGCACGAAAGCGACCCTTACCTGAACAACCTCGTACTATCGGTATTGTGACCTCTTCCACGGGTGCAGCTCTACAAGATATGTTGAATATCCTTCGCCAACGCTTCCCTCTGGCTGAAGTGATCCTGGCACCCGCTGCAGTACAGGGTACCATGGCACCTCTTGAAATAATTGCTCAAATAAAAGCATTAAGCAAATTGTCCGTGGATGTCATCATCGTCGCCAGGGGCGGAGGTTCAATTGAAGACCTTTGGGCATTCAATGATGAACGCGTTGTGAGAGCTATTGTTGAATGTCCAATACCTATAGTTACTGGTATTGGGCATGAGACTGATTTTACGCTGGCTGATTTTGCTGCAGATGTGAGGGCACCAACTCCCACAGCTGCTGCTGTTCAGGTAAGCCCTGATATCGTTGAAATTCGAACTGACTTGATGAATATGCAAGCTGAATTAGAAAATTCTATATATGATGCAATATCAACCCGTAGGACAGAACTGCGTGAAACCAGTCACAGGTTGGCGCGGTTTAGCCCTGTCAACCGAATACAGAATGAACGCCAGCATATTGATACACTACAAGAAAAGGCCATCCGCTTGATGATGCACTTTATACAATTACAGCGTAGCAAAGCATCCGGGCAGTCCCAACATCTTGCGTCTGTCAACCCAATGGCAGTACTGCAGCGTGGTTTTGCTCTGGTTATGACTCCTGAAAGAAAGCTTGTTTCAAGTGTGCAACAGATTCAGCCAATGGATATAGTTGATGTGAGAATAAAAGATGGCAGCTTCACCACATCTGTTAAAGAAGTGAAACCTGCAGATGATTTGAATTGAAGGAAGTGTGAGGAATTATTATGGATGAAAAACCTGTTGAGGCTCTGACGTATGAAGAAGGATTGAAAGAACTGGAAGAGATCATCCAGGAATTAGAGAACAATAAGGGTACTCTGGAAGAGATGATCCATTTGTTCGAGCGGGGTCAGGCTATATCGAAACGATGCCTTGATATTCTGGATAAAGCAGAATTGCGTGTGCAAACCCTGGCTTCTCCCGATACTACCAACGATAAGATCTTGTAGGAAATATTATGTTTTGGCAACAATTGGCATCCAACCATGTTTTGCACGCAGTTATTATTGCCTGGTTCATTGCACAGGTAAGTAAATTATTCACAGAGTTGATCCGCACGGGACGAATAGATATGCGATTGATGATGAGCCCCGGAGGGATGCCCAGTTCCCATTCATCTTCCGTAACCGCAGCGATGCTTGGTGTTGGGTTATTCGAAGGTTTTGATACCCCCTTATTTGGGCTGGCATTTGTGATCACTATGATTGTACTTTACGATGCAGCAGGAGTACGCCGACAGGCAGGTATACAGGCGCACAAAATCAATCAGATCATTAACGAATTACTGCAGGGACATCCCCTTTCACAAAAACAACTGCAGGAGGTATTGGGACATACCCCCTTGCAGGTGTTCATGGGCTTCTTATTAGGTATTGGAGTATCCCTGGTCGTCTGGTTAGTGAATAAATAGGCCGATCAAGCGATACCTAATGCTTTACGGTAATCATCGACCGTTTTTAGATTATCTTTTACGCCCATTTCTTTCCAGAATTTATCATCATATCTGCGGGTGCGTACCAGCATTGGCATTGGCATAGACCACCCTAATATCAACACTTCTTCTTTTGGTTGCAGGCGTGCCAGCATGCCGCGTAATGAATCTTTTGCTGCCAGACCTGACAACACAGATGCAATATCGCTGTCATCTCCAAGCCAACCAGTGACACGTGTACCCAATTGGGACATCACTTCATCGTATATCTGCGAGGGGCGCTGGTCAACGATCAGCAAGGTCACATAGTATTTACGCAGCTCACGGGCAATCGTGGAAAACGTTGTCTGAGATGCCATTTCTCGATTGAGCAGTTTGTGTGCCTCTTCCAGAACGATCGTCAAGGGGCGGGGTTCAGTAGTCCTTTTAGCACGAAATTCATCCGTTTGCTTTTCCCAGGCATCGCGGATGCGGCGGGTGATCAGGTTGGTAACGAGCAGGTAATCCAGGTCTGAATCGAAATCACCAAAGGATAGGATGACATGCTTACCTTTTTGTAAAGAAATAATGATCTCCTGCAAAGTATCTTTCGCTGTACTTTCCACAACATATGAACGATCAAATACTTTTCGCAGTTTATCATGCAGCCCCTGTGCTGCCATAACATTGACACCAACATTTGAAGCCCATTCATCCACGCTACCCGGTGCTGGGATGGATTTTCCATCTTCGCCCTTGATCCGACCCTGATTGTTCATGTGTTTGAACTCATGGAACCAGTTTTTCCCAAAGGTTTGCATCAATGCTTCGAGGGTAGTAGGTGTGGTTTCCTTCAGGTTTAGTTCTTTGGTCAGCAATTCGATATCTTCGGGTAGAATATCCGATTCGGTTATCTCAAGATGGTAATCTGGCGTTTGACCACGGATGGTGGTGCCTTTTCCAAGACCTACTACCTGCACCCCAGTACCAAAGCGGGTACGTAGCCCTTTTACTTCTTCCCCGGTGTCTGATGCGGTGTCATCCAACCCGTACTCATTGTGCATGTCGAAAACTAAAATAGAGGCTTTATCCCGTTTGATCAAGCCAGCCAGAATGATGCGGGTAAGGAATGACTTGCCGGTTCCGGTTGCGCCAAAAATACCTGAAGAGCGCTGGATCATTTTATCCAGATTGATACATAAGGGATGGTTTTGCTCGCGAGTGTACCCAATGATAAAATTACCTTCATCGTCCGATTTTCCAAAAATCTCTTCAATGTCACCCGCATCAGCCATCCTGACCAATGCATGATGCGCAGGGATGGTTTTCACCGAAAGCGGTTTAGGATTCTGATCTAGATGGGATTTGATCCATTCCGGGTATTCCGGGCTATCAAGCTCCGGACCCATATCCATCATCAGTTGTGGCATTACCTCTGCATTTGTATACAGGGTTTGCCCCACAAGCAATTTAGCAATATCAGGAGAAAGTCTTCCTTCACTTTGCTCATCCGCAAAACGGGGATCTGTGGCTCCCAATTGCAAATCGGTAACCAATCCATAAAATCGCCAGGTATTACTATCGATCACCACAAAAGCGCCTTCCTGCACCGCCTGAGGAGAACCTGAAAGACGCACTCGCAGATTTTCTTTAAGCCCACCCCCAACCACGTATCCAATCGGTCGGTTATTTTGATCAGGTTCGTTGTTCAGGATGTCGCTCATTTTAATCCTCCTGGAATCATGGTTTCTATAGATGATAATTGCAGGTCGGCATCAGCCAATGCTCGTAAGACATCAATCAATACCGGATAATCGTCTCTTAAGGCAGTGATCAGTTCTTTAACCGCCCGGTTGATCCAATCTGTATTGTCGCAGGATTGATGGATGGGTGCTGTCTGCTGCAGATGGCTGGCAAGAACCTCTCCCACGGGTATGTCTTTATTGCGTAACAGGTGACGGAAATATCCGAAAAGTGGAAGTGCAGTAAATTCATAGATTTCATGCTCGCTGCACAAGAAGATCTTGTCCAGTGTTAGAGGTGGGCGCGGAGGAAGGAGATGGGAAATTTTCCCATCTTTTTTATACCCGCAGAACGCAACACTGATCTCGAGAGGCACATTGCGATTATTGCGGTTATCCAGGATCACTTCTTCAGAAACATTTTCTGCTGTGACTAGCTGGCGTACCAGTCCATCATCCTCTACATGAATATCGGTGATCAACCCATATACGCAAAAACTGGCAATCTCATCTATGGGAATACGTACCAGACTACCCAATGCGGGTGCTTCTACCTGTGTGACTTTACAACCCACCACACAACTGCTGGTATTGGCTCTTAATAATCTTCCTATCTGTAAAGTTTGTGTCATAAAAACCCCTTTCACCTTCAAACCAAATCTTTAAGTGATTGTTTATGCGATTTTATTCCTGGAGTGACGTTATGTTTCAGCAGTTCGATCCCAACCATATTATCCAGATAATTTTTGTCTTCATGGGTCAACAGGGCAATTTCGTGGGCGCGGATCAATGCATACGGATATGGAGTATTCGCTAACTGCTGGCATTGTGCCAAGAGAGTTCTGTGAAGTATTTCGAGGGAAGCTGAATCTTCCGCCATCCAGGCGGGTATTTCAACCCGTGCCAGCGATGGATGGTTAGCTGTGCCGACATTAAGATAAAAGAAATGAAGTGCGATTTCATTGGTAAAAAACTTTGATGAAATGGACTGCATTTCTAATACTGCAGATCGGCATCCTGGAGGAAGGATGGGCTCAAGCAATGATGCATCTGTGATACCCTGCAGCGAATGATTGCGGATATCGTTTTCCGAAGTATTTTCGTCGATCTTTGATATTTCTAACAACCGCACAAGCAGGTCTGCCCTGGGACGATCCACATACCCTGCCGTCATGGTCTTCATTTTTGCCAAATCTCTTAATATTTGTAAATACTCCAGGAAGGCTGGATCTGGCTCTTTTGTATCGGTAGGTTCATGAAACAATTCTATTGGTCCATCAGTCAGGGTGATCACTGGAGGGGTTGCTTCTTCCGCGAGTTCTGCAAGAAATTGACGCTCCTGCAGATCACGCATCAAAGAAATCATGTCATCGTTGATGAGACCTCCTGATTTGTTGTATAGTTTGTCATGGTAGAGCAGATTTGTTAAGGTTATTTCTTCCGGAGTTTTCAACTGATTGGGAAAGTATCGAAAAATACCAATATTGATCACTCCAAATAGATGAGCTTCATGCGGATCTGGCATAATCTGCGAACCATCTGCTGCCAGGATACACCCTGGCAACTCACCATTTGTTGGGGTAATGACAGCATCTAACGGTTCGTTAACTGGAACTGCACAACGGAGACGATCAACTTTTCGCAGTGCCAGAGAGACTTTTTCCCTCAACATCTCATTTTGATCGTGGTTCTCTTCCAGTAGATGTTTTGCCACGTCTAATTTTGTTATGAGGGCTTGCTCATATGCATGGGTACGATCGCCCATCTCTTTGATCTGCGTTCGAATTTGTTGAAAATTAACTGGCATTGACCTCCACCCCATTAACAGAACATTTGTTTTGTTATTATTATACTACACATGAAAAAGAAATGCCGTCTGGACTAACCAGGCGGCATCAATACTCAAGGGCAATTATTCTAAGGTTCAGAAGTGGTGACCCAGTCAAAATCGATCGTGACAGCTTCTTCTGCATAAGACATGGCACCAATTCCGACATATCCGCTGGAATAGGTATTATCTGTGATCACCAGAGGTTGCTTATCAGCACCTTTTGGTTGGACACCGTTAATAAATGGGATGATCTGGTTTCCATAACAAAGAAGACCAAGGGTATTGATATTTGTGCCATTCTTTAAATCTACACTTGCCAGGTTTGGATACCCGCCTAGCAAATTGACGTAAGGATTCTGTTTCTGTGCTTTTAGTACTGCATCGTAACGATAAAAGGCAAAACGACCTACTTCATACCCTGCGGTAGAAACCCGCAATTCGTACCAACCTTGATCAGACATACGACAGGCGATTGCAATACCATTGCGACCCGTTTTAATGGTTTCTGCATTTGCTTCGATGTACACATCTTGATATTCAGCAGATGTGTTATAGGCATATACATATGCTTCGACGCTGCGTGGCAGTTCAAAACGGAGTTTTCCTGCGACAGGCGTGACATACGTTGCTTTGGGGTTTCCTGTGACGATAAAGTACTGCCAGTTGCTTAAATTACCGTTAAAGTCATCGGTAAAGAAAAGTGAAGCTGGCGTCACAGAGGGTGCTATTGTAGGTTCTTCTGTGGGAAAATCAAGGGTAGGTGCTTCGGTGGGCTCTTCAAGAGTTGGTTCCACAGTGATAACTTCTTGGGTTACTTCTTCAGTTTCCTCTTCCGTTTCTTCGATTGTGACCTCTTCAGTCTCATCTACATTCTTCGAATCTTTATTTGGTAAATTAATAGTACAGGCAAGAGAAACAAGAAATAATATCAGAATTGGGATGATCCATCTCTTTTTCATAAACTCTCCTCCATTTTGTTAAAATCTTACTTAAAATGGCAATGTAGATACTATACAAATAATTACCCCTCAAGTCAAGAAAAACCCGCTGACAACAGCGGGTTTTTCTTGATGATGAAGGTTAATCATTCATTTGGAATGGGTCGTAGCCAGGATTGATGCCTGACCAAAAACAAGTGACTTTATCCATAGTGCTGCATGCAGTGCCACCAGAACATCGATGTGCACACAGGTGGATGGGTTGATCAGGCAAAAATTCTTCAGGATATATTTCTTCGACTTCCAGTTTTACTTCGCTGCCGGTATGGTTACAAAAACGAACTTTCAGAGTATTCCATTGCTTGTAAGCCATCGCATCTCCTCATAACACTAAAAATTTCTTATTCATAATGTTCAGTCAAAGTTACCAGTGACAACCATTAATACGATTACCATATTTGGAGAAATCCTTATTGAATGATTTCATTCAGGTTTTTCAGAATCATCTTCGGGGACGGGCTCACATTTCCCTTCGATGATGTCAGGTGCAGTTGTTTTCTTTGGGTGCTTGGGTAGCTCCTGACGCAGGTTATTCAAATGCTCCTGAACAATATGCTGTGGGCAAAGTGCGATGAACAGGGTAAAACCTAATCCAATTATGGCTGCGTCATCCAATGGTGTAGGGAGGTCAATGGGATTGATTAGATAAACAACGCTGAACACGGGCAATGCTTTTAAAAATAAATTGACACGTTTATCCATCATCAACCGCCAGATAAGTTTAATTCTCAATACCAGTTCTGTGATAAAACCACTGGATGGGATGAGGTCACCGGGATTTGAATAGGTCATTTTTTCCTCCAAACGTGCTTATTACACATACTACCATTAATTATGTGTATTTATTACCTGTTCAAAAAAAGCTTTCAGCTTTTCCTGTGTTGCAACACGGCTTGCATTTTGCGAGATCTTTTGCAGGTTGATGGCTTTAGCATTCTCCCGCAAATCTCTTGCTTCTAAAGCCATTAAAATAGCATTGGCAATTTCATCCGGTTTATATGCATCTACCAGGAATCCATTTACACCGGGAGTAATCCAATCCCGCAGGCTTTCCAGGTCGCCTGCTATGGGAAAACAGCCGCACGACATGGCTTCAAGCAGTGTGTTGGGTGTGCCATCGTGTGTGCTGATGCTGACGGAAACCTGGCAGACACGAAATAACTGCCAGAGCTCGGATTGCGTCAGATAAGGCAACAAGTGGACATTCTTTTCAACCTGATATAACCGGGCATACTGTAAAGCTTCTTCTTGTCCTTCCATCGCAGGACAAAGAAAAATAACGTCTGGATTTTGATGCAAAACTAGTCGGGCTGCCTGGAAGAATTCTCGGGTGTTTATGTATCCGGGTCGCAATCCTCTTGGGTTGATCACAAATTGTCCTTGAGAAGAGACCCATCGTGAAATATCTGGTTTATCTTCAGAAAGGAGTATTTCAGCCAGGTCAATGCCACCTGAACCGGGAACAACCAGAGCAGGTTTTTGTTGATCAAATCCCCACTGCACTCCCAGCCGAAGGTCTCTATTCGCATCAGCGAGCAGACCCTCAGCCCGTTGCAATGCTTTTCGTGTCCATTGTCGCATACTGACTGAACCTCGTGTATGTAAAGTGAAGTCATTACCCCAGATGGAGATCACGACAGGAATATGAGAGGGTGTGTAGCTCGCAAGCATCCCTTCAAAGGGGATACGCAACGCATGGACAAGATCAGGTTGCCAGGCTTCGATCGTTTCTTGTAATTTCCTCCCTGCTTTAGGTAAAGTTAATGGACCCAGCCAGTACCTGACTACCATAAGAGGTTTGCGAGCCTTACGAACCAGACTGCTGGATTTTTTCCTTTTTTGACTACTGCCGGCAACTTGAGTTCCTGCCATGCCTGAAAATGCGGTCGGGATCACGGTTTGATTTTTGATACCCTGTATGGGAGAACAGGGGAAAGTGGAAATCAGCATCATTTCATGCCCCATGCCAATGACGGTTTTCAGCCATTGGTGGGTGATTGGGCTACGTCCGTCTGCTACCAGGAGAATCTTCATTCTTTTTCTCCCAGTACAAAATGGATCGCCTTCATGAATTGGCTCACCATTACATCTATATTTATCTCATCATGAACAATTCGAAACGATTCCTTGCCCATTTCTCGTAAACGAGAAGGTTCATTAAGCGCAGCCTCAAGGGCATCCCGCAGGGCAAAGACATTCCCTTTCGGGATCAACCAGCCATTCTTCTCTTTCACCAGGTCATGTTGAGTTCCATCCGCTTCAGCAACGATCACAGGTAGAGCATGGGTCATCGCCTGTTGTATGGCAAGCCCACCGGTACCTGGTAACACAAATAGATCAGCACTCTGAAAAAAGTAGTCCAATTCTTCGCCATATTTGGCACCATGAAATGTGGTGCGAGGATAAATTTCTTGGGCAAGTTTTTCCAGGTTTTCCCGTTCAGGTCCATCACCGATGATCTCAAGTAATGGTTGTATTGATTTTGTTAGAGCAGCACATGCCTGGATCAGCAAGTCGATATTCTTTCGTTCCTGCAACCTGCCAACAAACAGAACTTTTACTGCATTCCCAACATCAATTTCTCGTCTTTCCATGGGAGGATGTTCAGGCCTGCGTGTAACTGCATTGGGAGCTGTAAACACTGCTTCAGGTGGAAAGTGTAGATCAATGAATTCTTGTTTGCCCTGTTCACTGTAAGCGATCAGAGCATTGAACTGTTTTAACCAGAGGTACTTCGCTGCACTGGAGAGAATATGACTTGAAGGTGAACCTAATCCCCAACCGATGACAGGGCGCTTCCGTTTCTTCATCCATCGAATCACACAGGGAAGGTGCAGATAACGAGGATTAGCTTCAACAATTAAAACGTCGGGGTTAAATTCATTCAACCAGCGGATAGAATTTCTCTGGAAACACAGGTAATACCTGTCCTTAAACAGATGCAGATTGTTTGCTTTATATTGCTGTGCTATCAAAAGGGTGGCAGTCTGCCCCAGGCTTTCTTGTGCTCGCGGCTCTCCAGCAAATACTGAAATAAGGATCCCTGGTTGTTCTGCCAGAGTATCAAAAAAGATATTCCGGTAGCCAGGTAGTACCCGTTGGAGAATTCCAACTCGCAAAGCAGTTTGATTCATGTAATCACTCGTACAATCGAACCTGATCCAGACTTTTCTACTTCGATCCTGGCAGGAAAAGCATCTTTCAACTCTTCCAGGTGCGTGATCACTAAAATTTTCTTAAAATCATGCTGCACCAGGTTAATGGCTTCAATCAAGCGTTGTTTTCCTTCAGTATCCTGGCTTCCAAACCCCTCATCGATCACCAGGGTTTGCAGTCGGGCGCCAGCTCGCTGTGCCAGCACACGAGCCAGTGCAAGGCGAATGGCAAAATTTACCCGGAACGCTTCACCTCCGGAGAATAATTCGTAAGCTCGTGTACCTGCTGGATCATGGATCATGATATCCAGAGTCTCTTTTTTATCATCGCGCTTTTTCGACTTGTAATCTGTCTGGGTGACAAATCGCACAGACATGCTTCCTGCTGTCAGGCGGTCAAGGATGTCATTTGCCTGGGTTTCAAGCTCAGGTAGCGCTTGCTCGATCAGCAATGCTGGAACACCGTCTTTCCCACAAGATCTCTCCAATGTGCGATACCGGGTGATCTGTTCGCGCAACTCGGATAAACGGGCTTCGATCTCTTTCTTTCGGTCTTGCAGCCCTTTCAACACATCCACTGCCTGTTGCGCACCGCCCACCTGCATACGAAGGTAATTTTCTGTCTCTTTTAGCTCATTGAATTCACGTTCTTGAGCGGCTAAATCAGGTAAACCACTTTTCTCTTTTTCATAACGTTCAACAGCTTGTTGACAATCAAGAGAAATTTCTAAAAATTCTTTTTCTACAGCGTCAACCTGACTGCGAGTATCTTTCATTTGGCGCTGAAGTGGTTCAAAAGCTGCCTGAGCTTTTTCCAGCTCATGCAACTCGTCTACAGCTTTACGCTCTTCTTCTTCCTGTTTTCGCAAAGCTTCATGATGCGTAGGGTTGTAGCCCAGGTTTTTTAATTTTGCAACGATGATCTCAAGATTTGCGCGAGCTTCTTGTGCAAAAAAACCTTTCTGTAAAATCTCGGTTATTTTTCGTAATTCGGGTTCGCCATGTTTTTGCCATTCGTTTATGGCATTTTCAATCTGATGAATTCTGTCAGATTGTTGGTCAACCTGGCGTTGTGAATCCCGTAATTTTTTTTGCACTTCATCAAGTTCAGCCAACGATTTGATCACGCTTTGCTGTTCTTCCAGGGCATCTTTCAAGGTTTTTTCAATATCGTGATGGCGATCACCCTTTTCTCTCTCTTGCTTCTCAAGAGAAGAGATCAATTTAAGGCGATCTTCCTTTTCCAATGATTGACCGCATAAGGGACATTCAGCCCCTGTGCTTGCGTTTAAATGGTCGATCCGTTCTTTCAACTCTTTCAAATCTGATTGCAGGCGGTTATTCTCTGCTTTTAGATCAGCCTGTTTCTTATTTATATCTTGCAGAGAGTTTTCCAATTCTGCACGTGTAGCAAGTTTTTTTTCCAGTCTCGATATTTCTTCCTGGTTCCTTTTTAGTTCATCCTGTAGAATGGGCAGTGTATCGAGGAGTGTCTTGGCCTGTTTTTCACCTTCAGAAAACTGTAATCGTTGCTGATCGAGGCGGATTTTTTCTTTTTCGATGATGTGCTGGAGATCAGCTCGTTGGCGATCTTGTTCATTGAAAGTAATAGAGAGCCCATCCATTTCTTTTAGTTTTGCTACTACTTGCTGCCAGTGCTCATAAGCTATTCTAATCGTGGCTTCTTTTTGGAAAAGTTCCAGATAATGTTGTACTTCCTGATCCAGGGAAGTGATCTTCTCTTTTAATTCGGTAAGCTGTGTTTCTTTTTGCTGCTTCTGTCCTTTTAAAATATCAACCAGTTTTTTTTGTTCATCTAAAGCTGCAGATTGTTTCCTCAGAGAGGTAATGAGAAGGTTTTTCTCCTGGCTTTGTTTGGCAGCCACCTGCAATTCCATCTCCAGGTCATGCAGACGGCTACGCCGGGTTTCCTCCTGATCTAGTTCAGCACGGATCTCTTCCAGCCGGGCTGTTTCAGCGCTTAATTCATTTTCAAGCGCCTTTCTCTGCTCTGCAGCCCGCTCGCGGTATTCCTCCCAAATTTCTAATCCAAGGATATTACTTAAAATATTCTTTCGCTCTGTGGGCGTCTGCTGAGCGAATTGATCAGCTTTACCCTGCAGGAAAAATGATGCATTGGTGAAAGTTTCATAATCCAACCGTAATGTTTTTCGGATCATTTCTTCCGTTCTAGACATTGTTGGTTCGGTAAGGACATGCCAGCCTTTATTTGAATGGATAAAGAATTCAAGAAGAGCAGTTTTCCCTGCTGTCCGGCTACGATCGATCCGGTATATATTTCCCTCATATTCAAACTGGAAGGAAACTTCTGCTGTTTTCTTTCGAGAATTGATAATTGAATCATCTCGTTTCCTGGCGATGCCAAACAATGCCCAGGTGATGGCATCCAAAAGGGAGGATTTTCCAGCCCCATTCTGACCCGATATGCATGCCAGGTCAAAATCAGTGAAATCGATAACAACGGGTTCTGCGTAGGATAAGAATCCTGCCAGCTTAAGTGAGATGGGTATCATCTTTTGATTATCTCCCCTGATTTCCTACTTGTCTGATGGTGTTGGAGCAGGTACTTCATGTTGGATTAAACTGTCAGCCAGCTTTTTCATCTTTTTGAGTTCGTCTGGCTTCATGTCGGTTGATTTCCAGTAGAATTCTAGTAGATCCAGGGGTGTCATACTACTGATTGTATGATCAACCGGTAATCTTGATCGCAAATCTACCAAAGGCTTGCGGATAAGGTGAAATTCGAGGGCTTTTTCTCCCCGCCTTCGAATTTCAGCTTCATCGATCAAACTTTCCCATTCACGAGGATATTCCAATTCAAGACGCACCATAGCATCTTCCATTTCGTCATGGGTGGGAAGCGAGTCAAGTATTTGCTGCTGGATATCTTTTTGTTCTTTGACCTTGATATATCGCGATATGAATTTTCGCCCGTTCAACTTGTGCCACGTCACTTCAGTGGGTTTGTCTTTTTTAATATTAGCAATGACGAAAAACTTGTCATCTGCGATCTCGCCAAAATCAACCCGTTCAATCGAGCCTGGATACACAACAGGTGGTTGGTTGCCTTTGTTCACATCCTGTGCTTTGTGGATATGACCCAGAGCGACATAATTAAAAACCGGATTCTTCACCAACGATCCGGGCAAGATGACATCATTTCCCAGCATCACGCTGCGTTCTGCTCCAAAGGTCGCGCCGGTGACAGACGCATGAGCCATGAGTACTACGGGTAGTGATGGATCAAGGTCTTTGATCATGAGCTTGATCATCCCATCCAATAAGTTTTCAATATTTCTGTTAACTTTTTCAATGGAAACGGTTTCATCTTGTTGAGCCAGGAAATTTGAGCGTGTGATCCAGGGCAGGGTGATGATTTGCAGAGGTAGTCCTTCCAATTGAGAAGGGGTGAAAAGTGCAACCTTGTTTGCCACGATGACATGAGGTACTTGCAAGGTTTCGAACTCATGCAAGGTATTTGCCCTGCCTACTGCAGGAGAGATATCATGGTTCCCTACCAGAAGAAGGGTTGGAATCCCAGCCTGAGATAAGCGTATGATTCGTTTTCCCCATTCTCTTTGAAAGGTTGGTACCGGAGTACGATCCTTGTAGGCATCGCCAGCAAAGATCACCATATCCACTTTTTCAGTTATGGCAGTATCTACGATCTGGTCGAGCGATTTAAGAAAATCCAATACCCTTACCGGTAATCCACTGTCAGGATCGTGTTTCCCCTGTGTGGCAATATCAATGTGTGCATCGGCAAAATGTAGAATACGCATTATGGGCACTCCGACATGCCAAGGTTTTGCATCTGAGTTAATGCGGGCAAGAAATTTGGGTGATATTTAAGGCTGGTGCAGAAATCTTCTTTTGCCAGGTTCAGGTCTCCTAATGCTGCATAAGCCAGCGCTCGCCAGTAAAAGCTTTCTTCGAAATAAGGCTGGGTGGCGGCATCAATAGTGTTGGTTGCCAGGTTGATCACATCCTGATAGCGACCGGTATAGTAATAAGAAAAATATGGTCCAGTTTCATACCACATGATACGCCAGGGACGATTGGCAGCATCTAATGTAGGTAGCAGTAAAAATGCCTGATCATAAGCTGATGCTGATCCAAAGTAATCCTGCAAGAGTTCCAAGCTGGTACCACGATTAAACCAGCCATGGAACTGGTCATTACCAGTCAGCTTGATCGCTTCATCTGATGCGATTTGAGCTGCTATTTGATAGCTGGCGACTTCGTCTGCATATTCGCCCAAAGCCGACATAACCCGCTCTTCTTGATCCGAAGGATAAATCACCTGAAATACGTAATTGAATCCACGCCATTCTTTTTGAATTGTATCGTATGAGATTTCATAGTCTTTTGAGATCAGAGAATCCTGTACGATGACCATCTGGGTTGTATCATCATAACCAGAAATGACATTAAAGTGACCCATCCAACTGATCTTACCGGTGAGATCACGTGTATAAGTGCCTTTTTCGATCAGAACCGGAAAACCTGCGGCCAGCAGCCTTTTTACTACCTCCAGGGTTCCACCATATCTGGTGACAATTGAATAATCGGTTTTTTCTTCCACATAGTCTGCAATTTCATAGACCATGACATTTTTGTCTTCGTTGAAAGGTTTCAGGTAGCTGCCAACTTCATTTACATCTCCTCTCCAACCCCAGTAAGTAAGAGCCATATACAGGTTGGCAGGAGCACAGTAGTTGAAGAACCCTTTTTGTGTCTGGTAGATGATGCCTGTCAGAGCAACTTTATCTGGAACAGGTGTAGAAGTGATGGTAGGCGTTGTAGTCGGCATGATAGGATCAAGAGACTGTGTGATGGTAGCAGTTGGAGCAAGGGCAGTCAATGCCTGCTGTGTAGCCTGCATGTCCTCTGCGACCTGTGTTGCGGGAGTGAAAATTTCTTCTTCTGGTGGGTGAAGCAGATAATTAAACTTTATCCAGCTTTGTTCAATATGATATACCGCACGTGATCGCAGAGATGGCACGATTGCAATGATCGCAATCACGATCACCAGCAAAATCAGCAATCTTGATAGTATTCTTAAAAATTTTTTCATGGGGTTATTATATCAACAACAGAAAAGAACAACCGATGGAAGGATATATTCTCCAACTCTCCAGGTCAGTACGCTTATTCATTTTGCAGACGTGGATTCAAGATTTGCTCGAGTGTGAAACCAAACAACGAAAAAGCTAACCCAGTGATAACGACTAATGCCAGAGGTTCCAGTAAGCGATACTGTGCGTAATACAACCCTCCCTGTGTAAGTGCCTGATAAATAATGGTACCCCAGGTAGGATATCCAGTGCTGATATTAAACAATCCTAATGTGGCTTCAAGGAACACATAACTGGGTATCAGGATGAGTAATTGAGGAACCATTACCGGAATGATACGCGGGACCATATACTTTATGATAATCCGGAAGTTGCTGGCACCATATGATTGTGCAGCTTCAATGTATGGCGCTTCTTTTGTGTTCAAAAAAGCTGACCGAAAATTCTTAGTGGGGCTGCCGAACACATTAAGCAGGATGATGATTACCAGGATAACCCACAGATTGACTCCTAAATAAGCATACGCAATTACGCAAATCGCCAAAGTAGGTAAGACCAGATTGATCTCGGTCATTCTCTGGATGAGATTATCCATCCAGCCACCAAACCAGACGCCTGCAGCGGAGATAATCATCGATAGTAATGTGGTGGCTAAAGCACCCATCAGACCAAATCCAAGTGCGATGGGCATACCCCATAGGATGGGGGTCAAGAGATCTCTGCGAAGGGCATCTGTGCCTGCCAAACCGTACACGTTTCCCAAAAGTACCATTTTTGCATCGAGAGTACTGTTTTCTTCGAATGTGATCCCATTAACTCGCAGCGTATATCGACCCTTCACCAGTTTTGCTTCATCAGCTGCAGGATCAGCAAAGAGCACATAATGTGTCGGGGTGGGATCGATCTGCCCAAAAACGAACCAGTTTTTCAGGTGTTGATTTTTGTTTACTAATCTTCGGACAGGAATATTTGATTCGAAATCATAATTTGTACCTGAAATAGCTGAAACGCCATTCAAATTGAATTCACGGCCGTCTGGTGTGATCCAGGTAACAGAAACATAAGGTCGTTTTGTATCGAAGCTACTATCGAAATAGAGAAAAATTTCTGAAGGGAAATTTGCATATTCATAATCGAAGGTATAGGTTAATGTAATCTGACGTTGACCATTGGTAAATTCACTTTCAGCGCGATTGTAATTCGTTCCTTCAGAAGTATTATCAATGATCAAAGTGGAAAGGTATTTATCTCTCCGAAAGAGGTTTACCCATGATGGTTGTGCAAGTCTGGGTATCAGTGCCTGACCTTTTATCTGACTTCCACTCCACTCCGCGCCAATTTTTTCATAAGGTAAGCCAATTACAGCGATTAGTGATCCAATTACCAGAAAAATAATGATAATAAAGCTAATAAATGCAAAAGGATATTTTAGAAGCTGCCGAAATGTAGTTTTAATGTTTATCTTCACCTTACCTGAAATATGTGCCAGGTGTTCTTTAAAAGACACTGTATATTTGTTTCTTTTTTGGTGAATCCCGGCCACGATTCCAACCGTGTTCGCTCGTAAAGGTTTTGAAAATCGTTTTGGGAAATGGGTTACCATTTTCGAACGGAAAACTTTTTCGTGAAGAACTGGTTCGCTTTTATCTACCCGGATGCGTGGGTCAACCAGAACATAGATGATATCCAAAAGAAAAACGATCATACCCAATAGATAGGCAAACGCTACGATGATAGTGAGAGCGATAACCATCTCACCAGGGTACATGCTTTCTCCCCAGAAATTAGGCAACCCTACTTTAATGAATAACCATCCCAGCCCTGGCCAATCGAAGATCACCTCCAGGGCCATGGTCATTTGCCAGAAGGAGACCAGCAGCAAAGAGAAACTGGTCAACATATATGTGATCGAGGGACGTAGAATGTATTTTCTCTCCAGCCTGCCATTGGTAAGGCCGATAGATTTTCCAAGAACAACATAATCTTCCTCTGAATAAATAAGGAAGTAGGTGCGCCAGGAATAGACAAGCTGGAAGAACAGGCTGAGAAAAATTGACAATACTGGCAAAGCTATATGTTTCAGGATGATAGGTATATACCCAGTTGGCTTATCCGGAGGAAGGGTGTCAAGCATTCCTCCTGTTGGGAGCAGGCGAAGCCACACAGCAAAAATGGCTACCAGAATGATTCCGATCACCCAACTGGGAATGGAAAAGAGAGGGCTGATCATTACAAAGAACTTATCGAACCATTTCCCATAATTTCGAGAAAGCGTTAAAGACAATGGCAGCCCAAGCAGAAAAATAAGCAGGTTTGACAATACTGCAAGCAGCATCGTATTAGGTAGATGCTTTAGAACAACATCATTTAAATTGATAGTCACACGACCATAACCAAGCATGGGTAATAACCCTACATTTACACTACGGAGTCTGCCCCAATCGAACTTAAGGGCATTCAACGTCCAAAAAAGGTGTTTGGGTAAATAGGGGAGATTCAGACCCGTATCATTAATCAACTTTGCCCGTAGCTCGTCTTCAACTTGCTGTTGTTCCTCTTTGCTCAAATTGTAAAAACTTGGGTGTTCGATTTTATAGACTGCTATGGTTTGTTCGATCTGTTTCTGTAGATTAGTCTCGAGTTGTGGAGGCTTAACAGTGAAACCAAGCGTTACTGGTCTATCAATAATGACGATAGTAAAGAAGATGCCAACAAAAATTGTTGTGAAGATTAAAAGAGCTTTTCGTCCAAGGAAGCGAAATATTCTGAATGTGGATGAAATGAGTTCTCGAACCTGCCCTTTTCTTATGTTTGATAAATCACTGGTTTTCGTAGTCTTCCTGGTACCAATGGGTATAGGTCGGGTGATCTCATCCTCTTCTTCTGTTTCGGGAACAGCTTCAATTCTGATCGCAGAGCTCATTGCAGAGGGGATTTCTAATCCTTGCAGCTTTTCAGCAATCCATTTCATACCTTTGATAGCATTTTCATTGTCAGGATCAATTTCAAGGACCTGGTTGAGATAACCAATACCTTCTTGTGGATCGCTAACATAAGCCAGGATCAATAAAGCCTTAATTTCATTGGGATCATAATAGAGAGCTTCTTGTGCCCAAAAACGGGCAACAGAAGCGTTCCCTGATTGCATAGCATCACGCGCCTGTTTTATTGCAAAAGTGACTGAGGTGATTTCTGGTTCCAGCATAGTCTACTATATTGTCATCCGGGGTAAAAGTTATTCCATAAATCTGAGGGGTCTAGATTTTATGGATGATTCCTGAATTTACCAGTAAGGATTAATTCCCAAAAAACTTGTTACTCAATTGTCAGTTTTTTCGAGAAGAGTGTAATGATCTATGAAGTAGCGATTCTCTGGAGCACATTACCAAATGATTGGATCTCATCAAATGTGTTGTAGTGAACAGCTCCAACCCTTACCAATCCACCGCTTTCTTCCAATCCAAGGTGCTGGGTAACCGCCAAAGCATAAAAATTGCCATCCCAGATGTTAATGCCCGCTTTACCAAACTCTTCTGCTACCAGACGGGGAGACTTTCCTTTTACCCGGAAGGAGAAGGTCGCCACACGTGGTTTAATCTCTTTCGAACCATACAGGGTGACACCTGGAATTGACTGAAAGATTTCCAGGAACTGCTGGTTTAACTCATATTCATATGCGCGCATAGCCAACATTGCTTGCTTGAAGGCAAGTGCTCTACCAGTATATTGTCCAGCCAACAACTCTAGATAGTCTGCACCGAAAGTTTTTCCGAGCCATTCCAGATATTCCATCGTGCCGGAAACTGCATGCATGTCTTCGAAAGAACCAGTGCCGGTTTCAAATTTTCCTGGCGGGTTGCTTGAAGCCGGGCGAACACGATAAGCTTTCAAGGAATCCAGAATTTCATACCGCCCGTAAAGGATGCCGATATGTGGACCAAAAAACTTGTATGCAGAGCAAACCAGAAAATCGCATCCAAGTTTTTGCACATCAATGGGGCCGTGAGGAGCATATTGAACAGCATCGATATAGATCAACGCGCCGACAGCATGCGCCCATTCCACCAGTTTTTCTACTGGATTGATAGTACCAAGTGCATTGGAAGCATATCCAACTGCTACCAACTTTGGCTTTTCCTGCATGGCAGCTTGAAAATCTTCCAGATCGAGCGTACCGGTTTCAGGATGGAAATTCACCCAACGAATATTGCATCCCGTGTCTTCGGCTGCTTGTAGCCAGGGTGAAATATTGGCATCGTGATCGAGGCGTGTGACAACAATGGTATCACCTGGCTGAAAAGTGCGGGCAAGTGCCCGCGAAATTGTATAAGTCAGGGTGGTCATGTTCATCCCAAAGATGATTTCTTCGGGACGCGATGCGTGAAGGAAATCTGCCATAACTGCATGCGCGGCTTTTATTGCTTCGTCAGAGCGCATGCTGGTTTCGAACGCACCTTCGTGATTGGCGTTCATCGTCAGGAAATACTCATTCAACCTGTCAATCGATTGCTGGCAAATTTGTGTTCCACCTGGATTATCTAAAAAGATGGTATCCGAAGCCAGCGCAGGAAAATGACTGCGTATTTCGGGCAGATTCAGCATGGTTAACCTCCTGGAAATTCGTCTTGATCGTTATCTTCGTCTGATAAATCATCATCACTATCGTCGTCAAGTTGAAGGTCTACTTCGCGTCGTACCCATAACAATAAGACATTTCCCTCTTCGGTTTCTACTGCACGTGCTGCTACGATAGGAACCTTCTCTTCCATACCAATATCATTTCGATAATGCAGGTATATAGGTTCCCGTTTACTCCATTGCCTGTGGCATCGTTCCACCAGAGCTGGGCCATTGAAAGTGCGCAGGCGTGTGAAGGCAGTATCAAATAAGATCGGACCTTCATGTAACCCTAAAGCCCAGCCATCGTGGCTATCTTCAAAAATGGGTGTTGGTCCTTCAATAATCGTAATCCGGTCGTCCATCGTTACTCCAATGGGTGTGATGATACCATAAATCAAGAGAACATTTCATAAATACTTCTGTAAACTTAATATCAATGAGAATCTTTGCTAAGGTTATCTCAGGTTGGTTCTAACAAGATTCCAATATTTTGTTGATAAATATCCAATATGCCAGATTTATCATAAGCTCAACAATAAGAAAGAGACCTTATTGAGATAGGAGAAATAAAAATGACATACTATTTAACAACCCCCTATGCACATAGAATGCGCCGTTTGATGCAGCAGATGATGGAACCTGAATGGGAGAATCAAGAACGACAGGCATTTATCCCTATGGATGTGAAAGCTGAAGATGATGCGTATGTTGTGACCGCCCTTGTTCCTGGTATTAAAGCAGATGATTTAAGCATCCAGATCGTCAATGAAACTTTGACCATCCAGGGTGAATTAAAGAATGAAAGGGATGAGAATGCGAATTACCTGTTGAGCGAACGTCCTTCTGGGAAATTTAACCGCAGTCTTACCATGCCAGAACCATTGGATGCATCTAAAGTTGAAGCTGAAATCGAGAATGGTATCTTGACGCTGCGCATCCCGAAAGCTGAAGAAGCAAAACCAAAAACGATCAAAGTGATTACGAAGTAAACTTGTCACTTTTCTCCCTTATGGTTAGTGTGAAGAAAAAGGCAGCAGCAGACAGCTGCCTTTTTCAATCTTAATTACTTACATAATGTTAACCGCAAGAAAACTTGATTTTTTTAATCTTTAACAACAAGATGCTTTATTCGGGTATCCTCTCCAAGAAATGGAAGAAGGTGGTCTGCAATGTACCGGCGGTGGCAGTAACGTGCGTCTGCTTCAAAGCAAAGCAGACAACACTTTTTTTCTTTCGCCAGTTTTGCCAGATTTTCCAGTGATCCGGTTTGTGTTGCCAGGTGTTGCAGATACCGAATTGAATACTTTTCCCAATTATGATCTTTGTGGTAATCATGCCTGATCTCGCGCGGGCAACCCAATGTGCGAACATTAAGATAAGCGATTCCCCTTGATGTTGCTTCATTATATAAAGGAGTCTTTGAAAATCCGGCTTTCCGGCTTAATGGCAGTTCTCGAACATCAACGAGGACTTCAACTCCATTTGTTATCATGCAATCCATAACATCTTTTAAAGTAGAGCCTTCGTATCCAATCGTCAATATTTCCATGAGCTCCTCCATTTTCATGAGTATATCGTAGAAGAAGCAAAAGAGAAAAATGGGCAAAACAGATATGGTTATCTTATTTGCAAGGTTTTCTTTGTTGCACATTCCAAATCCATGGACTAAAATGAATCTGCGCGATTCAATGCTATCTTTGCTGATTCATCCATGAGAAAATTCTCTTTCATCCTCTTTCGAATCCTGGCTGGGGTCATCTGGTTGTTGATGGCAGGATGTGCAACCGATACCTCTACTTCTTTTTATCCAGCCACTCCGGGTACATTCGAAGTTGATAACCAACTGAAGGAATTCTATGTCGAAAAAGGGGGAGCCGCAGTATTTGGTCCTGCGATCGATGAAGTAACCATACAGGATTATCTACGTTGCCAGTTGATGGAAAATGCACGCATTTGTGTCAATACCAACCAGCGTGGTCCAGGAAAATATTCATTGTCACCACTGGGCAGACAGTTGGGTATTCCTTTAAGTAATGCAGTGGATGCTAGCGGTATCTTTTCTGGATTTTTGCCCTTGATCAATCAATTGGGATCAGAAAATGTGGGGCAAGCTCTTGATGTGGTTCATTATAATTACAATCAGGGCAGGATAGAACAGTATTTTGAAAAGGTGGGTTTTGCGATCTTTTTTAATGAACCTGCTGGTAATGTTCATTTGCTTCCATACGGTGATCTTGTTTGTGGCGCGTCGTGCTCCTTTGAATCCTCAATCGTTTTCTCACCAATCATCAACCAGTTCAATTCGCCGTTTGAGAATGCCCTGCAATATCTGGGTGGTGAAAGCCTTACCGGTATTGCCCTGACGCCTGCTTATCAAGCCAGTGATGGTTACCTGGAACAGGTTTTTACCAATATTGTGGTGTTTGCTCCTGTTGATAATCCTGATGCGATCCAGCTTCGAAATGTGCCGGTGATCATTGGAATAACGCCTTCAGCACCTGGCATTCAACAATATGATGTCACCGACAATATGGTTTTTGTAACAGTGGAAGGCGAGCTTGGGTATCACGTGCCTTTACCACTGGATACTTATCTCAGTATGCATGGAGGGCTGGGAATATCCGGTAATCCGATCATGGAGATCACTTTGCTGCAGGATCAGGGTATTTATCGTCAATGTTTTCAGAACCTTTGCCTGGATTACTATCCTACTGCATCCGAAGCTTACAAAGTTTTACCTGCATCACTGGGTCAGGCATATCTGAATGTTATCAAACCTGTCATTCCCGGGGGAATCATCCAGCCGGATGATGTAATTTTACAATCCAACGAGGCATTACCCCGTCTTTCATCAACAGAGAAACAGACCATTACCATTACGCTTACCCAGAAATATACAGGTCAAGGAATCCCTGGAATGGGGGCTGTGCTTATCCTTCGGAATTCCGATGGGAGTGAGATCTCTGAAACAAATTTCCCATTAACCGATACATCTGGAAACTCCAGTATCACATTAGATGCTCTGGTTAGCCAGCAAAATGGTGATCTATTACTTTACCAGGCATGCCTGACAGGGAACACCACTGCGCCTATCTGTGTTAACGGTTCGTTTCTTATCTGGAATTAGCAAGCAATCAGGGATTATTTTACTGGTTCTGCCAGGGCTTCGACGTAGGTGATAGCTCCTGCCATGCTGTAAAGTTCTACGTCGAAATCGACCAGATTGGCATTGGCTGGTATGGTAATTGTGAAACGACGTGCTCCAACGATCTTCCTGGCATCATCAAACCCTGCAACCATCAGCCAGTAAGAGTCCCCGCTACCGTCAGGATCTTCGACAGTGCCACTTACACGGGCATTGCCATCAGGACCTTGTTCGATCATGTTCACTGTGGTCACGGATTTGTTTCCGGATGCCTGCGATGGGATAGCAGAGCGCAGCTCGACCGACATCGTTCCATCCCAATTTGCATCCGCGGGAAAAGCAGCGTACAACGGTACGGATTTTCCGGGTGGTACGGTGTTGAGCAGGCTGAAAGCGGTTGCTTCTCGAACACTCCCATCAGAAGCCTGGTAGCGCAGGACTGCGCTTACCCCTTCAACTGCCATTTCCAGGGAATTGGTAACCATCACAAAACAGGCGATCGTCTTATCCATTGCTTCGTAACAGGTGGGGGATTGCAGGGTAACACCAATCGGTGTAGGAATTGCACTTTGTTCTTCGCCATTAATGATGACAGGTGGGATGATCAACACAGTCCCAACGGTCATCGCATTAGGATTGACATCCGGATTCGCCTGGATCAAGGCGTTAACGCTGACACCATAAATGGTGGCAATGGTGCCAAAAGTTTCACCCAGGGTAACGGTATGCGTGCGTGGGGTTGGACTTGGGCTGGGCAGGGGTGTGGGAGTGGTTTGATCAATTTCTGCTGGTTCTGGAGTTTGCGAAGGAATGATGTATGCTTTAAGTGTTGCAGGAGGTACAGAGGGGGTAGAAGTGTTGATCATCGTAGCTGTTGCAGGGTTGCAACTCGAAATCAATCCTAAGATACACACTAAACATAAAAAAAACTTGCTTGTTTTCATGTGAAAACGCATGCGGGCATTATAACATGCGATAAATACCTGGTTGTATTTACAGAGTGGGCATGATAAAGAACTGCCCTTCTTTGCCATCGGGATGGATCTCTATCTGGATCTGGTATACCTCAGAGAGGGTTTCTGTTGTCAACACTTCAATGGGTGTGCCAAAGTTAACCAGTTGCCCTTTATTCAGCAGAGCTACCTGATCGCAAAAACGGCTCACCAGGTTAAGATCGTGCATTGCCATTACAACCACCAGGTTCTGCTCTTTTGCCAGTCTGCGTACATCGGCCATCAGATTGAACTGGAACTGGATATCCAGGTGAGTAGTGGGTTCATCCAGCAGTAAAACAGGTGCGGATTGTGCCAGCGCACGTGCCAGCAGCAGCCTTTGTTGCTCACCACCTGATAGCTGTCCAACCTGCTTGTTTGCAAATTCCAATGTGGCGGTTTGCTGCATCACCTGTCGGGTAACAGCCTGATCTTTCTGCGAAAGATGTCCCATCCAATTAAGGTAAGGAGTGCGTCCCAGGATGACGGTTTGCCAGCCAGTGAAAGTGGCCGGCAACTGGTTAGCCTGAGGAACGACGGCGATCAATTTTGCCCGTTCTGTTGGCGAAAGAAGAGAAATATTTTTACCAAATGCGGTCACGGTTCCCTGCAATAATGGTAATACGCCACTCATGGCACGGATCATGGTCGTTTTGCCAGCACCATTTGGGCCAACCAATGCGACTAATTGACCTGCTTGTGCAGTCATATTGATCCCATGTAGGATCTCTTTTTCAGGATATCCAACGTGAATATTGCGAACTTCGAGCATACTATACCTCTTCAGGTCTAGAACGACGCAGCACCCAGATGAAGAATGGGGCGCCAGCCAATGCGGTGATGATCCCTACAGGTACTTCTTGGGGTGCCAGTACCACGCGTGCCAGGATATCTGCCAGTAATAGAAAGGCAGCACCTGCTATAGTGGATAACGGCAAAATGCGCCTGTAATCTCCACCTGTCAACAAGCGAATTATGTGAGGTGTGATCAACCCGACAAAACCGATCACACCGGAGAAAGATACTGCTGCTGCAGTTGTCAGTGACGCGGCGATGATCACGATCAATCGCCGTTTTTCCACTTTTAAGCCCATTTGTGTTGCCTGCTCATCGCCAAATTGAAATACGTTCAGGGTGTATCCCATGGTAAGCAGCGTTCCTATTCCCAGGGCAACATACGGCAGCATGCCGATTACAGGCTGCCAGCCACTTAATGTAGACCCTCCCAAAAGCCAGACTAATGAGCGACGTAGCTCACCAGTAGATTTAAGCATAACAAATGAAGTAATGGCGGTAGTGAACGAGCTGATAGCTACACCAGCCAGCACAAGGCTGGTGGCAGGTACACTGCGATTGACCCTCGAGAGCGAATAAACCAGCAATACCGTTATCAACCCCATGATGAATGCTGCAACGGGGGTGATAAAAGAGGATGTCCATCCATTAGGCCAGTGAATGGACATGGCGATTACAGCACCCAACCCAGACCCGGAAGCAACACCGATTACATAAGGGTCTGCGAGCGGGTTGCGGAATAACCCCTGGTAAGCTGCCCCACTGCTGGCTAAAGCCGCACCAGTCAAGGCGATAAGTATGGTACGTGGCAGCCGTAACTTGAAGATAATGGAAGCTAGCGGAGTGGTTTGGTCGGAAAATCCGTTTCTGATCCCTTCCCCAAAAACAGAGATCACATCTTTCAGGGGTGTTGCAACACTGCCCACCACCACACTAAGCAGTATGGTAATGACCAGGATGATGGTAGTGAAAAGGTAGGGATGGGCAGTGTTTTTCATATTTATTTTGGAAGTTGATCAGCAATTTCAGGGTGGAGGATCCGGGCGAATTCGATCAAACCATCCACAAGGCGAGGACCAGGACGGGAAACTAGATCGTCATCGAATGGAAAAACCTGACCATTGGTAACAGCTTTCAAGGTTTCCCACCCGGCACGTGCTGCAACCTGTTCAGCGGTGATGCCGTACGCAGAATCACCCAGCAAGATGATGTCGGGATTGTCAAGGATCAATGCTTCCTGGCTGATCTGCACCCAGGCACCATCCAGATTGCCACCCAGGTTCGTGCCACCAGCCCTGGAGATAAGCTGGTCAACAAAAGTGCCAGGTCCTGCTGTCCAGGGTTTGGTGGGTTCGGTTGCATCCAGTTCGTAAAAAACAAGCGGGCGGGTGGTTGTGGTAGCGATCAACTCATCCACTTTGGTTACTTTAGCTTTCAGGGAATTGATCAACGTGGTAGCTTCGGCTTCATGATCGGTGATCTTTCCCAGGGTTTCAAGGTTGGTGTATAGCCCTTCGATTTCAACAGGGTTGCCCAGATAGTAGACGGTCATTCCAAGATTTTCAAGGGATTGTACCAACTCGGATGAATTCAACTCTGACAATAGTACCAGGTCAGGTTGCAGGGCAACTATGGCTTCGAGGTTATAGTCGCCCATCGAACCACCAACAGTGGGTAATTGAGCAGCTTCAGCGGGATAGTCGGAAAAGTCGTCACGACCAACCACCTGATCGCCAGCGCCAATAGCGAACAACAGTTCGGTATTGGAGGGAGCCAATGAGACGATCTTCTGTGCGGGTTGGAGAAGGGTCACTTCACGTTGAAGTGAATCGGTATAGGTTTGCGGGGTGACGGGTTTACAGGCTGTCAGGATAAGTACTGAGAGCAAAATTACGATGGACAAGATTTTTGTAGTGCGTTTCATGAATACTCCAATAGGTTAAGGATTTAATTTGTTCGTTGAAGGTTGTCGTTTCTCCTGTTATGGTGACCGGCTGTTAAAAACAATTTCCCTGCCACAATGGTCAGGGAAGAATTTCTGGGGGTACACGGCTCAGCCGGGTTTCCACCTCCTTTCTGCGAGGTTGTGGCAAACGCTGCAGGGCGGGCGACCTGGCTTGATCATGCTTGATGATCTTACAGTTGCGCAACAGCACCGGACTTGCACCGGTTTCGCCATTATGCCTTTCCATCCGGGGAGAAGGCACGCGAGCAGTAAGTATTCAATTGTTTATGATTGTATAGGATGGACGGGCTGCTGTCAAGTGATAAAGGGCTTTACGAGGGTTTCGCGTCATTGTGGGATTGTTTCACCATGAAAGAAACTAAAAACACGAAAAACGCGAGATTGCCACGTCCCAAAGAACGGGGCTCGCAATGACAGTCCGTTGTATCTGCGAGCGAAGCGTGGCAGTCTACCAGAGAACTAATGGAGTTTGCAATTACATATTTTATCTCATGGTGGTTTTGCGGGGCTTTCCAGCTCGTGATGTGCCCGCTGGGGCTGGTGATGCCCGGTATGCAGGTGCGGTGATGACCAGGAACTTACAGAACCTCTGATCCAGCATCCGGCTGCGGATACGAGGATCGAGTTCATCGAGTGTGGAGGTGGTGGTGATCACGGTGGGCAGCTCAGCATTGTACCGATAATTCAGGATCTGATAGAGCTTCTCCCGTGCCCAGGGGGTAGCACTCTGCGTACCCAGGTCATCCAGGATCAGCAAGGTGTTCGTTCGAACCTGCTCGAATAATTCGTCATATGTGGTGGTGCTGTTTGGGCTGAATGTGGCGCGTAGATGATCCAACAGGTCGGGTACCACCACAAACATGGGGCTTTCACCCAGAGAATTGCGATAATTTCCAACCGCGGCAGCCAGGTGGGTCTTTCCGCAGCCATAGTCACCGGTCAATACCAGCCAGCCAGCAGGGTCTTCAGCAAATTGCCGGGCAGTGTGGTATGCCTTCTCCAGGCTGAGTTTGGCTTCAGGGGTAATCTTTTCATTTTCGCGCAAACGGAAATTACTGAATATTTGTTTGCTATGTAACGGTAGAGAAGAAAGCTGCGGCACACTGGTATCCACGATGGGTGAGCGATAATCGGGCGCGTTGATGCGGATGGTGGTCACTAGCGAGGGGTCACGCAGCCGAGAGCTAATACGTCCATCAATCTCCGCTAAACTCTGGTTGGTGGTGATGATGGTTGGCAACTGGTTGACGTAACGATGATTGATGATCTGGTAGAGTTTCTCTTCTGCCCATGGGGTGGCATTCTGCGTACCCAGATCGTCCAGCACCAGCAACGAAATATTGCGTATTTCATCAAAGCGCTCTTCCATAGACTGTTCGCTGCTACCATATGAAAATCGCAGCCAATCCAGCAGGTCAGGAACCGTCAGAAAAAGGGTTGCTATTCCTTTTTCCACAGCGGTGTTGGCAATGGCTGCAGCCAGGTGAGTTTTACCGCATCCATATGGTCCCATGAAAAGCAGCCAGCCTTGCATATTTTGCGAAAACTGAAGGGCAAAGTTAAGCGCCAGTTTCAACGAATTTACCTGCTGGTCACCCAAACCAAGTCTGCCTTCAACATTGAAGTTTTTGAATGTCATATTCCTGAAGGCTTCCAGATTGCTTAACTGAATGAGCCTCTGGCGGGCAGCTTCTTCAACTTCCGCAGAACGGCATACGCAAACCTGCAGCTTGCCAAAATCGGGGTGGTCGATGGGAAGATCGCGACGGATGAACCCTTTTCCATGACAAATGGGGCATACATCCTGCTTTTCGATTTCAGGCTGAGGTTGTTTTTGCGTACTATTCATCTTCCTGGAAGTACTTGCGGTAACTTTCTTCGTAATCTCGTTTAGTTTTGGCATAGCGTCCTTCCTCTTTCCAGGATGCGAGAATGGCTTCGATATATTTCCACCGGCGAACATTGTTCTCCACAGCTATCTGAATGGCATCCTTGATCCAATCTTCATGATAGGTGGTTTCTGCTTCTTTCAGGCTGTCAGCGATCAGGGGCGTCAGCGGTCCAATATTCTCTTCGTATAGCTGATAAATCGTACGGTGCTCCCGTCCGGTTTGAATTCTGACACTTTCTTCACCCGGCTGCCAGTTTCCCTTCAAGTATGCTTGAGCAAGCGCTTTCCCGCGGGAAGAATTAAGAAAATAAAGCGGCTCGGTACATCCATCGGGTTGGGCAGCGATGATCATCCCAATTTCCGCCAGATGCTGTACAGCTTTCTTGATCTTTGTTTTAGTAATTGCTTCTTTCTTCTCGCCATCCATGAACCATGTTGGCGGGTTATTGTAATCTTCCATGCGAATGAAGCGGGTGGTGCCTTCCTGATGTTCCAGCAGCCAGAAAGTGAGTAAAGCAGTTTTTACTTCTAGTTCTGTCTTCAGCATGGGAAGAAGAGACTGGAAGAATAGTTCAGGAAGGCGAATAGTCCTGACTTTACTGCTGGGAAATCCTGTGAACTGGCTCATCTCGATTTTTTCAAGGGTTGTCCAGCTTCATCCGCTGCATTTTCGAATCGGGTCACATTACTCTGAAACAGGATTCCGATGCCAGGACTGGTAGGTCCATTACGGTGTTTTGCTACGATCAATTCGATTTGCTCAAAATCGGGTTTCTTCATGTTGGGCTGCTCTTTTTCCATCATATTGGGACGATGAATGAAGAGGACGATATCCGCATCCTGCTCCAGGCTGCCGGATTCACGAAGGTCAGAAAGAACCGGACGTTTATCGGTACGTTGTTCGACGGCACGTGAAAGCTGGGCGGCTGCCAGTACGGGCACATTCAGCTCGCGGGCTAACACTTTCAGATTTCTCGAAATATACGAGACCTCTTGCACACGGTTATCTGTACGCGTGTCACCACCCATCAATTGGAGGTAATCCACCAGAACCAGGTCCAGGTTGTATTCCATATGCAACCTGCGGCATTTTGTACGTAACTGCAGCGGGGTGATGGCGGGTGTATCGTCGAGGAAAATGGTCGTGTCGGACAGAACTTCAATGGCGTGCGTGAATTTCGCCCATTCATTTTCCTGTAGTTTGCCAGTACGTAGACGCTGGGTATCTATTCCAGTTTCTTGGGCAATGAGGCGCATAGCCAGTTGTTCGTTCGACATTTCCATGGAGAACATGGCAACATGCTTTTTATAGGTCAGGGCTGCATTTTTTGCTACTGAAAGCAGAAACCCGGTCTTACCCATGCCAGGGCGACCTGCCACGATAAGCAAATCGGATTTTTGCAGACCACCCAGGATTTTGTCCAGGTCGTACAATCCTGTGGGAACACCCATGATCTCTGAACCTTTTTGCGAAAGGAGATCGATGTGGTCATAAACTTCGCTCATCACCGTACTGATAGGTTGAAGGTCTTTCCTAGCGCGGCGTTCACTGATGGAAAAAACAGATTGTTCTGCATTATCCAGTATGGTGTCGATGGGTTGTGTCCGGTCGAATGCCATTTTTGCCATTAAATTGGCACTGGCAAGCATGTTCCTACGAATGGAATTGTCGCGTACAAGAATAGCATACGATTCGGCATGCATAGAACTGGGTGTCAGGCTAAATAGATGGGTCAGGTAAGCCTGACCGCCAATCTCTGCAAGTTGTTCGTGCTGTTCAAGCTCGGCAGTGAGTGTCACATAATCGATGGGCATGCGTTGTTCATGCAAACGTACGCACGCTTCCCACACCCACCTGTTACGAACGATATAAAAATCTTCCGGCTGCAGAATCTGGGCTACGTCGAAATAAGTTTCAGGGTCAATGAGTACAGAACCCAATACCGCCTCTTCTGCTTCGCGGTTATGTGGCTGTGCCTGCATTTCAGAGCTAGGAGCTGGGTCTGCAGCGGGGTAATCGGTCATTTTTTAGGTTTATCCAGATCAGGTTGATCATCAGCAGGAGGTTCGGAATCTTCGTCCCCTTTATCTCCTGTATCTTTTGTTTCCAGTGTTTCGAGAAAATCCTCAAAAACCGATAACCGGTCTATGTTTTCTTCTGGCTGTTCATCAGGGATCATTTCAGCGCTTTCTTCCATTGCATTGGCATCGATTTCTTGCTCGGGGACAAATCCTGCTACTTCCATAATTTCTGAAGACATAAAAATGGGTACCCGACATCGGATCGCCAGGGCAATGGCATCAGAGGGACGACAATCGACAAAGATAAATTCACCATTCACGTCAATAATGAGATTGCCGTAGAAAACATCATCCTTTAAAGAGACGATCTCGATACGGACCAGCCTCCCATTCAACGCATGAATGGTGTTTTTTAACAGGTCATGTGTTTGGGGACGGGCCACTTCGATCTCTTGTAACGCCAGCGTAATTGATTCAGCTTCAAACGCACCGATCCAGATAGGAAGATGGCGGTCACCATCTTTTTCGCGCAGGACGACAATGCGATGCTGGTTAGTCAGGCTAACACGAACACTTTCAACGATTACTTCGATCATTTTGGGCATGAAACCTCACTCTTGCCAGTCGTTATTCCCTGGCAGGGTACTGAACAAATCTATTTTAACACGCTGGGTTGGGAGACGCAAATCACTATGGGATGGATTTATAAGAGAAGTCGAACCATTCGTACTGCTCCATGTAACTTGTGATGTAGCGAAAAACAATCTCATCCTCCGATAACTACATAAAAACTTGCAGGCATTCTGTATGCACAGAATGCCTGCAAAACATTCAAAAAATTAATATTATTTTATTGACCCTGCAATAGTAGTTCTACTGCTTTATCGAGTTGTGGGTCACGATTATTGGCTACATCATCTTCGGTCAGTTCAACCACATAATCCGGCTGGATGCCTACTTTGTTGATCTGGTTTCCCTTAGGCGTCAGCCAGCGGGCAATGGTCACGCGAATGGCACCCTGGTCATTTTGAAGGGGGATCCAATTCTGAACGGTACCTTTGCCATAGGTAATGGTACCAACGATCTTACCACGGCCGTAATCTTGAATAGCTCCAGCAGTGATCTCTGCTGCAGAAGCAGTACCACCATTCACGAGTACAACCAATGGGATATCCGTTGCCAGACCGCCTGCGTTGGTTTTTAATTCCTGACGAGTGCCATCACCATACTCTTCGATAATGGCAACCTGGCTCACTTTGATAAATTCTGAAACCACTTCCACAGCGGTGTTCAGGTAACCGCCGGTATTGCCGCGCAGATCCAAGATCATGCCAACAGGTTTTTCTGCCATTACAGACTTCAACCCGTCACGTAATTCAGCTGTGGTCTTATCGCCAAACTGGTAGACGACCACATAAGCAATACCGTTATCCAGCATTTTCGCAGAAGCGCTGGGGACGGTGATCTTGGCACGAGTGATGACCACATCAAAAGTTTCATCGGTTGCTTTGCGGTAAATGGTCAGTTTGACTACGGTACCTTCTTCACCAAGGATGCTTTTTAATGCCACATCCCCGGGGATGCCGGTTTGATCTTTTCCATCGATCGCAATGACCTGGTCACCTGTTCGCAAGTCTGCTGCTTCAGCAGGGCTGCCAGGCATGGTGCTCATGATGGTGACATAATCCTGTGTGGTATCCACCCAGGCGCCAATACCGGAATATTCCTTCCCTGCCAGATCTTCGCTGGCAGTCTGGTATTCTTCTGGCGTCATGTAAGATGAATGTTCATCGCCCAGGCCTTCCATCATTCCGCGAATAGCACCCTGCATAAGCTTCTTGTCATCGACTGGTTGGTCGATATAGTAGTTATGTACCAGATCCCAGGCTTCCCAAAATGGCGAGAACAGGGTTTCTGTATTTGCTGGAGTTGCAGTTGCTTCTCCCTCTTGAACAGGTGTTTCCCCTGTAACCGGCTTTTCTGATACCTGTGTGGTGGTTGCCCACGGATTGCCTGGTAGGACCCAACCGACAATAAGCCCGCCTGAAAATGCACCAGCAAGCAGAATGAGTCCAATTACACTAAACAAAAGAATGCGAGACGCTTTCATCGGTCAACTCCTTATCCGCCGATTTTAATATGAGATCAAGTTTACTCTAAATTCCTGTGAGTATGTTGAGAAAGTATTCAAAATCACCTTAGCAGAGAATCAAGCACTTTTGGTAGATCAGTAATCGTAGCAATACAAGCGTTGGCGACCGTATGATTGGTGCAGGAATGAGGTTTAATGGTGTAGAAACCCAATTCCCTGGCTGCTGCCAGGTTTTCATCGTAATCATCCACCAGGATGCAGTGTCGGTAATCTGTTTCACCGGCTTTTTTCAAAGCAATCTCGAATGCTTCAACATCCGGTTTACAGTGAGGATAGACATCGAGGATGTCAATAATATCTTCAAAACAATCTTCCAGCCCCAACACCTGCAGGGTACGTTGTGCATGCCCGCGGTCAGCATTGGTGAAGATCACCTTTTTATGGGGATAGCTGAGTAGAATTTCTCTCAATTGGGGATTCGGCTCGAGATAATCTTTCAATGAGATATTATGGACAAAATTGAGGTATTGGTGAACATCAATTCCATACAAAGTGTGAAGACCTCTCAACGTGGTGCCGTAGGTTTTGAAAAGCTTTTCGCGAGTAGGAAGAGCTTCTTCTGATGGGATGCCAATCACTTCATGAATGTATTGGTCGATGCGCACACCGATCGCCTGCCAAACGCCGCTACCAGGCGGATACAGAGTATCATCCAGGTCAAAGAATAATGTTGAATATTTCATAGGATGAAGTATACCCGATGCTGGTTTGCCAGTGAACAGGTTTTTTGGTATGATTTTTAGCGCAGGAGTGCTAATATGAGCCAGAATCTTTCTCAAGATGAGCTTTTTCGTTATTCACGGCACCTGATGCTGCCTGAAGTTGGGCTTGCTGGTCAGGAAAAATTGAAGAGGTCTTCTGCGTTAATCGTTGGGACTGGCGGGCTGGGATCACCGATCTCGCTCTACCTGGCAGCAGCCGGTGTGGGACGGCTTGGGCTGGTGGATTACGATAAAGTGGAAATCTCTAACCTGCAAAGGCAGATCGTGCATACCACTTCTACCCTGGGGGTGACAAAGGTCGAAAGTGCAAAAAAGCATTTAAGTGATCTGAATCCGACCATCGAGGTAATCCCATTCAATACTGCATTGACTTCTTCTAATATTGATGAAATAGCCAATAGCTATGATGTCATTGTGGATGGGACAGATAACTTGACAACCCGCTATTTGCTGAATGATTACGCCGGGTTGCATGGCAAACCGTATGTGTACGGTTCAATCTTCCGGTTTGAGGGGCAGGTGAGCGTCTTCGATGCCAACAAAGGCGCCTGCTACCGCTGCCTTTTCCCGGAACCACCACCCCCAGAATTGCTTCCTTCCTGTTCAGATGCGGGCGTGATGGGTGTACTGCCTGGCATTGTTGGCTGCATGGAAGCCAACGAAACGATTAAATTACTGTTGGGTATTGGTGAACCACTGATCAATCGGATGGTATTGTTCGATGCTCTCGAAATGCAGTTTACAGAAATTCATCTCAAGAAAAATTCCTCGTGCCCGTTGTGTGGTGAACATCCTGTCATTCATGACCTGGTGGATTATGAGCAATTCTGCGGCGCTCCTTACCGTCGCACCAATCGACAGGAAAGTTTTTCGGATTGTATTTCTCCAAAAGAACTATCAATAATTTTAAATGAAAAGAAAGATGTTTTACTCATCGATGTGCGAAACCCGGTTGAAAGCCAGGTGTCTAGCCTACCAGGTGCCATTGTCATTCCATTGGAGATGTTATCTTCCCGCATGCAAGATATTCCTCATGACCAACCCATTGTGGTCTTTTGCCGTACGGGGGGGCGGTCTCAAACTGCCGTGGGATTAATGCGGCAGGCAGGGTTTACCAATGTGCGCAGCCTGCAGGGCGGTATCAATGCCTGGGTGTGTCAGGTGGATCTTTCGATGAGGCAGTATTAAGAATAATCATGAATATTAAAAAGAGTTTATTCATTATTTTATTGATTTGGTCGCTTACCATTATGGGTAGTTGTACTGCTGCTCCAACGCAGCCTGTAACGGCTGAAAGCATCAAAGAAAGGCAGGCATCCCCGGCATCCAGTTCAATACCAAATGTAACAGTAACAGTTTTGATACCTACCGAGATACTACCCACTGCCACGGCTACTGTCATTGCCCCAACTGTTGCAACCCTGGTAAACGAAACTATCGAATCTCCAGCAGATTCTACAGCATATACGATCCAATTAGAAAAGGTAAAAATGGATGGGGATGCATCCTACGCAGAGCCATTCAACACCCTGATACAGGCTTTGATGGATGCTGAACAAAAAACCTTTTTAGATGGGATTGCAGATATTGAAGAGTGGCGGTCTGCCAATATGCCGGATATCCGCTCGACATTGGATAATGCAGTCACAATTACTTATAATGATCACTCACTGGTCAGTGTTCATTTCGAATTCTTCACCTATACTGCTGGAGCTGCACATCCATTTTCATATTCGAAAACCTTGACTTATGACATGAATACCCGGCAAGTAGTGGGATTGGAGCAATTATTTACTTCGGGTAGTGATTGGATGAATGCTATCAGCAGCTACTGCATTAATGATCTGACAGCGAGAGGAGTGTACGAATTTCCCGAAGGGGCAATCCCCACATCGGAAAACTATTCGCGCTGGTCGATCACCCCGGATGGACTGGTTATCTATTTCGATCCTTATCAGGTGGCGGCGTATGCAGCAGGATCGCAACAGGTGACGATCCCTTATATGTCTCTTGCTGACTATATTGCTTCACCCGGGCTGATTGCTCATCTTGTTCCATAGGGTTAATATGTTTACGAAATAGAATGATGTCCTCTACTAACTCTAAAGTATTACTGGCAGTTCTTGCGCATCCGGATGATGAAACTTTCGGAATGGGTGGTACACTGGCGTGGTATGCCCGGCAGGGTGTAGAGGTGCATCTGGTGTGTGCCACCCGCGGTGAAGTTGGTGAGATGGACCCACAGTATCTGGTGGGTTTTTCTTCTGTGGGCGAACGGCGAGAATCAGAGTTGTGCTGTGCAGCGGATGTATTGGGGCTGAGGGCGGTACATTTTCTGGATTATCGCGATTCAGGGATGCCTGGATCACCTGATAATCAACATCCCCAGGCGTTGGCAGCCCAACCGGTGGAGCAGGTGGCAGAAAAAGTTGCTCAATGGATACGAGTGCTCAAACCTCAGGTAGTGCTGACATTCGATCCAGTGGGAGGGTACTATCACCCGGACCATATTGCCATTCACAATGCCACGATATTAGCTGTGAAGCTGGCAGAGAAGTCAGAACCGGGAGAGCAAGGTTTACCCGGATATCATGTGAAAAAGCTGTATTTCCATACCATGCCAAAAGGTTTTCTCAAAATGGGGGTGTGGTTATTAAAATTGTCTGGCAAGGACCCAACCCAATTTGGAACAAACAAGGATATTAACCTCGAAGCCATTGCCAAAGTGAGTTTTCCCACCCATGCGGTGATCCGCTATACACCAGTGGCAAAACTGCGTGATCAGGCTTCTGCTTGCCATGAATCACAGGGCGGGAAACAGAGGACAGGTGGGCTATTGGGGTTTATCCTGCGGTTGATCAATTCAAAAGATACATTTATGCGAGCTTATCCCGAAGTTACATCTCGAAGGATCGAGAGGGATCTCTTTGAGGGTGTGAAGTGACCTTTCCCTGACATCAGAAATCCCTGAAAAAGAGGGATTTTCATGATGGGTAAGTATTAAAATTTGACCATTGCAATTTCCTTAGCAAAGAATATATAAATATATACTCGTTAAGCGGAGAGAAAAATGAGCCAATCCAAAGTTGGTCATATTGTGATAAATATTCATCCGAAAAATATGCAGTTCTACAAAGACCTTTTTGCATACCTGGGATGGGAAGTTGTTCGTGATCAGCCCGAAAAATTTGGGGCGAGAGATCGTCAGGGAAGTAGTGTATGGTTTGTTTGCCCAGCTAAAGAAGTGAATAATGATTATGATGGTCCTGGCATGAATCACCTGGCGGTACTTACTGATACACAACAGGATGTGGATAAAGCCTGTGAATATTTACGCAGGCATAATGTTAAGCTATTATTTGATACACCCCGTCACCGACCAGAATTTTGCCATATTCCAAACCAGACATATTACCAGGTTATGTTTGAATCGCCGGATAAAGTCCTTCTGGAGATTTACTACAAAGGTCCCATTGCAGGTTAATTACACAGCAATCCCCCAGAATTTTTACATCAGCCTTTTTTCCTCTATTTTCAATTATTTAAGGAAATGGAGGGGAGAATCTTTTTGTGATTTTCGTGGTGATCGATTTTTTCGGGTTTAGTTTTTACGATACCAGCAATAAAGGATTTACCACAAAGGACTTAAGGGCTTCTTCACCTGGTTTGGAATAGGGGATACCATCTCAAACAAACCATCGATTGGAATTCCTCCTGCAACGAACCTTTACAATGCTGTCATTGGGAGTTAACCGAAGCTGTATTAGCTTCCAGGCTTCCGAACTGTAAAAACTTCGGAAATCGGGTTGTCACCTGTAAATAATCCCCGAAAAAAGACTGATATTTTGATCAATCCATCTTCCAAGTTTCTGTATAATAGGAGGGTAATTATCTCGTTCACCATAATAGATTTCATTGAGAGGTTTTCATGTCATTCCTTATTTTGCCTGAATGGATCATTGCTCGTGCTGGTGCACCTCCTTTGCAACATTGGGGCGTGCGTGTTGTGGATGATGTGATCGATGATGTTGCTCCTGCATATGTTCTGATGGACCGCTACCCAAAGGATGAAACCTGGCTGGCACCCGGAGAAATACTTTCTCCCGGATTTGTGAACACCCACAGTCATTTGTATGGTGTACTGGCGCATGGCATCCCTATGACTAAAGCGCCCTCTGATTTTTGGGCTTTCCTGGAAGAGTTCTGGTGGCCATTGGTAGAAAATGCACTCGATTCTGCCATGATCGATGCAGCTACCGACCTCCGTTGTGCAGATATGTTAAAAAGTGGAGTAACCACATTTTATGATTGTACCGAAGCGCCGAATGCTTTACCGGGCTGCCTGTTCTCGCAAGCTGAAGTAGTGAAGAAATGGGGCATGCGGGCGATCCTGTCTTTTGAAGCCACGGAACGTATAAGTAGGGAAAATGGGCTGCTGGGATTGAAAGAGAATGCTGATTTTACAGATGCCTGCAAGAAAGAAAAGGGGTTGGTGCAGGGATTAATCTGTCACCATACAACCTTCACCTGCTCAGAGGAGTTTATCCTTAAAGCGTTTGCTCTGGCTCAAGAGCGTGATGTGCTATTGCATGCGCACGTTTCTGAAGGTACCTATGAACCTGAATACATGCTTAGAACGAAGGGCATGCGAACCATTGAGTACTATGACAAGCTGGGGATCGCTGGTAGGAGCTTCCTGGCATCACAATGTGTGCAGTTAAGCCCTGCAGAGATTGAAATCATCGCTACAAAAGGTGTTCACACCAGCCACATGCCATTGTCGAATTGCGAAGTGGGTGGCGGGATCGCTCCCATTCCGGAATTGATTAAAGCAAAAGCAACGGTTGGGTTGGGAACAGATGGTTACATTGACGATTACTTTGAAGTTATGAGAGGTGCTTTCTTGATCCACAAAGCACACCAGCAGAATCCACAGGTGATGCCCGCTAATCTGGTGTGGTATATGGCAACAGAAGGCGGGGCAAAGGTTCTCAACCTGGAACATGTTGGCAGAATTGAGAAAGGTTGGAAAGCTGATCTGCAACTCATTAAAGATGATGTTCCCACCCCTATTGAAGCACATAATCTATATGATCAAATGCTGCTGTATCGTGGCGCAAAGGATGTACAGTCTGTCTGGGTGAATGGTCAGTTAAGGGTCAGTAATGGCGAAGTGCTGGGCGCTGATTGGGATACATTAAAGGCACATACACGCGAAGCAGCCTGCCGTCTGTGGGCAAAAGCACGGTAGATGATCAGAAGAAAATGATTTTGTAATTAAATTTAGCAAGGAAATAGTATGACACATGAAGATCGGATTTTGATTCTGGAAGATGATGTATATGCCCGTGATATGATGGCACTACTGCTGCGACGAGATTGGCGTACGCAAGTTATTGCCGAAATTGGCTCAATGAGTCAGTTGAAATCTGTGATATGCGAATCACCGGTTGACTTGATCCTGATGGATACGGAACATCCTGATCATCTTGAGTGGGTACGCGATGTAAAAAAAGAATTAGAAAACGTACCACATAAACCTGGGATACTTTGTGTTGGAACGCGTGCACAGAAGTTACTTACTACGCAAATCATCCAGCCACTTTTTCGCGGATATATCCTCAAAGGTGAAATTGGGTATTCGCTTTCATGGGCAGTCACTTTGGCAGCCAGTGGAACGTGGGTTGTGACTCCCAGTGTGGAATACGCTACCGACAGCAACTGGTTACCTCCAGATGGAAGTCCGGTATTGCTACAGGGTAAAATGGAAGTGTTTGGATTGACACCACAAGAAACAGAGATTGCCAGACTTGCAATTTTATTTAATCTGCCTAGAAGCAACCTGGCTCATGAACTCAACCGCAGCCCTTATACCATTTACGAATATGTTCATAAGGCGTACGAGAAACTTGCTGTACGCGAGATCTATGAACAAGGGATCACACCAGAGGAATACTTTGCAGATGATCCTATGATGCTTAAGTACTTTGGAGAGAAGATCAACCAGTTGTGGACAACTTCGAGAACTTCGAAAGATCTGGATACACTGGCATTCCATCTTCTCACGATGCCTGAAATCTTATAGACAACAGGATAAAGCAGGTGTTTATGTATGACGCATTTATCAACAATGGCAGTCAGAAAATCCATTATTATCGGGCAGGTAATGGCAAGAAGACTATCCTTCTCTTGCATGGTTTTACGGATAATGGATTATGCTGGCCGCGTCTGGCGGATAGCCTGAAAGACAGATTTGATATCATCATGATGGATGAGCGCGGACATGGTCTGAGCGATGCGCCGGTCAGCGGTTATACCCCTGAATTACAGGCGGGTGACGTTTCCAGCCTGATCACTCAGCTTCAGGTGGAAAAACCAGTATTGATCGGGCACTCATTGGGAGCAGAAATCGCAGCAGTTACTGCGGCACTTTACCCTGACATTGTAGATGCCGTTGTCCTCATTGATCCTCCCTGGTTTGAAAAGGATGTATTGCCAGTTGGAAGGGACATGGAATTGCGGATCGAAAATCAGCGGAAGGGGATTGAAGCAAGGCGTGCATCTAGTATTGAACAATTGATATTGTTCTGTGCTTTCGAAAATCCTACCTGGGATGAATGTGAACGAGAGCCCTGGGCGATTTCCAAACAACAGGTCAGCCCTAACACCGCATCAGGAATTAACGAACCCTGGCCAGACTGGCGGCAGATAGCTGCAAAGATAAAATGCCCAGTATTGTTGGTATATGCGGATAATGACAAGGGGGGAATCATTACGCCGGAATTGGCAGCAGAAGCATTGGGTTATTGGAAGAACAGCAAGGTTGTGCATTTCGCAAATGCAGGGCACTGTGTTCATCGGGAACAATTTGGTCCGTTTCTGACTTCAGTGATCTGGTTTTTGCGAAATATCTGGATGATGTAGAAAGAAACCGCTCATCCCTCTAAACCCCGCCCTTATGGGCGGGGAAAAGATGGGATAGTGTGAAGCACTTGCAGAGGTGCTACTTTACCGATGAAGTAATTATGTTTTTTGTGCATACTTAATATTTTTTCTCCCTGCGATTACATAAGGAAATAAAAAAGTTAATTCGCAGGTTATAGCAATCCTTCATTGACTAGCAATTCGGCATTATAGATAGAACCTCCCGCTGCACCGCGAATGGTGTTGTGAGAAAGAACAACAAACTTCAAGCTGAAAAGCGGATCGGTTCGTACACGCCCGACAATGGTGGCCATGCCTTTCCCTGTCATGCGATCCAGACGGGGCTGGGGTCTGTCACTTTGTTCACTGAGGGCTATCACGGGTTGGGGTGAAGAGGGAAGCTGACTGACTGCGAAAGGAGCCTGGTAGGAGAGAAAAGCATCTTTTGCCTCATCAATCGAGGCATTTTTCTTTAAATCTACACTAACACATACTAAATGACCATCTGTGACAGCTACACGGTTGGTATGAGCAGAAAGCTTCAACGAAGAGAATTCGATCCCTTGTGGGGAAAATTTCCCAAGCATCTTTCGAGGTTCCCATTCCACTTTTTCTTCTTCTCCATTGATAAAGGGGATTACGTTGTCAATAATATCCATTGATGGAACGCCCGGATAACCAGCTCCTGATAGAGCCTGTAGCGATACCACGAATGCCCGATCAAGGCCAAATGCATCATCAAGGGCTTTCAAGGCTACTGTCAGGCCGGTGCTGGTACAGTTTGGATTGGTAAGAATGCAACCTTTCCATCCTCTTTTTTCTCGTTGAGATTTCACCAGTTGGATATGTTCAGCATTCACCTCCGGGAGTAACAAGGGTATATCTTCTTCCCGGCGGTAGGCAGATGCATTTGAACAGACAGCAAAACCATCCCTGGCAAATTCTGGTTCGAGGATTTTTGCTTCATCAGCCGGCAATGCAGAAAAGATGATTCGGGCATTCTGTAGAGCGTCAGGAATGGAAGGAAGCAGTTTCGTTTCAGCAGCCCATGCGGGCATGGCATCAGGTATTATCCACCGGCAAGCTTGAGCATACGATTTCCCTTCTGACCTATCTGAGGCAGCCAATCCGACTACCTTGAACCATGGATGTCCATCTAATAAACTAACGAAGCGTTGACCCACTGAACCAGTGGCTCCAATCACGGCAACAGGAATTGAGTAAGACATTTTGTTTATCCTTTCTTACCAGACTATTAATTCATGAAGTGCTCTGACTGCCTGTTCATCATCTTTGCTCGCCACCACCAAGCTGATGGAAACATCCGATGAACCATGGGCTATTGCCAGTACATTGATCTTGTACTCACCTAGTTTGTGAAAAACCAATCCAGCCACACCCGGGGTATCATGTGTACCGGCACCCACCACGGTAATAATTGACACATCATCCGTTGCCCATACACGATCAATATCGCGGTTGACCAGTTCCAGGGCGAAAGTTTTCTCAATCGCTTGAAGGACTGCATCAGAAGTTTCTCCAGGCACTGCAAAGCAAATGGACTGCTCCGAAGATGCCTGCGTGATCAGAGGGACGCTTGTGCCAGTGGAAGCTACAGCACCAAAAGTACGAGCAGCTACACCAGGAACACCCAGCATACCGCGCCCTTCAACGGTTACCAGGCGCTGTTTACGGATGGCAGTAACTGCCTTGATTACTTTATCTGCTTTTGTGGTTCTCCCATTATGATTGATAGTCAATCGAGTACCAGGATTGGATGGATTGAAGGTATTGCATATCCTCAATCCGATCCCTGCTTCGATCACAGGGCGAACAGCTTTGGGGTGCAATACTTTTGCGCCATAATAAGCCAGTTCAGCGATTTCCTCATAACTGATCTCCGGGATGGTATGAGCATCTGGAACAAGATGAGGGTCTGCTGTCATCACACCATCTACATCTGTCCAGATCCAGATATCGTCAGCAGGGAGGAGCGCTCCTAATATGGATGCTGAATAATCACTGCCGCCTCTTCCAAGGGTGGTTATTACACCATCACGGGTAGCTCCGATGAAACCTGTCACGATTGGCACAACCCCTTCGTTAAGGAATGGATCGAGAACTGTATGGATGGCATTTGTGGAGGCTTCAAAATCCGGATGGGCATTCTGAAAGTTATTATTTGTCACGATCAGGTTCGTTGATTCAACGTATTGTGCAGATATTCCTTTTTCCTGACAGATTGCAGCCAATATGCGGGCACTCCACCTTTCTCCCAATGATGCCACCGCATCGAGAGCACGCGGGCTGGCTTCCCCAATCACATGGATCGCGCGACATAGATCGCCAAAGGTGGTAGATAGATCAACGATTTCTTTTTTAATGGTATTCAGCCTCTCAGGATCAGTGATCAACTTCTGAGCAACTGCCTGATGATTTTCTTTCAAAGTTTTTTCTGCAATCAATAATGGTTGCAAATTTCCCTTTGCAGCACTTATCGCACAATCAATAAGAGTGTTTGTCACACCTGCCATAGCAGAAGTGACAACTAAAACCTTTTCCCAATCTGTCTTTGCGTTTTTAATGATCTCAACTACCTGAGCAATTGCCTGTGCTGATCCTACGGATGTCCCGCCAAATTTCATTACCAATGTTTTTTGAGATTTGCGATCCATGTTCATCCTATCTCCCATACAAAAAAATAAAAAAAACGCTCCACATTCCTGTGGAGCGCATACGGTCTGATGATCCGGTATTTTCTTCTACCCAAACACCAAAACCCCACAGGAAATCCGTGAGGAAGTAGTAGTTTGAGTAGTAGTGTATTGATTCTTGCGCATATTGAATGCATTTATATCATCATGATATTTCAACGTCAAGAGGATCCCCCCTTACAGAATTATCAGGATGTATTCCATGATTTTTCCGATTATTTTTCGATTTCAGACTGCAGGCATTGGAGAAAACTGGTTAATTGCGGATCTGGCTGTTGATGGGTGATAGCCAGGATTGGTTGAGTAAGAGATATTTCTTCTATTCCTTCCAATGAAATAGTTTTTACACTTTCATTCAGCCACCGACTAGGAATGAAACCCATTGCGGAAGGATTTTCTGCAACGGCTTGCTGCACTGCTTCTGCACCTGGTGCTATCCAGGCAAAGGGATTATGTGATAATTGAACCCCGGTTGCCGTAACCAGAATATCCAACCCTTCGTCGCCAGAAGGAACCATCCACCAGACAATATCTCCTTTGATGGAAGATTTGATCTGCTGCCATTGCGTAATTTCACCATTCATAATGGCAGTAAGTTGCTCTAAAGTAAGGCTGGATAATTCATTCTCAGGATTGACAATGATGGATAAAGAATCCGTCCCGAGTTCATAGATTGCCAGAGTCTCATCGGGTGTTTTTCCCCAGGTGAAAGTCACATCTGATTTCTGGAAATCGATAACCGAAGGAGCAATTTCCTGCAAAAACACTCCCGTTGTTGAATCCTGTAGTGTACATTTATGGATGATGGGCTTCATCCAACTAAGAGCTGGAGTAATCTGCATACTCCAGACCGTCTGCGTGGGTTGAGGAGTGGGTGTAGGGGTACTGCACCCACCCAGAAAAACAATCAGGATAAGGAGAAGCAGCTTTCTAGCGAATTGCATACACTCCTATGGTAATCAATCCAAGAATTGTACAGTAAGTGGCAAAACCCTTGAAAGAGTGCTTGTTCAAGAAAGATAAAAGCCAATGGATAGAAAGATATCCTACCACCGCAGAGGCAATAAAGCCAACCGCTAAGATGGGTAGAAAACTCGAAAGATTGGGGATTTCAATCAGGTCTCCGATGCTTAAGACCCCTGCAGCGACGAAAATTGGAATGGACATAAGAAATGAAAACCTGGCAGCAGCAGGACGTTCGATATTACGTAACATGCCAGCAGAGATGGTGGATCCAGAACGGGAAACGCCTGGGAAAATTGCCAATGTCTGTGCCAATCCAATGATGATCGCATCCAGCCAGGTCAATTTGGAAAGATTTCGGGTACATTTTCCCAGCCATTCTGCGAGGAATAATAGCAGAGCAGTAATCAGCAGAAAGATGCCAACCGCTAAAGCGGAGTGGAAGGCGGCTTCCATCTGGTCTTTGATCAATACGCCGAAAACGCCAGCTGGAACAGTTGCCAGAACCACCAGAAGACCAAGACGGGCAGGCTCGTTGTCCTTCAGGCTGCGGGTAAGTAGGGCTTTCCAGCATCCTGTCAGTATCTGCCAGATGTCTTTCCAGAAATAAATAATTACTGCCAGGAGTGTACCCAATTGTACAAGAACATCAAACGGAAAAACAACCTGTTCGTCTAAATTCCAATTGAAAAAGAAAGGAACAAGTACAAGATGCGCAGAGCTTGAAATGGGTAAGAATTCTGTGATGCCCTGAACAATGCCTAAAATGATTGATTGCAAGAATGTCATTGAATGATCTCCGGTGAATGATTAAACGGCTTATATTTTTCGTAGAATTCTACTGCAAATTGCTGATACCGATGTTCCATGATAGCCTGGCGGGCGGATCGAGCCAGTCTTAACAGGGTGGTAATGTTGTGAATGGAAAGAAGTGTAGATGCCAGCATCTCACGCGAAACAATCAAGTGCCGGATATATGCACGGCTGAAGCCACGGCACGCATAACAGGGGCAGGTTGGATCTATAGGCTGAGGGTCATGCGTATAGATTGCGTTCAGCATATTCATCCGCCCTGTGAGTGTCATGGCTGCCTGGTGACGTGCCAGGCGTGTGGGAAGCACACAATCGAATATATCAATCCCTCGTTGTATCCCTTCGACCAGGTCTTCCGGGGAGCCAACACCCATAAGATAACGCGGCTTATTTACAGGAAGAATATCATTCACTATCTCGATCATGGCTGCCATTTCCGCCTTGGTTTCTCCAACCGATAAGCCTCCAATTGCATGACCTGGAAAACCTAGAGATGCAATGAATTCCGCTGACTGTTGGCGAAGTTCAGGGAATACACCTCCCTGAACGATGCCAAAGAGTGCCTGGTCGGGGCGATCATGGGCTTTCAAACAACGTTCCGCCCATCGATGGGTGTGGTTCATGGCTTTGGTAATATTCTCCCGATCATAAGGAGAAGCACATTCATCAAACGCCATGATGATATCTGATCCCAATAGTTCTTGAACCTCGATAGATTTTTCTGGTGTCAAACGCTGCAACGAGCCATCGATATGACTCTTGAAGGTGACTCCATCCTCGTCGATCTTTCGTGTTTCTGCCAGAGAAAAGACTTGAAAACCGCCAGAATCAGTTAGAATGGGCTGTGGCCATTGCATGAATTGATGCAAGCCACCCATTTCTGCGACCAATTCAGCACCTGGGCGCAGGAACAGATGGTATGTATTTGCCAATACCAATGAGGCACCAGTATCTTTCACCTGTGCGGGTGTAAGCGCTTTCACCGTTGCCTGAGTACCTACCGGGGCAAATATTGGGGTTTGGATGTCACCATGCGGAGTGTGGAAAACGCCCGCACGGGCTCTTCCATCTTGTGCAAGTAGTTCAAAAGTAAATATTGATTCCATCATAATCAGACCAGATTCCAGAAAAATGCCAAACCAATCAAAATAACTACTATTGTGATCATTGTCAGAGGTGTACCAACGCGAACGAAATCTTTAAAGCGATACTTCCCTGATTCCATCACCATGAGATTGACGGGATGTCCATAAGGAGTAAGGAATCCCAATGAGCAACCTAATGCAACTGCCATCGTCAGTCCACGTACATCTGCACCTGTTTGAGCGGCAACCGAAAATACAATGGGAACCAATACCAGGGCAGATACCTGACTACTCATAAATTGTGTAAAGATCAGGGCAATGAAGATTAAAATGGCTGCTATCCAAAGAGGAGAAAGGTACAGGTTCTGAAAGCCGATGGAATCGATGAGAAAATCTGCCAATCCGCTGGTGCGAATAGCTATGGAAAGTGGCCATATGCCTGCAATGAGGAAAATGATTTTCCATTCGATTGCCTGAAATGCTTCCGACGGCTTGATGCAACCGGTGATCAGCATAATAACTGCACCAGTCATAACACCCAGCGCAACAGGTACCAAATTAAATGCAATGATTGCCAAAGTTAGCAGGGTGATAATGATCGCAATGAGAGTTTTTTCAGGGTGTTTTTTTGTGCCCACTTCATGTTCTGCGAGCAACAGGTCATTGTTCTCTAAAAGGGTTTGTGTTATCGCGGGGGTACCAGGCAGAAGGTTTCTGCCTAAAGTTATCAGGTAAATAGCTCCAGCCAGAACGACCGGTATTCCCATAAGAAGAAAATCCAACAACTTGAATTCTTGATAACCGGCTGCTCGTAATGCCCCGCTGGCGATAATATTGGATGTCGTAAACAGTGTAGCCATTCCACCCAGAAGGGTACCGTAACTTAAAGGAATAAGTAATTTACCTGGTGCAATCCGGGTTTTTCGCGAGAGAGACATGATAGATGGAAGCAAAATTCCGACCGCTGCCACATTATTCATGAACAAAGAGAGACCTGCAGAAACAAGCGTTACCCACAGAATGGTCATTCTTTCCGAATTTTTACCCAATTGTAAAAGAATTCTACTGATCCATTCGGAGATTCCCGTCAGATGCAACCCTTCGGAGATGATGAATATCCCAATCAATGTAATAACGGGTGAACTACTGAAACCTGAAAAAATATCCTCAGGTTTCACCAATCCCACTAAACCCAGGATGACCATGACTGCCATTGCTAATAGATCTGGTCGAAATTTATCACTGATGATGAGAATAGCAAAAATTATCGTAATAATCAGAGTAATCAGGGCATGGGTGCTCATTGTGAATGATTATATCTGAAAATACCTCTTGCTTGATGGTGGTTGCGCGTTTATACTTGCGCTCATGGAATCTTCAATTTGTACCAGTTGGTTAGAAATTGATTTAGGGGCGATTCAAAATAATATTCACCTGTTGCAGAAAATGACTGGTAAGCTGGTTATGGCGATAGTGAAAGCCAATGCCTATGGACATGGGATGCCAGAGGTCGTAAAAGCTGCATTTGGAGTAGGAGTCACCTGGTTTGGTGTGGCGCGTGTAGAAGAAGCGATCCAGGTCTTGGAAGCGGCGCCGAATGCCAGGGTTTTAGTAATGGGCTACACTCCACCTGATATGGTGGCGGAAGCTGTTAATCGAAATATCACCCTGGCTGTTTATGATATAGATACGGCTGCCATGTATTCAGAAAAGGCAGGGAAAGCTGGTGGCAGTGCCACGATCCACCTGAAATTTGATACTGGTATGGGCAGATTAGGATTTCATCTGCAAGGTTGTGTTGAGTTTGCCAGAAAAGTGATGGAATTTCCGCACCTGACGTTAGAAGGTGTGTTTACGCATTTTGCACGGGCAGATGAACCTGATGTCGATACAACCTCTGATCAGATTATACGGTTCAACCAAATTCTTTCTGATCTTCGGAAGAATGGGATACATCCTTCTCTGGTACATGCCAGCAATTCTGCGGGGACATTAAATTATCCAGACGCAAGGTTTAACCTGGTACGAACTGGTATCTCTATCTATGGAATGGATCCCTCGCCATCAACCCCATTGCCTGCAGGATTTCAACCCGCACTTGCTTTCAAATCACGTTTGACATCTGTAAAGATGCTGCCTGCAGGTCATGGCATCAGTTATGGTCATCACTATTTCACTCCGAAGGAAGAGAAAATTGGTGTGGTTGGCGTTGGATATGCTGATGGATTTCGCAGAACTTTTGACGGGCATGCGTTGATCCACGGGAAAAAAGCCCCCATATTAGGTGCGGTTTGCATGGATCAATGTATGGTTCTTCTTGATGAAATTCCAGAAGCAAGAATTGGTGATGAAGTGGTATTGATCGGCAGCCAGGGAAATGAACGCATTCGGGCAGAAGACCTGGCCATAGAATGGGGAACCATCCCTTATGAGGTGGTGTGTGGTATGTCTGCCCGTTTGCCACGCATATATATAAAATAATCGATTTTTGGGGAGAGTACAGTTGAATAATTATGTTCCACCACAAAAAAAGTGGATGGTAAGAGCCTCTATACCTGACGAGATCGAGTCAGAGCTCGCAGGTTATCCGGAAATATTGCAACAACTGCTCTATAACCGCGGCATTCATTCACAAGAAGATGCAGAAATCTATATAAACAAACAGGGTAGCCTTCACGATCCTTTTCTTTTAATGGGGATGGAGAAAGCAGTTAATCGGATCCTTCAAGCATTAGAGAAACAAGAATCCATTGTAGTATATGGTGATTATGATGTCGATGGAGTTACTGCGACAGCGCTATTGGTTAAGGCTTTACAAGCGATGGATGCCAGGGTCAGGGGATTCATTCCTAACCGGTTTGAAGAAGGATATGGATTAAGTAAAGAGCCCCTCCAGAAATTATCTGATGAAAGTGTGGATTTACTCATTACAGTGGATTGCGGCATTCGCTCCTGGCAGGAAGTGGATTTCTGGAATGGATTGGGAAAAGATCTGATTATCACCGACCATCATGAACCGCGTGAAAAAGTACCAGAAGCATTGGCAGTTATCTGTCCAAAACAGAAAGGAGATCTTTATCCTGAAAAAAATCTGGCTGGAGTAGGCTTGGCTTTTAAACTTTGCGAAGCGCTGTACAAAAAACAACCCTTTGCACAAAAGCAAGTGGAAGATTTTTATGATCTGGTGGCTGTAGGAACAGTGGCAGATATTGTTCCACTTACAGGTGAGAACCGTACTCTTGTGAAAGCGGGATTAAACGAGTTACATTTTGGAAAGCGCCTGGGATTACGGTCTCTGGCAAATGTGGCAGGGATTTCAATAGAAAAACTAAATGCACGCGACATTGGCTTTGGGATCGGTCCGCGTTTGAATGCTTCAGGCAGGCTGGAAACTGCTCAAATGGCTTATGACCTGTTGATGTCAGAGGATATAAATGTGGTGGGGAAACTTGCCCAGCAGTTAGACGATCTGAACCGAAGACGGCAGGAACAAACCCGCGAGCATGTTGAAAAAGCTGAATGTCTATTGGCTGAAAAACCAGAAGCAGATATCATTATTGCATTTGATCCGGAATTCAATAAGGGGATTGTCGGATTGGTGGCATCTAAACTGGTCGAAAAATACTATCGTCCCGCAGTAGTGGGGCAGATCGAAGAAGGCCAGATTCGTGCGTCTTGTCGTTCTATTCCAGAATTTCACATTACTAAAGCTTTAGATGAATGTGCCGATTTGTTCGAGCACCATGGTGGGCATGCCATGGCTGCAGGTTTTACTTTACTACCAGAAAATGAGCCTTCATTCCGCGAACGTCTGGAAAGTATTGCGAAAAGAGAATTAGGGGAAATGGAATTGAATCCCGAATTGATCATTGATAAGGAAATCCGGCTTGAAGAAGCCAGACCTGCAGAGATTTTTGATGCCCTGGCCAAACTGGAGCCGACTGGACAGACAAATCCTGAAGCGATCTTTTGTTCCTACAATGTACAAGTCCTTCAATTTTGGCCAGTAGGCGAAGGTCGGCATTTAAAGTTAAAACTGAAAGCAGGTGGGGTTATTTATAATGCCATTGCTTTTCGCCAGGGCCATTTAAAAGAAACACTTCCAAAATTTATAGATATTTCTTACACCTTCGATAAAAATTCTTATAAGGGTATCGAAGAAACCCAACTGAATATTCGAGACATCCGACCATCACAAATTGCATCAAGAGAACAGTGTAATGAAACCCAAGCTGTCGAATAGATTCATAGCAATTTGCCTCGGATTATTTGTCGCATTTCTCTGGTCTACTTCCTGGGTGCTCATTAAATTTGGTTTGGAAGACATTCCGGCAATTTCTTTTGCGGGGCTTCGTTACGGTGTGGCAACCCTCTGCCTTCTCCCATTTTTAGTGAAAAAGGAAAATTTTGAATGTATCAGGAACCTTAACAAAAAGGATTGGTCGGGGCTCATTTTATTAGGTGTGTTGTGGTATGCAGTTTCACAGGGCGCTCAGTTCCTAGGACTCAAAGTCTTGCCTGCCATGACAGTCAGTTTGCTATTGAATATGACACCATTGATCGTCTCGATGTTAGGAGTGGTTTTATTACACGAGAAGCCAACAAAGTTACAATGGATTGGCATGGCGATTAATCTCACTGGTGTTGGGCTATACTTTTTCCCTTCTGCTTTTGAAAATGCACAGATCGCAGGTATTGTGGCTGTGTTAATTGGTGTATTTTCTAATGCTTTTTCCTCAATCTTGGGAAGGGGGATTAACCGTACGAAAAAGATTCCTGTTATGGTGGTAACAACCATCAGCATGGGGATTGGGTCAATTCTGCTACTGATTACCGGTGCAATATTCCAGGGAATTCCAGCAATATCATTGAAGAGTTGGGGAATTATCCTTTGGCTGGCGATCCTGAATACTGCTATTGCGTTCAACTTGTGGAACTTCTCATTACGAACGATCACTGCTATGGAATCAAGCCTGATCAACAGCACAATGCTGATACAGATTGCTCTTTTGGCTTTCTTTATTCTTGGTGAGAAGTTGTCTCCCCAGCAATGGATAGGAATGGCATTTGCTGCTTTTGGGGTGGTGTTAGTCCAGCTTCGGCTAAATACGGAGAAAGGTCATGCTGATCGTTAATCAACGAACCGGTATTTGATCAAAGTCCACATTGCTTCAAATGCGTCTTTGGTTTTAATTTTCTTTCCCTGATTGTAATCGCGCGGGAAAAAAGCAATAGGAACTTCAACGATCCGGACTTTTCGTTTGAGGATTTTGGCTGTGAATTCAGGCTCAAAATCAAAACGCTTGGCGTGCAATGTCATTCCTTGAACGACTTCTTTGCGAAAAACCTTGTAGCCTGTTTCCATATCGCTGAGAATGTTGTTATACAGGATGTTCGTTACGAAAGTCAACAGCTTGTTGGCAATCATGTTCCAAAAAAGGATGGGTCGCCTGGCTGCACCTAAAAATCTTGAACCATAAACTACATCTGCCAATCCTTCATCGATCGGTTTTAAGAGATTGGTATATTCTCTGGGATCATATTCCAGGTCGGCGTCTTGAATAATGATAACGTCACCTGTTACGTGATCGATTCCAGTACGAACTGCGCTGCCCTTACCCAGGTTTTTTTCATGCAGGATCACTTGGACATTTTCCTTACCATCCATCTCTGCAAGCATTGTGCGGGTATTATCTGTTGATCCATCATCGACAATCACAATTTCACTGGGAATTTTGGTAGCTTTTACCCGTTCAACTATCGTAGTTATGGTGGATTCTTCATTAAAAACTGGAATGATCACACTAATTTTCATCAGAATAATTATAAAAGAGCATAAATGCCAGCGCAAGCGGTACAAGAATGGTGTGTGCTATAATCTACATCAAATAAATCCAGTGTGAGGGAAGAGATATGACCAGTATGCCTGCCAAGCCCCCTGCTTCTGCATCTGCGCCGACTACACAATCTTCAACTTTTATTCCACCACCTATCAATAAAATCGAAGATACCGGTTTATCTTTACTATGGTTGCAAGACCTGGTATTGAAAGTGATGTATTTTCAAGGATATATGAGCGGCTTTAAAGTTGCGGAGTTGATCACTTTGCCATTTGCTGGTGTGGTCGATCAGGTAATGGAAGCTCTAAAAAGAGAAAAGCAAGTCGAAGTAAGGTCATCGCAGATGGGGTTGGGTGAAGGTGCGTATACTTACGCCATCACCGGATCTGGGATTGCCAGAGCACGAGAAGCATTAGAGCGAAGCCAGTATGCAGGTCCAGCCCCGGTTCCATTGTCAGACTATATTACTTCCTGCCAAAAGCAAAGCCGTTCACGCACCCTGGTTTCTGCCAGGGTCATGAAGCAAGTATTATCCCAACTCACACTGAATGAAAAGACATTTCATAGGCTTGGACCAGCAGTAAATTCGGGAACTTCCATATTTCTTTATGGACCTCCAGGTGACGGAAAAACAAGTGTGGCAAGAGCGATTGGTAGTATGGTGCTGTCACAAGCGATGTATATTCCTTATGCATTATTTGTTGATGGCCAGGTGATCAAATTGTACGACTCAGTTAACCACCAGCTTTCTCCTGATGATGAAACACCCCCACCAGGAAGTGGTGGATTGCGTGCAGGTACTCGGAGAGATCCGCGGTGGGTAAAAATCAAAAGACCATTCATTGTCACTGGCGGCGAGCTTACTTTAACAGGCCTTGACCTTGTCTTTGATGATGTACGCAAGTATTATGAAGCACCTTTTCAAGTGAAAGCTAACGGTGGTATTCTCTTGATCGATGACTTTGGTAGACAACAGGTTCGCCCGCGTGATCTGCTTAACCGTTGGATTGTGCCACTCGAAAACCGGATCGATTATTTATCTTTGCATACGGGGCGAAAAATCGAAGTACCATTTGATGTACTGGTGATCTTTTCCACCAACCTTCCACCAAAAGACCTGGTAGATGAAGCTTTTTTACGCCGGCTTCGCCATAAAGTCGAAATTGGAGATCCCAGTTATGATGAATATCGTGAGATATTCAAGAGAGTTGCTGCTCAAAAAGGGATACCGTATAACGAACCGGGATTGGCTTATCTATTGCAGGAATGGTACGTAAAACGAAATCGAAAATTGCGTGCTTCTCACCCACGCGATCTTTGTGATCAATTGTTAGATATTGCGCATTATCTTGGTGTCGAACCTGCCATGACCCAAGAGATGTTGGATCGATCTGCTGAAGCTTATTTTGTAGACTTATGAACTTCTTACATTCATTTACTAAACCGATCATTTTTGCTCATCGGGGTGCTTCTGGATATGCACCCGAAAATACCATTGCTGCCTTTGAAATGGCAGTTTCAATGGGCGCTGACGCTATTGAATTGGATGCCAAGTTATCTTCTGATGACGTTGTAATAGTAATGCACGATCAAACCGTAGACCGTACTACAAACCAAAGTGGCAATCTACGTACATTTACCGCTCAACAATTACATGAAATGGATGCTGGCAGTCACTTCGATGCAAAATTTGCTGGCGAGAGAGTACCGACCCTGGCAGAAGTGTTTGAAGCTGTTGGTCAGAAAATTTACATTAATATTGAGCTGACCAACTATCAAACGTCTGGAGATGGATTAGTTGACAAGGTGATTGAATTGATCGACAAGTATTCAATGAATGAGAGGGTGATTTTTTCTTCCTTCTTGCCCAGCAATCTCTTGCGAGCGCGCAAATTAAAGCCAAATATCCCTGCTGCTATCCTTTGCCTGCCCGGTAAGGAAGGATTAGTATCACGCAGTTTTGCAGGTAAATGGATCTCACCTGAATTGATCCACCCGTATTTTTCAGATGTAAATGCAGGTATGATGAAGAGAGAAAATAAAAGGCATCGTCGCGTACATGTATGGACGGTAAATGAAGCTGAGGAAATGAAACGGCTCTTCGACCTGGGTGTGCAGGGTATTTTTACTGATTTTCCTGATACTGCCATTCAATTGAGGGGTTAGTAGTGAAATTGCGTTTTTTTTCAACCGCCATGTTGCTTATTGTCCTATTCATGACAATAAGCAGCCCGGTTGTGACTGTATTTGCCCGGTCTTCACAACAGGCTGATCCATCCGTTATGGCTGCTCAAATGCTGGCGAAAATGACGCCGGAAGAAAAAGTAGGGCAGTTATTTATGGTAACCTTTCAAGGAAGCTCACCTGACACCTCCATATTAAAGGATCTAATTGGCAAATACCATATTGGGGGAGTTGTCTTAAAATCTGAAAACGATAATTTTGTTGGTTCAACAGAAACACTGGCAAAGGCTTATGCCCTGACCACTGGTATTCAACAGTTGGAGTGGGATGCATCCCAGACTACACAATCCGACCCATACACAAATGAACGGTTCACACCGCAATACATTCCTTTGTTCATCAGCATTTCACAGGAAGGAGATCTATCTCCTTATGACCAGATTATCAATGGGATGACGCCTCTTCCTAATGAGATGGCAATTGGTGCTACGTGGGATACCAGCCTGGCAAATCGGGTTGGCTCTGTTTTGGGGAATGAGTTAAGTGCCCTGGGATTTAATTTCTTATTGGGTCCTTCGCTGGATGTTTTAGAAGTTCTACAGACGGAAGCGGGAAAGGACCTGGGAACCCGTACCTTTGGAGGAGACCCATTCTGGGTGGGTGAGTTGGGGGCTGCTTATATCCAGGGAGTACATGAAGGTTCCAACAATCGGATGGCAGTGATTGCCAAGTATTTTCCGGGCAGGGGAGGTTCTGATCGACCTCCAGATGAAGAAGTAGCAACTGTTCGAAAAAGCCTTGAACAATTAAAACAGATCGAGCTAGCGCCATTTTTCGCTGTCACCGGGAATGCATCAGATATTTCTATGACCACCGATGGTTTACTGGTTTCTCATATTCGGTATCAGGGGTTTCAAGGAAACATTCGTGCAACAACATGCCCTGTAAGCTTTGACCGTGACGCTATGGACCAATTGTTTTCTCTGCCAGCTTTTTCTACCTGGAGAGCGAGTGGCGGAGTGGTTGTCAGCGATGATCTGGGCAGCCTGGCAGTGCGCCGTTTCTATGACCCAACAGGAAAAACTTTTGATGCGCGTCAGATTGCACGTAATGCATTTCTGGCGGGGAATGATCTGTTATACGTAAATAATTTTATTGCTACTGACGATCCCGACCAATATACCACCATCATTAAAACACTCGAGTTCTTCACCCAAAAATATCAAGAAGACCCAGCTTTTATGCAGAGGGTGGATGAATCCGTCCAACGTATTCTCACCTTAAAATATAAGATCTATCAAAACAAATTTACTTTAGAAAATGTCCTTCCCGGTGAAGAAGGATTAACCAGCATTGGGACATCCACCCAGGTAAGTTTTGATGTCGAAAGAAATGCATTGACTCTGGTAAGTCCGGATATCAACCAGTTGCCAGATGTTCTTCCAGAAGCTCCTTCTAAAGGTGAACGATTATTATTTATTACAGATGTTGTCGCAGGAAAACAATGCTCTACCTGTGAAGAACAGACATCATTGTCTGTAAACAGTCTGATGAATGCTGTCGACCGATTATATGGAACACAGGCGGGTGGACAGATTTACCGGAATTATATGAGTGCATATTCTTTCGCAGACCTGAATTATCTTTTAAATAACCCGGAAGAACCTCCTTTGTTGGAGGAAGAATTGTCTTTGTCTAATTGGGTAATCTTTTCTATGCTATCAACCGATTCCTCGCGAGAAGTATCTTCTGCTTTAAAACGATTGCTTTCGGAACGCCCTGATCTGTTGAAAGATAAAAAAGTGATTGTCTTTGAGTTTAATGCTCCCATCTATCTTGATGCAACGGATATATCAAAGTTAACTGCTTATTACGCTTTGTATAGCAAGATTCCCCAGGCGATAGATGTGGCTGCCAGGGTTCTTTTCCAGGAAATCGCACCGATGGGAAACCTGCCAGTTTCCGTTCCTGCTATTGGATATGATTTGATCAGTGTTACCGCTCCAAATCCTGACCAGATTATTCCGCTTTTTTTAGACCAGCCAACTGAGACAACACCTACCATCAATCCAACTGAACCTGATGTTACACCTTCTCCCACGTTTGTGCCAAAGTTCAAAGTAGGTGATACCCTGCCAATACGAACTGGAGTGATTTACGATAATAACAATAATCCTGTGCCAGATGGAACAGTGGTTACATTTACAATTACAGTGGGTGGGGAGACTGGAACGATACAACAGGTTAATACTGTTACTCAAGACGGTATTGCCCGTACTTCATACCGGATTGCTTCTCAGGGGCTAATGGAAATCAAAGCCAGCAGCGATCCCGCTTTACTTTCCGAAATCCTTACACTGGATGTTACGTCAGACACAGTCGCTGTGATCACCATTATTGCACCTACACCAATAGTCACAGAGACAACAGGTGTGGTAGCTTCGCCTACTCCTGCTGTTACAGAATTACCAGTGAATGAAGAAACCAAGAATCCAGGAATTTCGGATTGGTTGCTTTCCATGATAGTCATCTGGGGGGTGGGGGGATGTGTGTTTTTTCTGGGACGGCGATATGTCTCTCTTCATTGGGGGTTGCGTTGGGGATTATGCTCTATTCTGGGCGGGTTGCTTTTCTACATGATATTGATCATGTTCATTCCTGTCAGCCTAAAATGGTCCGATACTTTTGGCAGGATTGGTTTATTTTTTGCTTTGCTACTAGGGTGTGGTCTCGGTTTTATAGCTGGATATATCTGGAGGAATCGATACCTTCAAACGATAACGCGAAAACAAGAGAAGTAATTTTTCTCCTCTTGACTGATCATAGTGCATTATTGGGGAAGTTAGCGAAGAATCGTTAAAAGCAAGGTCAAAATTGTGATACCCATTACTCCCCAAAGAAGAAAGTTATCCGGTTTTGTGCGCAGTAATTCACGAGTAGTTTCTGCCCCGTTCTTGACAAAAGTTCTGACAGGGAGAGGAATATCACCAAACAGGCTTTTACGGAATTGATCAATGTTTTCAGGGCGGTCATCAGGGTGTAAATTCATTGCCCATAGTATTGCTCGCTCAACCCTTGGGCTGAGCTGTGGATTAATCTGCCGGGGAGCAATAAGGCTTTCAGGATTCAAAAAACGGGTTCGAGCTTCAGGAGGGGGTTGGTTGGTAAGCAAGTGGTACATTGTTGCGCCAAAAGCATATATATCACTGCGTGCATCGGTATGAGTGCTGTCTCCACCATACTGCTCGATGGGTGTATAAAGGGCGGTTCCCTGTCCCTGAAGTACAGTAATGGTTACTTCATCTGGTGCCATTACCTTAACTAACCCGAAATCTACCAGTTTCAATACACCCGAAGGAGTTACCTTAAGATTGCTGGGTTTGATGTCTCGATGAATGATTGGTGGATTCTGTGAATGAAGGTATTCCAATGCATCTGCGAGCTGGGCTGCCCAATTCAATACTTCTACTTCCTGCAGGTAATGCCCTTTTTGGCGTGTTTCAATGATCAATGACCTAAGGTCATTTCCTGGCACAAAATCCATCACGAGATAATCACGCACCCCGGTAGAAAAGAAATCGGATACTTTAGGTAAATTGGGATGATCCAACCGGGCTAAAATTGTTGCTTCGCGGAAGAACTGGTCGCGGGCTTCCTGCAGCAGGTCTGGAGGAAGAGAACGATCATGTTCGACTTCTTTCAAGGCGCATTGGCGCCCTTCCAGGCGAGTATCATCTGCCAGGTAGATACAACCCATACCACCCTGACCGATGGTGCTGATAATCTTATATCGCCCACGTAATACTTCTCCGGTTTTTAATGGGACCGGCATTCTTCACCCTGTTCCTTGAAAATCTACCAGTGGGTTGCGATGAATTTCGGCGTTTCGCACACCCATTTGTGTACAAATATTCTCTTTTCTGCTATATTATACATCGACAGCCCAATTACAAGGGGAAGGCAAAAAAACTTATGGAAAATGAATACCCGGTAATAATTGGTCAAAGTGGCGATCTGGCTGGTCAACGCTGGTTAATTAAAAAAGAATTGCTGATTGGAAGAGATTCCGATTGTCAAATCATCATTGCAGATCGACAGGTATCACGTCACCATGCAAGGTTGTTTTTGGGGAGGAATGGCGTGCAACTTGAAGACCTTGGCAGTAAAAATGGCACCTTTTGTAATGGAAAACCGGTGATAACCCCCCAATTTTTACAGGATGGGGATTCTATTCAAGTAGCAATTGTGCACTGTTTTACTTTTTTGAGTTCTGATGCAACCATGCCTATGGATGCTGAACATGTTGTAAAGATCCTTGGGAAAGGTGGTTTGGAACTGGATGTACGCTCACGCAGGGTGTGGGTAAAGAATGAAGAAGTAGTACCAGCTCTTTCTGCTCCTCAATTTCGTTTATTACAGGCATTATATGAACGTCCTGGGCAGGTGGTATCACGCAATGAATTGATCGATTTCACCTGGGGTGAAGATGAAGCTGCGGGAGTATCAGAGCAGGCTTTTGATGCCCTGGTGCGCAGATTACGTGAGCGTTTAATGAAGATCGATCCGGATCATGAATATATAGTCACAATCCGAGGGCATGGGATGCGGCTGGATAATTCCTAATAAACCTTAAAATGAAAAAACTCTCGAAGTCATTAGTGAAGATTTCGAGAGTTTTTTAATAATAGAACCTAGTGTGATCAGTTAAGCAGCGAGATTTTTCTTCATCGAAAATCTGAGAACCTGTTTGTAGGTTTTCTTTAATAACTCTACCATCTGAGCAGATTGATGCTGACTTTCACTCTGTTTAACAAGCTGATCAAATATTTGTAAGAACTCTGGAGTAACCTGATCTGCATTCTTCTCCAGCAGAGCATCCCGATCTTCATCTTTTTCCGCACCAATCAATCGCTCGATGAATTCGATTTCTGGCGGAGGTGCTGTATATTTTTGCAGGGCAATGATCACTTTTTCGATCTTTCCCACCCTTTCCAGATCAGATTTCTTCCGAGCTTGCTGCAGTTCGGATTGGACAAGCTGGACAAAGAAATCATCGATTTGGCCCAGGTGCTCTTCCAATGCTTTGGCAGTATCAGATGAATTCATCAATTCGTCCAATAATGCAAGCGTGTTTTGAGTATGTTCCTGTACTGCTTTGTCAATTTCTTGGGTTAATTTAATTAGTTTGTCACGCAGGTCGATTAAGGCACGCTTCTCTTCTCCATCACTTTTCTCAAGGCGTTCAGTCAATGTCTGGAAGAAAATGTAATCCAAAGCTGGTCGTGCCATACTGACAGCTGTTTGAAGATAGAGTTCAGAAGGTGCATTGAGAAGTAGTTGAATCAGATCCTCACGGGTCAATCCTTTTTCTGAAAGCGCTTTTAGATCATTCATAGCTGCTTGAGTTTCAGAGGCACTCTTTTTTAGTTTTCGACCCAACTCGGTATGCTCCAACAGGTCATTTTGAACGGCAAGGAGCAATTCAGCGGATTTCTTATCCCCTTGCGCAACGGTTGCTTGAGCAAGTTGGCTCATGATCGCGAAAAAGCTTTCATCAATATTTGCTTCTTCTTGTTTGATAAGTTCAACCCTGCCTTCATCTGTTACACTCATCAATCTCTGTAGCAGGTTGAGTTTCTTTTGCTGTTCCTGGATCATTTCTTTAGTAATGCCGTCTGCTTCGAGAACTTTTTCGTACATCGTATCAAGCGTGAACATCGCCTGAGGTCTGAATAGATACCCCTTTTTCTTATCGTTTGGTAAAGCATTTACTACTCCAGTGATGATAGGACCGAGGATTTTTTCCTGCTCATTCACTGGAAGGCCTAATTCAGCCGGGAAATAGGTAAGTAGTAGCTCTTTTTCCGGATCATGGTATACCAGTGGGGTTGCCATATTTCCTTGATATCCACAGGTTGGGCAAGAAATTAGGTTATAGTTTCGGCTTAAAAAGCGATTTTTCGCCTGGGGATCGACGTTCAGGTCGAAGACCTGCTGAAATTCAACGGGTACGCGGGTTTTACAGCGTGGGCAATTTGTAATAGTTTGGGGCATTATTCTCTCACATGAACTTTTTGACATGAATAACCTGGGTTATACCCAGGCAAAATAACGATTTGATTATACCATTTTGGAGATATGAATGCCTTTTTTTACCCTCGTTTTGTGTCTTATTCAACGTTGCGGGGAATGAAGAAGCAAATGCGTGCACCCTGGTTACTTCCGCTATCCACCCACATTCTACCATCGTGAGACTCGATGATAGAACGGCTTAGAAAGAGCCCGAGCCCTGTACCTTTGGTGCGTTTCATAGCGTCTGGTGAGCGGTAGAATCGATCGAATACATGAGGTGCATCCTGTTGAGCTATTCCAGGTCCCTGGTCGCTGACACACACAATAACACGTTGTGGCTGTACCCTGCCCCTGATCTGAATCTCCCCAGAAGGTGCATATTTGATCGAATTGGACACCAGGTTTGAAAGAACCTGTTCCAGCCGGGTTTCATCCGCCAATACTACCGGAAAATCTTTAGGAAAATCAACTGTGATGGTATGGTCACTTGTCTGTGTTTGAAATTTCTCAGCTACCCGTTTTGCCAGATCAGCGATCTGGCAGTCTGTTCGATTAATCTTCAAACCGCCAGCCTGTAACCGGGTGGCATCCAGAAGGTTTTCGATCATTGCAGCAAGCCGGTCAGATTCTTCTTCGATAACTTTGAGGCTATCCTCAACTACCGAGCGATCCCAGGTTGCATCTTCACGACGTAATGTGCTTACATAACCTTTGATCAATGCAACAGGAGTTTTTAGTTCGTGGCTGATCACTGATATGAATGTGCTTTTTAGCTCATCTGCCTGACGGAAACGGGTGATATCACGTACAAGTGCAATGATATTTAGTAAATTACCTTCAGCAGAATGTAAGGGAGCATAAGTGATGCCTACTGGCATAGGGGTGACCTCATTGACACGAATGAGATCACCCTCAATGTATAGTTGAGCATGGGGGGTTAATGGCCAACCGCCAGCGACTGCCTGTTCCAGCGTCAATCCTTCTGGGGGTGTCGCCCAGCGAATCACTTCATCATGTGGTTTATTCTGAATCTGCTCGAGATTTTCTGTCAGCATGCGGCTTAATGCTGGATTACATCGTTCAATCCGCAGGTTAGGTGTAAGAATCAACATACCATCTGCCACAGAATCGAGTAGTGCATCCATGCGCTGTTTTTGCTGGCTGAGTTCGCGATATAGTTGTGCGTTTTGTACTGCAATAGCTGCCTGATCAGCAAAACTGCTTAAAAGAGACCGGTCGTTTCCCGTAAAAATGCTTGGGTAATTGCGAAAGATGTAGATCACACCAATAAGCCGGTGTTGGGCTATGAGTGGCAACCCTACGCTGGTCAAGCCCCCAAAACTGGCGTCATAGGTGACTTCACTGAAAAGACGGTCGATCTCTTTCAGATCATCGTGATTGCTGGGGTCTTCAGGAACTCTAACTTTAGCCACAAGAGGTTCAAGGTATTTCATAAAAGGTTGTGGCAATCCCTGGGTTACCCGTATCTTCCATATTTTTTCATCACTTCGAAGTGCTATCATGCCAGCGTGTCCTGCTAGCATCTCGATGGCAATCTTTAAGATGCGATTGAGTAGCTTATCCAGGTCAAGTTCCTGAGTAAGTGCACGTGCAATTTCCAATAAATAGTCACGCTGGCGGACACGTGTATCAGGCAATAAAAACATTCAACCTTCTTTAGTTTAGGGAGGTTATTACCTCATCCATTATTTGAATACCTTCGTCAATCTGTGATCTGGTAATGCAAAGCGGTGGTGCAATTCGGATCACGCTCTTTCCACAACCTAACAATAGTAATCCTTTTTCAAATGATAGATCTACTATCTGGTCACGTAATTTGGTTGCCGGAGTTCTGGCATGATCATTTTTAATAAATTCCAAACCGATCATCAAACCGATACCGCGAACCTCGCCAATATAGGGATGTTTCTGCTGTAGTTTTCTAAATTGCCCTAGGGCATACGTACCAGTACTTTCAGCATTTTTGAGATATTCACGTTCGAGCAGGTCTATAGTTGCAAGTGCTGCAGCACAAGCTAATGGATTACCACCGAAAGTATTTCCATGTGCCCCTTTTGGCCAGGTGACCAGTGACTTACGAGCTATCATCACACCTAAAGGTACACCTGAGGCAATCCCCTTAGCAGAACAAACGATATCTGGTTCGACGCCGAAGTTTTCTATCGACCACCATTTCCCTGTACGGCCCATACCAGCCTGTACTTCATCTGCGATCAGAAGAATGCCATGGCTATCGCAAAGTTTTCTTAAAGCCGGGAAGAAAGTTGCTTCAGGGACAATATAACCACCTTCACCTTGAATGGGTTCTACCAGAATGCCCGCAGTATCCTCAACGGGGAGAATATGACCAAAAAGCTCTTCCTCGATGTATCGAACAACCCGTTCGCCATAACCTTCACCTTCTCTGCATACCAGCATAGGGCGATAAGGATCAGGATAGGGGGCATGGATTACGCCATTCATGAGAGGATAAAAACCTTGATGGTAGTGAGGTTTACTGGCTGTAAATGTCACAGCACCCATTGTTCGACCGTGAAAAGCACCTAAAAAACCAATGAATTGGCTGCGTTTGGTAGTGTAGCGAGCCAGTTTAATAGCTGTTTCGACAGCTTCAGTTCCTGAATTCGTCATAAAACTGACAGCTGGCTCGCTAAAAGGTGATATTTCGTTCAATTTTTCTGCGAGTTCTATCCATTGGGGGTGGTAGAAATCAGAAGAAATATGGATAAATTTCTCTGCCTGATCTTGAATTGCTTTTACTACCTGAGGATGACTGTACCCCGTTGATGCAACTGCAATCCCTGCCATGAAGTCAAGAAACCGGTTGCCGTCAACATCCCACACTTCACTTCCCCTGCCATGATCCATAACAAATGGGTAGCCACGTGGGTATGAGGATGAAATTACTTTACTATCTCGTTCGATCCATGTCTGTGCAACAGGTCCAGGTAGAACCTTCTTTTGCATAAAGCCCCTCCTCGGATGAATTTATGTTCTTTAAAATTATATCATCGGAAAAATTACACTGATATCACAAACAGCTTCATTAGAATGAGATGAAAAATTTTCATTGATGGATGCAGTATTGTTGACGAGGTTATGAATCACGAGTATTATTCAAATAGATGCGAGCAAAAGAGAATTTTTTCCAACGTGGAATAAAATTTATCCGTGAAGAAAGCCGATGGTTAACCCCAGGATTGGGTGTAAAACGTTGGCTTGCGGTCATTCTGGCTGGTACAACTCTGTTAGGGATCGGTTTTGCTGTATTGGTATTGGACGTTTATCGAACTGCACCGGATACATGGTGGCTACCAATATTATCCTTCTTGTCCCTCCGTTTTCTAGACCGCACATTGCGTGCGGTTATTTTTGGAGGGCTGGGAATAATTTTCATTATGATTGGAATATGGGGGCTAAATCATTCGCTGTTGAAACCGTTCATTCGACCAGGGAAAGATATTATTGACACCCTGGCACAGCACCGACGTCGTGAGCGAGGTCCGCGTATTGTTACAATTGGCGGTGGAACAGGTCTGGCTTCTCTTTTACGCGGATTAAAGAACTATACTTCCAATCTGACTGCAATAGTTACGGTAGCAGATGATGGGGGCTCATCGGGAGAATTACGCAATCGTATGGGGGTATTACCCCCCGGTGATCTACGGAACTGCCTGGCAGCACTTTCTACGAATGAAGCCATGATGTCGCAGATTTTTCAATATCGTTTTGCAGATTCTACCGGTCTGAATGGACATAATCTGGGGAATCTTCTCATTACAGCTCTTGCTGATATCACAGGCAGCTTTGAAGAAGCTATCGCTGAATCGGGTCGTGTTCTTGCAGTGCAGGGGCGGGTATTACCTTCAACATTACGTGATGTAAAGCTTTCTGCTGAAATCTCGAAAGACGCAACCAAGCCTTCCATAAAGGTAAAAGGAGAAAGTCAAATTCCTCAAGCAACTGGCAAAATTGAACGGGTTTGGTTGGAGCCTTCCAATGTAATGGCTTTTCCCCCTGCAATCCAGGCGATATTGAGTGCAGACCTTATCATTATTGGTCCTGGTAGTCTATACACCAGTATTATGCCTAACCTGTTGGTGCCAGATATTGCAGAAGCCATTCGAGCAAGCAAGGCGATGAAGTTTTATATCTGTAATGTGGCAACGCAACCGGGTGAAACAGATGGATATAGTTGTGCTGACCACCTTCATGCTATTGAAAAGCATGTAAATGGACGCATTTTTGACCTTGTGATCTGTAATAATCAATTCGATGGTCACTTGCCCGCTAATAGTGATTGGGTGAAGCCAGATCCCGATTTAAAGCAACAATATGCGATTTATTGTACTTCTTTAGTTGACAAGAGCAATACATGGCGTCATGCATCGGATAAGCTTGCTCAAGTTGTGGTCGATCTTTTTCAGGAGCGAACAGGACCTCTGGTTGGAAAAGACGAGAGTAAATGATAGCTTCAAAATTTCTTTGGCATGGTAAAATTCAATAATATGATGATTTGGAGGACTATACAATATGAAAATTCAAGTTGGAATTAATGGATTTGGGCGAATTGGCCGCCAGGTTTTAAAAGCCATTACTGAGTTGCACGGTGATGAACTGGAAGTAAACGCAATCAATGATCTGTTTGATATCAAACAGAATGCTCATTTACTAAAATATGACTCAAACTATGGTGCCTACCGTGGTTCAGTCGATATTGATGGAAATGACCTGATTGTAGACGGGCACAAGATCCGTGTGTTTGCTGAAAAAGATCCAGGTAACCTTCCCTGGAAAGACCTTGGTGTTGATATTGTGATCGAATCCACCGGTCTTTTCACCGATGCCATTGGTGACCCAGAAAAAGGCAAACCAGGGGCTCGCGTGCACATCGATAAAGGTGGAGCAAAGAAAGTCATCATTTCTGCACCCGCAAAGAATGAAGACCTGACGATTGTTTTAGGTGTAAATGATGAAAAATATGATCCCGCAAAACATCATGTTGTTTCCAATGCTTCCTGCACAACGAACTGCCTGGCACCCGCTGCAAAAATATTACATACAAAATTTGGCATTCAGCATGCCGTAATGACCACTATCCATTCTTATACCAATGATCAGGTAATCCTCGATCAGGGGCACAAAAAAGAAATGCGCCGTTCACGCGCTGCTGGATTAAATATTATCCCAACAACCACCGGTGCTGCAAAAGCTGTAGCGCTTGTTATCCCCGAATTGAAGGGTCGATTTGATGGTTATTCATTGCGGGTTCCAACCCCAACAGTCTCTGTAGTTGATCTTTCCGCTACTATTGAGAAATCTACCACCAAAGAAGAACTTAACGCTGCATTTATTGAAGCCTCCAAGGGTGCGCTTAAGGGTATCCTTGGTGTGACCACTGGAGAATATGGTGATCCATTGGTTTCCATGGACTTCAAGGGCGATCCTCGTTCGTCTATTGTTGACCTGCCTTCAACCATGGTGATGGGTGGCAACCTCGTTAAGGTAGTTGCCTGGTATGATAATGAATGGGGTTATTCCTGCCGCGCTGCTGACCTTGCAGCTATGATGGCAAAAAGTCTGTAATCTGGTTTAGGACTTTAAAATAATGCGTAATCTGAATAGCATTTATTGCAACAGATTACGCATTATTATTTGACCAACTCAGGAGGTTATCCATGTTCAATAAAAAAACCGTGAAAGATATTAATGTTAAAGGAAAACGTGTGTTGGTTCGGGTGGATTTTAATGTTCCTCTGAAAGATGGTGTGGTTGGTGATGACACTCGTGTACGTGCAGCATTACCCACAATTGAATACCTTCTGCAACAAGGGGCTGCAGTGATCCTATGCTCACACCTTGGGCGACCAAAAGGTGGCCCAGATCCAAAGTTTTCTTTGAAACCAGTTGCTGAGCATTTGGCAAAGTTGATGGCGAAGCCAGTTGCTTTCGCTGAAGATTGTGTTGGACCTGTTGCCGAAGCTGCTGCAAAAGCTTTAAAACCCGGTGATGTTTTAGTTCTCGAAAACACTCGTTTCCATCCAGAAGAAGAAAAGAATGATCCTGAGCTCTCACAAAAAATGGCATCTCTGGCTGACCTGTATGTAAACGATGCGTTTGGCTCTGCGCATCGGGCACACTCTTCAACAGAGGGTGTAACAAAATATCTGCCTGGTGTGGCTGGATTCTTGATGGAAAAAGAAATCCAATATCTGAGCAAAGCAATTGAAGAACCAAAACGACCTTTTGTTGCAATTTTAGGCGGTGCCAAAATCAGCGATAAAATTGGTGTGATAAAAAATCTGCTCACCAAAGCTGATCAAATCTTAATCGGCGGTGGAATGGCAAATACATTTTTCAAAGCCCAGGGGTATCCAGTTGCTGATAGCCTGGTAGAAGAAGAAGCGTTGGATACAGCCAGAGAATTATTAGCTCAGGGTTCTTCTAAACTACATTTGCCCGTGGATGTTGTGATCGCTGATAAATTCGAAGATGGTGCAGCTTCGAAAGTAATGTCAATGGGTCCCATCCCTGATGGCTGGCGTATTTTGGATATCGGTCCAGAAACCGTAAAGGCATTTGGAAAAGTGGTAGCGGCTGCAGGCACGGTTGTATGGAACGGTCCAATGGGTGTCTTCGAATTCCCGAACTTTGCCAAGGGAACTTTTGGGGTAGCAAATGCAGTAGCTGAGAGTAAGGCGATCAGTGTCATTGGTGGTGGCGATTCGGTCGCTGCTATTCAGCAATCAGGTTTAACTGATAAGATCACCCATATTTCTACAGGCGGTGGTGCATCACTGGAAATGCTGGAAGGTCTTGCGTTACCAGGAGTGGCTGCTCTACAGGATAAGTAGTGCCCTGATGTGATACTATGACCGGTTTCCGCTTTGGGAACCGGTTTTTTGTTTCCCGTGTTCTCTGGTGTTGGAAATAGTGTATCATTAACAAAATTTATTATTGGGATAACACGATGTTACCTGCAGCATATGATAAGTATGACATTCATGAAGATTTTGCGATTAAGGTTACACCTTATTCCTCCCCGACCACACTTCGCATTGGAGCTGCATTAGAGACACTTGGGGCATTGTTCATCAAACCTCCTCATGACCTCATAACCAAAAAGGTCAAGATCAAGAGTTTTGATGGCGAAAAGATCCCAATAACAATATTCCAGCCTAAAATTATTTTGGAACCATCACCCTGTGTGTTGTATTTTCACGGAGGTGGATTTGTCTTGGGGGGGAATCCCATTCAGGAGAATATCATTGCGGGTTTCACCAGGGATATTCCTTTCAAGATCATATCTGTAGATTACCGTCTTGCGTTAGATCATCCTTTTCCTTATGGGGTTGAGGATTGTTATGCTTCTTTACTTTGGGCGTGCAAAAATGCAGATAAGCTTGGTATTGATAAAAAGCGAATTGCTGTTTATGGGGATAGTGCTGGTGGCGCTTTAGCGGCAGCAGTAGCTTTGATGGCACGTGATCGAAAAGGTCCCGAAATATGTCTGCAGATGTTGATCTATCCAGTTATTGATTGCAGCATGACAACGAAATCCTCTTATCAATTTGTAGATACCCCTGTATGGAATGCTGCAGCAAATCATAGGATGTGGGAGGTTTATTTAAGAGGATGGGAAGGTCCCATATCTCCCTATGCGAGCCCGATGAAAGCTGAGTCGTTGAAGAATCTTCCTGCAGCTTACATAGAAACAGCAGAATTCGATCCGTTGCATGATGAAGGCGTAAACTATGCCAATCGCTTGCGTGCCGATGGAGTTATAGTGTATCTAAACCAGACAAAAAGAACTATACATGGTTATGACCTGATCAAGGAAAATGAGATTGTACAGGCAAGCTTTGGCTTGAGAATAAATGCGTTAAAGGCAGTGTTCATTCAATAATTGAGCGAATGTAAGTAAAAAATGAATTCTATCTGAAATAAACCATTGGTTTTTCTAGACAAATATAATTTCTTCGAGTAAAATTCATCTTCGCATTATGGTAATTAAGTATTGGAGGAACGAAGTTGGCTAATATTAAGTCCGCAATCAAGCGAAATAAACAGAATGAAAAACGCCGCATCAGCAATCGTATCTACCGTGGACGTGCCCGTACATTTATTCAACGCTCCCGTGTGTTGATCCTCGCTGAAGAAAAAGAACAAGCTGAACAGACCGTTAAAGAAGCAATTCGTGCATTGGATATTGCAGCTTCCAAAGGCGTTATTCACAAAAACAATGCAGCCCGACGAAAAAGCCGCCTGATGAAAAGTCTGGCAACTCTGGGTAAGTAAATATTGGGTGGCTTTAAGCCACATTTCCCTCCCCGGATTTCGGGTGAGTTATTAAATACCACACACAGCGGGAGACATTCCTCCCGCTTTTTTCGTCATCAGGGAAAAGTAATGTTTGAGCAAATCCAGCTGCAAATTTCGCAACAAATAGATTCCTTTCTCACGAAAGAAGGGATACCAGTTCTGCCTATCGATTGGAAATGGATCCCGTTTGCAGGTCAGTGGGGTATTTCTACCTCATTTTTCCAAACAGCAGCTCAAGAAAACAAGCAGGGAAAAGGAATGCCTGTTGGTGAACGCGCCCAGCAAATTGCGCAAATGGTTGCTGATCATCTGGGATTACCTGACGGTTTCACAAAAATCGAAGCTGTGCATGGGTATCTAAATTTAACTTTCTCGACCTCCTCTTTTGCCAGACAGGTTATTAATACAGTGCAAGAAGAAGGGCCACAATATGGTAAAGGAAAACCCACAAAAAAGCGTATCATGGTAGAGTATTCGCAACCTAATACGCACAAGGCTTTTCACGTAGGCCATCTACGAAATGTTGTGTTGGGCAGTGCTGTATGTAACATCCTTGAATGGGCTGGTAATGATGTGATTCGCGCTAATTATATTGGCGATATCGGATTACATGTAATCAAGTGGTTATGGTGTTATCTGAAATTCCATGACGGTGAAGAACCACCCGAAGATCGTGTTCGATGGATTGGAGATATTTACGTTCAGGCAAGTCGCTGCTATGAAGACGACCCAACCGTAGAGCCAGAAGTGCGCGCTCTATTTGCCCGCTGGGATCGACGCGACCCAGATATCGTTGAGTTGTGGGAGAAGACCCGCCAATGGTCTTTGGAAGCTTTCAAACAAATCTATTCATTATTAGGAGTAAGTTTTGACCGATATTACTTTGAAAGCGAAATGGAAGACTCGGGCAAGGATCTGGTTAAAATTCTGATTGATAAAGGCTTGGCACGAGATGAGCGACCAGAGAATGCGGTTTTCATCCCTCTTGATGAGATTTTGGGCACAAAGGATAAATACCGTGTGCTGGTGATCCTCCGCTCAGATGGCACTTCACTTTATGCAACAAAAGATATCCCACTGGCGATCCAAAAATTCGAAGAATACCATCTCGATCAATCCATCTATGTAGTAGATGTGCGCCAATCTTTGTATCTACAGCAAATCTTTAAGACACTGGAATTGATGGGATATTCTTGGGCTAAGCAGTGTTACCATCTGGCATACGAAATCGTTACCCTGCCAGGGAATGTAACTATCGCTTCGCGGGATGGAGCTGTTGTGCTTTTGGAAGATCTGGTACAGGAAGCTGCTACCAGAGCTCTGGAAATTGTTAAGACCAAGAATCCAGAAATTAGCAGCAAAAAACAGGAAGAAATTGCTTATAGCGTGGCATTAGGTGCTATTCGATATTCGATGGTGTCGCGTGACAGCACCAAGGTGGTTACGTTCGATTGGGATACCGCCTTAGACTTCAATGGACAGGCTGCTCCATATATTCAATATGCAGCAGTGCGGGCAAACAGTATTTTACGAAAAGCTGGTGCAATGCCAACAGTATGGCAGCCTCCAGAAAAATTGGAACCAACTGAGATCACCCTGATCGATCTGATCAACCGTTTACCGCAAGAAATTCAAAAGGCAGCCAGGGACGTTAAACCCCTCGTCATAACGAATCACGCGTATGAGTTGGCGAGAGCTTTTAATGATTTTTACAGTCAATGCCCGGTGTTACAAGCTGAACCCGCTGTTCGAGATTTTCGATTACAACTGGTCGTTGCCGCACGGCAAGCGATCAGCAATGCTCTGACAGTGCTTGGAATCAATACACCGGATATAATGTAGGAAAGACACCAGACCTGAAGGGTCTGAAACTACCAAAAAGGAGCAATAAAATGACACCTGTTCGTACATTGATTATGGGAGCTGCAGGACGCGATTTTCACAACTTTAATGTATATTTCCGTGATAATCCTGCTTATGAAGTTGTAGCTTTTACAGCAACCCAGATCCCAAATATCGAAGGTCGCAAATACCCGACTGAGCTGGCTGGCAAGTTGTATCCAAAAGGTATTCCAATCTACCCCGAAAGTGACCTGGAACAATTGATCAAAGAGCATAAAGTGGAACAGGTTATTTTCGCTTACAGTGATGTTCCACACGAATATGTGATGCATAAGGCATCCGAAGTAATGGCTGCAGGTGCTGATTTTCGCTTGATGGGTCCTCATACCACAATGGTAAAATCAACAAAGCCAGTTGTATCTGTATGTGCAGTGCGCACAGGCTCTGGAAAAAGCCAAACAACCCGTCGTGTTTCATTGATCCTGCGCGCTATGGGGTATAAAGTTGCAGCCATCCGCCATCCCATGCCTTATGGTGATCTGGCAAAACAGGCAGTGCAGCGATTTGCGACATATGCCGATCTGGACAAACACGAATGCACTATTGAAGAGCGTGAGGAATACGAACCTCATCTCGATAATGGTGTGATCGTTTACGCTGGAGTGGATTACGAAGCCATCCTGCGACAGGCTGAACAAGAGGTCGATATAGTATTATGGGATGGTGGGAACAATGATTTCTCATTCTACACTCCTGACCTTTCCATCGTCGTGGTTGACCCACACCGCCCAGGACATGAATATACCTATCATCCAGGTGAGACAAATGTACGCATGGCTGACGTGTTTGTCATCAACAAGGTAGACACTGCATTACCCGAAAATGTACTTGCAGTACGCGAGAGTATTACTTCTCTCAATCCCAAAGCAACGATCATTGAAGGAGCATCTCCTTTGTTTGTTGATAATCCAGAAGAAATCCATGGCAAACGTGTACTGGTAATCGAAGATGGCCCAACACTTACACATGGCGGTATGAAGTATGGTGCAGGTTGGGTTGCTGCCCGTCGTTTTGGTGCGGCTGAAATCGTTGATCCTCGCCCATTTGCAGTGGCATCCATTGCTGCTACATATAAAAAATATCCAAACACAGGGATGATCCTTCCAGCTATGGGGTATGGTGAGGCTCAAGTACGCGATCTTGAGAGAACGATCAATAAATCTGATGTGGACCTGGTGATCTCAGGTACCCCAATCGATCTTACCCGGATCATTAAAATAAACAAACCCATGCAGCGTGTACGTTATGAACTGCAGGAGATTGGGCAGCCAACTCTGGAAGATATCTTGAAAGAGAAGTTTGGCAAATAATTAACAGTAATTAGAATAGCGCAAAGCCAGAGGAAAAAGCAGGCAATATCACCTGCCAGGAATCCGACAGGTGACCGAAGTTAAGCCATCGAATGATAGATGATGAACTTTTCTTCGTAGAATGATAAAAGTTTTCCCTCTGGCTTTGTTCATATATGGCAAGGTACGATGATAGACGAAGTTGAAATTCTGGTACGTTCTGGCAAAGGCGGTGATGGAGTTGTTCATTTCCACCGGGAAAAATATATTACTCGTGGGGGGCCCGATGGGGGTGATGGTGGCAGGGGGGGTGATGTCATTTTAGTAGTTGTACCTACCAAGAACACACTTGCTGATTTCCGTCACCAGACTCGCTTTATCGCTGATTCAGGCAAATCGGGTGGGGCAAATAATATGTCGGGAAAGTCAGCAGAAGATCTGGTTATTCCCATACCACCTGGTACGGTTGTGTATGACGCTCTGACTAACAAAGTGCTGGGAGACCTGGTTAGCGCTGGCCAGCGATTAGTAGTATGCAAAGGGGGAAGAGGTGGTCGTGGGAACCAGCATTTTGCCACACCCAGCAGACAGGCTCCTCGGATCGCAGAAAAAGGAGAACCCGCAGAAGAAAAGACTATCCGTCTCGAATTAAAATTGATTGCAGATGTAGGTATTGTTGGGGTGCCTAATGCGGGAAAATCCAGTTTGTTGGCAGCCCTTACAAATGCGAAACCAAAGATTGCAGATTATCCATTCACAACACTGGAACCCAACCTTGGAGTAGTAGAAGTAGATAGGGAAACCCGCTTTGTGTTAGCAGACATACCCGGTTTAATTGAAGGTGCACATGCAGGTGCCGGGTTGGGAGATTCATTCTTGCGTCATGTTCAAAGAACGAGAGTACTGATCCATGTGCTAGACGGCATGGCGGAAGATCCATTGCTGGATTTTGCACAAATCAATAGTGAAATGGCATTATTCGATGATACTTTGGCAGATAAACCGCAACTGGTGGTTTTAAATAAAATGGACATACCCGAGGTGCAAAAGCGACAAAAGTCTATTGAAAAAACTATCACTAAACGAGGGTACCCATTTTTCGCCATTTCTGCCATGACACGAACAGGATTGGATGTAGTGGTGAAGAAGACTGCCGAATTGCTACAAACCGCTCCTGTTACACGTGATGTGGTAGAGATGCCGATTTACCGCCCAGCAGTAGATCCGAAAGCATTTACAATTGAACAAACTGCTGAGGGTTGGAAAATTAAAGGGGCAGCCATAGAGCGGGCTGCCAGCATGACATATTGGGAATATGAAGATTCGATTCGGCGCTTTCATCATTTACTTGAAACTCTTGGGATTGAAGAAGCATTGCGTAATGCTGGAGTTGAGCAGGGTGATACCGTCTGGATTGGAGATTATGAATTGGAATGGCAGGATTAAGATATGCGCATAGGCGTATTTGGCGGCACGTTTGATCCCCCTCATCTTGGGCATATGATCCTGGCAATGGAAGCATATGCTCAATTGCATCTTGACAAGTTACTATGGATTTTAACACCGGATCCGCCCCATAAACGTGGGCAGGAAATAAGCCCGGTAGACATGCGGCTCGAACTTTCTTTAGCTGCATTACAAAATGAACCACTTTTTGAGCTATCAAGGGTGGAATTGGATAGGCCAGGACCACAATATGTTTCTGACACCATGAGGATTCTTAGAGAGCAGAATCCTGATGACGAACTAATCTACTTGATCGGTGGTGACTCGCTGCATGATCTTCCTAATTGGGATCGACCAATGGAATTCATTAAGGAATGCCATGCTATTGGAGTAATGCGCCGCCCTGATGATGATGTGAACCTGCCCTGGTTGGAGAAACAATTGCCTGGGTTAACAAAAAAACTACGATTTATTGACGTTCCCTTGTTAGAGATCTCTGCATCACAGATCCGGCAGCGCATACAGGAAGGAATGCCTTTCCGTTATTACCTTTTACCTGAAGTTTACGAAATCATCTGTAAGAAACATTATTACTTATAGACACAATGTCCTTTCTTACCGATCCCTTCTTCCTTGCCGTGGCAATCAGTCATTTTGCCGTAGATTTCATCAACAGTTTTCGCGGTATTGTCCTTGCATTCCTCAGTGAGCCTTTAGGACTCTCGAATGCCACAATTGCGGTTGTGAGTACCGTGCATGTTATGCTTGGTTCCCTTATGCAGCCGGTTTTTGGTTATTTGAGTGACCGAATTGGTACGCGCTGGATTGTTGCTGGAGGGGTATTGTGGATGGCTGTTTTTTTGGGATTGGCAGTGTTTGTCCCAGGATGGCCATCGATTATTTTTCTTGTGATAGGTGCATTAGGCTCCAGTGCTGTTCATCCTGCAGGTGCGGCACAAGCAACCATGATTGGTAGAACCAGATTAGCAGGACAGGAAACAACTGCTGCCTCATTGTTTTCATTGCTGGGAAACATCGGTTATTTTCTCGGCCCTATTATTGGCGGGATTTTGCTGCAGGCTTATGGTATGCGAGGGCTGGCGGTTATCGCTGTGATATCGGTACCAGTTGCTGGATGGGCTTTTAAACTGAAGAATTATGTTTCTACATCAAAAACCAGTCAGGTAGCAACCAGAGAATTTAATAAACCAAGTATCTGGATATTGATCGTATTGATCCTTTTAGCTGCCCTTCAATCTTGGTCTCAACAAAATATGACATCTTTTATTCCGAAATATCTCAGTGATTCTGGTTGGACGCCATCAGAATATGGGGTTATGCTGGCTTTATTCAGCGGAGGTTCAGCAGCAGGTGTTCTGGCTGGGGGTAGTCTGGCTGATAAAGTTGGTAAGTGGAGAGTGATCCTCTTTGGAATGGGATCAGGTTTTCTCCCATTCATACTCATTCCACACGTTGGATTATCAGCATGGCTTTATATTCTAGTCAGTATTTCTGGATTTCTTACTGGAATGCCCTTCAGTTGTATTGTTGTTCTTTCTCAACATTTATTCCCGATAGGCATGGGGTTGGCTTCTGGCTTAACGATGGGTTTTCTTTTTGCCAGTGGAGCACTCGGTACATTAATTAGTGGTCATATTGCAGATTTATACGGATTTACGCCCGTTTTTTACCTGAGTGCAGCACTGGCATTAATCGGTGGATTGTTAGGTTTGTTTTTCCGGAATAATCACTCTGAAACTTGATCCAACACTACACTCCCAAGCCCCATCTGAACCTTGATGTACAAGACAGGACCACTACCAGATGTGGAATATATATTATTAATGCTTGTCCAGGTACCGTTGATATCCACATTACTGACACCTTCCTGCACATCTACCTGTGCATTCATGCCAGCAGGTACGATGATCTTTACTTCACTAACAGCTGAATTGATGATTACATTTGCATCCTGCCTCAAGGTACCGCTGAAATCAAGGGTGTAAGACCCTGCTCCGCTAGAAAAATTCATTTCTTTAAAGTTTGCGTTGGCAAGTCCAAATATTTTTACTTGTGAGGCACCAGTGTGATAAGAAATCTTTTCAATTGTCTCAGGATTTGGTTGGGAAAAAGTAATTTCTGTGCTTGATGCGCCTTCATTTATGTCAAGGTCTGTTATTGCCAAACCACTCAGATCAAAGTTTGCCTCATATGCACCACCATTAATGGTTAAATCCATCGGTTTAGTTCCCAGTTTTAAATTCCACTCATTAATGGTGTTGTCTGGATCGATCGGTATCTTGTCCCAATTAAAATCTTGATGGATGTACAGGCTTCCCACTCCACGTTCAATGACTGGTTTCAATTCTGAGATATTGTACGTTACGGTTCCTTCAACCAGTTTTTTTGCACCTGGTTGCAAAGTGAATTTTCCTGCGCCCATTGCAAATGTCAACTTAACAGTGGGAGCAGTGGAATCTTCCTCATCAATCGTAAATATTTCTGTTTCTCCAGTTTTTGCGGTGTTGAATGGTAATCCAATGGAACATGCTAGACTGGAAAAAAGAAGAGTAGTAATGGCAATAAAAATATAGATTTTCTTCTTCATTGCAACCTCCTCAGTATTATCCGAAGGTGAAGGAGCTGACAAATCGACAAGATCTGTCAGCTTCAAATTATCAATTTATTCTGTTGGTGGTAACGGCTCTTCTGGTTTTGGAGAAGTTGTAGGCTCTTCTCCTGCTTTTTTAACCATCTTCTTTATTGTTTCTTCGTCTACCATCTGGGTTTTTCCGACATTGATGGAAGATTCTGGAGCAGAAGGACTTGATATTACTTCCTGAGTAGAAGGTGAGGGTGAAGCAAGAGGAATATTAACCTCTTTCACACCTTCTGGTAGTCGAGTTCCAAAACGGGTGAGAACTACTGCTCCAAATCCAACCATGGCTGCCACGAAAATGACAAGTTGACCAAGGCAGGGAACCCAACCTATTGCAGCACAACCTAAAGAAAGAATCAATGTACCGATCCCAATTGCTATTGGAGTTGACCAGGTTGTTTTGAAAAGATTAGCCACCAGATTACCAATTTCTAGTCCAAGTCCAAACCAACCAAAGAACAGCGCAACAGTGAAAGCCAGTAAAACCAAGACAGCAATAGGTATTCCTATGATTGTTACTGCTAAAATGATACTCCCTAAAGAGATCACCAGCATTCCCAATGCGCCTATTCCCAATGAAAGGGCAAAACGCGAAGAAATCGTCTTTGCCAATCGTTCATTTCCTTTTGGAGCGATGAGGGCAACGATGATTGCAATAATGGCAAACGCCAATGCAGAGAAAGTCGAACGGAAAAAGTTGCCAACGGGGCGGAAGATATTCTGGGAAATCGCATTTTCAAGATCTAGATCAGTAACAACATTACCCGGGTTGGTGGATGTAATAATGTCCCCTTGAACAATTGCACCGCTATCTTGCACGACATTTCCACCTACTCGAACAATATCGCCATTTACATTTGCTCCATCATATAGATGAACAAATCCTCCTGTAGAGACGATATCGCCTTCGATCATACCATGAGCTTCGAGAGAACCGCCCATCAAAACGATGTTTCCAGTAACGGTTGAATCGCTTTCCAAAGTTGCTGAACCGCCAAAGATCAGCAGGTCACCATGGAGGGTATGTCCGCTGCGCAGTACGCAGGTATCTCCTAACAAAAGTGATCCACAATCCTGGCTATTTGCAAGTGCTGTACCAGTAATCGCAAATAACAAGATGAAGGACAGCAGGAATATTGAACCTAGAAATTTCACAGTTTTCATTGAATTTTCACTCCTTCATGAACAAGTTCACCTGATTTTGGCTTCCTGAATGAAAAATGCCATACTGCTCCACCCCAAGCAACGGCAAGGATTAAGGTTGTACCTAGTGTTAGGATCCATGCCATGAGGTAGATAATTGGTGGAATTCTAAATATTACAGGTAGAACGATCATTTTTATTTCTTGATAGAAAATCAAGAGACGAGCTGCGGTCGTAAAGAACAATGCAAGAAGATCAGAAGGAGAGGTGGTTGACACGGTATAGGCAATCCATAACCCTAAAGTGATTACAGCCAACCCCACCAAGAAAAAGGCTAATTTTTGAGCAGATCGTTTTTGCTGTAGCGCACGACGTTCAGACAGGCTGGTTTGCCAGCGAGTGGTGAAGCCAGCACCGGGTGACGCGAATCCTTCTGCTTTGATCTCAAGTTTCGCTGCTTGCCATTGTTTTTGAAGCTGGTGGCATTGACTGCACTTTTCAGTGTGTTCACGTACAGCTCTGGCTTGCTGAGGAGTCAAAGATTCATCGGATAAAATCCACTCTTCATAAGGGTAATGGCTCATAAGAATTACCTCCTGAGGCGGGAATTGCTTCGGGTACCTTGTATTGCTGTGCAATCATTAATCGGGCACGGTGCAATCTGCTTTTTACTGCGCTGGTAGTGGTGGAAAGGGTTTGGGCAATCTCGTCTTCTGACATTTCATACCAATAACGTAAGATAATCACTGCACGATCTTCTGATTTCAATTGGGCAAGTACATTATGAAGGATATTTGCTTCCTCTTTTCTGCCTGCCATTTTTTCGGGTCCTGGAGAGGGATCTGATAGCATTTCCTCTACTACCAGGTCAATGGAAAATGTGGGCATGCGCTTTTTTCGTTGCTGATCGATGCAATAGTGAGCAGCAATAGCCAGTAGCCAGGTCATAAAAGGGCGGTCAAAGTCATAACGATTACCATGTTGGTAAGCCCGCCAGAATGTTTCTTGTGCTGCATCTTCAGCTTCTCCAGCATCACCCAGCATGCGATAGCAAAGGTTATAGACAGGTCGCTGATAAGTATCTACCAGTACACTGAATGCTTCTTGATCTCCTTTGAGCGCTTGTTTTAGCCATTCTGGCTGATCGATGTTCACAATCAACTCCAGAAACCGAATTGTTTTACTTCATATACGCAATAAATAAAAAATAGTTGCATATTTTTATTGTAAACCTTTTCATTAAACGAAAATTCCCATCCTTTAAATGGGAGTATCTAACAATATGTCTGTCATTAGTCTCAGATCATCAAGAAGCTATTTAGGTATGATATCGTAAGTGATTCGCGAGTCGGTAATTTTTATATTATCCAGTTCGAAATTAGCTTCATCCATCGCTTTTGAAATCCCAGTATTTATCCCGGTAGAGAGAATTCCACCTATAAGTATGAGGGGTACTTTATTATATTTGCGCAATGAGAAGGTCGGATGTCCTCCGGACTCGGTGATTTTTATTTCTATCGTAGCCTGTCCATAATTTGTCTCGGCTGTAATGAATGCACGGTCCGGACTCTGAAAATTGACATTAAAAGAGTTGATCCAATCACCCGAAAACATATCCAATGAGTTATTGAGCGCTTGAGTGGCTTCATATTCTGTCAGGAATTCTGTGCGTTCAACATCGGTATCGGTAAAGGTGTATCCGATGTTAGAAAAGGCAGTTTGGATCAATCTGGAAACAACTGCTGCGCCAGTGAGACTGATGATCAGAGTGGCTGCAACCAGTGCAGCAATCAGGATGCTAAAAAAGGTAAGCAGCCATCGTCCAATACTTCGAGATCGGGTAGGTTTCTTCGCTTTCTCAAATGTCTTCTCAGGTTTTACTACTTGAGTTGTAGGAAGAACTTGCTGGGCTATTTTTACCGGTGGAGCAACCGACACGACTGGCATCACACCTCGTGATAGATTCTCCAATGCAGTTCCCATAGTTGCCATACTTGGAAAACGGTCTTGAGGTATTTTTGCCATTGCCCTCAGGATGACGTTTTCTACAGGTTCAGGTATGCCGGGCAAAACCTCGTGCGGGAGAGGTGGTGTTTCTGTTGCATGCATGAGAACTACAGCCATGGGTGTATCGGCATCAAAAGGCAATTTACCCGTAATCATTTCATACATGACTACCCCAAGAGAATAGATATCTGCTCTGCCATCCAGTTTCTTTCCAAAACCTTGTTCGGGCGCCATGTAATGAGGTGTGCCAATTCCAAAGCCTGTGCCTGTAAGATCGGAATGGGTTTGCTGACCAATTGTTTTAGCAATGCCAAAATCAGACAGCATAGGTTGATCATTTTCTGTGATCAGGATATTCGCTGGCTTAACGTCGCGATGAATAATATTCTGGTTGTGTGCATAATCCAAAGCCTGTGTAATGGGAAGAAGGATCTGAGAAGCTTGTTGCCAGGGAATGGGTTGTCCCATACGATCTTTCAGGGTACCTCCCCCAATATATTCCATGATCAAATAGGGAGAACCATTCTCATCGCCATAATCCAGAACTTTGACAATGTAGGGATGCGAGAGATGAGCCAATGCTTTTGCTTCTCGTTCAAACCGTATCAGGAAAGTCTCATCTTCTTCTGTAGCATGCAGCATTTTAATAGCTACATACCTTTCCAGGCGGGTATCTAGCGCCTTATAAACCGTTGCCATTCCACCCTTGCCTAGCAATTGGACTATTTGATACCGCCCAATAGCCTGTCCAACCTGATAATCGTGATTACCTGACATGACTTCCCCTATAGCGATATGGAATTTTAAGTTGTCATATACTGATTATGCCGTATTATATTATGAAAGATTTGTTAAGCATATTGATTCACATCGTAATCTAGCTACCAGGGTTCTACATAGCACCCCTCAGTAAAGAATATTTTTGGGAGCACCAACGATGAATAGCACTTTTTACCATGCAATAAGGATCATAGGATGTCCATTTCGTTTTAAGGTTATGGGCATAGAACATTTACCCAGGAATTCTCCCATGATCATCGTTTCGAACCATGTGGGGGAAGTAGGTCCCATCGCAATGATCCTGTCTATGCCAATTCAGCTTCATCCCTGGGCGATCTCGGATATGACCGATAAATTTCGTGCACCAGACTATATTTATAAAGATTTCATTCAACCGGTCTGGAAATTAAAAGGCTGGTTTGGCAATAGGGTGGCACAAGTGGTTGGGCGTATCGCAGCCATATTGATCAATGGTCTGGGTGCGGTAGCTGTCGACAAGCAAAGTATTTCGATCCAAAAAGCTTTCAAGATCAGTATGAAGTTATTACTGGATGGAAAAAGTATCCTGGTTTTTCCTGAAGAGCCACTTCTGACTGCTGATCCAAAAACAGGAATCAAACCATTTGCAGCGGGTTTTACCTGGCTGTGCCATCTTTACCAGCGAGAGACAGGAAAGACCTTGCTTGTTATTCCCGCAGCAGTCCATGCAGAAAAAAAAACCATTTTATTGGGTGAACCATTCACCTTCGTTTTCCATGAATATCCTAAAATAGATATTGCCCGGGCAGAAATGTTATTGGAACGGGAAGTGAAAAAGCTTTACACACGATTAGGAGAAGGGGTTTAATCTTATCCTGTATTTGCATGTTGAGGTTCGGGAGAAGAAATATTCACCAGGTATATCCCAAGAAGAACAGCGATGCCTCCCAACCATTGACCTGGCATTAGCGCTTCACCCAATATTGGGATGGCAAGGAATGCGGTGAGCACTGGTTGGGCGATCATTGAAGGAGAGACTATTGAAGCTGGCAGGTGCCCCAGAGCATAGACAATGGCATAGTATCCACTCACCTGCGATATAAGCCCTGCTGCCAGGAAGGTCAAATACGTATTAAGCGAATATCCAGTCAACGGTTGATTTGATATGAGGCAGGAAAGGAGTAGAACAATTGCTGTCGCTGTGGTAGCCAGCCAGACGTAAGTGATCGTTGGTAGGTGAGTTCTTCCTTTTTGTGTGGTGAGATAATAGCCGGCGTAAAAGAAACTGGATGATACTCCAAGCAAGTCGCCAAAGCTCAAGGATGGATGAACCAACATGTCATACCCTAAAACTACGGTTGCACCCAGCAGGGTAAGGAACAACCCAACCCAAAAGCGTGAGCGGGGTTTTTCCTTCCAAACCAGCCAGGCGATCAAAGCTACCCAGAGAGGGGCAATGTTGTTCAAGAGGGTGGCGTTAGCTACCCGGGTATTCATTATGGCAAATCCCCAAATACCATGGTCAAATGCAGAAAAAGTACCTGCGACAATCGGGAATAAAAAATGAACGTTCTTTAATCCCCTCTGTTTGATAAGTGACCTGACTCCAAAAGGAAGAAAAACAAGAGATGCGATAGCCATCCGGTAAAATGATGTGACCAGAGGCGAAGCATCTGCCAGACGGATGAACAGGGATGAAAGGGATAATGCGAGAACCCCTGCAACCAAAGCCAGATAAGGAAGAGACCTGCGCCATTTCATGAGACGAAATTGTAACACAGGTGTTCATTCCCTTATTGAGTTAATTAAGTAAGGTCATTCGTCTAATTGTTCGCGAATTCGATTGCGAGCTTTCGTGAACAATTTCACTAAAAACCAGAGGGCAGGTAATAACAATGCGGTACAGGTAAGGTTGGCAGGTTTGATCTGCAGTACTTTATCAACTTTAATTTCATAATTAACATTACTTCCAGCCAGTTTTGTATCAATTGGGCGTACCCGGAGAATATATAATCCATCCTTTTCCGCTTTCCATTGCAAACTGGCTTCACTATCATATGTTTCTGGAGAAGATTCGCCAAGGATCACATCTCCCACCGGGTCATAGAGTTGAAAAGCAGCAGCCGCATACCCATCCAGTGGTTTAGTTGAAATTTTGTATGTTCCACCTGCACTGGCAGGAAATACATACCAATCATAATCCGAATAGCCACACAGGTTATGTTGCTGCGCCTGCCCAATTTCGAGAGGTGTCGCTCCCTGGAGGTTATCATCACCCGGGTCGGGGCTTTCATATCGATCGGATGTGCAATCGCTGGCAATTTGCACGAACGCCTGTGCGGTATCAGAGAAAGGTTCTTTATTTCCGCCTGTGTCAACAGCACGCATCCTAAAAGCATAACTGTGTCCCAATTCACCAACAAACCAGAGTTGTTGTTCATTCACTGGAATTACATTTCCCCAGCTTACCCAACCTGCCCCATCACGAGAATATTCCATTTCAAAATTTAAAATATTCTCACTGCCTTTTTTCGCTTTCCAGGTTAGTTTGATTGCAGTTGATTGCGAGATTGCTGGTAGAGCATCCATTGTGGTGACTGGCAAATGGATTGCCTGATAAACATTAAAATTAATACTTTTCTGACTTAATCCTGCAAGGTTACGAGCAGTGAGTGTCCAGCGATATTCTCCTGATGGGAGAGTGCCGACCTCCCAGGTAAGCCCTGTTTGCCAATCCATGATTTTTGCAAAACCATTTGGTCCTTGCAACTGAGCAGAGTATTCATCTGCGCCTAGGGTTTCAATCCATGAGAGTTTGACATTATCCTCTGCAGTTAAGGAGTGACCGAGAGTCTCGGTTGGGGAAATGAGTTCTGGTTCCTGGGGAGGATCAATTCTATCAATAACCTTGAATGATTTCAACCATCCTGTTGTGCCTGTCTGAGAAGTCAGGTCTGTAGCTGAATCCAGCAGTACCAATCGGTTCCCTCCAAAACCGAGAGTATCATAGGCCAGAACCATAAGATTGGCACCCACTTTGATTGATTCAACTTTGTTATTTCCGAGAGGGTTGATTCCTTCCAGAGCGGCATAATCACCTTTCTCGAGAGTTACACAGTTTCCGTTAAAATTCGCTTCTGGATAGATTGCTACCTGATTATCATCGGGGTAACACACAACAGGGGTTGGTGTGATCGTTGGAGTAGGGGTGGGTGGGGTACAGTCATATGCCATTTCGAGCAGGCGAGTACCCTGTAATTTCGCCGCAGTTTTATTTGCGTAGTCTACTACCTGTAAACCAATCATGAATGGACCAAGTGGCACGTTCTCTTTGCACAGATCCAATTGAGTACTGAAGGGGATTTTAGTCTGCTGGCTTCCTACAGCCCGCCAGTTGCCATCTGTGGAAATGTAAAGCTGCATAGAGGCGACACCTGTGTCATCTTTACCAAAGCCTTCAACCGTAAGCATCTGTGTATTGATCACCGTATTAGCAGCCGGGGATGAAATACCACCCGTAGGTGCAGCTTTATCGCCATTATTTTGCGAATAATAGACGTTTCCCGTGGCACATTGTGACCCATAGCCTGGATAATTGGTAGCTTCCAGGCAAGTACGGGGACGACCTCCATTTACCGCCACCTCATCGAAGACGATATCTACCGAAGTACCCCAGTATGAATATGCGTTGGTGTGAACCATAAAATGTAGATGCGAACCAGAACTGGGTCCAGTATTATCTGCGTATCCGATCAATTCACCTTGTGCCACCGAAGCACCCTTGACACGAAATTCTGCGGGGATACTATCGTAAGCGAGGTGATAATATACCTGGTAGGTGGTTGGTGTCGTGGATGTATCTTCGAGAACGATATAATTGGCACTCTCATGATAATTATCGGGATAGCGCCAGACAGCATACTTAACTTTTCCACCTTTCGCAGCAAGCACCGGGAAATTAGTTCCATTAGCAAAATCAAACGCATACAGGCAGGTATCGGGGCAGGTTTTGTAGGTAAAGACATGCCCAATACTACCTGAAAGTTTCATTTTTAATCCTGAAGGATAGGGTAATTTATAACCGGTATATACTTTTCCTTTTTGCTGTGATTGTTCCTTCGAGACATAGCGGTCTTTCAGGTCTGGAAGAAGAACTTCATCTGGCACTTTCTTCAGGGTTTTATTCCAGGTGCGATCAGCCTGCAAGGTGACCTTCCAATCTTCAGGATGAGTACCATCCCCTTGCGTTCGTTCAGCAATTGCCAGGCCTGCTTCAGCGGGGATCAATTCGCCAGTATCACGATCTGCAAGACTTAACCACAACAAAGCGAGAGTACCATCCTCGCTGAATGTCATGTGGTCAATATTTACCTCAAAGACCATGAATGCGATTGCATCTTCTCTGCCCTGCACGCCTTGTTGAAATGCTGAAGTTACAGCAGCATCCCAGGCGGGATTGTAGGGCACAGGGGTGCCTTGATGATTAGAGGTCCTCCCCCCTTCAAAGACTGAACAAGATGCGAATAACAGAGAAATGAACAGAAAAAGAAAGGTTGTTTTGTGCCAGTTGCGTGTCATAACGCCTAAAGTTGCAGGATCTATGCCAGGACTACCCACCTGCAACTGCAGGAAACATCATGATCTCATCTCCATCCTGTATCTGAACTTCAGCTTCTTTGATGCTCATTGGTTTGCCATTGAGAAATATTCTGAAGTGAGGTGCCAGTTTCCCTTCATGCAGCGCAATCTGGGAGAATCCAGGGGGAAACCGTTGTGCAAGATTGCACACCAATTGCTCCAGTGTCAATGGCTCTGTAAACTCGATCGTTTCACTCCTGCAATTAGTGTATGTGTTTAGAATATTGAAGTACCGTAAAGTAACTTTCATTAGAATTCTTCAGCTACATCTTCGGTATAGGGTGTTGACCATTGCAGTGAAGCTCTGATTTCAGCTGCTTTCCCTGTCATAATCTGATCCTGCATGCGCTCGAACTCTGATTGTAAGCTTAACCTTTCCATTGTCATCTGGGTTGGGAGACCAGTATTTGCATCCCATCCACGTAAGTCATAATATTCTGGCAATGTAATTTCAAGATGACAGACACTACCTTTAGCATGTCCGGAGGTTGAAGGTTTCTTCGTAAACCTCCATGGAAGGACATCATCATTTTTATTGATACCATGCAAGGCATTATAGGCACGTTGCAAATTATATGTTCGTTCTCCGATCATTCTTAAGCGATTTTCATCCATTTCCATCCCAGTAACAAAAGAAATGGCTTGAGCAGTTTCCTTCCAGTAAACCTCTGCCAATACAAAAGTGCCACCAGATTTACACGTACCTACTGAATCAATCACTGCACCATAATCTTCACCATCTTTGACCATCATGGCTTTATATTTGGTCGCCAAAGGATCAACCAGTTCTGGCATGTATTGTTGACCATATCTTCGAACTGCTTCGGATGGATAACCAGTTTCATCAATTACGGGGAAAGCTTTCAAATGATCTGCGCCACGGGTTGAAGTAACATGTGCCAATCCCATAGACTGTTGGGCGCGACCATCCTGCGCTGAAATATCCTGCCCTTTCACGTGCATAGCATATTTCACTGCATCACCACCTAATTTTTTCGCAGCATGAGAAGCGCCATCTGCCAGTAAATTACCCAATTCACCTTGACGGTTCGCCATGCGAATGAGCAATTCAATCATGGTATGATAATTTCCCCATTCAAGTCTCAATCCATCTTCTGTTTCGGTTGGTAGGATTTCTTTTTCAGCTAATTCAAATGCGTAAGCTATTGTAGAACCTGCCGAGATGGTATCCATTCCCAAATCATCACAAATTTCATTCGCTTTAAGTAAGGCCGCAAGATTGTTGTTGCATACTCTCGCTCCAAGAGAATTTAATGTTTCATATTCTACACTTGAATTAAGAACACCCTTATATTCACCTGATCTGACTTCGTATACTTTGTCGCATGAAACTGGGCAGCAATAACATGATACATCACGAGAAAAACATTCCTCATGTAAGATTTCTGCGCTAATATCCTCAAATTTGTCAAAGCTTCCAAACTGGAAATTTTTTGTAGGAAATCGGCCCATTGGATTCATCAATGCTACCAAGCCAGAAGTACCAAATCGGTGAGTACCTGGGAAAAATTCATTTGTGCGGATCTTTTCATGGAGATTTATGGACAGATTCGTCAGTGCATCTGGCCTGGCTATTTGAATTGGTTTAGTCCCACGCACCGCAATGGCTTTCAAATTCTTGGAGCCCATAACTGCACCCATTCCAGAACGAGCAGCACTTCGGCGGTAAGTCACCTGAATACTGGCAAACCTTACCAGATTTTCACCGGCTGGACCTATGGCTGCCACTTTTAATTCAGGATCTCTTGCTTCAATTTTCAACCTGTTTTCTGTCTCAAAAATTCCTTTTCCCCAAAGATCACCTGCAGGTCGTAGTTCTACTTCATCGTTTTTTATCCATAAGATCACTGGTTCAGGAGCTTTTCCTTCAAAGATAATAAGATCATATCCTGCAAACTTCAACTCTGGTCCAAAATGACCACCTGCATTTGAGTCTCCATATATACCTGTTAGAGGACTTTTAGCGATAAATTCAAGACGCCCCGTATTGGGCATTGAGGTTCCGCATAATGTTCCTGTGGCAACGATCAATTTATTTTCAGGGCTTAATGCATCTACTTCAGGAGGCACTTCATCCCATAGAATTCGAATACCCATTCCATTTCCGCCAAGATGATTTTCTACCCATTCAATTGGAAGAGGAAGTTTTGTGATCGTCCCTCTTGTCAAATCAACTCGAAGATATTGACCAGCGTATCCTTTGTAAGGTAATGGATTCATGACTTCCTCCGGGGTTGTATCACACCTGCGGTTTCTAGCTCTCTTTGTAAAGATTCCTTTGCTTCTTTCAATCTATCATGCACTACCTGACTTCCTGAAAAGCCTTCTACCATTCGAATTGCGTCAAAAGTACATGCTTGAACACACCAGGGATTGCCATCACATTGATCACACTTAAGGGAAACCAGCCGTCCGTTTTTCCCTCTACCTTCAATTCGGTGAACACGGATAGCTCCAATTTCACACGCGCGGGCACATTTTCCGCAACCTGTACATAAGGATTCTGTGATGATTACTGCACCTCGGTCGTTAGTCTTAATCGCGCCTTCAGGGCAGGCAGCAATACAAGGCTTGTTTTCACATGGAACACAAGTAACAGGGATAATGACCGTGCGTTGTTCATTATGCATTACATGAATCCGCGATAATTGTGGATCGGCAGATCCTTCATGCATTATTGAACAAAATACTTCGCATGCCAGACATCCGGTACATTTTAGGGGATCAATATCTAGATACATGACATCCTTTCTTACAGGTAAGGAAACGTCCATTACCTGCTTTCCCAATAAAGTTACCTTGGTGAAATTGTAAATTTCCCCTTACGAATGTAGAGATGGGGTATCCAATTAATTCCATCCCTTCATAGGGGGTGTAGTCAACGTTTTCGTGCAGTAATGAATGGGTGAGCAACCTCTTTTGACGTGGATCAAAGATCACAATATCAGCATCAGATCCTTCTTGCAATGAACCTTTTTGTGGATACAATCCAAAAATTCGGGCGGGCGCAGTACAGCAAACCTCCACCCAGCGCTCCAAAGAAATCCGGTTTTCAAGGACTCCAAATGAATGTAATAAAGCCAACCGGCTTTCAATCCCGGGAATACCTCCGGGAATTTTCGTGAAGTCATCTCTTCCTAATTCTTTCTGACTTGAATAAAAAAATGGGCAATGGTCTGTTCCTACCGTATCGATAATCTTATTGAACAACCCTTCCCATAATGCTTCCTGGTCATTTTCTGTACGTAGGGGGGGGGAACAAACAAATTTTGCGCCTTCAAAACCTGGGCGAGATAATTCTCTCTCATCCAATAACAGGTATTGAGGGCAAGTTTCTGCAAAACAGTTCACATGCCTTCTTTTGGATTCATGAATTGCCTGAGCTGCACCTGCTGTAGAAAGGTGAACAAGATAAACAACAGATTTGGTAACTTCTGCTAAAGCCAGGGCTCTGGTTACGGCTTCAATCTCTGTGATTGCTGGTCGTGATTCAGAATGAAATTGTGGAGAAGTCTTGTGAGCGTTGAGTAGTTCTTGTTTAAGATATGTAATAGCTGCATCGTTTTCCGCATGGATCATAACAAAACCATCAGCTTCTTTTACAGCAATCAACACCTGAATCAATTGTTCATCTGTTAGCCGAAAGCCTTCATAGGTAAGGTAGCACTTGAAAGAATTTACCCCTTCTTCTATTATCTGAGGTATCTGTCTCAATGTTTCTGGATGGCTGTCAGTAATTGTCATATGAAGCCCGAAATCAGCAACGGTTTTTGGCAGTGCTTCGTTTTTTCGCTTTTCAAGGGCAGCTTGCAATGTCTCTCCAGGAACAGGTTCAACAAAATCAATCACTGTAGTTGTACCGCCGCATACTGCTGCTCGAGTTCCGGTGAACCAATCATCGCTGGATGAAGTTTCGCCAACAGGCATCTGCAGGTGGACGTGGGGATCGATCGCACCGGGAATTACCAGCATATCTGATGCATTGATCTCTTTATCGCCATGCAAATTTCGTTCAATGGCGGTGATTTTTTCACCAGTAATGCCAATGTCTGCTTGAATTTTTCCCCAGCTTGAAATTAATGTTCCATTACGAATGACTGTATCAAATTGCATATTCTGCCAGATCCAATCTTTCTATTGTCTGCAATTCTGGTTTCCCATTTTTATCCCAACCACGTAATTGATAGTACCGCATAAGCATAGTGTCAAAATCGTTTATGACCGTAACTGTTATTGGTTTCTCGGAACGAACCGCGTCGCATCCTTCAGGAGAAGGCAAATATGTATAGATTTCTAATGGCTCTTTGGTAAATCTTTCAGGTAATCTGTCATCCTTACTGTCTAAACCATGGCGGACGTTATACATTCTTTCTAGATTAACTATTCTTTCGCCAGCTTCTAGAAGTTCTTTGCCTGAAAATGGATTACTAAGAGCAGTGAGTCCTTTTGCAAGATCGTCTATGGTGACCACATAAGTTTCAGCAGTACTAAATTTGCAAACCCCCATGGAATCAATCACTGCACAATAATCTTCTCCATATTTCACGATATCTGCTTTATATGTTTCATCGGCACTATCCATTAACCTGGGCAGTTGTTCTTCTGGGAATATCTTTCGTGCAGCATCCCAGTTTCCAGCGGTATCAATGGTAGGTAAAGCATATAGATGGTCTGCACCTCGATTACCTGTAGCGTGACCCAATCCAAAGGATTTTGCAACCCGTGGTTCCTGACGAGGCATTTCAACCCCTTTAACCTGCATGGCATAATACTCTGAGCCGTTTCCTATTTGATGTGAGGCTCTGAAAACGCCTTCGGCCAGCAGATTCCCCAACCCTTGCCGTTTGGCGATATCTTCTATCAATCCTAAGATTGTTTTTGGATCTCCCCATTCAAGTGAATAATTATCATCATTCAAGATATTATGCTGATGACATTCCATAGCAAAGGCGATACATACACCTGTTGAGATGGTATCGAGACCAAATTCATTGCATAAATAATTGGCATGAAGAACGATTTCAGGATCTCGGTTATAGACCAGAGGCCCGAAAGCATCTGTGGTTTCATATTCGGGACCTTCTATGGTTGTTTCTTTACCATCCATATGAAAGCTAGAATTTCTTGAGCAACGTAAAGGACAGGCAGTGCAACCTTTCCGTTTTATCCAATATTTCGCAAAAGTTTGATGATTTAAATTAGTAATAAATGGCACCTGGCAAAATTGATGGTTTTTTGTTGGCAAGTCGCCGGTCATATTTTTGATATTCATAAGAAAAAGGGTAGAACTATTCATCAATTCTTGTGAATCAGGATGACTGGTAAGATATTGGTTGGTTTGTTTAGTTAATGATGTAAATTCTTGTGGCATTACATGCCGTTTGTTGGAGATGACATGAACAGCTTTTAAATTCTTGCTACCCATTACTGCTCCAGGGCCAGTTCTGGCAGCTGCCCTCCCGCCATCATTAATAATGGCAGCAATTTTTACTAAGTTCTCTCCAGCTTGACCAATAGAAGCAACTCTGCCCCCTGAGGTAGTTACCAGAGAGTTTTCAACAGTAGATGTGCTTTGTCCCCAATAATTTTCTGCAGGCAAAATGGAAATACATGTTTCACGAACTTCAAGGTAGACTGGGGTAGGAGATTTTCCTGTGATAATTAATGCATCATATCCAGCACGACTTAACTCTGGACCGAAATGACCACCCGCATTAGCATATCCATAAGCATCAGTCTCAGGACTTTTAAAAGTTACATGATATCGCGATGATGTTGGCCATGCAGTCCCATTTAAAGGTCCTGAGGTAAAAATCAAACAGTTCTTTTCATCGAATGCTTTTACTTCAGGGGGAACCAACTTATAAAGATAAACAGCTCCCAATCCACGCCCCCCCAAGAATTTATGCAATAATACGGGGTCAGTTTCTTTAATTTCAATTGAACCAGTAGTCAAGTTTATCATTGCAGTCAGTGCCATTCGAACCTCTAAAACAATAAACCTAAAATGCAGGAGGAGTCATGATACAGATTACATATAGCTCTTCTTTTCCAATAGAGGAAAAAAAGCGCAGATTTGTTCCTTCGTAATGAACACTATCTCCGGGTTCGAGGGTATATACCCGATCACCTAATCCGATCTCCATTGTTCCCTTTATCACAACCATAACCTCTTCGGTGGGCAGGTAAAGGGGTTGTGCGATCTGCCGAGAACCGGGTTTCAGATGAATGGCAAAGCAGCCCAACTGATGCGCCAGATCGCGTGTGAGAAGCTCATACTCAACTTTTTGCCCCGGAAAATTTAATTTCTTACGATTTTCTTTCCTTATTACTACTTCTGTTTGCTGCTCGCCTTCCAATAAAGCAAACATGGGAATCTTTAGCGCTGTGGCAATTCGTTGTAATGAGCTAATGGAAGGGGATGTGGCATCATTTTCAACCTGACTAAGGAAACTGGCAGTCAAATCGGTTATTTCACCCAATTCGCGTAAGCTCAAGCCCAGTTCTTTCCTGCGTTCGTGTAATTTTTTTCCGATCATATTTATAAGTATAGAAAATATTCTAAGGCTTTGTCAAGTGATATTTGATATATGTTCAGTAATATTGAATTATTTTGGACTTAATTTTGAAGTAGAATTCATTCAATGTGATTAATGTAATCTTGTACCTGGTATTAGATTATGTTATTATATTGCTGTAAATCAATACTTTACTATGTAAAGTATTGATTTACAGCAATAACCTTAAGGGAATCCCAATTTTTACTATCTTTGATGGAGGAATTGTATGAAGACGACAAGTTTCAAAGGTCGTGATTTCCTATCAGAAGTTGATTTTACCAAAGAGGAAATCGAAACAGTTCTAGCAGTTGCTGAGCAACTGAAAAAAGACAGGGCTATGAATAAATATCATGACCAACTGTTGCGTTCTAAAACATTGTTCATGATCTTCTACAACCAGTCTTTACGTACCCGTAACTCGTTTGAAGCCGGTATGACCCAACTTGGTGGTCATGCTCACTATCTTGATCCAGACAAAATCTACAAACCTGCACTCGAAGGCCGTGAAATTGCTTATACAACCGAGCGCGTCTCTGATGTAGCACGTGTTTTGGATCGCATGGGCGATGCCATTGCTATCCGCTGTTATGGCGACCCCGTTGATTGGGAGTATGGTGGTGCGCATAATATGCTCAAAGAATTCGCAAAATGGGCAGACATTCCTGTATTGAACATGGAAGATGATATCTATCATCCCTTCCAGGGCTTAGCCGATATCTTAACTGTCAAGGAAAAATTCGGTGGTTTCAAGGGCGTGAAATTTACGATGTCTTGGGCATATTCACCAAGTGTACACAAACCACGAGCTGTACCTCAATCAGCGATATTGCTTGCATCTATGATGGGTATGGAAGTTACCTTGGCTCACCCGAAGGGTATGGAACTGGCTCCTGATGTAATGGCACAATGTAAAGAGTATGCTGAGGCAGCAGGTGGTTCCTTCCGCTATACCGACAATTTTGAAGATGGTGTTGAGGGTGCTCATGTTGTTTACCCCAAAGCCTGGTGCGCAACCCCAATCTTCCTCCCTCCAGTAGGTGAAAATGATCCTAAGAAAACCAAAGAGATCTTTGATGCCAACAAGAGCTGGAAATGCACTGCAGATACCATGAAACTGGCGGATAAGAATGCCATCTACCTGCACTGCCTCCCCGCTGATCGTGGTTTCGAAGTTACCAACGAAGTAATGGATAAGACCAGTGGCAAGGGTTGGACATCCGCTATCTTTGATGAAGCCGAAAACCGGCTGCATGTTCAGAAAGCGGTAATGAGCCTGGTAATGCAGTAAGATTTCTCTACAATAGGCTCTTAAGCCCAATAGACATGATGAGTGCAGTGAGGAAAGTAATAATTAAATACTCCACTGCACTGATTTTAAATCAAACTAATACGCAAGATTTATTAAGTGGAGGATACCTTGGCTCAACGAATGGCGTTGTATCTACAAGATAAACATGATATCCAATACGAGTTGGAGATAGCAAAATACGCTGAAGATCGTGGTTTCAGCGAAATCTGGCAGGCAGATACCCGGCTTGCGCGTGATTGTATTGTGATGATGAGTGCTTTCCTTACGCACACAAAGAAATTGCGATTCGGGTCAGGTGTGTTACCCATCTGGACGCGTAACCCGGCGGTGATCGCTTCGACCTGGAGCACGATGTGGGAACTTGGCGGTAAGTATGAAGGAAAATCACGTGTTATGCTTGGATTGGGTGCCTGGTGGGAACCGATTGCCAGCCGCGTGGGTGTGACACGAACCAAACCTTTGAAAGCAATGAAAGAGCATGTTGAATCCATCCGCGAATTGTTCACCATGAAAGAAGTCACCTATCATGGTGAGTTTGTAAACCTTGAACGCATCAATCTGGATGTGGCGTATGGTGATAAAAGCCCGCGCGATATACCGATTTATATTGGCGCTACAGGTGACAAGATGCTCGAACTGGCTGGAGAAATTTGCGATGGTGTAGTGCTGAATTATGTCGTTTCAGTGGACTACATCAAAGAAGCTATCCAGAAAGTTGAAGTGGGTGCAAAGAATGCTGGTAAATCCATCAAAGATGTTGACCTGCCTGAATTGCTGGTATGCTCCCTTTCTGATAAAGATCCTGAAGCAGCCATGCGCGAAGCAAAGAAGCTGGTGGCGTATTACCTGGCAACGGAACCGCATATCATGAAGGCCAGTCATGTGAGCGATGAACTACTTGTAAAAGTGCAGTCCATCATGTCGTGGCCTGCCACTGAAGCGGATTATATTCGCGCCAGTGCAGTGATACCTGATGATGTGGTTCGGTCCTTGATGGCAGTTGGTACAACCGAAGAATGCCGTGCAAAAGTGAAGGAATATATCGACGCAGGGGTGACATGCCCGATCCTGTTCCCAATGATGCCAGATATCAAGCCGGTGGTCGATGCTTTTGCAGATTGGTGTAAATAAGACACCAACAGTTGATTGGAACTGCTGATATCGAAATAATTAAATTTTGGGGATTAGAATTTTCTATTCCAGAAAAGTAGAAGAAGTTGTATTCTTTTTCACTAGAATACGACTTCTTCTTTTCCTGCCAAAGTATCGTTAATTCTTTCCATCACCACATCAAGATGTTTTGGTTTATGAACGAAATCAAGATCATCAGTACGGATGGTCAACACGGGGCAAAGGTCGAAAGATTTCAGCCATTCGTCATAGAATGAATCCAACAGTGAAAGATATTCGGATGATATACCAGTCTCCATGTTGCGGGCTCTCTCTTGAATGCGTTTCATGAGAAGGGGAACGGGAGCTTTAAGATAGATGAGTAAAGAGGGGGCGGGCAGTGTGCGAACCACCATTTCGTACAGCTTGCGGTAAGAAGCATAATCCAGTTCGTTTAGATTACCCATACTGTGTAAAGCTCGAGCAAAGATGAAGGCGTCTTCATATATACTGCGATCAATGATGGCATTACGTGGGTCATTCCACATATCCAGGTGCTGCTGGGCACGGTGCCCAAGGAAATAAATCTGCAAATGAAAAGACCAGGTTTTCATGTCTTTGTAGAAACTGGGCAGGTAAGGATTATCAACTACCGATTCATAAGCAGTCACCCATCCCAACCGCTCGCCAATTTTTTCGGTGAGTGAAGTTTTACCTGAACCGATATTCCCTGCAACCAGGATAAGTCGTTTTGCCATAATTCACCTCATGCAAAGATTTGCTTCCAATGGGTATTATATGCTGAAATAAGCAATTAAATACCACTTCGAAAAAGCTCAAAGCTTTATATAATATATCCATGACCTTTATTCACGAACAATTTTTTCAGCATTTATCGCAACGTGAAATTATTATTTATAAATCGTTGAATGCGCCCTCTCAAATACAAGCATTTCTGGATGAAACCGAGTATTCCGCTGATCCATTCTATCGCTGCCCGATCAGAGTGCTGCGTGAGAAGAAAGCTAACTGCCTGGATGGAGCTTTCTTTGCTGCCGCCTGCCTTCGCCAGAGTGGATATAAACCGTTGGTAATTGACCTGCTGCCAGAGCCGGGAACGGATGATGACCATCTGATCGCTGTGTATAAGAAGAATGGGTTATGGGGTGCGGTAGCGAAATCCAACTTTGTGGGGTTGCGTTACCGTGAACCAATATATTCTACAGTTCGTGATCTCGTACTTTCTTATTTTGAGCAATATTACAATGTTGCCGGAATGAAGACGCTGCGCGGTTATACAAAACCATTTAACCTGGCAAGGATGGATAAAACAGGTTGGATGTATAACGATGATGGTATGGATGCAATAGAAAGAGCATCTTATGCGTGGGAGAAGGTCACTTTGTTTTCACCCGAGTTGATTTCGACATTCATTTCTGTGGATGAGCGATCGAGAAAGGCTGGACTTTTGGGGGCGAACGAAGCAGGGTTGTTTAAGGTGTAATTTCATAAAATAAAAAATAGGAGGGGATTATGACAAAGTTGGTTGTGAATAAGCAATTTTTGCATAATGGTATTCAACAATAACGTTCTAATACAGAATCAACTTGGATTCTTAACACCTTCTTCGTGGTATTCGTTAGTAGATGAACTTATCAGTTGGAGTGCGATTAGACCCGTCCCAAAGGAGGTAATAACTAGAAATGGATTAGCTGTGATCAATAAAATTTATACCTCCATTCGTGATCTTGGAAGGAAATACAATCTTCCAACTGTGGGCTTAAGTGATGTTCAATGGTCAGATATATCCGAAATTATCACGATATCAAATGCAATTAAGAATTCAAGTACTCCTATGTTCGGAAGCAAGATGTGCCATTTTTTGCTACCAAATTTGTTTCCAATCTATGATAGTCAAATTGGAGAAAGCATTGGTACATCGAATTATGTAGAGTACTGGATGATCTGTCGTCAGGGGTGGAAGGACTGCACAAAAAAAAGAATATTTAAAAATATTTTGGCTAATGAGATTGGTAAAAATATCATCTCGAATTATCCCTGGGCTACGAAGATAACGGAATTGTGCTGCGTGGGTGGTGGGATCGTCGAAAAACAAATATTTAATTCAAGTAATCAATTAATATTTGGCAGTGTGGTTACACCAAGTAAAGAGGAAATTATTTCTTATACACAGAACAACAACAGATTGAGAGTGGGAGATGTTCTGATTTCAAAGCTAAAAGGCTATCATTATGTCTGTATCAAAGTGGATGGGAATGAAGCAAAGTTATTATGGATTGAAAGAAAATCCGGTCAACCAACAGGGTTCTACAAATAAACAAGGTTTATAAATATAAGTACATTCCTTGCTTATCATGATTTGATCCCAGTAGAAAAAGTGAATAGAAATGTATACAAGGAGCCAATCAGTGGTTAGCCAATATTAAAATATTTGTATTTGAAGAACGTGGCAGAGAATATTGTTGAGAGAAGCACCTTAAGGGCGATGGCGTTCGAATAGGGAAGAATCTGTATGATGGGCGATTCACAAAACGACTGGCATCCATCCTCACCTGACCTCTCCCTGGGAGGGAGAGGAATAATCTTGTGATTAAAAAAATAGCGGAGAGGGCGGGAATGCCTCTCGATGGGGTTCAAACCTGTTTAAATAGAAGGCGGAGAGGGCGGGAATGCCCCTCGATGGGGTTCAAACCTGTTTAAATAGAAGGCGGAGAGGGCGGGAATGCC